>JBBATY010000013.1:10258-72666 GCA_040398525.1 Ilumatobacteraceae bacterium | reverse complement strand
GCCGGGTCGCCGAAGTAGGCGGCCCAGGGGTCGACGTTCGCAGTGGGCGGCACGGTGACCGGAGCCGCAACAGGTGGCGCAGGCGGCGCTTCGACCGGTGCGGAACGGACGAACGTGTCGACTCGCACCGTGGGCTGAGCGGCGGTGACCGGAGCCGCGGGGCGGGGCGCGGCCGTGCTGCGCACCGGCACGACCGGCTGCACGCGACGGCCCTGGCCGGCGGTGCCTGCCGCAGCAGGGCTCGCGGTCGACGAGCTGCCGAGTGCCGGCAGCAACGACACGATCAACGCCACGGCACCGCTCGCGGCGATGGCCATGGCCACCGGCAGCACCGTGCGACGCGACTCGGTGAGGGCAGCGGCCACGATGGCGTCGACGCCATCGGCCCAGGTGCGGGCTGCGGCGTTCACGAGCAGCGGCACGAGCAGCCAACCGAGGCCGCTGCACAGTGCCCAGACGCCATAGCGGCGCAAGGTGGAGCGACGGTCACCGAGCACGAGGCTCAACCCGAGCAGTCCGACAGCAACCAGGGCGAGGGTGTTCACCACCGGCTCGGCGATGCGGCGCAACGTGCCCACACCGGGGGGCTGGAAGCGGGGCAGAGCCAGCTCGCCGACCCCCTCGACTGGCACCAGGTCGGCAGCCTCCGGCGAGATCTGTACAAGCTGGTCGCGCACGGCCACCATGAACGCGGCCGTGTCGATGGTGGTCGGGCGGTCGTCGTCGACACCGAGGGCGTTGGCGTGCGAGGCACCGATCGCGGCGATGACGTCGTCGGTCACCCGCGGGTCCGACAGCGCACCGACGACCGCCGACTCGACGACCGGCTCGAGCTGGGGATCGATGCCGAGGGACTCGACCAGTTGGCCGGTGAACGACGCAGCGATCTCGGCGCGCGCCCCGGGGTCGTCGACCACGGCCGAGGCCACCCGCTCGAGGCGGTGAGGGTCGCCGATGGTGTGCAGGTAGATCCACCCGGCCCACGCGAACGACGCGCAGAGCAGCGCGAGCCCCGTGAGCGCCCGTGCGAAGCCTCGAGCCATGCCGCCTCCTTCCGTCGTGTGTTGCCGCAGCACGTTGGACTGTCCGCCCGAGCACCCTAGGGGTCACGCAACCTCGGCAGGTCGCGGCCGCAGCTCCCCCTCAGGGGACCAGATGCACCTTGATCGCGCCGCTGGCACGGTCCTGCGACACGCGGAAGGCCTCGACCGCGTCGGTCAACGGGAACGTGTGCGTGACCAGCGTGTCGGCGATCGAGTGGTCGGCGGCCAACAGATCGGCGGCTTCCCGGACGTCGTCGTGGTCGTCGGCGTGCGAGTAGCCCATTGCGGGGACGACCGACACCTCCTTGAACAGCAGCGCGTTGGCCATCTGCACGGGCGACCAGAACATGCCGAACTCGACCAGCCGGCCGCCGGGCATCGTTGCCGCCAGGCAGGCGTCGAAGGTCTGCTGGGTGCACACGGCGTCGAACGTGACCGGATAGGCCCAGGGGTTCGGCCGATCGACGACATGCGCCCCGAACGCCTCTGCGGCCTGCGCCTGGTGGGCGTGGCGGGCCACGATGTCGACCTCGATGCCCCACGACCGCAGCGCGACCGCGGCGAGCAGGCCGATCGACCCGGCACCGACGACGAGCGCTCTGCTCGCCGGCTCGGGGCGGCCGCGGCGCACCCCGTGCACGGCGATGGCGAGCGGCTCGACCAGCGCAGCGTCGACGGGTCGAGCGCCTTCGGCCATCGGGTAGACGCGCTGCGGGTCGACCACCAGGTAGTCGGCCAGGCCGCCGTCGACCGCCACCCCGTATGCGGTGCTCCAGCTCAGTCGGCAGCCGTTCTGCACACCGGTGGTGCACGGCACGCAGGTGCCGCACTCGCCCGTCGGCCGCACGGCCACGAGCCGGCCATCGGGCAGGTACCCGCCGAACTCGTGCCCGAGCGCGAAGCCCGTCATCCCGGCGGCCACCATGTGGTGGTCGCTGCCGCAGATGCCGACCTCGGCGACGCGGAGTCGCTGTGGGCCCTCGGGTGGGGTGTCCACCTCGACGACGGCGACGGAACCTTCCCTCGGGACGACGGCACGCACGAGGCCCGACCCTAGCGAGCAGGCGCTACAGGAAGGTCGCGTACTGCTCGAGCGGCATCCGTTCCGAGCGCAGGGAGTTGATCGGCGCCGAGGTGTCCGCGTAGCCGATCGACATCCCGCAGAACAGCATCTCGTCGGCCGGTGCGCCCGTGAACGAGGTGACCGCGGCGTGACGAACACTCCAGTACTCCTGCGCGCAGGTGGCCAGGCCGCGCTCGACGGCGAGCAGCATGAACGTCTGCAGGTACATCCCGAGGTCGCTCCACTGGGGGAGGCCCATCTGGCGGTCGACGTAGCAGAACAGCGCCGCGGGGGCGCCGAAGAAGTCGTTGTTGTGGGCGAACTGCCGGCGGCGGCCGTCTTTGTCGTCGCGGGCGATGCCGAGCGTCGCGTACATCTGCTCGCCGACCGTGAACCGGTTGGTGCGGTACGGCTCGCCGAGCGACGCCGGGTAGATGTCGTACTCGGGCTGGTCGATCGGCGCCTGGGTGGCCAGGTGCGCACGCAACCGACCCATCGACTCACCGTTCACGACATAGATGCGCCACGGCTGGAGGTTGCCGCCGCTCGGCGCCCGGGCGGCGTCCTCGACGAGGCCACGCAGCACCTCGTCGGGCACGGCCTGCGGCGTGAACTGGCGTACGGAACGGCGGGCGATGACAGCGTCGATGACATCCATGCCCCGGATTCGTAGCAGGTGACGACAGCTCAACCTGGAGTTGACCACTCCAGGTGGTCGGTCAAACGCCATGAGTGGGATGAGGTCCTGCAGATCAAGATCGGCTGATGTACCTGCATGCACGCTGCGTGACCGACTTGACTCCGGACAGTCAGTTCCGTGCGAGACCGAGCGCTCCCGCGTCGAGACGACTCATCGCTCCGTCGCGCCCGCGCATCGGCACCGCGACGACCCCGGAACGGCCGCGACCAGGGGTTCACGCTCCCCGAGTTGCTCGCCACGATCGTTCTCACCGGCCTGATCGTCGCCAGCATCGCCCAGGGCATCTTCCTCGTGCTCAAGCAGCACACCAACGACAGCGGGCGGCTCGACAACGCCATCACCGACCAGAGCCTGTCGCTGTGGCTGACACCCGACCTGATCTCGGCCGAGTCGTCGGACACCAGCCCCGGCGCGTTGCCGTGCACCCAACCGTGCCCGGCCGGCGCCGAGACCGGCGGCTCGAACGCGTTGGCGCTGAAATGGCAGACCCTCACCAACACCAACGGCATCGTCGTCGAGGTGGTCCGCCAGGTCTCGTACCGGTACGTGCAGCGCGCCGGGAAGTACGACATCGTGCGCGTGGAGTGCACCACCACCGGGGGCGGCACACCCGCCTGCACGACCCAGACCATCGTCCGCGATGCCCCGCCACCTCCTGCTGGTGTCGTGTTCCAGGCCGGGGTGACCGTGCCCAGCTGGGTGGTCGAGTTGAGCGATCCACCGGACGTTGCCGACGGCTCGTCGGACAACACCAAGGGCTCGCGACGCGTGGTCATCTCGGTCGACGGCGGCGGCGACGACAACGCAACAGGCGCGGCCGCCGATCGGCTCGCCTACACCGCAGGCAGCTTCGAGAAACGGATCGTCGTCGCGAACGACACATTCACCCCGTCGCCTTTGTTCGGCCAGGCCAAGTCGCGCTGCGGCGGCACCTTCGGCGTCGTCGTCGACACCTCGTCCTCGATCGGCGCAGCGGCGATGGGCCAAGTCCGCGACGGGCTCAACGCGATGGTCGACGCGCTCACGGGCACGCCGATCAAGATGCAGATCATCCAGTTCAACACCATGTCCGGCGCGGTGGCCACGGGCAACTGGTCTCAGTACTTCGATCTGTCGGACCCGGGCCAGGCCGCCGCCCTGAAGACCGGCATCGGCACGCTGACACCGGGCGGTGGCACGAACTGGGAGGACGGCCTGTACCGGATGTTCTACACATCCTCGGGCACGCTGCAGGCCCAGCAGCCGGGCACGGTGCTGTTCTTCACCGACGGTGTGCCGACCTGGAGCCGATTCGAGGCCTCGAGCACCGCCGCGACGGCCCCAGCACCCCGCTGGACCCCGGACACGTATCCGACCCGCGAGTGGAGCTCGATCAACAACCCGTCGAAGTACTACCACGTCGGCTACCTGCGGGCTCGCCAGCTGGTCTCGAGCTTCTCGGCAGGCACCCGCTTCCTCGGGGTGGGCGTCGGCCCGGCGATCGTGTCCGACATGGTCGAATGGGTCGACATCAACGGTTCGACGATCACCCAGACGCCCACACCGGCCAAGACGGTGCTCAGCCGGATCATCGAGGCCGATGCACCGGTGGTGGTGGCCGAGATCGACCCGGCGACCGGCGCCTACCGCAATGCCGACCAGGCCAACCTCTACCTGCTGCCGACCTTCGACCAGTTCGTCGCCGCCCTGCGTGCCGTGGCCCTGGCGGCCTGCGGCGGCACCGTCACCGTGCAGACCAGCTACCAGGGCGCTCCGCTGGCGACTGCGGTGTCGTACCAGAACACCGCCGTCGCCACACCCCAGGGCGCGCCGCTGCCTGCAACGGGCAGGATCCTGACCACCGACCAGGTGAACACGCGGGTCACCTTCGACTTCCCGGTCACCACGGGCGCAGCGGTGGTCGTCGACCTCGCACCGACCGTCACGTCGCTGCTCGATGGGCTGCGGCCATCGAGTTGGTCGTGTCGAGCCGGGCCGTCCGCGCGCACGGCGACGACCTTCCCGGTCGATGGCGGCTGGACCGGTATCCGTGTGCAGGTCGCCGCCAACGAAGCCGTCTCGTGCACCCTCACCGTGGTGGCCGGATGACCCGACACCACATCAGCCGGCGCAGCCGACGGGCGAACACCGCCGAGACCCAGCCCCGTCGGGCTGGGTCGACGCGCGACTCCGGGCTGAGCTTCGTCGAGATCACCGTGGCTGTCGCCATCCTCGGCATCGCAGCGACGGCGATGTTCGGCGCAATGTTCGCCTCGACGCAGACATCCGCGCGGGCACGTACGACCGCCACTATCGAGCGTGCGATGCAGGACGCGTTCGACCGGATCAACCGTGCCCCGATGGCGTGCAACTACTCGTCGCACGTGACCGCCGCAGTGCAGGCCCACGGCCTGCCGACGAACGCCGCGACCGTGACCTACCGCCGTTACATCCCGTCCGCGAACCTGGCCAACCCAGGTCAGTGGGCGAACGGGGCCTGCCAGAACGGCGTCGTCACCGTCGGTCTCGTCCAGTCGATCTCCATCACCATCGTCGGTGCCGCTGGATCGACGACCGTCTCGCGCTCGGCCTCCACGGTGAAGAGCAATGACTGAGACGCGGCGTCGACGAGCGGCCGCACGACGGCCGGTGAGGCGAGATGACGGCGCTGCCCTGATCCTGGTGCTGGTGCTCACCATGTTCGTCTCGATCCTCACCCTGCCACTGCTCGACGTCGGCATCGCCACGGCCAAGCAGGGCTCGGTCGCGCGCGAAAAGGCCCGCCGCACCGAAGCAGTTCGCGGCGCGACGCGCCTTGCCCTCGCCGACACCGAGGCGCTGTACCAGGCCTGCGGCGCGGCGAACGCGGCGACCGGCGTGCGCGTCGCCACCGAGGGCCTGCCCTCTGCGGTGACGACGACCTGCTACCGGCTGTCGTCGACACGACAGTTCGCGAGCGACTCCATCCCGTACTCGATCGGCACGCTCGTCACCGGCTCGATTCCTCCGAGTGGCGATTGGCTCACCGGTTCGGCCTATCCCCAGTCGGGAGCCTCGCCGCCCGAGGGCTGGTGGAACCACACCTCGCCGACCCAGGCGGGTGGGCGCATCTGGGCACCACCGTTGCCGACCCGCCTCGTCGCGGCCCGTCCCTCCGACGGGCATCTGATGCCACCCGGCTACACATCGGGTCGTCCGTGCCGCGTGTACTTCCCCGGCACCTACCCGGATGCCGTCGACCTCAGCGGCGACATCGACGTCTTCTTCACGTCGGGCATCTATTACTTCGAACAGCCGATCACGGTGACCGGTGCCGTCAACGTGGTGGTCGGGGACGGCACCGACCAGGGCTGCACCAGCGATCAGGAAGCAGCGTTCTACGCCACGGACGCCCCGACCGTGCACGGGATCAACGGCCTCGGCGCGACCTTCGTGCTCGGCCGGGATGCCCGCCTGTCGGTGACGGCCACCGGCACCGGCAGCGGCCCCACGCTGGTGTTCAACAAGCGCTACGTCGATCCGCTCGACACGATGACGTCGAGCTCGGCGGGCGTGTCGGTGATGTCGGTGAACGGGACCGACCCTGACGGCACCGGACCAGCGGCCACCACCGATTACGTCACCGGCATCCTGTCCGTGCCCGCCTCGCGCGTTGCCGCGAGCAACACCACGACGCTGGCGTCGGACCACGGCTACCAGCCACTGCGGACGCTCGGCTTCGTGCTCGACATCGCCCTCGGTTCGACGGGCCCGTCGAAGGTGAAGATCCCGGGCTACGTCTACGTCCCCCAGGGCATGGTGAGCATGGCCATCAAGCCGGGCGAGGCGTCGAACAAGTCCGTGCTGCTGACCAGTGGCGTGGTGGCGGCCGATGCCCAGCTCGGCAGCGTGCTGCCCGGCATGTTCCAGGTGGGCATCACCAACCCGGTGGTGATGCACACGTTCAAGATCGACAGCGTCACCAGCGCAGGGCTGCCCGCCATGGCGAGCACGGCGATCGTGCAGGTGAAGGACAACGGCGACTACGGCATCAACCACTGGGAGGTCGTGCCGCGACCCGCAGCCATCGACGGCCCCTCGGGTACGACCCCCCCGCCCGCAACGACCACACCCCCGCCCGCCTCGTGCCCGGCAACGACGAACTGGCGCGCGGAGTACTACGGCGGCACGGGTCTCGACCCCGCCCGGCTCGCCCTCTGCCGTGACGAAGTGACCCCGGGAGGCAACTGGGGCAGCAGCTCACCGCACAGCTCGGTCCCCAACGACTACTTCAGCGCCCGCTGGACCAAGGTCATCAATTTCCAGGACGCGTCGTACGACTTCACGATCGGCTCCGACGACGGGTTCCGCCTGTTCATCGACGGGGTGCTCGTCGCCTCGGTGTGGGTGTCGCGCAGCTACGAGCAGAACCTCATCCGCCGGCAGATGCCCCCGGGCCAGCACACGGTGACGATCGAGTACTTCGAGCTCGTCAGCTCGGCGCGGATGGACTTCACCCTCGCGCTCAGCCCACCCCCCACGACGTCGACGAGCACCACCACCACGACGAGCACGACGACCACCACCACCACGACCACGACCACCACCATCCCGCCGACGACCACGACGATCGCGCCATGCCCGGCGAGCTACCTCGGCTGGAAGGCCGAGTACTTCGGCACCACCACCTTCAGCTCGCGCCGGCTGTGTCGCGACGAAGTGGCAGCCGGCATCAACTACAACTGGGGTCGCGGTTCACCCGGCACAGGGGTCCCGAGCGACAACTTCAGCGCGCGCTGGACGCGCACGATGACGTTCACTTCCGGCACCTGGGACTTCTGGGTGGCGGGCGACCAGGGCGTGCGCATCTTCATCGACGGCGAGCAGATCACGAGCGCGGCGTCTTGGACCAGTGGGACTGCGCAGCGACGCGTGCAGCGGACGATGACCGCCGGGCAACGCGAGGTGGTGGTCGAGTACTACGAGACCTCCGGCAATGCCTCGATCGGCGTCACGATCGAACCGACGTTGTCGACGTGCCCCGGGGTGACCTCCACCAGTTGGCAGGCCGAGTACTTCAGCGGCACCGCCTTCGACGAGCGGCGCCTCTGCCGTGCCGAGGCCACCACACCGGACTACAACTGGGGCAACGGGTCTCCCGATGCTCTGCGGGTGCCAGCCGACGGTTGGAGTGCCCGCTGGTCGCGTCAGGTCGACTTCACCGCAGGGAAGTGGCGGTTCGACATCAGCGGCGACGACGCTGTCCGCCTCCTCATCGACGGTGTGCAGGTGAGCAGCACGAACCTGTGGACCAACGGCGCGTACGGCTCGCAATCGTTCCTGCTCGACATGACCGCAGGGCGGAAGCTCGTGGTCCTCGAGCACCGCGACGCGAGCGGCGGTGCGCAGGTCAGTCTGTCGCTGGGCGCCTGGTCGACCCCGAGTTGTCCGGTGCCCGCCAACCACCAGTTCAGGGCGGAGTACTTCGCAGGCGAGAACTTCAACGAGCGGCGTGTCTGCCGCACCGAGCTCGACCCACCCAACTACAACTGGGGTTACAGCTCGGTCGATGCGATCATGCCGGCCGACAACTGGAGCGCCCGCTGGAGCGCAGCAGCGATCCCCTTCAACGCGGGCCCGTACGAGTTCACGGTGCAGGCCAACAACGGCTACCGGCTCTACATCAACAACGTGCTCATCTCGAACCCGACGCACTGGACGGCGGCGCCCACGGGCTTTGTCCGCATCAACCACACCTTCCCGACAGCGACCAACTACAGCGTGCGCTTCGAGTTCCGCGAGGGGTACGACATTGCCCTCGTCAGCCTCGACTGGTTGCGGGGCACTCCGCCGGTCACGTGCCCGGCCACGCCCGACTGGAAGGCCGAGTACTTCCAGGGCAACAACCTCGACATCCTGCGCGAGTGCCGCAACGAGACCACGGGACCGAACCGCGACTTCGGTTCCGGGTCCGGCTCGACGTGGACACCAGCCGACGGCTGGAGTGCTCGCTGGACCAACACCCGCTACTTCGACGCCGGCTCGTACGACTTCGAGATCGGCTCCGACGACGGCGTGCGGCTCTACATCGACAACGTGCTCGTGCTCAACAGCTGGTGGGGCCGCGGCTACACGATCGACCCGTTGACCCGCACCCTCACCGCCGGCATGCACACCATCCGGATCGAGTACTTCGAGAGCGGTGGGCCAGGTCGCATCTCGTACTCGGTGGCACCCTCCCCACCGCCGACCACCACGACGAGCACCTCCACCACGACGACCACCACCACGATTCCACCGTCGACGTGCCCCACGATCACCGGATGGAAGGCCGAGTACTTCAACGGCACCAACTTCAACACCATCCGCCGCTGCCGCAACGAGACCTCGTCGTACCCCAACTTCGACTGGGGCACCGCCTCACCGGACCCGCTCGTCAACAGCGACAACTTCTCGGCTCGGTGGACACGGACGATGTACTTCGGCGCCGGGCCGTGGGACTTCGTGATCGGGTCGGGCGACGGCTTCCGCCTCTACATCAACGGCACCCTCGTCTCGAACAGCGCCTGGTGGACCAACCGCGAGTACACGACGAACGTCATCACCCGGACCCTCACCGCCGGCAACCACACGATCGTGATCGAGTTCTACGAGAGCACCGGGAACGCGCGGATCTCGGCGTCGGTGACGCCGGGCGAGTGACGCCCCCGACCGCGAGCGGCCGGCCCTAGGCCGCGCCGCGACGAGCGTCGGCCAGTTCGGCCCAGAGGTCGTCGGGGAGCGCTTCTGCAGCAGCAGTCGCATCCGAGCGCACCTCTGCTGCGCTGCGGGCGCCGACGAGCACCGACGTGACGGCCGGATGGGCCAGCGCGAACTGCAGCGCCGCGGCGGTGAGCGACACGCCGTGCGCCGTGCACACCTGCGCCATCGCCCGGGCCTGCGCGACCAGGTGGATGGGTGCCGAGGCGTAGTCGTAGGTCGCCCGCTCGTCGGGGGCGGCGAGCAGGCCGCTGTTGAACACCCCGCCGATCACCACTCCCACACCACGGTCGAGGCAGTGCGGCAGCAGCTCGTCGCCGCCACTCGGGTCGAGCAGGGTGTACCTGCCGGCGAGCAGCACGCAGTCGAGGTCGACCCGGTCGACGAACCGATCGAGCATCTGCCACTGGTTCATGCCGCAGCCGATGGCACCGACGACACCCTGCTCGCGGAGCTCGATCAGCGCCGGGAAGGCCCCGTCGAGCGCGGCTTGCTCGTGGTCGTCGGGGTCGTGGACGTGCACCACGTCGATCCGGTCGACACCCAGACGTTCGAGGCTCTCGTCGATCGAACGCAGCACGGCGTCGCGCGAGTAGGCGAACACGGGGTCGAGGTCGGGCGCGTCGACGAAGATCGTCTCGACCGTCGAACCGGCAGCCGGTGGGCGCAGCAACCGACCGACCTTGGTGCTGAGCACGTACTCGTCGCGCGGCCGGCCGGCGAGCGCTGCACCGAGGCGCCGCTCGGACAGCCCGTGGCCGTAGAGCGGCGCCGTGTCGAACAGCCTCCACCCGGCGTCCCACGCCGCGTCGACGGTCGCCACCGCGTCGTCGTCGGCGACGGCCTGGAAGAGGTTGCCGAGCGGCGCGCACCCGAGGCCCAGCCGGGTCACCTCCGGGCCGCGCCGACCCAGACGACGCCGAGCGGACGAACTGCTGCGCCCGCCCACGTCGCCTGCGGGCGACGTCAGAGCTCGACCCCGTTCACCACGAACGATCGGGCATTCGCCGCCGGCACTCGCAGCTCGCGGATGCGCGAGTACACGGGCCCGCGGAAGAACGTGACCGCCTGCTCCATGGTGGGGAACTCGATCAGCACGGTGCGGCCGGACGGCGGCTCGCCCTCGAGCACCTCGACCTCGCCACCGCGCACCAGGTAGGTGCCGCCGGCGGCCCGCACGGCGGGGCCGGCCTCGGCGATGTACTTCGCGTACTGCTCGGGGTCGTGGACGTCGGCTTGGTAGACGATGTAGGCAGGCACGGGTGGGACAGTAGCCCCGGCGAGGTGCGCCGTCAGTGGTGCAGCGCCCGCAGTTCGGGCTCGGGGTCGTGGAGCATCTCGAACGTGGCGTCGAAGCGCATCGTGGCCCGCTGCTCGGTGTCGAACGCCTGCCACGAGGCTGCACCGCCGGCCGCGAAGGCGGCAATCTCGTCGGCGAAGCGGGCGGCCAGGCAGGCCAGCTCGGGCCCGTCGCCGAGCATCATCTCCGCGCCGGAGGCGTGCACGTTGTCGAACGCGAACGGGATGTCGAGGGCATGGGCCGAGCCGAGGATGCCGCCGAGCGCCGGCGAGGCCCAGGTGAACCAGTACATCCAGGTGGGCGTGCCGGCACGCGAGCGCGCCTCGGCCAGGCGCTGGGCGGGCCTGCGGAACGTGGCATCGGTCTGCACTGCAGCGATGAGCGCCACGGTCGGGGCGCCGGGCCGAGCAGCTTCGTATGCGGCGCGCGCTGCCGGCGCGACCTCGCCGAACTGCCGCTCGAGGTAGTCGACCCAGCGGTCCTCGCCGGCACCGGCCAGCGCAGGGTCGAAGGCCAGGAACAGCAGGCTCTCGTCGCGGTTGGTGCCGAGGCACACCGGCACCGGGCTCGCCGCTGCGGCACCGAGGATGTCGTCGCCGAGTCCTGCTCCCCCGGCCGCCGGGCTGAACATGTCGTAGCCGGTGTTGGGCATCGCCATCACCTGGGTCTGCGCCGCCAGGATCTGCTCGACCGACAGCGCACGCGCCTCGTCGAGGCCGTCCACGCCCGCTGCCTCGAAGAACGCCTGCGCCCACTCCTCGGCCCGTTCGAGGGTGCGCAGCTGGTTGATCGACGGGCTCATCGACCACACCCGGTGGAACAGGCCCTCGGCGCCCGGCGCGGCCAGCAGCGAGAGCACGGCCGAGCCACCGGCGGACTCGCCGAAGATCGTCACGTTGCCGGCGTCGCCGCCGAAGGCGACGATGTGGTCGCGCACCCATTCGAGCGCACAGATCTGGTCGAGGGTGCCCCAGTTGCCACCGCCGAGGTAGCCGAGCGCGCCGAGCCGGTAGTTGATCGCCACCACCACCTGACCGCGAGCCGCGAGACGGCTGCCTTCGTACCAGGCGATCGAGCCAGATCCGTTGAGGTAGGCGCCGCCGTGGATCCACACGAGCACCGGCAACTTCGATGCAGGCGTGGCGTCGGCCGGGCGGAAGACGTTCAGGAACAGGCAGTCCTCGTCCATCGACGAGGCCTCGATGCCGAGCAACCGCTCGAGCATGCCGGGCACCTGTGGGCAGGTCGCGCCGACGGTGTCGTCGGCGTGCTGGCCGGGGTGGTAGGGCACCATCACCGGCGGTTCGAAGCGGGCAGCGGTCGCGTAGCGGATGCCCAGGTGGGAGCGGACGTCGGAAGTCACGCGGGGCACAGTAGGCGCGGCGGGTCGGCTCTGCTCAGGCGGCCGTCGGGGTGAACTGCGTCGCCAGCGTGGCCCAGCCGCGTCGGCTGAGTCGTCGGGACGACGCTGGTCACCGCGTGGGGCAGCAGAGGCGGTTGAACCCCGGTGCCGCTGTGGTTGACTACGACGACCACACGCACTCGAGGGGGATGTGCCGAATGGGCGATCTGCCACTGCTGACCACCGACCAGATGGCCTCGTTCGTCGCCCGCGGCTTCTTGCGCCTCGACGCCATCGTGCCCGACGAGATCAACCGCCAAGCGCTCGACGAGCTGCCCTCGCTCTACCGGTCGTGGCTCGACGAGTTCCGCGGCGTCGCCAGCGGCCAGAGCGCCGACCACGACGGCCCCGAGCTGCCCCGCTCGGGCACGCCGCTGCACGACGCCTATGCACCTGACTCGGCGTTCGGGCGGATGGTCCGCGTGCCGGCAGTCGCGGGCGCAATTGCCTCACTGGTGGGCTCGGCGCCGGTGGTCGACCACCATTTCGTGCACATCAAGGTCGCCGGCGACCTGAACGCCCAGGGCCTGCACTGCGACGCGATCATCGACGAGGGGCTCGCGTTCGACATCCAGCTGTTCTGGTTCCCCCACGACGTCGCACCTCGCGAGGGGGGCACCCGGTTCGTGCCGGGCAGCCACCTGCGGCGGGTGAACATGGACGATGTCGCCCGCTACCACCACCTCGCCGGCGAGGAGTACTTCAGCGGTGCAGCCGGCACGGTGGTGATCTTCCACCAGGGCCTGTGGCACGCCGGTGCGCCCAACCACGGCAGCCGCGACCGGGTGATGGGCAAGCTGCGCCTCAACCCCACCGAGCCGCAGGTGCGGCTGTGGGACACGCGCGACCTCGAGGCCCGCAACCGAGCCGACGACCACATGTTCGCCCGCATGGAGCCGGGCACCGTGGCGGCCGAGCTGCGCCGCAGCGAGCCGTGGTACGAGCCATCGGTCAACCGGCTCGAGACCGTGCAGCGCGCCACGCTGTGGCGCCACCTCACCGGCGACACCGGCTTCGACGTCGACTGGTACCTCACCCGAACCGAGCGCCGCGCCGCGCTGGCGTCGTCGTGAGCACGCCGTCATGAGCGACCGGCAGCAGGTGTTGATGATGTGGCTGGCGAGCTCGTCGCTCGACAGCCGGGTGCTGGGCTGGAGCTTCTTCGACGGCGCCGACGGGGCCGGACCGGGCGTGCCCGACGACCCGCCGTACGCCACCGGGGTCGACGCGTTGCGCGATGGCTGGCGGCTGATCCAGATGTCGCCGCTCATCGCCCCGGTGCCCGGCCACGAGCGCGAGACCTCGTTCCTGAAGCACGAGTTCGTGTTCGAGCGGATGGTCACCAGCGCAACCTGACGTCGGGCTATCGGTCGCGTTGTTGTAGCGTTCACTACAACATCCCGCGAACGGACCGAGGAGCACCGATGAGCGCACTCACCCCCCAGCAGGCCTCCGACCTGTTCCGCCAGCCACCGGAACGCTGGATCGACGTCGGTGGTGGCAGCGCCGTCGCCTACCGTCGCGCCGGCAGCGGGCCCGATGTGCTGTTCGTGCACGGTTGGCCCGTCAGCGGGGCCACGTTCCGCTCGCTGCTCCCTCACCTCACGCCGCACGTCACCTGCCACGTGATCGACCTCCCCGGCGCCGGCGCCAGCCGCTTCGACCCGGCGACGAAGCTCACCATCGGCAGCCACGTCACCGCCATCCAGCGAGTGATCGACGACCTGGGTGTCGAGCGGCTCGCCGTGGTGGGCCACGACAGCGGTGGACTGTTCGTCAGGCACGCCGTGGCCGGAGATCCCCGGGTCCGCGCCGTCGGGCTGATCGACACCGAACAGCTGCGCCTCAGTCTGCGCTTCCGATCATTCCTGCTCGCCAAGTACACCCCCGGGCTCGGGCGCGCCCTCGGCCTGGTGGCCAGGTCGCGGTGGATCTGGCGGCGGCGCGCCGTGTTCGGCGCGGCCTTCCACGACCGGAGCTTCATGGACGGCGAGTTCGACGAGTTCTTCCTGCGCCCGCTCGGCTCGTCACGCGACCAGCAGCGGGTGCAGGCCACCCTGCTGCGCAGCTTCGACACGGCCTACATCGAGCGGCTCGGCGAGGTGCACCGAGCGATCACCGCACCGGTGCAGTTGGTGTGGGGCCGCCACGATGTGTTCTTCCCGGCGAAGCGGGCCGAGGAGATGGTGGGCAGCTTCCCCGACGCCAAGCTCGCGGTCATCGACGATGCCGGAACCTTCTCCCACGAGGAGAAGCCGGCCGAGGTGGCTGCCGCGCTGCTTGCGGTCCTGAAGGGCTGAGCTGCGCGACGGCCGACGCAGCCCGGCTACGCGCCGCGGGCCATCGCCTCGAACGCCCGCTGGGCCTCCTTCGACCCCAGCGTGAGCCGCACCAGCAACAACCCGTCGAGCCGGGCGATGAGCCCCAACGCGCTCGACAGGCGCTGGGCGCGGCTCGGCGCGTCGACCCGCTCGGCGAGCCACTCCGACCACACGCGCAGCATCTCCGCGGCCAGCCGGTCGTAGGGCGCACGGCGCGAGCTGGCCTGGCCGACCAGTTCGAGGAACAGCCGGAAGGTGGGGTCGACCTTCGGCGTGGCGAGCACCTTCCACGCAGCACGGAACAGGTCGTCGGCGGGGCGCCGATCGCTGCCGAACGCTCGATCGAGCACGGCCATCAACTCGGCGCCGAGGGCGCGAGCCACCTCCTCCTCGAGCGTCGCCTTCGTCGGGAAGTAGTAGACGACCATCCGGTCGCTGGTGCCGAGCCGCGCGGCCACCTTGGCGAAGGTCAGCCCGGCGAGGCCGTCGGCGCGCGCCACATCGGCCGCTGCTGCGAGCATCTCGTCCTTGGAGTGCCGATGGCCCATCGCCTGTCGACAGTAGCGGCAGGCAGTAGCGGTCTACCCGGCCTCGCCGACACGCACGCTCGCCACACCATCGGCCTCGCCGGCCGAGACGCACACGCTGGCCAGGGTGCGCTCCTCGTCGTAGGGCCACGGCCGGCCACGATGGAGGGTGGCCCGCTCGTCCCACACGAGCACGTCGCCCACTCGCCAATGGTGGGTGTACACCCGCTCCGGCCGGGTGCAGACGTCGATCAACTCGTCGATCAACTGCTGGGCCTCGTCGTCGGGCAGGCCGTCGACGGCGAACGTGTGCGAGGCGAGGTACAGCGCAGGTCGACCGTTCACCGGGTTCACCCACAGCGAGCGCCATGCCTGGTCGGGGAAGCGTTCGCGGTGGCGTTCCACCAGCACGGGCGACAGGTCGCGTCGCGAGTGGGCGAGACGGTGCCACAGCACGGCACCGTCGACCCGCTTCCGCAGGGCCTCGGGCAGATCGCGCCAGGCGGCCCGGGTCGAGCACAGCTGGGTCTCGCCGCCGGTGCTGCTCAGCACACGTGCCGCGAGCACGTTGGCCAGCGCCGGCACCGGCAGGAAGATGCTGTCGGTGTGCCACAACTGGTTGCCCATCAGGTCGAGGGCGAGCAGGTCGTCCGGTGGCGCCACGGTGCCGTCGTCGCGCAGGTTGCTGACGTTGTCGAGGCGCGGTGTGGCGCCCATCGCCCCGTTCGCACGGTCCTCGATCGGGCCGAACAGGCTCGCGAACCGCAGGTGCGCGGCGTCGTCGAGTGCCTGGCTGCGGAACAGCAGCAGTGAGTGCTCCTCGAACGCCGTCCGCAACGCCGGGTACAGGTGCGTCGACGTCACCTCGCGCAGGTCGACGTCGTGCACCTCCACGCCGAAGTCAGTGTGCAGCGGTGTGAGCGTGAGCACCCTGTCGGTTCCTACAGCGCGAGCAGCCGCTGGCCGTTGCCGTGGTAGAACGCGTCGCGGGCGTCGTCGTCGATCCCCGTCATGCTGGCCTCGAAGCGCCGGATCGGGTCGTCGGTGCCCTCGTGGTGCGGGTAATCCGACGAGAACGCCACCATCTCGGCCCCCGCCTGCTCGATCACCCAGCCGACATCCTCACCGGCGAAGGGGCTCACCACCACCTGGCGGCGCAGGTACTCCGAGGGCTTCATCGACAGGTGCGACAGGTCTTGGATGGCGCGGAACGAGCGCAGGCCGGTGTCGATGAAATGGAGGAACGACGGGAGCCATGTGGCGCCCAGCTCGGTGACGCCGATGCGCAACCGGGGGAACTTCTCGAGCACACCGTCGTACACCAGCGCAGCGAGGAACAGCTCACCCGGGTAGCCGATCGCCATGAACGAGAGCGGATCACCGGGGGCGTCCGAGCGGACGTGGGCCATGTCGCGCCCGTTGTCGAAGAAGACCTTCGGCACCGGGCGGTAGTTCTGGTCGGCGCCGACGTGGAGGAGCACCGCCAGGCCGGCGTCCTGCGCGGCCGCCCACACGGGGTCGAAGTCGGGATGGGTGAAGCTCGGCTGGTGTGGCGACGGGATCGAGTCGACCATGATGGCGCCGACGCCGTCACGCGCCGCCTGGGCCACGAACCCGACGGCGACCTCGGGGCCGAACTCGAACGGCACGTAGGCGGTGGCCAGCAGGCGCGGGTCGTGACAGAACTCGAGCAGGCCCCGGTTCATCGCCCGCGCGGCCTCGGCCCGGGCGGCCACCGGTGTGCTCATGACCTGCGGGAACGATCCGGTGGGGAACACCAGTTGGCGGTCGAAGCCGAGGCGATCGAGCGCCACCGTGCGCTCGGCCGGGTCCCAACCGCCGAGCGACATCCACCCCTTGCGGGGCATCGTCATGTACTCGAGCTCGGCCCGGGCGCGCAGCTCGGGCTCGGCCGCACGGCGGTCGTGGTGCCGCTGCGCCTCGGCCAGCAGCTCGGCGAACCCGGGATCATCGACGCCGAGCTCGGGGATCAGCTCGCGCACGGCCGCCGGCGCGTAGGCACGCAGCCATCCGACCGGCTCCATGATGTGCGCGTCGATGTCGATGACGTATCGGCCGCTGGCATAGGTCGACATGTGCACCCCCTCACGGGCACGGTAGCCGAGTGGATCGACTCGGCCTGCTGCAGCTCGCTTCCACCGGCGAGCAGCGGCCGAGCGCCGAGTACGCTCGGCCCGATGTCGACGCCAGATGTGGTCGTGCTCTACCGCTGGCGGCTCACGCCTGGCCACGAGGACCGCTTCGCCGAGGCCTGGGCCGTGGTGACCCGCGCCCTGCTCGAACGGGGCTCGCTCGGGTCGCGGCTGCACCGCGGCGACGACGGCCTCTGGTACGCCTACGCACAATGGCCGAGCACCGAAGCGCGCCGGGCTGCGTTCGCGCAACCGGGCGACGACGATGCCGAGATCGAGGCCGCCGGTGCAGCGATGGAGGATGCCGTCGCCGAGTTCTTCGAGCCGGTGCTGCTCACCCCGGTCGACGACCACCTGCGGTAGCGGGGGGTCGATCGCGTCGACCCCGGTCGCGACAGGTCAGCCGGGGCGGACCACGGCCAGGTTGCCCTCGGTCCACGTCACGGAGAGCGTCCGGTGTGCGATCCGCCATCCGGTGGCTGTGCGCACGAGCCGGTCCTCGTAGATGCCCGCGACGATGTAGTTGGGGCCACCGGGCGCGGCACGGCGAACGTGCTGCGCCTGGACGTAGCACCGGTGCGTCGCCGTGTCGGCCACGACATCGACCTCGTGGTTGCCGACGAGGTGCTGGCTGGCATCGAGCGCCTCGAGGGCCGTGCGGATCCGCTGCCGGATCGCCTCGATCCCCTCGAGCAGCGTCCGAGAACCGAGCTCGGCGGTGGCGTCGGGCAGGAACACCTCGTCGAGCAACGCCCAGTCCTTGGTGTCGAGCGCACGCGCATAGCGCAGCGCCACCCGCACGATGTCGCGCTCGTCGACCAGGGACTGCATGTGCGCCACCCTACTGGTGGCCAGGTAGCGACCTGCCCGGCCTCCGCCGATCTGGCCTCCGCCGATCCGGTTCAGCGGATCAGGCTCGGTTGATCCGGCCGGCCTCGAGGAACTGCCGGTTCGAGCCGGTGTTGAAGCGGTTGGGCACGAGCCCCGACGCGGTCTGCCCGGCGTCGACCACGAGCGTGTGCCCGGTGATGTAGCGCGCCTCGTCGCTGGCGAGGAACAGCGCGGCGGCCGCGATGTCGGCGGGGAAGCCCGCGTACCCGAGCGGCGACATCGCCGCGATCCGCTCGGTGGCGCCGTCGAGGTCGCTCACGTCGCCCGTAGTGACCGTGGCGGTCATGGCAGTGACGGTGTTGCCCGGCGCGATCGCGTTGACCCGGATGCCGTCCGCCGCCAGCTCGTTGGCCACCGAGCGGGTGAGCCCGATCACGCCGTGCTTGGCGGCGGTGTAGGCGTGCGGCCCGAGGCCGCCGAGCACGCCGGCGGTGCTCGTCGTGTTGAGGATCACGCCCGAGCGCTGCGGTCGCATCACCCGTGCCGCGTGCTTGGTGCCCAGGAACACGCCGCGCAGCAGCACGGCAATGGTGCTGTCCCATGCCTCGACGGGCGTGTCGCTGATCCGTCCGACCACGCCCACCACGCCCGCGTTGTTGAACATCACGTCGAGCTGCCCGAACTCGGCCACTGCGAGGTCGACCGCTGCCGCCACATCGGCCTCGGACGTCACGTCGGTGGGGGCGAACCGCGTGGCGTCGCCCAGCTCGGCCACTAGGGCACGGCCGGCCTCGTGCTGCAGGTCGGCCACGACGACCCGGGCTCCCTCGGCGACGAACCGGCGGACGGTGCCCTCGCCGATGCCACTTGCGCCGCCCGTGATGACGGCGACCTTGCCGGCGAGGCGACCGCCCGAGCCGGTGGGGACAGGGGATGTGCCCATGGAAGCAGGCGATGGGTCGGTCATGACGTCCTCTCGGGTCGGGTCAGCGGGTCCGCTGGTGGCTGCCGTCGGCGCTCGTCGGGCCCGACCGCGGGGCGCGGTGGCCGAGCACGACGCGCGCCACGCCGTCGCCCTCCACCACCTCGTGGGCCACGACGCCCTCCCAGGCGGGCGGACCACTGTGCGAGCCGTCGCGCACATCGAACGCGGCGCCGTGCAGCGGGCACACCAGTGAGTGGCCGCGCAGACGGCCCTCCGACAGCGGCGTGTCGGCGTGCGAGCAGTTGTCGTCGAGGGCGTAGAGCCGGCCCCCGACACGGCACACCACGACCCCGTGGGCGCCGACAGCGCCGAAGCAGCGCAGCTCGCCGTCGCGCAGATCGCTCAGGTCGCCGAGCGGCAACCCTTCGGACGGTGCGTCAGCCATCGAGTGGCCCCATGGCGAGCATCCGGTCGAGCTGGTCGTGGAAGAAGCGGATGCGGCGCTCCTGCAACGGCATCTGCGCGCCGCGGAAGCCACGCGACCGCAGCCCCTGCTGCTGGGTCTTCCAGATCGCGACGTCCTGGTCGATGCCCGGCCCACACGACACCTCGCCCTCGCGGCCGACCTCGTGGGGCACCTGGTGGTCGACCGACACCCACTCGCCCATCGAGCTCGACCAGTACTCGCGAGCCCCCTTCGGGAACAACGTGAGGTACCACATGTCGAACACGCACTTCTCCGGGTCGACGGGGTGCGGCGCCGACCGCAGCCAGATGCACCCGTCGGGCTTCATGCTGAACGAGATGTTGGGGAACACCGTGTAGTGGTAGTTGTCGGTGAGCTGCTCGTCGGAGTACGCCGAGAAGTCGTACCCCTTGGCCTCGCCGAGCTCGCGCTTGCGCTGCTGCAGCGCGGTGCGCAGCGCGGGCAGGTCGTCGCGGTAGGCGGCGGGGTCGAGCTCCCAGAACTCGAGGTCGGGCCGCAGGCCGGCGAGGGTGCGCTCCGGCCTGCCGCGGTAGTGCGGCCCCGGGCCGCCGCCCGGCATGAGCATCCGTGCGTGGCCCGAGGGGTACATGTCGAACTGGCAGCCGCTGTGGTGCTCGTTCAGCACGGCCAGGGTCTGGGGGTGCACGAAGGGCAGGTGATAGCTCTCGTTGAAGTTGTCCTGCACGCACTTCCAGTTCCAGTCACCCTCGATGGTGACCCAGTGGGTGCGCTTCATGTCCTCCATGCGGTACACGTCGAGGTGCTCGGCCACCGGGTGCAGCCACTCGCGCAGCGGCCGGGCGGCGGGGTCGAGGTTGAACCACACGAAGCCGGCCCACGTGTCGGAGGCGACCTCGGCCAGGTTGTGCACACCGCACGGGCTACCCCCGACGAAGTCGTCCTCGTCGGGCACCCAGTTCAGCCGCCCGTCGGTACCGAACCGCCACCCGTGGTAGGCGCACTGGAACTCGCCGGTGCGCAACGTGCCCACCTCGGCAGCCACCAGCCGGTTGCCGCGGTGCTGGCACACGTTGTGGAACACCCGCACCCGACCGTCGTCGCCGCGCACTGCAACCACCGAGTCGCGGCCGATCTCGTAGGTGAGGTAGTCGCCCGGCTCGGGCAGTTGGTCGACGCGCCCGGCCACCTGCCACACACGCGGCCACAGCGCCTCGGCCTCGAGCCGGGCGAACTCGGGCTTCCAGTAGCGGTCGCCGAGCAACGGGTGGGTGCTGAGCGCCGGCTCGGGGGCCTTGTCGCGTGGAGTGCCGCGGACCGTCACCGGCTGTTCGGTCACGTCGGTCATGCGCGTAAATTACCCTGCGTCGGGGCGGTGGTCGGCATGGACCGCTCGACCGTGGCAAGGGGGACCGAACGATGATCAGGGGGATCCACCACGCAGCCATCTCCACGCCCGACCTCGACCGACTGGCCGCGTTCTACACCGAGGTCATCGGCTTCGAGCGGGTGATGTCGACGTCGTGGCGCGACCAGCCGGTGATCGACCGGATGATCGGGCTGTCGGGGTCGGCGGCTCGGCAGGTGATGCTCCGGGCCGGCAACGCCTACCTCGAGCTGTTCGAGTACCAGGCGCCCGAGGGCCGCCGCGCCGACCCGGACCGCACCCCGGCCGACCACGGCTACACCCACATCTGCCTCGACGTGGTCGACATCGACGCCGAGCACGCACGGCTCGCCGCTGCCGGGATGACCTTCCACGGCCCGCCACCCGGCCGCGACGAGGTGGGCGGTCGGCTCCGCGCGATCTACGGACGCGACCCCGACGGCAACATCGTCGAGCTGCAGGAGATCCTCGACCCCGCGGTCCGCTTCGCGCTCGCCCCTCCGCCGGAGCCGGCCGGATGACCGCTGGCGAGGCGCGCTGCCCGGGGCCGAGCACCCGCGACATCATCGCCGGCGACTCGGTCCCGCCACCGTGGCCGCTGCTCGAGGAGTCGTACGAGTTCCTCGGCGACACCGACGTGCCCTTCGCCGAGTTCACGTCGCGCGACCAGGCGGCCCGTGAGCAGCAGCACATGTGGAGCCGCACCTGGCAGTGGGCGTGCCGCGAGGAGCACATCCCCGAGCCCGGCGACTACTACGTGTACGACATCGGCGACCGCTCGGCCGTCGTCGTGCGCGGGCCCGACGGCAGCGTCCGTGCCTTCCACAACGCCTGCCTGCATCGCGGCACGCAGCTCAAGCAGCCGGCGTCGAGCGGCTACAGCCCGAAGCTGCGCTGCCCGTTCCACGGGTGGACGTGGGACCTCGACGGCCGCCTCGCCGAGGTGCCGTGCCGGTGGGACTTCCCGCACGTCACCGACGAGGAGTTCGAGCTGCCGCGGGTCCGCACCGGTACCTGGGGTGGCTTCGTGTTCGTCAACTTCGACGCCGACGCACCGCCGCTCGAGGAGTACCTGGGCGTGCTGCCCGCGCACTTCGCCGACTGGGACCTGGCCGACCGCTACGTCGAGGTGCACGTCCGCAAGCGCCTGCCGGCCAACTGGAAGGCGTCGCTCGAGGCGTTCCTCGAGGCGTACCACATCCTCGAGACGCACTCGCAGACCATCTACACCGCGGGCGACGCCAACGCGCAGTACGACGTGTTCGGCGACCACGTGTCGCGGTTCGTCCACACCATCGCCACGACCAGCCCGCACGTGCCCGAGCACCGCCGCCCCGACGAGCAGCGCCTGCTCGACATGCTGATGGGCCACCGGCGGGCCGACGGCGACACGCCCACCCTGCCGCCTGGCGAGCGGGCCCGCGACGTGTACGCCCGCCACGTGCAGGCCGCGCTCGGCGAGCAGTACGACCGCGACCTCGGGCACCTCTCGGTCAGCGAGACGATCGACTCGATCGAATACTTCCTGTTCCCCAACGCCTGCTTCTTCCCCGGGCTGCAGATCCCGCTCTGTTACCGGTTCCGACCCGAGGGCGACGACCCCGACCACTGCATCTACGAGATCTTGGTGCTGCGCCCGAAGCCCCGCTCGGGCGAGGTGCCGCCACCCGCCGAGCCGGTCGACCTCGACGTCGACGACAGCTACACCACGGTGCCCGGGCTGCCCACGGGGCTCGCCATGGTGCTCGACCAGGACACCGTGAACCTCGCTGCGCAGACGCGCGGCTTCAAGGCGAGCCACAAGCCGGGCCAGACGCTCGGCAACTACCAGGAAGTGCGGATCCGCCACCTGCACGACACGGTCCGCCGCTACATCACCGAGGGAGCACGAACCACATGAGCAACCACCACATCGCCGCACTCGTCCACCGCTACGCGGATGCCGTGGTGCACCGCAACGCCGAGCAGTGGGCCTCGACCTGGGCCGCCGATGCCACGTGGGAGCTCGGCCGCGGACGACGCGTCGAGGGCCGCGACGCGATCCTCGCGCTGTGGAACACGGCGATGGACGGCTTCCGGGCCGTGGTGCAGACCGTCGCCAACGGCACCGCCGAGCTCGACGAAGCCGCCGGTGCGGGATCGGGCCGCTGGTACGTGCACGAGCACTGGCTGCGCACCGACGACTCGCGGGGCATCCTGCTGGCCCACTACGACGACCGCTATGTGCGCATCGACGGTCAGTGGCTGTTCGCCAGCCGCGAGCTCACCGTGCACTACGGCGGCCCGCCCGACCTGTCGGCCCCGTTCCTCAACGCCTGGGCCTGAACGTCGCCCGGCAGCGTCGAACCGAACCACCATGGCCGACACCACGGACGATTCCAGCGCCGAGCGCTCACCGGTGCCGAGGCACGTCAACCACGAACTGTCGGCGATGCGCTGCCCCGTGCACCTCGACGACGTCAACCTGTTCGGCGAAGGCGCGCAGGAGCACTGGTACGAGGCCTATGCGATCCTCCACCGCGAGGCGCCCGTGTGGCGGCTGCCCGGCCGCGGCCTGCTGCCGGGCACCGACGCCTTCGTGATCACCAAGCACGACGACCTCACCCGCATCGTGCGCGACCCCGAACGGTTCACCGTCCTCGGCCAGCAGCGCGTCGCCGACCTCGCCCGCGACGGCCTCACCGCGGAGGAGGCGTACGAGAGGGTGCGCAACCTGATGACGGCATCGATGGTGTCGTTGCGCCCCACTCAGGAGCTCTACAACCGCCACCGCCGCGAGCTCACCGACCCGTGGGTGGGCACCGGCGCACCGCGCCACCGGGAGATGATCGCCCGCCACGCCAACGACCTGATCGACCGGTGGATCGACCGCGGTGAGGTGGAGTTCGTCGGCGAGTTCGCCCGGCCGCTGCCGCAGCGGGTGATGGCGAGCGTGCTCGGCTTCCCGCAGGACGACGTGCCACGGCTGGCTGAATGGGGCTCCGCCGTGGTCGTCCCGTTCGTGCACGGCGACGGCCTGCACCACTCGGTGCGCCGCGACCAGATGGCCGACATGCTGGCCCGGCTCGATGGGTTCCAGGAGTACATCCACGACCACGTGGTGGCCAAGCGTGCCGACCCGCACGACGACATGGTGAGCTTCCTGTGCGGTGTGCACTACGACGCACTCGGCCGACCGCTCACCGACCTCGAGATCGCCGGCATCGTCCACGCGATGATCCTCGGCGGGCTCGAGACCACCCAGTACGCGCTCGAGGAGCAGGCCCAGCTGCTGTGCGAGCACCCCGGCCTGTTCGAGGAGCTGCGCGCCGACCGCTCGAAGGTCCGCGGCTTCGTCGAGGAGAGCCTGCGGCTGCGCTCGCCCACCCACGGCCTGTCGACGCGCATCACTGCGCAGGACGAGGTCTTCCACGGCGTCGCCGTGCCGAAGGGGTCGCTGCTGCACCTGCGCTTCGCCGCGGCGAACGTCGACCCCGACGAGTTCGAGTGCCCGTTCGACATGGACATCGACCGCGAGGGCGTCACGCGCCACGTGGCGTTCTCGGCCGGACCGCGGGTGTGCCCTGGCGCCAACCTGTCGCGCGTCGAGCAGCAGGTCGCCTGGAACGTGCTGCTCGACCGGGTGGAGTCGATCGAGTACGGCGACGGCAACGACTGGCTCCACCAGCCAGGCATCATGCTCGGCACCCTGAAGCTGCACCTGCGCGTCCGCACGGCGTAGCCCCGCCACGCACTCCGGTCACTGCACGCACCGTCGGGTGGCTGACGACCCCTGGTCTGTGCGTAACGTACCTCGGGTAGTTGATGCCGAGCTGCGAGGGGTCGCAGCAGGTTCGAGGGGGCACACATGGAGTACGGGCTCGCATTCGCCAGCAGCATCGCGTTCGACCACGACAACGCGTTCGAGCTGTGCCGTCGTGCTGCCGGCGCCGGCTTCGGTTCGTTGTGGGGCGGTGAGCACGTGATCATCCCGACCGAGATCTCGTCGCGCTACCCCTACACCGCCGACGGCAAGATCCCGGCAACGCCGGAGACGCCGATCCCCGATCCCCTGATCTGGCTGGCCTTCGCCGCGGCGGCCGCTCCCGGCCTGCGTCTGGGCACATGCATCCTCATCGTTCCGCAGCGCAACCCGCTCGTGCTCGCGAAGGAGCTCGCCACGCTCGACCGACTCTGTGGCGGTGGCGTCGATCTCGGCATCGGCGTCGGCTGGATGCAGGAGGAGTTCGACGCGATCGGTGTGCCGTGGGCGCGCCGTGGCGCACGCACCGACGAGTACATCGCGGCGATGCGCACGCTGTGGGGCGGCCCCGAGGTCGAGTTCCACGGCGAGTTCGTCGACTTCGGCAAGGTGACCTGCAGCCCACGGCCGGTGCACGGATCGATCCCGATCATCGTCGGCGGCGACACCGACGCAGCCATCAACCGCACCGTTCGACTCGGCGACGGTTGGTATCCGGGTCAGTCCGACCCTGCGGCGCTGGCACCTCTCGTCACCACGATGCGCGAGCGGGCAGCGGCAGCGGGCCGCGACCCGTCGTCGATCTCCCTGCACGTCAACTACGGCATCCCGCGCGGCAGCGCCGACGAGGTTGCCGATCACATCGGTCGGCTCACCGAGCTCGGTGTCACGCGCCTGATGGTGCCGGCGTTCGCCTTCGTCGGCCCCGGCGGTCTCGACCGCATGGACGCCTTCGCGGAGCACCTCCGCGCCGCCTGCTGACCGGCGAACGCGCCGAGCTCGCCGACCGATCCCACCCGCCCGCGACCTGCTCGATCCCACCCGATCTGCCACGAAAGGAACCGACATGCTCAGCTTCGATCTCCAGGGGAAGGTCGCCGTGGTCACCGGCGGCGGCCAGGGCATCGGCGAGGGCATCGCCCGCGCCTACGCAGCCGCAGGCGCCGCGGTGGTCGTCGCCGCTCGGCACGTCGACCGCATCGGTCGCGTCGTGAGCGACATCGAGGCCGCCGGCGGTCGTGCGATCGCCGTGCCCACCGACGTCACCGACCTCGCCGCACTGCGCGCCTTGGCCGACGCAGCGGTCGGCACCTTCGGTGGTCTGCACGTCTGGGTGAACAACGCAGGCGGATCGACGGTGCGGTCACCGCTGCGCGAGCTCGACGAGGCAGCGTGGGACGCGTGCATCGAGGTGAACCTGAAGGCCGTGTGGCGGGCGTCGGTCGTGGCGGCCGAGCGGATGGCCGACGGTGGTTGCATCATCAACATCACCTCCCCGGCGGCCAAGGGTGCGCCGGGCAGCGGGCACTACGCCGCCGCGAAGGCCGGCGTGAACGCACTCACCGCAACGATGGCGCTCGAGCTCGCTCCGGCGATCCGGGTCAACGGCATCGCGCCGGGCTACGTGCCCACCGAGGTGATGATGACGGCGCTCGACATGGACGTCCCGAAGCTCGAGCAGATGGCGCAGAAGCGCATCCCGCTGAAGCGCCTCGGCACACCCGACGACATGGCCGCAGCAGCGATCTATCTCGCCAGCGATGCAGGCGGTTGGGTGACCGGTCAGACGATCACCGTCGCAGGCGGCCTCTGACCGGGCTGACCGCCGCGACCGGCCACGTACACTCGTAGCGTGACCGCCGGTGTGTCGACGACGGCGTGGCCGACACGTGAGTTGATCCTGCTCGAGGCCTCACGGCTGTTCGCCGTGCGCGGCTACCGCGGCACCAGCACCCACGACATCGCTGCAGCGGTGGGCGTGCGCCAGCCATCGCTGTACAAGCACTTCGCCTCCAAGCAGGAGATCGCCGAGGAACTGCTGCGGCGCGACCTGACAGCCGGAATCGACGCACTCGAGCGCTTGGCGGCCGACGGCGGCGGGCCCGCCGTCGAGCTGTACCGCTACCTCCAGTGGGAGGTGCGGTACGTGCGCGGCACACCGTTCGACCTGCGCTCGCTCTACCTCGACGAGATCCTCGACCTGCCCGAGTTCGAGCAGGGGCGGGCGATGAACGCCCGCTACTCGGCTCTGTTGCGATCGATCATCGAGCGCGGCGTCGAGTCCGGCGAGTTCCTCGACGTCGACGTGTCGTTCGCCTGTCGGGTGGTCGATGCCATCGTGCTCGAGACCATCCGCGGTGCGGCCGACCACTCGGCCACCCACGCCGCCGACGAGCCCGACCTCGCCGCCGGGTTCGTGCTGCGCGGCCTGCTGCGCGCACCCTCGCGCCTCACGCGCGTCCGCGCCGCGGCCCGCACGCTCGACCGCTGAACATCAGTCGGCGAGGATGCGCAGCCGCTGCGGGTCGTAGAACGGGGCGAACTGCACACGGGCGGGCAGGCGGCGCGCAGGTGTGTGCACCTCGAACGATCCGGCAGCCAACCAGGCACTCGTGACACCGTCGGCGCAGTGCACCTCGGCCAGCGCCACCGGTCCACCGAGGGTGTGGCCGAACGCAGCTGCCCGGACGTAGCCCGCCCAGCGGCCGTCGAGCAGCAGCGGCTCGCCGCCGAACAGATCGGCCTCGGGGTCGTCGACGAACAGTCCGACGACGCGGTCGGCGGGCGCGCCTGCGGCCTTCGCCGCGAGCATTGCGTCGCGGCCGATGAAACCGCCCGGCTTGTCCCACGCGACGGCGAACCCGAGGCCTGCCTCGAGCACCGTGTCGGTGGTGTCGATGTCCACACCCATGTCGCGGTAGCCCTTCTCCAACCGCAGGCTGGCCATCGCACCGAGACCGACGCGGCGAATGCCCAGGTCTCGCCCGGTCTCGAACAACAGGTCGTACAGGCCGGCGGCGTACTCGGTGGGCACGTGCAGCTCGTAGCCGAGCTCGCCCACGTAGGTCACCCTGCCGGCCAGCACGGGTGCGTACCCGACGTGGATGTGCTGCGCCGTCAGGTACGGGAACGCTGCGTTCGACAGGTCGGCATCGGTGAGCCGACCGAGCAGCTCGCGCGACGCCGGCCCCTGCACCGACAGCAAGGTGGTGGCCGAGGTGACATCGGTGACGACCACCACCTCGTCGGCGCGCGCTTCGCGCCTGATGCGGGGCTCGATCTGGCGATGGGTGATGTCGCTGCAGATGACGAGGAACCGTTCGTCGCCCAGCTTCGACACGGTGACGTCGGCGACGATGCCGCCGCGCGTGTCGAGCCACTGCGTGTAGACGAGCCTGCCGGTCTCGCGGTCGACATCGTTGGCCGACAGCCGGTTCAACACCGCTCCGGCGTGCGGGCCCTGCACCATCAGCTTGGCCATCAGGCTCATGTCGAGCACACCCACTGCGTCGCGCACGGCGTGATGCTCGCGGGCCACGATGGGGTGCGACTCCTGGCGAACGAAGTCGAGCACGGTGCGCGGGTGCTCGCCTGCCTCGGCGAACCACTCGGGGTACTCCCACCCGACCGAGGCACCGAAGTGAGCCCCTGCCGCGATGTGGCGGTCGTGCAGCACCGACCGGCGGACGTTGCGGGCGGTGGTGGGCTTCCAGTTCGGCCACACACCATCGCCGAACAGCACGCCGAGCTGCTCGGGCGTCCGTTCGGATCGGAACGTGCGACTGGTCTCGTGGGTGGCCACCCGACCCACCGCGTAGCTGGTGACGTCGAGCGGCGGCACACCGTCGACGATCCAGTGCGCCATCAGATGGCCCACTCCGCCACCCAGCAGGATGCCCAGCGAGTTCATGCCGGCCGCCACCCAGTAGCCGTCGAGCTCGGGGGCCGGGCCGAGCAGCGGATGCACGTCGGACGTGAACGACTCGGGACCGCAGAAGAACAGCCGCACACCGCACTCGGCGAGCGCAGGGACGCGATCCATCGCCGGGGCCAGGTACTCGGCCATCCGATCCCAGTCGGGGTCGATGGTGCCGAAGGCGAAGTCGGACGGGACCCCGTCGAGGTGCCAGGGCTTGCCGACCGGCTCGAACAGGCCGACGAGCATGCCGTCACCCTCGGGCCGGTAGTAGCCGTACCGGTCGGGGTCTTCCACCACGGCAAGGTCGGGGTCCATGCCGGGCACCGGGCCGGTGATCAGGTAGTAGTGCTCGGCTGCCTGCAGCGGCACGTGCACTCCCGACCGCGCCCCGAGCGCGCCGGCCCACATGCCGCCGGCGTTCACCACGATCTCGGTCTCGATGCGGCCCGCGTCGGTGAGCACAGCCGTCACCCGCCCACGATGCTGTTCGACGCCCTCCACCGACACGCCCTCCACGACGGTGGCGCCCAGTTGGCGCGCGCCCTTGGCCATCGACACCGCGCAGCCCACCGGATCGGCGCGACCTTCGTCGGGCACGTAGAAGCCGGCCAACAGGTCGTCGGTGCGGAGCAGCGGCCACATCTCGGCGATCTCACGCGGCGAGATCTCGTGCTCGGGCACGCCGAAGCCCCGCTGCCACGCACCAGCACGACGCAGTGCCTCGACCCGGCGCGGTGTGCTGGCGACGAGGATGTGGCCCACCTCACGAAAGCCCGTGGAATGCCCGGTCTCGGCCTCGAGCCGAGCGTAGAGGTCGCGCGAGTAGCGGGCCATGAACAGCGAGGTCTCGTCGGTCATGCCCGCCGACGTGATCAGCCCGGCCGCATGCCACGTGGTGCCGGCCGTGAGCGAGTGGCGCTCGAGCAGCACCACATCGGTGCACCCGAGGTGAGCGAGGTGGTAGGCGATGCTGCAGCCGACGACACCACCGCCAACGATGACGACACGAGCGCGGTCCGGGAGCTGAGCGGCGGTCATGGCTATAGAATGATAGCCGAAGCCGGCGAGCGACTCACCGGCGCCAGTCGTCGAGAACTACTCGATCCGCATGCCGGAGATCGCCTGCGCGATGCCCAGCTGCTGGAACTCGGTGGTTCCCTGGAAGATCGAGAGGTCCTCGCGGCGGTGGAAGCGCCACCCGAGCAGGTGGGTCTCACCAGGCGTCAGATCAGCAGGTTGTTGCGCCGCCCGCGCGCCGTGCTCGGCGGGCAAAGCGCTGAGCAACTCCTCGATCATGCGTCGATGACCGCCGACGAGGCAGGCCCGGTGGTGGGCCTCACGGTCGGGCGGGTGCCATCGCGTGCCGGTCGCCACGAACGACCGCCGACTGACGGCCATTCGACCGCTGTCACTGATCGGCGAGCGGACGTTCCCGGGGGCCTGGCTCGGGCGGCGGAACGCTCACCGTGACATCGTCACCCGGCAAGAGGTCGATGTCCAGCAGGCAGACCGGCAGCTCGGCGCTGTCAGGGTTCGAGCCGGGTCACGGTGGTGACTCGGTCGATGGCTGTGTCGAACGAGGCGATGGAGCCGACACCCGCACTCTCGGCGCATGCCACGAGGTAGGCCTCAGCGAAGTCCAGCCGATCGACGTCATAGACCTCGATCGCCCGAAGCAGCAGCGCGGGATCGACCGTGATCATCGATCGCATGGAGATGAGCGACCGCATCGCGGTGGCGACCTGGTCTCGCGGGGCCTTGCAGAACGACTCGAGGACGTACACGGTCTCGGCGACGATCAAGTCGGCGAGATACAGCTCGGGCTGGTCAGCGAGGAATGCCGTGGCTCGCTTGGCCATCGCCGGCGGGTCGCCGGTGAGGTGCCTGACGAGGATGTTCGTGTCGACGAACGCCGTCATCGGCGGGCGTCCGCACGGGCTGAGCGTGTCTTGCGGATGACGTCATCCCATGCGGCGTTGCGTCGGGCTGCGGGAACCTTGATCGTTCCAGCCAACGACAGGAAGTCCGGGGTGCGAGCGAGGACGGCACGATTGCCCTCCACCCGGAACACCACGCTGTCCCCTTCACCGATGCCCAGCGCATCGCGCACTGCCTTGGGAACCGTGATCTGACCCTTCGAGCTCATCTTCGCTGCGATGTCCATCACCTCTCCTTACTCTAAGCCGATAGTAAGGATAGCGGACCCTTGTCTGCAGCGGCCGCAACCCGCCTGTGACGCCCGGTATGGCGCTCGAGTGCAAGCCAACGGAGCGCACAGATCATCCCATCCCCGCTGCCCCCTACCACCGACTCCGGGGTGCCAGGTCGGCGTACAGAGGCTGTTGAGTGCGTCTGGTGTATTGTTGGTGTATGGGTCGCACCAACATCGACATCGATGACGCGCTGTGCCAACGGGTGATGGAGCGCTACCACCTGGCGACCAAGCGCGAAGCGGTCAACATGGCGTTGCGGCACTTGGCCGGAGAGCCGCTCGGCCTGGCCGAGGCGCGAGCGCTGAAGGGGTCGGGCTGGGACGCCGATCTCGACGACATGCGCGCGAGCCGAGTGTGATCCTGGTCGACACCTCTGCGTGGGTGGAGTTCCTCCGTGGCACCGGGTCTCCAGCGTGCGACGCAGTCGACCGTCTCCTCGCCGGCGACATTGCGATCTGCGACGCGATCTCGATGGAGCTCTTCGCAGGTGCTCGCGACGAACGGCAACTGCTCCAACTCCGGGGGCTTCTCGCGAGGGCCACCATGCTGCCGACGACACCCGCCGACTACGAAGCAGCCGCAGCGATGTACCGGGCGTGCCGTGTGCGCGGTGAAACCGTCCGGAGACTGATCGACTGCTTGATCGGTGCGGTTGCCGTCGCCGCAGAGATCGAAGTGCTCCATGCGGACTCCGACTTCGAGACCCTCGCCCGCCACACCGACCTTCGAACCCACAGCTCGTCGCTTCGCTGAGCGCGAGGGTCGGAGCGCTACCGAAGGCTCAGCCCAACAGAGCCGATAAGCCCAGCTAGATTGCTATTCGATCCGCATTCCGGAGATCGCTCGAGCGATCACCAGCTGCTGGATCTCCGATGTCCCTTCGAAGATCGTGTGGATCTTGGCGTCGCGATGCCAGCGCTCGACCGGGTACTCGCGGGTGTAGCCGTAGCCACCGAGGATCTGGATGGCCTCCTCGGTCACCCGCACGGCCACCTCGCTGGCCTTGTACTTGCTCATCGAGCCTTCGCCGTTCTTGAAGCCACCGTTGCGGCCCAGCCATGCGGCACGCCAGATGAGCAGACGGGCAGCGTCGATCTCGGTGGCCATGTTGGCCAGCTTGAACGCAATGGCCTGGTGCTGGACGATCGGCTTACCGAAGGTGTGGCGCTCCTTCGCGTACTGCAGCGCGTACTCGTAGGCCGCACGGGCGATGCCGAGCGCCTGCGCACCCACAGTGGGCCGGGTGGCCTCGAAGGTGGCCATCGCCGGCTGCTTCTCGCCGGTGGTGCCGCGCTCGCGGGCCCGGGCCAGCTTGGCGTCGAGCTTCTCCTTGCCACCGAGCAGACAGCGACCCGGCACGCGCACGTCGTCGAGCACCACCTCGGCGGTGTGGCTGGCGCGGATGCCGTGCTTCAGGTACTTCTGGCCCTGGCTGAGGCCCTTGGTGCCGGGGGGCACGATGAAGCTCGCCTGGCCACGACCCTTCAGCTCGGGGTCGACGGCAGCCACGACCACGTGCACGTTGGCGATGCCACCGTTGGTGATCCACGCCTTGGTGCCGTTGAGCACCCACTCGTCGGTGGCCTCGTCGTAGACGGCGCGGGTGCGCAGGCTCGACACGTCGCTGCCGGCATCGGGCTCGCTCACACAGAACGCGCCGAGCAGCACGTTGTCGGCGTCGCCGTAGCACTGCGGCACCCACTCCATCACCTGCTCGGGTGTGCCGTTGCCGCTGATGCCAGCGGCGGCGAGGGCCGAGCCCATGATCGCCATGCCGATGCCCGCATCGCCCCAGAACAGCTCCTCGACCGTCACCGGCAAGGTGAGCGCCGTCGGGTCGCTGAAGGCGTTCATCAGGAACTCCCAGCCGTAGAGGCCGATCTTCGCGGCCTCCTGCACCACCGGGTACGGGAACTCCTCGCGCTCGTCCCACTCGTGCGCTGCCGGACGGATCACGTCCTCGGCGAAGTCGTGCACCCACTTCTGGATCTGCAGTTGGTCTTCGTTGAGCGAGAAGTCAGCCATGGCGCACAAGTTACTCACCGGTAACCGGCTTGGCAACGCGTCTGCGCGCGTCGTGCCCGCCGTGGTGGCAGAGTGGGAGCGACGAAGGGGGACATGATGCGTCGAGGTGCAGCTCTGGTGGTGGCGGTCGCACTGGTTGCCGTGGCGGCGTGCAGCGGAGACGATGCGTCTCCGGCGACGACGGCGCCAGCGGGCACGGCGGCCCCCGACACGACGGCGGCGCCGGCACCGGAGACCACCGCCGCCCCCGAGCCCGAGAAGCCCGAGCCGACGCCCGAGCAGTTGGCTGCGGTCGAGGCACTGCTGTCGGGTGTGGCGTCCGGCTGCGACCCGCTCGACATGCGGCACTGCATGCTGCCGTTCCCGAGCAACCAGTTCCTGCGCGACGATGCGGCGACCGACACCGGCAAGCGCGTCGCGTTCCCCGAGGGCGTGGCCCCGGCCAACGCTGACGGCACGTGGGTCGAGCTCACCGAGTGGAACCGCAACGACGGGTTCAGCCCGAACACCCCGATCCTCACCTACGTGCCCGGCCTCGACGCCGAGGCATCGAACCTGCCGCCGTGGACCGACCTCGAGGCCTCACTCGCCGACGACACGCCTGTGGTGCTGATCGATGCCGACACCGGCGAGCGCGTACCGCTGTGGGCCGAGCTCGACGCCAAGGCCGACGACGACGCCGATCGCCTGCTGGCAATCCACCCCGCCGTGCCGCTGGCCGAGGGCCACACCTATGTGGTGGGCCTGCGCAACCTGGCGGGCGCCGACGGCGAGCTGCTCGACACGTCACCCGTGTTCGCCGCCTACCGCGACGGCTGGGCCGGCGACATCAGTGTCCTCGCCGACCGGGCCGAGGTGATGGATGCCAACCTCGCCGCACTCGAGGCCGCAGGCGTCGCGCGCAGCGAGCTGCAGCTCGCGTGGGACTTCACCGTGGCCAGCCAGCGCAACATCAGCGAGCGGATGCTGCACATCCGCGACGACGCGCTGGCGACGCTCGGCGACGCCGCACCGTCCTTCGCGGTCACCGCCGTCACACCGGCGCCCGACGACGGCATCGCGTTCCAGGTGGAGGGCACCTACACCGTGCCGAACTACCTCACCGGCGACGGCGGTCCGGGCAACCGCTTCTTCTACGGCGACGGGGTGAGCGCCACCGGCGACGAGCTGCCGGTACAGAACGGAACCGTCGAAGCGTCGTTCCTGTGCAACGTGAGTGACGCCACGGTGGCCGGCACCGATCCGGCACACCTCGTGCAGTACGGCCACGGCCTGCTCGGCAGCAACCGCGAAGTGGGCGCCGGCAACCTGCGCGCCTTCTCGAACGAGCACAACACCGTGTTCTGCGCCACCAAGTGGGCCGGCATGAGCGAGGACGACATCGGCAACGCTGCAGCGACGCTCACCGAGTTCTCGAACTTCCCCACCATGGCCGACCGGCTGCAGCAGGGCGTGCTCAACCAGGTCTTCCTCGGCCGACTGATGATCCACCCCGACGGGCTGGCGAGCGACCCGGCGTTCCAACGCGGCGACGGCACACCGCTCGTCGACACCACCCATCTCGACTACGACGGCAACAGCCAGGGCGGGATCATGGGCCTGATGCTCGCCGCCGTGTCGCCCGACATCGAGCGCGCCGTGCTCGGCGTGGTGGGCATGAACTACTCGATGCTGCTCGAGCGCTCGGTCGACTTCGACACCTACGAGGCGATCATGGAGCCCGCCTACCCCAACGACCTCGACCGGGTGATGCTGATCGCCATGGTCCAGATGCTGTGGGACCGCGGCGAAGGTGCCGGCTACGTGCAGCACATCACCGACGATCCCTACCCCGGCACGCCGGCCAAGGAGGTGCTGCTCCACGTGGCCCTCGGCGACTGGCAGGTCACCGAGCTGTCGGCGTTCATCGCCGCTCGAGCGGTGGGTGCCACCATCCACCGGCCGGTCACCGCCGACGGGCGCAGCGCCGAGAAGGAGCCGGGCTGGGGCATCGAGTCGACCACGTACCCGAGCGACGGGTCGGCGATCGTGGTGTGGGACTCGGGCAGCGACCCGATCCCGTTCACCAACACGCCGCCGCGCACCAGCCGCGATTCGCACGAGGACCCGCGGGCCGACCCCGACGTGCGCCGCCAGAAGGCCGCCTTCTTGTTCGACGACACGCTGATCGACGTGTGCGACGGCGCAGCCTGCACCGCCGACCGGCGCGACTGACGGCTGACGACTGACGACTGGCCGCTCACGACTGACCGAGCGGCAGCTCGTCAGCCAGGCAGCTCGGCCAGCGCGTCGAGGTCGACGATCGCCTGCGCGGATCGGCCGAGCAGCAAGCGGATCAGCTGCTGGCTGCGCTCGGGTAGCTCGGTGTACGACGGGAACGACGACACGCCGTAGATGAAGCACTGGCACACCGCCAGCTTGAACTGGCGCATCACCTCGTCGCGGTCGCGCACCACCCCGTGCGCGGCGAGCGCGCTGAGGTAGCGGTCGACGAGCTCGTCCTCGCGGCCGGCGCGCACCGAGCGGTCGATCGACTGGCTGACGAAGTAACCGAGGTCGTAGGTGCCACTGGCCAGGCCGGTGAGCTGGAAGTCGATGACGATCACGTCGTCGCCGTCGAAGAACAGGTTGTCGAGCCGCCAGTCGCCGTGGACGAGCGTCGCCGGCTCGTTCGACGCGGTGAGCATGAACTCCATCAGCTCGCCGTAGCGCTCGCCGAAGGCGATCAGCTCGGGGGTGAGCAGATCGGAGGCGTGCTCCAACGTGGCCGGCCACCCCGCCGCGAAGATCTGCGGCAGGCCGTACAGGTATCCCGGGTTGAGCATCGGCGGGAAGGTGTCGGTGAGCTCGGCGAGCTCGGGTGCCTGGTGCCAGCGAGCGTGCAGCGCAGCCATCGCATCGATGCTGGCGATCGCCTGCTCCCAGGTGGCGCCCACCCGCTGGTCGGCAGCGCCGCGGCCGGTGAGGTCCTCCATCACGACGACGAAGTCGGTCGAGTCGGGAGCCATCATCGCGGCATGCACCACCGGGGTGCGCACCTTCGAGGTGGGCGCCAGCTCGGTGTAGAAGCGGATCTCACGTGGGTAGAAGCCCAGGCTGTCGGCGAGGCCGCGCTGGTGCGGGTGGTCGATCGGGAACTTGACGATCACCGTCGCCGGGCCGTCACCGCCCTCGTAGCTGAGCGATGCCCGGTACAGCAGGCTGAGCAGCCCGGCGCCGACGGCGAACGGCTCGGTGCCGACGTAGACGACGCTCGTGGCGTCGTCGATCGCCCCGCTGGTGCGCAGCACCTCGGTCATCCAGGCGGCATCGACCTCGGTGATGTCCCCAGGTTGACCGACCTCACGTCCTGCGATTCGCGCCACGCCCCACCCCCATGGTTCTCGGTTCGACGAGGCCGGACCGTAGCATCGCCCCTCGTGCCCGACCACCCGTCCGATCCCGACAGCGACGCCCGCGCCCGGGTGGGGGCGGCCCTGCGCCGGCTCGGCCACACCGTGGTGGGCCACCAGGCCGATGCTGCCGAACTCGACGAATTGGCCTCCGTGCTCGAGGCGCACATCGACCGGCTGGCGGCAGGTGAGGCGCGGCAACGCTCGCGGCACACCTTCCAGCGGGGGTCGACCTGGACCCCGCCCGGCGACGACGACGAGTTCGTCACCAACCACGACGATCGCCCCGTCAGTGGACGCTCGTCGCCCTACAGCCTCGACCCGGCCATCCGGCGCGACGGGGACGAGGTCGTCGCCCGCGTCACCCTCCACGCAGCGCACGAAGGTGCCCCCGCCCGCAGCCACGGCGGCATCGTCGCCGCCCTGTTCGACGATGTCTTCGGCTTCGTGCTCACCATCCACCAGACACCCGGGTTCACCGGTGAGCTGCGGGTGCGCTACGAGGCAGGCACGCCGTTGCACGTGCCGCTCGAGTGCCGGGTGCGGCTCGACAGCCGCGAGGGCCGCAAGTTGCTGATGAGCGGTGAGCTGACCGGCCCGGACGGCACGGTCTACGTGCGGGCGTGGGCGGTGTTCATCACGATCGACCCGGCCAAGATCGCCTGGGGCGACGGGGTCTGACCCCCGCTGCGCCGACCCGGCGTCAGCGCCGCAGGGTCGTGCCCGCCTTGGTCGTCTCGACCACCCAGCCCTCGGCCTGGAGCTCGGCACGGAGCGCATCGGCCGTGGCGAAGTCCTTGGCGGCGCGGGCCGCGTCGAGCGCTGCGGCCTTCGCGGCGGCGTCGGCCGGGACCTCGGCCGCGCCCTTCAGTTCGAGGCCGACGGCCGCGCAGATCGCCCGCACCGCGGCCACCAGGCCCGCTGCCGCAGGGTCGCCGGCGTCGAGCGCGACGTTGGCCCGGCGGACGGTGTCGAACAGCAGCGCCGTCGCGCCCGGGGTGTCGAGGTCGTCGTCCATCCGCTCGCGGAACCGGGCGATCACCGCGTCGTCGGGCGCGGCGTCGGCGACACCGGCGGAACGCGCAGCGAACGAGTCGAAGCCGGCCAAGGCGTTCACCGACGCATCGATGTTGTCCTGCGTGACGCTGACCGGGCCGCGGTAGTGCGACTGGAGCAGCAGCATCCGGTAGGCGCGCGGGTCGTACTGGTCGAGCAGATCGATGAGGTTGGCGACGTTGCCGAGGCTCTTCGACATCTTCTCGCCCTCGGCGTCGACCACGAAGCCGTTGTGCATCCAGTGGTTGGCGAACTGCTTGCCCAACGCCACTGCCTGGGCGCGCTCGTTCTCGTGGTGCGGGAACTTGAGGTCCATGCCACCGCAGTGCAGGTCGAAGCCCTCCCCGAGCAGGCCGAGGCTCATCACCACGCACTCGCTGTGCCAGCCGGGTCGGCCTTCACCCCACGGTGACGGCCAGGCCGGCTCACCGGGCTTGGTGAACTTCCACAGCGCGAAGTCGGCCGGATGGCGCTTGGCCTCGGCGCCGAACACCTCGCGCTCACCACCACCGGCGAGCATGTCGTCGAGGTGCTGGTTGGCGAGCAAGCCGTAGTCGGGCACGGTCTCGACGCTCAGGTACACACCGTCGTCGGTGACGTAGGCGCGGTCGGCCGCGATCAGCTCGCCGATCATCGCCACCATCTCGTCGACCCACTCGGTGGCGTGGGGCACATCGGTCGGACGGGCCACGCCGAGGCGACCCATCGCCCGGAACCACACGTCCTCGCACTTGTGGGTGATGTCCTGCCAGGGTCGCTGCTCGCGGTTGGCCCGGTCGATGATCTTGTCGTCGATGTCGGTGATGTTGCTCACCAGCCGCACCTGCAGCCCGGTCGACTCGAGATAGCGGCGCATCACGTCGTACACCAGCGTCGCCCGCCCGTGGCCGAGGTGCGGAGGCCCGTACACCGTGGGCCCACACAGGTACACGCTCACCGTGCCGGGCTCGCGCAGGCGGAGCTCGCGGACCTCTCGGGTGGCGGTGTCGAACAGGCGCAACATGGCGGTGAAGCCTACGAGGCCTGGCCGGGTCGGGGCGTGGGAAATCGGCATCATCCGCTCGGCGCACCTGCACCGAACACTCGTCACTCCCCCACATGTGGTGAGAGGTGAGGCGGTGGCCCGCCCGCCTCACCTCTCACTGCGCCAAGGCCGGGACGGCACGAACGAACCGGGTGCCGCATACAGCACGCCGGTAGGCTCGGAGCCGCTATGGCGAACATCCCGGAACGGCCGTCGCTCGACGGCATCGAGGCATCTCTCATCGACCGCTGGGAGCACGACGGGACCTACCGATTCGACCCGACGGCCACCCGCGACCAGGTGTTCGCCATCGACACCCCGCCACCGACGGTGAGCGGCTCGCTGCACATCGGCCACGTCTTCAGCTACACCCACACCGACACCGTCGCCCGCTACCAGCGCATGCGCGGCAAGGACGTCTTCTACCCGATCGGGTGGGACGACAACGGCCTGGCCACCGAGCGCCGGGTGCAGAACTTCACCGGCGTGCGCTGCGACCCGTCGCTGCCGTACGACCCCGACTTCCGTGCGCCGTTCCACGGCGATGTCCCCAAGGACCATCGCGCCGTGCCGGTGAGCCGGCCGAACTTCGTCGAGCTGTGCCGCGAGATCACCCATCTCGACGAGCAGGCGTTCGAAGAGCTGTTCCGTCGGCTCGGCCTGAGCGTCGACTGGAGCCTGCTCTACACCACCATCGGCGACCGTGCCCGCCGGGTGAGCCAGCGCGCCTTCCTGCGCAACCTTGCGCGTGGCGAGGCCTACCAGCAGGACGCACCGACGCTCTACGACATCGACGAGCGCACCGCGGTCGCCCAGGCCGAGATGGAGGACCGCGAGGTCCCCGGCGCGTACCACCGCATCGCGTTCCGTCGCCTCGACGGCGGCGACCCGATCGTGATCGCCACCACCCGGCCCGAGCTGATCCCCAGTTGCGTCGCACTCGTCGCCCACCCCGACGACCCGCGCTACCAGCCGTTGTTCGGCACGATGGTGTTCACCCCGCTGTTCGGCGTCGACGTGCCGATCGTCGCCCACCCGCTCGCCGACCCGGAGAAGGGCACCGGCATCGCGATGATCTGCACCTTCGGCGATGTCACCGACGTCGTCTGGTGGCGCGAGCTCAACCTGCCATCGCGCGCGCTCATCGGCTTCGACGGCCGGTTCGCCGGCGAGGTGCCCGAGTGGATCGCCACCGACATGGGCTGCGAGTCGTACATGCAGATCGCCGGGCTGGCACCCAAGCAGGCCCAGAAGCGGGTGGTCGAGATGCTCGCCGCCAGCGGCGACCTGCTCGGCGAGCCCGAGCCGATCACCCACCCGGTGAAGTTCTACGAGCGCGGCAGCCGCCCGCTCGAGATCGTCGCCACCCGCCAGTGGTACATCCGCAACGGCGGGCGCGGCCAGCAGCTGCGGGCCGACCTGCTCGCCCGGGGCGACGAGCTCACCTGGCACCCGAGCTACATGCAGCACCGCTACGACAACTGGGTCGGCGGCCTGAACGGCGACTGGCTGATCAGCCGGCAGCGCTACTTCGGCGTCCCCGTGCCGGTGTGGTACCGGCTCGACGCCGACGGCAACCCGATCTACGACGAGGTGCTGGTGCCCGGCGAGGCCTCGCTGCCGGTCGACCCGTCGACCGATTGCCCGCCCGGGCTCACACCCGACCAGCGCGGCGTTCCTGGTGGCTTCATCGGCGACCCCGATGTGATGGACACCTGGGCGACGTCGTCGCTCACCCCGCAGATCGCCGGCCAGTGGGCCGAGGACGGCAGTGCCCTGTTCGACCGGGTGTTCCCGATGGACGTGCGCCCACAGGGCCACGACATCATCCGCACCTGGCTGTTCGCCACGATGGTGCGAAGCCACCACGAGCACGGCGGCTCACCCTGGCGGAACGCAGCGCTGTCGGGCTGGATCCTCGACCCGGACCGCAAGAAGATGTCGAAGAGCAAGGGCAACGTGGTCACCCCGATGCACCTGCTCGAGCAGTACGGCACCGACGCAGTGCGCTACTGGGCGGCCAGCGGCCGACCGGGTGTCGACACGGCGTTCGACGAGAGCCAGATGAAGATCGGCCGCAAGCTGGCCACCAAGCTGCTCAACGTCAGCAAGTTCGTGCTCAGCTTCGGCGAGCCCGCAGCGGGCGCCACGGCCACCGTCGATCTCGACCAGGCGATGCTCGCCCGTCTCGCCGACGTCGTCGCCGACGCCACCTCGGCCTTCGACGGCTACGACTACGCCCGGGCGCTCGAGCGCACCGAGCAGTTCTTCTGGTGGTTCTGCGACGACTACGTCGAGCTCGTCAAGACCCGCGCCTACGGCGAAGGCTCGGCCGAGGATGCGACCCAGTCGGCCCGCGCCGCACTGCGCACCGCCCTGTCGACCCTGCAGCGGATGCTCGCCCCGTTCCTGCCCTTCGTCACCGACGAGGTGTGGGGCTGGTGGCAGTCCGGCTCGGTGCACCGCGCCAGTTGGCCGGCGGCCGACGAGCTCACCGGCTCGTCGCCGGTCGACCACGGGTGGCTCGACCCCCTCTGCGACGTGCTCGCTGCCGTGCGGCGCGCCAAGACCGAGGCCAAGGTCAGCCAGCGCGCCGAGGTCGAACGCCTCGAGGTCCACGGCCCGGCTGCGGTCCACGACGCGATCGGGCGGGCCCGCACCGACCTGGTCGCCGTGGGCTCGATCCGCGCGATCGACGCCGCTCCGGCCGACGACCTACAGTGCGTCGTGCACCTTGCTCCTCCGGCGGAGTGAGGACACTCATCACCATGACCTCGTCCGCGACCGCGACCGGCCCGAACCCCTTCCTCCGTCGGCTCTCCGTCATCGCCGTCGGCGTGGCCGCAGCGCTCGCCGTGCTCGCCGCACCGCTCGGGGCTGATGCCGCACCTCGGCCGCAGGTGCCCACCGACCCGCCGCCCACCAGCACGCCCGCCGATCCGTCGACCACCACCACGACGACACCCGCACCGTGCGCGCTCACCTACACCGTGCAGCGCGGTGACGGATGGATCCGCATCGCCAGCATGCACGGGGTGACGGTGAGCGCCCTCTACGCCGCCAACTCCGCGAACGCCTCGACCAAGCTGTTCGTCGGCAAGGTGCTCTGCCTGCCCGCTGGCGCCACCACCACCACGACCACCACCACGACGACGGCGCCACCCCCGGTGTGCGCGATGAACTACGTCGTCCAGGCCGGCGACGGTTGGCAGCGGATCGCCACCCGCCACAGCATCAGCCTGTCGGCACTGCTCGCCGTCAACGCGGCGACGACCTCGACCAAGCTGTTCGCCGGGCGCACGATCTGCCTGCCCGAAGGGGCGACCACCACCACGACGTCGTCGACAGTGGCACCGCCGGTCACCTCACCTCCCACCACCACACCCGGCTCCGGCGGCAGCATCGACGTCCCGGCGGGCTCGGGCAGCGGCCGCCGCGTGGTGTACAGCAAGACGGCGCAGCGGGTGTGGATCATCGAGGCCGACGAGTCGGTCACCCGCACCTACCTCGTCTCGGGGAAGATGGCCCAGCCACGGCCGGGCAGCTACCAGGTCTTCTCGCGCAGCTCGATCACCTGCAGCCTGTCGTCGCCCGGCGTCTGCATGCGCTGGATGGTGCGCTTCACCAGGAACACGGCGAACACCGACAACATCGGCTTCCACGAGATCCCCAAGCGTGGCAACGTGCCGCTGCAGACCGACGCCCAGCTCGGCCGGCCGCTGTCGGGTGGGTGTGTGCGGCAGGCCACCGCAGATGCGCTGTTCATGTGGAACTGGGCGGGCGTCGGCACCCGCGTCGTCGTCCTGCCCTGAGCTCCAGGTCGGCCTGACGGGCCGAGCGCTGCGCTGAACAGTCCGACCCCGCCGACGTGCTACAACCGCGTCCATGGAGACACGCGCTGCAGTCCTGTGGGGAACCGATCAGCAGTGGCAGATCGAGACCGTTCGCATCGATCCGCCCCGAGCCGGTGAAGTGGTCGTCGAGTGGAAGGTCGCCGGGCTGTGCCACAGCGACGAGCACCTCGTCACCGGCGACATGGTGCCGCCCGCCGAGGCGATGGCGCTGATGGGCATCGAGTCGCTGTTCCCGATGATCGGCGGCCACGAGGGCGCCGGGGTCGTCGTCGAGGTCGGCCCGGGCGTCACCTCGGTGAAGCCGGGCGACCACGTCTCGGCGAGCTTCGTGCCGTCGTGCGGTCGCTGCAAGCCGTGCTCGACGGGCCGCCAGAACCTGTGCGACAACGGGCGTGGCACCTTCGGCGGCGGGATGATCACCGACGGCACCCACCGCCACTTCGTGCGCGGCGACCAACCCGTCGGGCTGTTCGCCAAGCTCGGCACCTTCGCGCGCCACGCCTGCGTGTCGGAGAACTCGCTCATCAAGGTCGACAACGATTTGCCGCTCGAGTCGGTCGCACTCGTGTCGTGCGGTGTCGCCACCGGCTGGGGCTCGGCCACCAACCGCGCCGCGGTCACCCCGGGCGACACCGTGGTGGTCGTGGGCATCGGCGGCATCGGGATCAACGCCGTCCAGGGAGCGAAGATGGCAGGCGCCAAGCACGTCGTCGCCATCGACCCGGTCGAGTTCAAGCGCGAAAAGGCGATGGAGTTCGGCGCCACGCACACCTTCCCGCTGATGCAGGACGCCCTGATGGCCGTCGCCGAGATGACCGAGGGGCAGATGGCCGACAAGGTGATCATGACCCCGGGCGTGATGTACGGCGACATGATGGAGCTCGGCCTCACCCTCACCGGCAAGGGCGGGACGTGCGTCGTCACCGCCGTCGCCCCGATGGAGCAGACCCAGGCCGCCGTGAACCTGTTCCAGCTGGCCATGTGGAACAAGGAGATCAAGGGCACGATCTTCGGCTCGCTGAACCCGCGCGCCGACATCCCCCGCCTGCTCGGCATGTACCGCGACGGCCAGTTGAAGCTCGACGAGCTGATCACCCGCCGCTACACCCAGGACCAGATCAACGACGGCTACCAGGCGATGCGCGACGGCGAGAACATCCGCGGCGTCATCGTCTACGACTGAGGTCCGCGACCTCCCTCGAACGAGCGCCAGGGCTAGCCTGAGCGGGCCATGTGGTCGTCTGCCCGCCCGTACGAGCCGTTGTCGGCCGACGACCTCCCGCCGTCGCGCGGCCCACAGCGTCGCTGGTACCAGCGGCTGCTGCTGGTCGTGAACCTGGTGGTCATCCTCGCCTGCTTCGTCGGAGCGCTCGCGCTCGTCGTCGCACGCAACATCGGCAACAGCATCGGCCGTGTCGAGATCGCTGCACCCCCGGCTCCTACGGGCCCGCTCTCGCCCAGTTCGTCGGTGGCGCCCGTGTCGAGCACCGACCCGGCAGCCGGCACGGCCGTCACCGCTGCGGCGACGACCGTGGTGACCACTGCACCGCCCGAGACCTTCCCGCCGGCCGACCCGACGGCCAGGAACTTCCTCATCACCGGCGCCGACAACAACGCCTGCATCGATCCGAACTCACCGTACGCCTCGGCCTTCGGCAACCGCGAGGGGATGGGCGAGCGCAGCGACACGATCATGCTGATGCGGGTCGATCCGTCCACGGGTCGGGCAGCGGTGCTGTCGTTCCCCCGCGACCTGTGGGTCGAGATCGCCGGCCGGGGCAGCAAGCAGCGGATCAACACGGCCTACGTGAAGGACGACCCGCAGCGCCTGATCGACACGATCTTCTACAACTTCGGCCTTCGCGTCGATCACTTCATCCAGGTCGACTTCTGCGCCTTCAAGAACATCGTCGACGCCGTCGGTGGTGTGAAGGTGCCGTTCACCTATCCGGCGCGCGACAAGAACACCGGGCTGAACGTGCCGACCGCCGGGTGCTTCACCTTCGACGGCGACCACGCCCTCGCCTACGTCCGCTCGCGGAAGTACCAGTACCAGGTCGACGGGAAATGGAAAGAGGACCCGGTCAGCGACCTCGGCCGGGTCTCGCGCCAGCAGGACTTCATCCGCCGGGCGATGTCGGCGGCCCTCGACAAGGGCGTCCTCAACCCCAGCGTGGCTCGCGGCCTCATCAAGACCGCCGAGGAGAACGTCGTGGTCGACGACGAGCTGACGCCGAGCATGATGCTCCAGTTCGTCGGCGTGCTGCGCAACCTCGACCCGTCGACGGTGGCGTCGTACCAGATCGAGGCCGAGGGCTCGAACCAGGGCGGCGCCTCAGTGCTGATCCCGCGCCTCGGGGGCACGAACATGCAGCGCATCCTCGCCGTGTTCCGCGGTGAGGCCCCGCTGGCCGGCACCACGCCCACCACCATCGGCGCAGCGACCACACTCGCTCCGTCGACCGGTGAGGTCGTGCCGGACGAGAACACCAAGGGCGTCGTGCCACCGCGCGACGTCCAGTGCTGACCCGCTCGGGTCAGCCTTCGAGCACCCGACCGATCGCCTCGGCGACCGACGCCGGACCGTCCACCGTGGTGAGCCTCGCGCCCGTGCGCCGGGCGAACGCCTGCGCCTCGGCATCATCACCCTCGGGAGCGATGATCACCAGCTCGTCGAGCCCGGCGGCCGCGGCGAACGGGTCGCCGTCGACCGTGGCCCGGCAGTCGCTCAGCAGGATCGTCACCTTGCGGCCGGCCCGGCTGCGACGCAACTGCTCGGCCGCCCCCAGCAACGCACCGGCCAGGTCGGTCGTGCCGAAGCCGCGCAGGGCGAGCACATCGGTGACCACCCGTTCACTCGACTTGGCGAGGTCCTGGCTCTTCGCTGCGACGACGTCCTTGCCGAACGCGAGCACGCTGTAGTCCGACGGCGCTCGCCAGGCAACCGCTGCTGCCGCCACCGCCGAGGTGGCGAGCGGCTTGCCGCCCATCGAGCCACTGCGGTCGACCAGCAGGCACAGCGCCGTGCCCGGCTGGGCCCAGCCGCGCACGCGCAGCCGCTCGACGTCGAGCCCGTGGCCGATCGTGGACGGCGCATCACCCGGACCACGTGCTCGTCGGGCACCACCTGCCTCGACGATCGCCTCCATGCTCGCATCGATGTCGAGGTCGCCACCGTCGGGCCGGTAGGGCTGCTCGACGAGCTTGCCGACGCCGCGCGGCCGGCTCGGCCCACGTCGAGAGATGTCGAGGAACAGCCGCCCGGCGAGCCGCCGGGCGAGGTCGCGCAATGCCACATCGGTGGCGCCGGTGAGATCGGCGAGCATCGCCAAGGTCTCGTCCGGGTCGTCCTGCATCGACTCGTCGAGGGCCGCTTCGTCGAGCTCGCCCACCTCGGGCGAGACCTGCTCGAAGCGCGGGTTGCGCGCCAGCTCGCGCCGCGAGGTCGTCTTGCGCTGCGCCTGCTGCACGGCCTCGTCGGCCTCGTCGCCCTCTTTGGCGCGTGGCGGCTGCCTCAGAGGGAGCTGCTGGCCCCAGTCGGGGCGCCAGCTTTTCCCTCGGCGTCACCCGCCCCGACGCGCCCGAAGATCTCCTCCCACAGCTCGGTGACGATCCCCTCGGCGGTGCGGGTCGAGCCCTCGCGCACACGGATCCGTCCCGACAGGGCGACGATCGCCGCATCGAGGCCGACGCTCGGCTGGTACGGCGGCATGCCCCGCAGCGAGCCGAGGCTGGTGGCGACCAGGGCCAGGTCGATCGCCCCACGCACCGACGAGCCCATCCGCAGGTCGGGGTGCTCGCGTGTGCGGCGGACGAGCTCGACGACCTTGCCCAGCCACACCGGCTCGAGGCGCTCGGGCAGCGCCTGCTCGACGATCGCAACCTCTTCGGCTGCGCTCTGGTAGGTCATCGCCAGACGGCACATCCGGTCGTAGACCGCACCGGAGATGCGCGCCGTACCCACCGCGTCGAACGGGTTCATCGCCGCGACGAGCCGGAACCCGGGGGTGCACACCACGCGACCGAGGCGGGGCACGTGGAGCTCCTGCTCGCTCATCACGGTGATGAGCACGTTGAGGGTCTCCTCCGGGATGCGGTTGATCTCCTCGACGTAGAGCAACGCCCCACCAGTCATCGCCGTGACGAGCGGCCCGGGCACGAACACGTCGGGCACGTAGCCATCCGTGAGCACCCGCGCCGGATCGAAATGTCCCACCAGGCGCGCCGGGGTGAGCTCGGCGTTGCCCTCGACGAACTCGAAGCCGATGCCGAGCTCGTCGGCGACGGCGCGCAGCAGCGTGCTCTTGCCGGTGCCTGGCGGCCCTTCGAGCACGATGTGGCGGTCGGCCTGCAGCGCAGCGACGACGAGCTCGAGCTCGCGCCGACGCCCGACGACCGCGCCCGACAGGCGCGTGACGAGGTCGTCCATCTCGGGTGGCCCGTCAGTCGTACTTCAGCACGCCGCGGATGTTGGTGCCCGCGCGCATCGCGTCGTAGCCCTCGTTGACCCCTTCGAGCGGATACTCGTTGGTGACCAGGCCGTCGAGGTCGAGCTGACCCTCGCGGTAGAGCCCGATCAGCTTGGGGATGTCGGCGCGCGGGTTGCCCGAACCGAACAGCGAGCCGACGAGCTGCTTCTCCATCAGGGTGAGGTCGAGCAGGCTCATCGAGGCGCTGTACTCGAGCGCCGGGTGGATGTTGGTGACGACCACGCGACCACGCTTCGACGCCAGCGCCATGGCCGAGCCGATCACCTCGCCCGAGCCCACGCCCATGGTCATGATGACCTTGTTGGCCATCGTGCCCCAGGTGAGCTCCTGGATGCCCGGCAGCGCCTCTTCCATCGACGAGAACGTGTGCGTGGCGCCGAACTCCATCGCCTTCTCGCGCTTGAACTCCACCGGGTCGATGGCGATGATGCGCTTCGCGCCGGCCAACTTGGCGCCCTGGATGGCGTTGGCGCCGATGCCGCCCACGCCCACGACGGCCACGGTGTCGCCGGGCTTCACCTCGGCTGCGTACACGCTCGAGCCCCAGCCGGTGACCACACCGCAACCGAGCAGGCACGCCCGGTCGAGCGGCACGTCCTTGTCGATCTTGATGCAGCTCGCCTCGTTCACCACGGTGTGGTGGGCGAAGGTGCCGAGGATGCACATCAGGGCGAGGTCCTGGCCACGGGCATGGTGACGGCTGGTGCCGTCGGAGATCTGCTTGCCGAGGCCCATCAGCGCGCCGAGGTCGCACAGGTTCTGGTGGCCGGTCGAGCAGCTCGCGCAGCGGCCGCACGACGGGATGAACCCGAACACGACGTGATCGCCGGGGGCGAGCCAGCTGACGCCCTCGCCCACTTCCTGCACGACACCTGCACCCTCGTGCCCACCGATGATGGGCGGGGCGAACGGCAGGTCGCCGGTGACGAGGTGCTCGTCGCTGTGGCACATGCCGCTCGCAGCGATCTTCACCAGCACCTCACCCGGGCCGGGGGGATCGAGGTCGATCTCCTCCACGCTCCACGGTGTGTTGACTTCCCAGAGGACAGCAGCCTTGGTCTTCACGACGAAACCCCCATGTATCGATGCGTGGGGCGATCCTAGGCACACTGCGCCGGGCGGATACCAGTGGAGTTCGACGTGTCGCTCGCGTAGCGGCAGGCGGACGCGAGGGCTACGCTCGCCGGCATGGAGAACCCGACCGTCGACACCACCGAGGCCCAGGACGCCGAGTTGCTCGCCGCCGACGAGCTGCTCGTCGAGGAGATCTCGATCGATGGCATGTGCGGCGTCTACTGACGCGGACGCGTCGAGCGCAGCGACCCCGACCGCAGCGATCCTGAGCGCAGCCCTCGAGCTGCACCCCCAGGTCGCGCTGCGCCCCGAACCGTTCGGGGCCCTCGCCTACCACTACGGCAACCGCCGGCTGGTCTTCCTCAAGCATCCCGACATGGTCGCCGTGGCCCGTGCCCTGGCTGACCACCCGTCCCTCGCCGCCACGCTCGACGCGTGCGGTGTCGCCCCGTCCCGCTGGTCGTCGTTCGCCACGGCGTTCACCAGCCTGCAGCGTTCGGAGATCGTCCGTGAGCGTTGAGTCCCTCGTCAGCCAGTTGAAGACCGGCCTCGACGCCCCGATCTGCCTCACCTGGGAGCTGACCTACGCCTGCAACCTGCAGTGCGTGCACTGCCTCAGCTCGAGTGGCCAGCGCGACCCTCGCGAGCTCACCACGGCCGAGGCCAAGCGGGTGCTCGACGAGCTGCACGACCTGCAGGTGTTCTACATCAACATCGGCGGTGGCGAACCGATGGTGCGCCGCGACTTCTTCGAGCTCGTCGAGTACGCGATCGGCCGGGACATCGGCGTGAAGTTCTCGACCAACGGTGCGTTCATCGATGCCGACAAGGCCCGCCGCCTCACTGCGATGGACTACCTCGACATCCAGATCAGCCTCGACGGCATCGACGCCGCCACCAACGACGCCGTGCGCGGCCCCGGCAGCTACGACATGGCCCGTCGAGCGATGGACAACTTGGCCGCCGCCGGGTTCGTCGAGCGCAACGGCCCGTTCAAGATCTCGATCGTCGTCACCCGCCACAACGTCGACCAGCTCGACGAGTTCAAGGCGCTCGCCGACAGCTACGGCGCGCAGCTGCGCGTCACCCGTCTGCGCCCGAGCGGCCGCGGCGCCGACACGTGGCACGACCTGCACCCCACCAACGCCCAGCAGCGCCAGATCTACCACTGGCTGCTCGACCACGGCGCCGACGTGCTGACCGGCGACTCGTTCTTCCACCTCAACGCGCTCGGCGAACCGCTGCCGGGGTTGAACATGTGCGGCGCCGGCCGGGTGGTGTGCCTCATCGACCCGATCGGCGACGTCTACGCCTGCCCGTTCGTCATCCACGACCAGTTCAAGGCCGGCTCGGTGCGCGACGAGGGTGGCTTCGCCCAGGTGTGGAAGCACAGCGAGCTGTTCCGCGAGCTGCGCGAGCCCCAGTCGGCAGGCGCCTGCGCCAGCTGCGGCAGCTATGACGCCTGCCAGGGCGGCTGCATGGCCGCGAAGTTCTTCACCGGCCTGCCCCTCGACGGTCCCGACCCGGAGTGTGTGGGCGGCGCGGCCGACGAGGCGCTGCAGTCGGTCGACATGGGCGTGGTGCCCAAGCCGAGCATGGACCACTCCAAGCCGGTGCAGCTCACCCGCAAACCCGTCGCCGTCGCCGGCGCCTGAGCCGCGGCCGGCAACAGCTCGACGGTGCCGATCGGCCGTCGGCGCTCGGCTAGACGTCGCGCAAGATCTCCTCGACGCGTGAGGCTGCCTGCTCGGTCGTGATCAGACCCTTCGACTCGAGCTCGCGGACGGACCGGATCCGCTCCTCGACATCGGCGGGGGACTGCCGCTCGGGCTCGGTTGCTTCGGCCGGCCGAGCGTCCTTGACGGCGTAGGCGACCGCAGTTCCGGTCTCGCCGCCGAACAACGCCACAGTGGTGGCATCGGCGTCGGAGGCTCCCCGTCGCTTGGCCATGTTGCGCGTAGCGGCGAACCGCCACACGGACAGACCGATCCCGACGACGATCATCAGCCCGAACAGCGAGCTGAAGCCGCTTGTCACCAGTTCGTCCTGATCGGGCAGGATCGGATTGGGCATGATCGGATCGGGCAAGCCGCGGAGGTACACCACTTGGTCACCGTAGCGCACGACGTAGAGGCGACCTTCCGATCGTGATCTCCATGGCATTCGACCGGTGATCCGTCGATCTCCCACGGGCACAGCGTCCCCGGCGGAGACATCGTGAGCCTCCCGCACTAGGGTCGCCGCCGCATGGCGCGGCTCGTCGAACCCCTCCACCTCGCCCGTCTCGAGGCCCCGTCGCGCGTGATGTTCGGCCCGCATGTCACCAACCTCGGTGACGACGAGCGTCGGCTCACCGACCGCCACGTCGCCTACTACGCCCGGCGCGCCGCCGGCGGGGCAGGTGTGATCGTGGTCGAGGGCGCGAGTGTGCACGCCAGCGACTGGCCCTACGAGCGCGCCCCGCTCGCCGAACGATGCGCCGACGGATGGGCCGCCATCGCCGCGGCCTGCCACGCGCACGGCTCGCTGGTGATCGCCTCGCTCGACCATGCCGGTGGCCAGGGCTCGAGCGCCTACAGCCAGGCACCGCTGTGGGCACCATCGCGCATGCCCGAGGTGAACAGCCGCGAGGTGCCGAAGTGGATGGAGGCCGACGACATCGCCGCTGTCGTCGCCGGCTTCGGCGCAGCGGCCGCGCTCGCCGTCGCATCGGGCTGCGACGGGGTCGAGATCAACGCCGGCCAGCACAGCCTGGTGCGCCAGTTCCTGTCGGGCCTCACCAACCACCGCGGCGACGAGTGGGGAGCCGACCGCCTGCGCTTCGCCCGCCAGGTGATCGCCGCCGTGCGCGCCGCTGCACCTGAGGCGATCGTCGGCCTGCGGCTGTCGTGCGACGAGCTGGCACCATGGGCGGGCATCACCCCGGAGATGGCGCCGGCGATCGCTGCCGAGCTGGCGGGCGATCCGGCGGCACGCATCGACTACGTAGTGGTCACCCGCGGGGCGATCTTCTCGGCCGAGAAGACCCGACCGGACTTCCACGAGCCCACCGGGTTCAACATCGGCGTGTGCCGCGACGTCCGTGCCGCCGTGCAGCAGGCCGCTGCCGACGTGGCCGTGCTGCTGCAGGGCTCGGTCGTCGACTGGGGCCAGGCCGAGTGGGCGATCGACGACGGCGTGTGCGACGGGGTCGAGATGACCCGCGCCCAGATCGCCGACCCCGACCTGGTCGCCCGGGTCCGTGCCAACCAGGCCGACCGCATCCGGCCGTGCATCCGCTGCAACCAGCGCTGCCAGGTGCGCGACGGGCGCAACCCGATCGTGTCGTGCGTGGTCGAGCCGTCGGCCGGCCACGAGACAGCCGACCCGGACTGGTACGCCCCCGCCGCAGCGCCCCGCGACGTCACGGTGGTCGGCGGCGGAGTGTCGGGCCTCGAGGCAGCTCGGGTGGCTGCGGCCCGCGGCCACCGGGTGACCCTGGTCGAGCGCAGCACACGGCTGGGTGGCATCGCTGCGGTCGCCGGGCCCGGCGCCGCGTTCGTCGACTGGTTGGTCGCCGAGTGCGAGCGACTCGGGGTGGCCGTGCGCACCGGCTCCGCCTTCGACGCCTCCGCCGCCGGTGCGCACCGGGGCAGCGTGATCGAGGCCGTCGGCTCGGTGCCGGGCACGCGCGGCTACGACGTCGACGAGGGAGCGGTGGTGATCGACGTGGTCGACCTGCGCACCGGCACTGCGGCGCTGCCAGCCGAGGGCCGGGTGGCGCTGTTCGACCCGATCGGCGGGCCGATCGCCGTCGCCCTGGCCGAGGAGCTCGGCGAGCGCGCTGTGCTGATCACCCAGGACCACATCGCCGGCAACGAGCTGAGCCGCACGGGCGACCTCGCCCCGGCCAACGTGCGGCTGGCCCAACGCGGCGTCGTCGTCGCCCGACGGGCCCTGCTCAGGTCGGTCGGCCCCGACGGGGTGCGTGTGCAGGACCGCTTCAGCGGCGAGATGCAGGTGATCGAGTGCGTGGCGCTCGTCGACTGCGGGTTCCGCCTGCCCGCCGACCCGGTGGTGCCCGGAGCAGTGCGCATCGGCGATTGCGTGGCGCCGCGCACGATCGCCGAGGCGGTGCTCGAGGCCCGGCGGGCGGCAGCCGCCATCTAGGCTGACGTCATGAACACCGTACAACTGGAGCGCGCCCGGCAGGCCTTCGCCGACCGCAACCCGGCCAGCCACGCGGCCTACGACCAAGCTCGCCAGGTGCTGCCCGGCGGGCACACCCGCACCGTGCTCACCCACCCGCCGTTCCCGCTCACCTTCGTCAGCGGCGAGGGCGCAACGCTCGTCGACGCCGACGGCCACCGCTACATCGACCTGCTCGGCGACTACACCGCCGGCCTGCTCGGGCACTCCGAGCGGCGGGTGATCGACCACGTCAAGGCGGCGCTCGACACCAACGTCAGCGTCGGCGGCATCCACCCCGCCGAGGCCGAGCTCGCCCGGTTGATGTGCGAGCGGTTCTGCCTCGACCGTGTGCGGTTCACCAACTCCGGCACCGAGGCCAACCTGATGGCGATCACGACCGCGCTGCAGTACACCGGGCGCTCGAAGCTGATGGTCATGCTCGGCGGCTACCACGGTGGTGTCCTCTACTTCGCCAGTGGACCGGCCCCGTGGAACGCGCCCTACGACTTCGTCATCGCCCCGTACAACGACCTCGACCGCACCCTCGAGCTGATCGAGCAGCACGGCGCCGACCTGGCGGCCGTGGTGATGGAGCCGATGCTCGGCTCGGGCGGGTGCATCCCCACCACCCCCGAGTTCATCCAAGGGGTGTTCGCCGCCGCCCGCGCCGTGGGCGCAGTGACCATCGCCGACGAGGTGATGACGTCTCGGCACGGTCGCTGCGGGATGGTCGACATGCTCGGCGCCCAGGCCGACATCACCACCTACGGCAAGTACATCGGTGGCGGCTTCTCCTTCGGCGCCTTCGGCGGCACGGCCGACCTGCTCGACCAGTACGACACCAGCCCCGAGGCCGGGCGCACGAGCGTCATCAGCCACGCAGGCACGTTCAACAACAACATCGCCACGATGAACGCGGGCGTCGCCGTGCTCGGCACCGTGTACACCAAGGATGTCGCCGAAGCCCACTTCGCCCGCGGTGAGGAGTTCCGCCAGAACGTCGCTGCCGTGCTGGCGCGCAGCTCGCTGCCCGTGAGCGTGAGCGGGTTCGGCTCGATGATGAGCCTGCACGCCCTCGCCGAGGCACCCACCCAGCTGCGCCAGATGGCCAAACGCGACGCCGTGCTCCAGGACCTGCTCTACCTCGGCCTGCTCGAGCGCGGCGTCTACATCGCCCACCGCGGGATGATGAACGTCGGCCTCGCCCACACCGACGACCAGCTCGCCACAGCGCTCGACGCGCTCGACGACACCCTGCGCTCGATCGGCGAGTGAGCCGGGCCGCCGGCCGAACGGCTAAGAACAGGGCATGACGAAGACGTCCAACGACCTGTTCGACCTCACCGGGAAGGTGGCCGTCGTCACCGGCGGCAGCCGCGGGCTCGGCCGCGAGATGGTGCTCGCGTTCGCCGAGCGCGGAGCCGATGTGGTGATCGCCAGCCGCAAGCTCGAGAACTGTGAAGCCGTCGCCGACGAGGTGCGCGCGCTCGGTCGGCGGGCACTCGCCGTCGCCTACCACGCCGCGTCGTGGCAGGGGGCCGACGACCTCGCCGCAGCTGCCTACGCCGAGTTCGGCAGGGTCGACGTGCTGGTGAACAACGCCGGCATGTCGCCGCTCTACCCGTCGGTCGACGCCGTCAGCGAAGACCTGTTCGACAAGGTTGTGGGCGTCAACCTGAAGGGCCCGTTCCGCCTGTCGGCCGTCGTCGGCACGCGCATGGTGGCCGATGGCGGCGGCTCGATCGTGTTCGTCTCGTCGATCGCCTCGCAGCGCCCGTCTGCCGTCGAGCTCGTGTACGGCGCGGCCAAGGCGGGGGTCAACAACCTCGCCTACGGCCTGGCCCGCACGCTCGGGCCGACCGTGCGGGTGAACTGCATCGTGCCCGGGCCGTTCCTCACCGACATCTCCAAGGCCTGGGACATGGAGTCGTTCACCCGCTCGGCTCGAGCCGGGTATGCACTCGGCCGTGGTGGCGAACCGCACGAGATCGTCGGTGCTGCGCTCTACTTCGCGTCGGACGCCAGCAGCTACACCACCGGCACGACGCTCAACGTCGACGGCGGGCCGCGTTGAGGCCCGAGATCGACATGCCCGGGGCCCCGGAGCTCGCCGCGGTGCTGTGGGACATGGACGGCACACTCGTCGACACCGAGCCGTACTGGATCGACCGCGAGTTCGAGATCGTCGCCGAGCACGGCAACGGGGGCTGGACCACCGATCACGCCCACGCCCTGGTGGGCAAGGACCTGCGCGACTCGGCGCGCTACATCGCCGAGCACGGCGCGGTCGACCTGCCGATCGACGACATCGTCAACCTGCTGCTCGACGGGGTGATCGAGCGGTTCCGCCGTGAGGTGCCGTGGCGTCCCGGCGCCCGCGAGCTGCTGGCCGACCTCGTCGCCGCCGGCATCCCGACGGCCCTCGTGACGATGTCGTGGCGGCGGTTCACCGACGCCTTGATGGACGCGCTGCCCGCAGGCTCGTTCACCGCGATCGTGGCGGGCGACGACGTCACCCACGGCAAACCGCATCCCGAGCCGTACCTCACCGGTGCGGCCCGGCTCGGCGTCGACCCGCGTGCCTGCATCGCTCTCGAGGACTCGCCCACCGGTGCCCGTTCTGCGCAGGCCGCAGGATGCGTGGTGGTGGCGATCCCCCACGTCGTGCCCGTCCCCCGCGAGGTCGGCCACCACCACCTGACGACGCTCGCCGGCCTCGGCGCCGACCACCTGCGCGACCTGCACCGCACCGGCGTGCTGGCCCCGGCACCCGCACCGGAATAGTTGCGGGATCAAGGATGTTGTCCGAACCATGACCTCGCTCACCACGTCGATCTCCGTGCAGCGCGCCGCCGACCGCTTCGTGACCGACATCAGCTGGCTCGACTCGCGGCATTCGTTCAACTTCGGCCATCACTGGGCCCCCGAGCACCAGGGCCACGGCCTGCTGCTCGTCAACAACGACGACCGGGTCGCCCCGGGCGCGGGCTTCGGCACCCATGGCCACCGCGACATGGAGATCGTCACGTGGGTGCTCTCCGGGCGGCTCGAGCACCGCGACAGCGAGGGCAACCACGGGGTCCTCTACCCCGGCCTCGCCCAGCGCATGTCGGCCGGGCGCGGCATCCGCCACAGCGAGATGAACGCGAGCCCCGACGAGCCGGTCCACTTCGTCCAGATGTGGGTGCTGCCCGACACCGCCGGCGTCGACCCGGGCTACGAGCAGCGCGACCTGAACGTCGAGCTCGCCAAGGGCGGGCTGGTGGCCATCGCCTCCGGGCAGGGGCACCGCGGCGCCGTGGCGATCCACCAACGCGATGCCGTGTTGTGGGGCGCTCGGCTCGCCACCGGCGGCAGCATCGTCGTGCCCGCCGCACCCCACGTGCACGTCTTCGTCGCCCTCGGCGCAGGCACCCTCGACGGCGCCGGCCCCCTCTCTCAGGGCGACGCGGCGCGGCTCACCGCAGCCGCCGAGCGCACGTTCTCGGCCACCACCGACGGCACGGAGATCCTCGTGTGGGCGACGGCATGAGCGAACCCCACGGTGTCGACGCCACCACTCGCGCCGAGCTCGACGCCCGGCGCGCCGAGATCGTCGGCCGCCACCTGCAGCCACGCTCGCAGCGACCACCGAGCACCGCACGCGGCGTCCACCACGTCGCGCTGATCTGCAGCGACGTCGAGCGCACCGTCGAGTTCTATGCGGGCCTGCTCGGCTTCCCGCTCGTCGAGATGTTCGAGAACCGCGACTACGCCGGGTCGACGCACTTCTTCTTCGACATCGGCCACGGCAACACCCTCGCCTTCTTCGACCTCCCTGGCCTCGACCTCGGCCCGTACCGCGAGGTGCTCGGCGGCCACCACCATCTGGCCATCTCCGTCGAGCGCGACAACTGGGAACGGATCAAGGGCCGCTTCGACGCGACCGGCATCGACTACGCCCATGTCGACGGCTCGTCGCTCTACTTCCGCGGGCCCGACGGCGAACGCCTCGAAGTGATCAGCGATCCGCTCGGCGAGATGTACGGCTCGCCACTCGGCTGACGAGCCTGGTCCCACGTCACCGGAAACCAAGTTCCGACAATCTCGACGCACATGTGGCCCCGGTCACAGCTGTCGTCGTACCATCCATGCATGGAGATGCACTTCGCTTCCGTCTGGGAGTCGATCGCCGACGCGATCGGCGACCAGACCGCCCTGGTGAACGGTTCGGTACGGCGCAGCTGGTCGGAGTACGACGACCGGGCCGCACGGATGGCCGCTGCGTACAGCGCAGCCGGCCTGCGGCCCGACTCGAAGATCGGCCTCTACCTCTACAACGGCAACGAATACCTCGAGGCCCAGTTCGGTGGCTTCAAGATGCGCGGCGTGCCGGTGAACGTCAACTACCGCTACCTCGACGAGGAGCTGTGGTACCTGCTCGACAACAGCGACGCCGAGGCCCTGGTGTTCCACTCGTCGCTCGGCGAGCGCGTCGCGCGGGTGATCGACCGACTGCCGAAGCTGAAGTTGCTCGTCGAGGTCGACGACGGCGGGGCCGGCCAGGTGCCCGGCGCCGTCGCGTACGAGTCGCTCGTCGCCGCGCACGAGCCGATGGCCCGCATCACGCGCGACGAAGGCGACATCTACATGCTCTACACCGGTGGCACCACCGGCATGCCCAAGGGCGTGATGTACGCCATGGGCGGGATGACAGGCGGGTTCGTGACGTCGGGCTTCCCGTTGCTCGGCCTCGCTGCGCCCAGCAATGCGAGCGAGATCGCCGGGCTGGTGAAGGGTGCCGCCGAGGCGAACAACCGGCTCATCTCGATCCCCTGTGCGCCACTGATGCACGGCACGGGTGTGTGGCTCGGAGCGTTCATCCCCCACCTCGCCGGCGGCGTGGTGGTCACCCTCGAGAACCGTTCGCTCGACGCCGACGAGGTGCTGCGCACCGTCGAGACCGAGGGCGTCACCAACCTCACCATCGTCGGCGACGCATTCGCCAAGCCGATCATCCGCGCCCTCGATGCGGCCTCGGGCGCAGGCCGCGCCTACGACACCTCGTCGCTCAAGATGATCATCTCGTCCGGCGTGATGTGGACCGCCGAGGTGAAAGAGCAGTTGCTCGACCGGATCGAACAGGTCGTGCTGCTCGATGCGATCGGCTCGACCGAGGGCTCGATGGGCATGGCCATCACGATGAAGGGCCTTCCGCCGGCGACGGCGAAGTTCAGCCAGATGCCCACCACCAAGGTGTTCACCGACGACGACCGCCAGGTCGAACCCGGCTCGGGCGAGATCGGCATGGTGGCCGCCGGCGGCAACGTGCCGCTCGGCTACTTCAAGGACCCGGAGAAGTCGGCCCGCACGTTCCGTGTCATCAACGGCGAGCGCTACTCGTTCCCCGGCGACCTTGCGATGGTCGCCGACGACGGTTCGCTGATCCTGCTCGGCCGCGGCAGCCAGGTGATCAACACCGGTGGCGAGAAGGTCTATCCCGAAGAGGTGGAAGAGGCCGTCAAGCGTGTGGCCGGCGTGCACGACTGCCTCGTGGTGGGAGTCGACGACGAGAAGTTCGGTCAGGCGGTGACGGCCGTGGTGTCGCTGAACGAGGGCGCCACGGTGTCCGAGGGCGAGATCATCGCCGACGTGAAGCAGCAGCTCGCCGGCTTCAAGGCACCGAAGCGGATCGTCTTCGTCGCCGATGTGCCACGCGCCCCGAACGGCAAGGCCGACTACAAGACGGCCAAGCAGCACGCGCTCGACGCCATCGCCGGCTGAGCGCCGCGACCTGTCTCGCACGGCTGCGGCTCGGGCCCCTCGAGGCCCGGGCGGCAGCGGTGCCTGCCTTCGGCGTCAGGCCTGAGTCGGGATCAGCTTCTCGCGCAGGAAATCGAGCACCCGTGCAACGCTGGCGTCGTCGCGCTGCTCGGTGAGCACGCTGTGGTCGCGTGCCGAGCTGCTCGGCAGCTCGACCGCGATGAACGCATCGCCCAGCAGGTCGCGCAGCGACGCGAAACGGTCGCCGACGAGCTTGTCGCGGTCGTAGCGCAGGCCGAGCACCTGGCATCCGGCCGCAGCTCGACGGGCCACCACCAGCCGATCGTCGGGCGACAGGTTGAGGTCGCGAGCGCGCTCGCGACCACCGGTCGCGAAGGGCAGTGACGGTTGGCTGAGCACCGGGGCCACCATCAGGTCGTCGACCATCATGCCGAGTGCGAACCCGCCGCTGAAGCACATCCCGACCGCGCCGACGCCAGGGCCGCCGACCTCGGTGTGCAGCGCTCGGGCCAGCGCCCTCAGCCAGCCGATGATCGGCGAGGTCTGCCCGACGGCCCAGGTGGTGAACTCCTTGGCGACGCACACCTTCGACATCGACGAGGCGATGTAGGGCGCGCTCGGTGCCTTGCCCGGGGTGCCGACGAGTGAGGGCATCACCACCGTGAGCCCGCTGTCGACCACCTCGTTCGCGAAGCGGGCCACGGCCGGGGTGATGCCGGGGATCTCGTGCACGATCACCACACCCGGGCCCGACCCGCGGCGATAGGTGTCGCGAGTGATGCCCGCCGCGGTGAACGAGCTGCGGTCCCACCCCTGCATGACGTCGGTCCCTGTCGAGCCCATCACAACCTCCTCACAGCAGCCAGGGCACGCTCGGCCAAGGCGTCGACACCGATGCGGAACGAGTCGAACTCGACGCCGTCGGTGCTGCCCATCGCGCCGTGCAGATAGCGGGCGTAGACGCCTTCGCTGATGATCGCCAACCGCCAGCAGCTGAACGCGACGTAGTAGTCGATGCCCGACAGGTCGCGACCGGTGCGCGTGGCGTAGCGCTCGAGCAGGTCGTCGTACGAGGCGAACCCGCCCGCAGGCGTGGGATCGTTGTTGCGCACGTTCGCGGCCTCGCCGTCGTACCAGTAGACCCCGAGGTAGCCGACATCGGCCAGCGGGTCGCCGAGCGTGCACAGCTCCCAGTCGAGCACTGCGGCGATGCGGCCCGCTGCGAGATCGGTGAGACAGTTGCCGAAGCGGAAGTCGCCGTGGGCGATCGCGACGCCCTGCTGCACCGGCAACCGCTCGCGCAGGCGGGCTGCGACCTCGTCGATCGCGGCGAGCTCGCGCGTCTTCGACTGCTCCCACTGGATCGACCAGCGCTTCAGCTGCCGTTCGACGTAGCCCTCACGCTTGGCCAGGTCGCCGAGGCCGATCGCGTCGATGTCGACCGAGTGCAGGTCGGCGAGCACGTCGATGAGATGGTGCGAGGCAGCGACACGCAGCTCGACGGGCAACAGTGCGGCCCGTTCGACACTGTCGAGCACCACACCGTCGACGAAGCCCATCACGTAGAACGGAGCGCCGTTCACCTCGGTGTCGGTGCACAGCCCGAGCGCCGGTGGCACCGGCACCCCGGTGCGCCCGACCGCAGCGATGATGCGATGCTCGCGGGCCATGTCGTGCGCGGTGGCGAGCACATGGCCGAGCGGCGGCCGCCGCAGCACGTAGCGGTTGCCAGCAGCGTCGGTGACCCGGTAGGTGAGGTTCGAGCGCCCACCGGCGATGAGGTCGAACTGGAACGGGGCGACGGACCCCTCGATGTGCTCGACCAGCCACCGGCTGACGGCTTCGACGGCGATCCCAGGGATCTCGTGGCTCGACATGGAGGCCAACCGTACCCGGCGTCAGCCGGGCCGGGAGACCCCGACGACCTTGTTCCAACGCACCGCCGAGACCTTCACGACGTCACCGGGCTGCGTGGCGTGGATCATCGAGCCACCGCCGATGTAGATCCCGACGTGGCTGATCGGCGAGTGGTAGAAGATCAAGTCGCCCGGCTGGGCCTGGGCCTCGGGCACATGGGGCGTCGATGCGAACTGCTGGCGCGACTGGTGCGGCAGGTACACGCCCGCACGACCCCACGCGTACTTGGTGAGACCGGAGCAGTCCATGGCCACACCGGGAACCGACGCAGCGAACCGGTACGGCACCCCGAGCTGCGTCTGCGCCGCGGACACCGCGATGCTCGACTTCGACGACGGGGGCGGAGGAGGTGGAGGTGGAGGGGGTGGAGGTGGTGTGTCGCCACCCCCGCCGCCACCTGTATCGCCACCGCCGCCACCAGTATCGCCACCGCCGCCGGCACCGGTATCGCCGCCGCCACCGTTGTTGCCGCCGCCGCCACCGCCACCGGTGTTGCCGCCACCGGTATTGCCGCCACCATTGCTGCCGCCACCTCGGGGCGGGGTGACCACGGGGGTCTGCGGCTGCTGTTGCTGCTGCTGGATCGCCGCGGCGATCGCTGCTGCAGCGCGGCGCTCCTGCTCCTCGCGGATGAGCTGGCCGAGCTCGGCCTGGGCAGCGGTGTACTCCTGCTCGTACTGGGCTGTCAGCGCCTCACCTTCGGCCCGGCGGGCCTCGAGCGTGGCGATCAGCGTCTGCTGCTCGACCTTCTTCGCCTCGAGCGCAGCCGTCTCGTCGGCGAGATCCTGGATCAGCGCCTGCATCTCGTCGCTATCGCCGACGCCACGGTCGAGTGCCAGGCGCGACAGCTCGCTGCGCGCGAGGTCGGAGGTGAACGCGTCGACCGACGAGAACAATGGGGTGAGCCCGAGCGAGCCGCCGGCCGTGAAGGCGTCGAGCGCGATCGAGGTGAGTTGGTCCTGCACCGTGGCGAGCTCGGCCCGCTTGGCATCGACCGACGCCTGCGTCACCGCGATCTCGCCCTCGAGCTGTTCGAGGCGATCGAGCGCCGCGCCGTAGTCCTCGGTGATCTGGCCGATGCGGGCCTCGAGCGCCTCGAGTTGATCGGCGATCCGCTCGACCTTGGCCTGCTGGTCGGTGACGTCGTCGGCCGCCACGGAGGGGACCGACAGGCCGGCGACGAGGGTCACGGCGACGAGAACGCGAACGAGGGCTCCACTCCGCATGGTGTCGCTCATGTTACCAATGTGACGAACGTGTTGCGAACATGCACCTGCGGGCGTCAGTCACGGTGCGGGCAGCAGCGGCTCACCGGCTCGACGCCCGGCTCACTCCCACTCGATCGTGCCGGGCGGCTTGGAGGTGATGTCGTAGACGACACGGTTCACCCCGCGGACCTCGTTGATGATCCGGTTCGACATCGTCTCGAGCAGGTCGTAGGGCAGCCGTGCCCAATCGGCGGTCATCGCGTCGTCGCTGGTGACGGCTCGGATGATGATCGGGTTCTCGTAGGTCCGCTCGTCGCCCATCACCCCGACCGAACGGATGTCGGCGAGGACGGCGAACGCCTGCCACAGCTCGCGCTCGAGCCCGGCGCGAGCGATCTCCTCGCGCACGATGGCGTCGGCGTGCTGGAGGACCGCAACCCGTTCGGGGGTGACCTCACCGATGATGCGCACCCCGAGACCCGGCCCGGGGAACGGCTGGCGCAGGACGATCTCGTCGGGCAGGCCGAGCTCGCGACCCACACGCCGCACCTCGTCCTTGAACAGGGTGCGCAGCGGCTCGACGAGCTTCAGCGTCATGTCGTCGGGCAGCCCGCCCACGTTGTGGTGGCTCTTGATCACCGACGCCGTGCCGTCGCTGCCGCCGCTCTCGATGACGTCCGGGTAGAGCGTGCCCTGCACGAGGTACTCGGCGTCGGACAACCCGCCGGTGTGCTCCTCGAAGATGCGGATGAACAGCTCGCCGATGATCTTGCGCTTCTGCTCCGGATCGGTGACCCCGGCGAGGCGCTCGAAGTAGCGCGCCCCGGCATCGACGTGGATCAGCTCGATGCCCATGTTCCGACGGAACGTCTCGACCACCTGGGCGCTCTCGTTCAGACGCATCAGCCCGGTGTCGACATAGATGCACACGAGCTGCGATCCGACGGCGCGGTGCACCAGCGCCGCAGCGACCGCCGAGTCGACACCGCCGCTCAGCGCGCAGATCACCCGGCCACTGCCCACCTGGGCGCGCACCGCCGCCACCTGCTCGTCGATGATCGAGCCCATCGTCCAGTCGGGTGTGCAACCGGCGAGGTCGTGCAGGAACCGGCGCAGCACCTCCATCCCGTGGGGCGAGTGCACCACCTCCGGGTGGAACTGCACACCCCAGATCCGCCGGCCGGGGTGCTCGAGGGCGGCGACCGGCGCATCGGGCGTGCGCGCCGTGGCAACGAACCCCTCCGGCGCACGGACCACCGCATCGAAGTGGCTCATCCACACCGGATGCTCGACCGGCAAGCCACCGAGCAGTTGCGACGACGGGTCGGTGACGGTGAGCTCGGCGCGTCCGTACTCGCCGCGCAGACCACGTCCGACCTCGCCACCGAGTTGCTGGGCGATCAGCTGCACGCCGTAGCAGATGCCGAGGATCGGGATGCCGAGGTCGTAGATCGCCGGGTCGAGGCTCGGCGCCCCCTCGACATGGACGCTCTTCGGTCCGCCCGACAGGATGATCGCGGCGGGCGTGCGGGCCGCCACCTCGGCGGCCGTGATCCGGTGCGGCACGATCTCGGAGTAGACCTGCAGCTCGCGGACCCGCCGGGCGATGAGCTGGGCGTACTGCGCACCGAAGTCGACGACGAGGACGGCCTGGTGGGGGGCGGCAACGGGCTCGGGCACGGCACCGATGGTAGGCCCGGGCCCGTGGTGGAAGTGCATTCCGCCGGTGGCACGATGGGGCCGTGCC
>JBBATY010000013.1:0-10158 GCA_040398525.1 Ilumatobacteraceae bacterium | reverse complement strand
TGCCCGATGGCGCCAACATCGGCGACTGCCTCAGCTCGATGCCGCGACCCGACTGCGGCAGCCAAGCCCGCGGTGGGTTCGCCCAATGGTCGGTCTTCGTCGTGCTCGTCGGCGGCCTCGCGTTCATCGGCTGGCGAGTGGTGCGCGGCGCTCGGCGCAACGCCCGCACAGCGGCGGCCCGCCTCGGGCAGAGCACACCACCCGACCAACCACCGGCCGGCTGAGCTCCGCCGGCCGAGGCCGGGCCTCAGCGCACTGCGGCGAGCAGGTCCGAACAGAACATGGTCGTGCCACTCACCAGTGCGTGCGGCGACTCCCAGGGCACGAAGTGCCCGCAGTCGCGCAGCAGGAACGGGCCCACGTGGCGGGCGAACACCTCGGCCGCCATCCGGTCGAACGCCGGGTAGATGACGTGGTCGCTCGTGCCGTGCAGCACCAGGGTGAGCGTGTGCTCGTTGCGCCCGAGCAGCGACGGCTCCGAGCGCGCCGACTCGTGGAAGGTGCTCTCGTAGCCACCGAAGCTGGCCCGCAGGCGGGCGGCGTCGGCGAACGGCTCGGTGTGGAACTCGACCTCGCCCGGGCCGGTGAACGCCCCCGGGTGGGCCCAGAAGCGGCTCGTGTAGAACGTGGCGATGTAGCGGCGGCGCATCTCGGGTGTGGCCAGCTCGGCGGCCAGGGCGTCGGCGTCGAGCCCCTGGCGCAGGAAGTAGTCGCTGGCCTCTCGCGCCGGACGGGTGCCCTCGATCGCAGCCATGCGGTCCTTCAGGTACGGCAGCGGCGAGTTGAACAGCACCATCCGGTCGACCCACTCGGGGTGGCGCAGGGCGAGGTCCTGGATGACCGGCCCGCCCAGGTCGCCGCCGAGCAGCACCACCCGGTCGTGGCCGAGCACATCGTGGACCAGGGCGTAGAGGTCGCGGGCGTGGCTGGCGACATCGTGGAAACCGTCGGGGGCGACCTCGCTGTCGCCGAACCCGCGCAGGTCGGGGACGATCACCTCGAACCCCGCGGCGGCCAGCGGCTCGATCACCTTCCAGAAGACGCGCTTGCTCTCCGGCCAGCCGTGCACGCACACGAGGGGCACGCCTCCGATGCCCTCGCGCACGAAGGCCAGGTCGACCCCGCGCACTGTTGCCCGGTGGACGGCGAAGCGGGTCGGGTCGACATGGGCAGGGAGGTCGGTCACGGACACGCACGCTAGAGGGACCACCGGCTACCGGGCCGACCTGGAGAAGTGCAAGCATCGGGCCATGCCCAGCATCCCGAGCACGCCGTCGAGGCACCACGACGACCACCGAGGCGGAGCGTCATGACCCCGGAGGAGTTCCGCGCCAACGGGCACGCGCTCGTCGACTGGATCGGCGACTACCTCGAGCAGATCGAGCAACGCCCGGTGACCTCGTCGGTGCAGCCCGGCGACGTCCGCGCCCAGCTGCCCGCCCACCCGCCGAGCGCGCCCGAGCCGTTCGAGCAGATCGTCGCCGACCTCGACCGGGTGATCGTGCCCGGGCTCACCCACTGGCAGCACCCCAGCTTCTTCGCCTACTTCCCCGGCAACTCGTCGTACGCGTCGATCCTCGGCGAGCTGGTGTCGGCCGGGCTCGGGGTGCAGGGGATGAGCTGGGTCACCAGCCCGGCCTGCACCGAGCTCGAGACCTTGATGCTCGACTGGATGACCGAGCTGCTCGGCCTGCCCCAGCGCTTCCACTCGCAGAGCCCGACCGGGGGTGGGGTCATCCAGGGCTCGGCGAGCGAGGCGACGCTGTCGTCGATCCTGGCCGCTCGGTGGCGCGCGACGGGCGGTGCCATCAACCATCGGGGCGACACGACGCACCTCGTCGCGTATGCCACTGCGCAATCGCACTCGAGCATCGAGAAGGGGCTGCGCATCGCGGGCATCGGGACCGAGCAGATCCGCATCGTGCCCCACGACGAGCGGTTCGCGATGCGAGCCGATGCCCTGGCCGAGCTGGTCGCCGCCGATCGTGCGGCCGGCCTGCGCCCGTTCTGGGTGTGCGCAACGCACGGCACCACCAGCTCGATGGCCTTCGACCCCACCCCCGCGATCGCTGCGGTCGCCCGGGCCAACGACATGTGGCTCCACGTCGACGCAGCGATGAGTGGCATCGCCGCGCTCGACCCCGAGCTGCGCTGGGTGAACCGTGGCCTCGACCTGGCCGACAGCTACTGCACCAACCCCCACAAGTGGATGGGGGTCGTGTTCGACTGCGACCTGTTCTGGACGGCCGACCGTGCGGCGTTGCTCGGGGCGCTGAGCATCCTGCCCGAGTACCTCCGCTCGGCCGCCGCCGAGAGCGGCGCGGCGATCGACTACCGCGACTGGCAGATCCCGCTCGGTCGGCGGTTCCGCGCGCTGAAGCTCTGGTTCACGATCCGCAGTGGCGGAGCTGCCGATGCGGTGACGATGATCCGCCGGCATGTGGCGCTGACCCAGCAGCTGGCCACCTGGGTCGGCGATGACGAACGGTTCGAGATCGTCGCGCCGCACCCGCTGAACCTGCTCTGCATCGCCCACCGCGACGGCGACGCGGCCACCGACCAGCTCGTCGAGCGCGCCAATGCGTCGAGGGAGGCGCTGTTCACGCGGACGGTGCTCGACGGTCGAAGTGCGTTGCGCGTCTCGATCGGTGGGGCACGGACCGAACGACGCCATGTCGAGGCCGCTTGGGCGTTGTTGCGCTCGCTGGCCTAGCCTGATCGGCACAATTGAACAACCACCCCGTGCGGGGTGCGGGTGAAAGTCCCGACCGGCGGTCACAGCCCGCGAACCCTCCGGCCTCGTGCCGGTGGGCCGATCCGGTGGAATTCCGGAGCCGACGGTCACAGTCCGGATGGGAGCACGGGTGGCGTCACGTCGGTCCGGTCACGCGCATGCGCGCCCCCGGGCGGTCGTCGTGCGTCGCCACGGCCCGCCCCGCACGGTCCACACCGACCCGGACCCATGGATCTCACCGCTCACATGCACGACGCCATCGCCGCCGCCAGCACGGCGCGACTGGTCGCGCCACCCAACCCGTGGGTCGGCTGCGTGATCGTGTGCACCGATGGGCAGGTGTTCCGAGGGGCCACCGAGGCGCCGGGCTCGCGCCACGCCGAGCGGGTGGCGCTCGACGCAGCCGCTCGGGCCGGGGCCGATGTGCGCGGCGCCACCGTGCTGACCACCCTCGAGCCCTGCTCGCACCACGGCCGCACACCGCCGTGCGCCGACGCCCTCGTCGACGCAGGTGTCGGCAGGGTCGTGAGCGCCATCACCGACCCGGACCCGAAGGTGGCCGGGCGTGGGCTCGACCGTCTGCGGGCGGCCGGCATCGAGGTGCAGACCGGCGTGTGCGCCGAGGCCGTCGGCGAGCAACTGGCTGCGTACCTGCACCACCGCCGCACCGGCCGTCCGCTCGTGGTGCTCAAGCTCGCCGCCACCCTCGACGGCCGCACCGCCGCTGCGGACGGCACGAGCCAATGGATCACCGGACCCGAGGCCCGCGCTGCGGTGCACCGCCACCGCGCCGAGAGCGGAGCCGTCATCGTCGGTGCGGGCACGGTGCGCGCCGACGACCCGGCGCTGACGGTGCGCCATGTCGACGGGCCCGACCCGCTGCGCGTCGTGCTCGGCAGCGCGCCCGAGCACGCCCGGGTGCGGCCATGCCTCGAATGGCACGGCTCGCTCGCCGAGCTGCTCGACGAGCTCGGCGAGCGCGACGTGCTGCAGGCCTTCGTCGAAGGCGGCGCCGCCGTTGCGGCGAGCTTCCATCGCGAACGCCTCGTCGACCGCTACCTGTTCCACCTCGCCCCGGCCCTGATGGGTGGTGACGACGGTCGCGCCGTGTTGAGCGGCCTCGGCGCACCCACCATCGCCGAGCTGTGGCGAGGCCGCATCACCGCCATACGTCGGCTCGGCACCGACCTCGAGATCGAGCTCGTCCCCCTGGAGGCAGCATGACCACGCCCGAACGCGACCGACCCACCCCTGACGGCACCGAGCCAGACGCGGCTGCCGACCACGGCTTCGCCTCGATCCCCGAGGTGATCGCTGCGATCGCCCGCGGCGAGATGGTGGTGATGGTCGACGACGAAGACCGCGAGAACGAAGGCGACCTGATCATGGCCGCACAGTTCGCCACCCCCGAGGCGCTCGCCTTCATCGTCCGTCACTCGAGCGGCGTGGTGTGCGCACCGCTCACCGCTGTCCGCTGCGAGGAGCTGCGGCTGCCGCTGATGGTCGAGCAGAACACCGAGAGCCACCGCACCGCGTTCACCGATTCGGTCGACCTGATCGAGGGGACGAGCACGGGCATCTCGGCGTCGGACCGCGCCGCCACGCTGCGGGCGCTCGCCGACCCGGGCCGCAGCTTCACCGCCTTCGCCCGACCTGGGCACATCTTCCCGCTGCGCGCCCGTGAGGGCGGCGTGCTCAAGCGCGCCGGGCACACCGAGGCCGCCGTCGACCTGGCGCGGCTCGCCGGGTGCGCCCCGGTCGGGGTGATCTGCGAGATCCAGAACGACGACGGCACGATGTCGCGCCTGCCCGAGCTTCGCCGCTTCTGCGCCGAGCACGGCCTGCTCCTGTCGAGCATCGCCCAGCTGATCGAGTACCGCCGCCAGCACGAGAAGCTCGTCGAGCGGGTGGCCAGCGCCGCCGTGCCGACCGAGTGGGGCACGTTCACCTGCCATGCGTTCCGCAGCTCGCTCGACGGGGTCGAGCACCTGGCGTTCGTGCGCGGCCAGGTCGACGACGGCGATCCGGTGTTGGTGCGGGTGCACAGCGAGTGCCTCACCGGCGACGTCTTCGGCTCGCGTCGCTGCGACTGCGGGCCCCAGCTCGCCGCAGCCATGGAGCGCGTCGCTGCCGAGGATCGCGGCGTGGTCGTCTACCTGCGCGGCCACGAGGGCCGCGGCATCGGCATCGCGCACAAGATCCGGGCCTATTCGCTGCAGGACGAAGGGCTCGACACCGTCGACGCCAACCTGCAACTCGGCCTGCCGGTCGACAGCCGCGAGTACGGCATCGGGGCGCAGATCCTGGCCGACCTCGGGGTGCAGCGCCTCCGAGTGCTCACCAACAACCCTGCGAAGTACGGCGGGCTCGCCGGCTATGGCCTGACGGTCGAGGAACGCGTCCCCACACCGGTGGTGACCACACCGGAGAACGTCGACTACCTCCGCACCAAGCGCGACCGCATGGGCCACCTCATCGACATCCCCGACACCGGCCGGGACACCGGCCCCGACACCACCCGAGACACCACCCGAGGAGGGGTGCCCGCATGACCACCTACGAAGGTTCCCTCGACGGCAGCGGCAAGCGGTTCGGCATCGTCTGCGGCCGCTTCAACGAGTTCGTCGTCGAATCGCTGCTCGCCGGCGCCACCCGCGGCCTGCGCCGCCATGGTGTGGCCGAGGCCGACATCGACGTCGCCTGGGTGCCCGGCGCGTTCGAGATCCCGTTGGCCGCCAAGGCGATGGCCGAGAGCGGCCGCTACGACGCCGTCATCACCCTCGGCGCCGTCATCCGCGGCGCCACCGCCCACTTCGAGTACGTCGCCGGGCCGTGCGCCAGCGCGATCGCCTCACTGCAGATGGCCACCGGGGTGCCGGTGTCGTTCGGGGTGCTCACCGTCGACACCATCGAGCAGGCCATCGAGCGGGCCGGCACCAAGGCCGGCAACAAGGGTGAGGAGGCAGCGATCGGCGCGATCGAGATGGCCGACCTCGTCGCCCGTCTGCGCGGCTGAGATCCAGAGCCCCGGACGTCCTGCACGCCGGGGGCGCGTTGTGCGTGCGGCTCAGCAGTGGTTGAATCGCGCCTCGGCGCTCCGTCGGAGCGCGTGTGTGCAAGGAGCATCGATGAGGAAAACCCTCCGCCTGCTCGTCGCCGTCGCCGTTGCTGCGACCGCCCTCTCGCCCGTCACCGCACAGGCCACCTCGTCGGACACCACCCGTTCGGCCCGGATGGATCACGCCAACGTGATGCGGATCCTGTACTCCACCCCGATCGACCGCTTCGTCGCCATGTCCCGCACCGGCGACACCTGGCTCGACTGGTCGACCGACTTCTGCTCGGCGCCGCTCGTCGGCACGACGGGTCGGTCGTTCGACTTCCACGGCGCATGCCGCCGCCACGACTTCGCGTATCGCAACCTGCGCCTGCTCGAGCAGCGCTACGGGACCGGGGGCACCTATTGGAACTCGTCGACGCGCCGCCGCGCCGACGAGCTGTTCCTCGCCGACATGAAGTCGCACTGCTCGCGCCGGCCGTGGTACGAGTCGACGACGTGCCGCGGCTGGGCCGACACCTACTACCGCGCCGTGCGGATCTTCGGCGGGCCCTGACCGACCGCTGCCGACGAGGCGGCGCTCACCAGCTCGGCGGCTCCGGCCCGTCCACGCCGTGGGCGAGCCGGAGCAGCTGGTGGAGCATGCGGGCCGTCGCACCCCAGATCGTCTCGTCGTCGAGCTCGAAGAAGTAGATCGGCCGGTCGGTCGGCGGGGTGCCCCACCACTCCTCGCGGTAGGTGTCGGGGTGCGACAGCTCGTCGAGGCCCACCCACAGGGCCCGATCGACCTCGTCGGGCGAGATGCGCAGCTCGGGTCGTGCATCAACGGTGGCCACCACCGGCACGATGTAGCTCTGGCTCACCACGGTGACGAGGTGGTCGAGCTGACCGTGCACCGTGACGAGGCCCGGGTCGAGTGCGACCTCCTCCCATGCCTCGCGGAGCGCGGTCTCGACCGGCGACTCACCGGGGTCGACCCGCCCACCGGGGAAGCTGATCTCGCCACGGTGGTTGCGCAGGTGCATCGCCCGACGGGTGACCAGCACTTCGGGGCCTGCGGGCGCGTCGTGCAACGCCACCAGCACCGCCGAATGGCGCGCCCCGGGGAACGGCGGCGGCATGGGTCCGTGCGCTCGCGTGCGTACCGTCGCCAGGGTGCGATCGAGCGTCACAGGCTCCGGCTGCACACCCCATGGCGCAGACCCACCCGGACGCCAGGCCGCCGGACGCGGGATCTCCTGCGACCCGCCCGGACGCCGCCGCGGTGGCTCAGCAGTCACGTCGGCTCAGCAGCTCGCAGGTTCAGCGACCGGCAGGTGCCCAGCCCTGCTCGCGCAGTTGGGCGAGCACCGTGGCCAGGCCGGCGGTCTTCAGCTTGGCGAGCACCTTGCCGGGTGCCTCCTCGCCGCGCTCCCACTCGTCCCACGCGGCGATCAACTTGGTCAGGTCGGGTGCAGGGGTCTCGAAGGCCATAGGGGCAGGCTATTGGCGACGGCAGCGCCGCACACCGTTGCGATGGTCACGGCGGAGCGTCACTCGCCGGCGCGGACGGGACCGACGATGAACGTCAGGGCCGGGTCCAGCGCCGCATCGCCCGCACACCGGCCCCGACCGCGCGGCCCGCGGCTCGGCCGACCTCGGTGCTGCGGTCGCCGGCTGCGCTCGACGGCGGCGCCGTCGGGGTCGTGCCGGTCGGCGACCCCGTCGCTGCGGCAGTCGCCGACGTAGCCGACTGCTCCTGGGACACAGGTGCTGCAGATGCCGCCGGTGCCGCCGGTTTCGGTTCCGACGCAGCGGGTGCCACCGGTGCCGCCGGCTTCGACGCCTTCGGCGCCGACGCAGCAGGTGCGGGCGCAGCGGGCCGCGAGCGCGTGGCTCGTGGTGCTGGCTCGGACAGGTCGGACTGCCACCACACGAAGGCGTGCACTGCCGCGATCCCGAGCATGATGATCCGCGCCCCGGGATCGATCCCGATCCACGGCTGGACAGCGAGACCCGCGGTGAGCGCCATCACCACGACGTCGAGGGTGCGATGCACCCGGCGGCCGACCAGCCGGAATGCACTGAGTGGGCCACGGGCAACCGCCGCGTTCACCAGCATCGCCCCACCGGCGACGGCCGGCACAGCGGGGGTCGGGCTCTGCAGCGCTTGCGAGACGAGGGTGATCCCGAGGATGTACTCGACGAGTTGGTGCAACCAGAACGGACGAGTCCCGTTGCGCACCATGCTCACGGCAGCGGTTCGAACGGGGTCACCGAGATGATCCCGTCGTTGGACGGAAGGCTCTTCAGCAACCCGAGCATCGCGGTGGGCTCGTCGCCGTGGATGACGATCGAGATCTCCATCCCCTGGTGCCACAAGGCATCCGCCGGCTCCCCCAATCGGACGGCGCACGACCGGGGGGACTGGAGCACGAGCTCACCGGACGTGTATCGGAGCGAGTCCTTGTGGATCGTGACGACAGTGACCCGACTCATGTGCGCTGGGCCTCCTCGGCAGCCTTGGCAGCCTCGATCACCTGCAGCGCGCTGGCCAGCGCAGCAGCATCGTCGGGGCTGATCGCCGTGATCTTCGAGTGCATCGTCCGGCGCCGCGCCCGTTCGACGATCGTCACCCGTGCAGTCACCATCAGCGAGCGCCCGGGCAACTGGACGAGCACCACCATCAGTTCACCCGGCACGAGGTGCTCGTCGACCACTGCGGCGAACCCACCGACGGACACGTCCTCGGTGATGGTGCGCACGGTGCGCAGCTCGCCGTCGCGCATCACCCCGAGCTCGAGCGGGAACCGGACCGAGAGCCGCCGATCGCGCCGACGCTGCTCGAGCACGACCTCCTTGGGGCGGTACACGCGCAGCGCGCCCGTTCGCTCGGACCAGCGCTCGACGGTGACCTCGGCCATCGCCTTGCCGCCATCGATCGAGGCCTCGATCGGCACGACGACCTTCTGCTCGACCGCTTTCGCGTACGCCGTCGACTTGAGGTCGACCGGCTTCAGCACCGCACTGGGGCCGAAGATCGACTCGAAGATGAAGCGGTACGTCTCCCCGTCACCGGGGATGAGGGCGATCGTGCGCCCCATCAGGGAGTCGAAGCTTCGTGTCTCCATACGGGAAATGCCCATGTTACCCGCGACACCTGCGGCGCACCGAAGGTGGCAGGGTCAAGGTTGTCGCGGCCGGACATGAAGACAGCCCCGGCGGGTGGTCGCCGGGGCTGTCGTCGATCCTCGAGAGGAGCTGGTGTGGTCGGTCGGCCAGTGCCGACCGAGGGTCACATCATCCCCATCCCAGGCATGCCGCCACCACCGGGCATCGCCGGCGGGTTCTTCTCGGGCTTGTCGGCCACCAGGCACTCGGTGGTGAGCACCAGGGCCGCGATCGACGCTGCGTTCTGCAGCGCAGCGCGGGTGACCTTGGCCGGGTCGATGATGCCGGCCTTGACCAGGTCGACCATCTCGCCCGTGGCTGCGTTGAGGCCCATCGAGCCCTCGGCAGCCTCGACCTGCTGGGTGGTGACTGCACCCTCGAGGCCGGCGTTGTCGGCGATCATCCGGGCCGGAGCCGTGAGCGACTCCCACACGGTGCGTGCACCGGTGGCCTCGTCGCCGGTCAGCGAGGCGACGACACTGGCGACTGCGCCGCGGGCACGCACCAGCGCGGTGCCGCCACCGGCGACCACACCTTCCTCGATCGCCGCACGGGTGGCCGACACGGCGTCTTCGATGCGGTGCTTCTTCTCCTTGAGCTCGACCTCGGTGGCCGCGCCGACCTTGATGACGGCAACGCCGCCGGCCAGCTTGGCGAGGCGCTCCTGGAGCTTCTCGCGGTCCCAGTCCGAGTCGGTGTTGTCGATCTCGGCCTTGATCTGGTTGACACGGCCGGCGACGTCGTCGGAGCTACCCGCACCGTCGACGATGGTCGTGTTGTCCTTGGTGATGATGACGCGCTTGGCGCGGCCGAGCAGGTCGAGGGTGACGCCGTCGAGCTTGAGGCCGACCTCCTCGCTGATGACCTGGCCACCGGTGAGGACGGCCATGTCCTGCAGCATCGCCTTGCGGCGGTCGCCGAAGCCAGGGGCCTTCACAGCGGTCGAGTTGAACGTGCCGCGGATCTTGTTCACCACGAGGGTGGCGAGGGCCTCGCCCTCGACGTCCTCGGCGATGATCAGCAGCGGGCGGCCGGTCTTCATGACCAGCTCGAGCACCGGCAGCATCGCCTGAACGGTCGAGATCTTGCCGCTGTTGAACAGGATGTACGGATCGTCGATGACGGCTTCCTGGCGCTCTGCGTCGGTGACGAAGTACGGCGACAGGTAGCCCTTGTCGAACTGCATGCCCTCGGTGAACTCGAGCTCGGTGCCGAA
>JBBATY010000012.1:67627-82238 GCA_040398525.1 Ilumatobacteraceae bacterium | reverse complement strand
GAGTGCTGTGGCGGGTCTTGGCCACCCACGGGTACACCTTGTGCCCGGGCAGCTGGCCGCCCTCGCCGGGCTTGGCCCCCTGCGCCATCTTGATCTGCAGGTCGTCGGCGTTCACCAGGTACTCGCTCGTCACACCGAACCGGCCGCTGGCGACCTGCTTGATCGCGCTGCGCCGCGCAGGGTCGTACAGCCGCTCGGAGTCCTCGCCGCCCTCTCCGGTGTTGCTCTTGCCCCCGATCCGGTTCATGGCGATCGCCAGCGTCTCGTGCGCTTCGGCGCTGATCGAGCCGTAGCTCATCGCTCCCGTCGAGAATCGTTTGACGATCTCGCTCACCGGCTCGACCTCGTCGATCGGCACCGACGGGCGCTCACCGCTGCGCAGGTCGAACAGGCCGCGCAGGGTCGACAGGTGCTTCGACTGGTCGTCGACGAGCGCGGTGTACTGCTTGAAGATGTCGTAGCGGCCGGCGCGCGTGGCGTGCTGCAGCTTGTAGACGGTCTCCGGATTGAACAGATGGACTTCGCCCTCGCGGCGCCACTGGTACTCGCCACCGAGATCGAGCTTGCGATGAGCGCGCTCGCTCGGCCGCTTCGGGTGGGCTGTCGAGTGGCGCGCTGACACCTCCGCCGCCAGCTCGTCGATGCCGATGCCGCCGAGGCGGCTGACCGTGCCCGTGAAGTACTCGTCGACCAGCTCGTGCGACAGGCCGATCGCTTCGAAGATCTGCGCGCCGGTGTAGCTGGCGACCGTGCTCACACCCATCTTGCTCATCACCTTGAGCACGCCCTTGCCGGCAGCCTTGATGTACTTCTTCACCGCGAGGTGCGGGTCTATCCCACCGAGGCCGTTCAGGTCCTCGGCGATCATGTCCTCGATGCTCTCGAACGCCAGGTAGGGGTTCACCGCACCGGCGCCGTATCCGATCAGCAGTGCCATGTGGTGCACTTCACGAGCGTCGCCGCATTCGACGACCAGGCCGACCTTGGTGCGCTGCTTCTCGCGGATGAGGTGGTGGTGCACGGCGGCTGTCAGCAGCAGCGACGGGATCGGCGCCTCGACTGCGTCGCTGTTGCGGTCGCTCAGCACGATGACGCGGGCGCCGTCTTCGATCGCCCGGCTCACCTGGGCCCGCACGGTGTCGAGCGCACGCTTCATCGCCAGCCCGCCGCCCGCCACTCGGTACAGCCCGCTCACCACGACGGCCTTGAGGTGTGGCCGGTCGTTGTGGATGATCTTCGCCAGCTCGTCGTTGTCGATCACCGGGAACGGCAGCGCCAGCTGCTGGCAACTCTCCGGCCCCGGCGCGAGCAGGTTCGCTTCCGGGCCGACCGAGCTGCTCACCGCGGTGACGACCTCTTCGCGGATCGCGTCGAGCGGCGGGTTGGTGACCTGCGCGAACAGCTGCTGGAAGTAATCGAACAACAGGCGCGGCCGCTCACTCAGCACGGCGATCGGCGTGTCGGTGCCCATCGAGCCGATCGGCTCGGCCCCGGCCACCGCCATCGGGCCGACGATCAGCTTGAGCTCTTCATGGGTGTAGCCGAACATCTGCTGACGCCGCAGCACACTGTCGTGGCTGAACACGACGTGCTCGCGCTCGGGCAGCTCGGGCAGCTCGGTGATCCCCTCGTCGAGCCACTGCTGGTAGGGGTGCTCGGTGGCCAGGTGCCGCTTGATCTCCTCGTCGTCGACGATGCGACCCTGCGCCGTGTCGATCAGGAACATCCGGCCCGGCTGGAGGCGACCCTTGCGAACCACCCGGGCGGGTTCGATGTCGATCACGCCGACCTCGCTCGCCATCACCACCAGGTCGTCGTCGGTCACCCAGTACCGGCTCGGCCGCAGGCCATTGCGGTCGAGCACGGCGCCGATCAACGTGCCGTCGGTGAACGCCACACTGGCCGGGCCGTCCCAGGGCTCCATCAGCGAGGCATGGAAGCGGTAGAACGCCCGTTTCTCGGCGTCCATCGTGTCGTGGTTCTCCCACGCCTCGGGGATCATCATCAACATCGCATGCGGCAGGCTGCGACCGCCGAGGTGCAGCAATTCGAGCACCTCGTCGAAGCTCATCGAGTCGCTGCCACCCGGCGTACAGATCGGGAAGGCCCGCTCGAGGCCGGGCAGCAACGAGCTCTCGAGCAACGACTCGCGCGTGCGCATCCAGTTGCGGTTGCCCTGCACGGTGTTGATCTCGCCGTTGTGGGCGATGAAGCGGTAAGGGTGAGCGAGCGGCCAGCTCGGGAAGGTGTTCGTGCTGAAGCGGCTGTGCACGAGGGCCAGTGCGCTCTCCATCCGCTCGTCGCCGAGGTCGGGGTAGAACGCCGCCAGCTGAGGGGTGGTGAACATCCCCTTGTAGACGATCGTGCGGCTGCTGAGCGACGGGAAGTACGTGCGCTGCTCGTCGGGCAACTCGTGCTCGATGCGCTTGCGCGCCACGAACAGGCGCCGGTCGAGGTCGATGCCGGTGGCCCCGGTCGGGTCGGCCACGAACAGCTGCCGGAACGACGGCATCACGCTGCGCGCCGTCGCCCCGAGGCAGCTGGGGTCGACCGGCACGGTGCGCCACCCGAGGGTCGTCAGCCCCTCGTCGGCGAGGATCGCCTCGATCGACGCCTGTGCCTTGTGTCGGTCGCCCTCATCGGCGGGGAGGAAGGCGATGCCCACGGCATACGCGCCTGGGGCCGGCAGATCGAACCCGGCGACCGCACGCAGGAACCGATCGGGGACCTGGATCAAGATGCCCGCGCCGTCACCGGTGTCGGCCTCGGCGCCGGTCGCGCCACGGTGCTCGAGGTTGCACAGGGCGCCGATGCCCATCTGCACGATCGAGCGGCTGCGCTCACCCTTCACGTTCACGACGAACGACACACCACACGCATCGTGCTCGAAGCGGGGGTCGTACAAGCCCTGGCGGACCGGCAGGTGCGCGTGCGGGACAGGGGAACTGATCAACGTCGTCTCCACGGTGACGGCCCGGGTGGATCGGGGCGGCGAACTGGGTGCGGGACGACGTTGGCCCGGCACGCCCATGCTAGGCCGGTGCCGGCCGCAGCGGCCAACGAGAGGCCGACTCCGGGCAGACCCATCTGTGGTGCTGGCACCACCAGGGAACGCGCGAGACTCGGGCCATGAGCTCGATGCCTCCCCCGCCGCCTCCGCCCGGCCCTTCCCCCTCGTGGGGCCCTGGCCCGGGTGCCCCGTACGGAGCCCCCACTCTCGAGCACCCGAACGGCACCACGGTGCTCGTGCTCGGCATCTTGAGCCTGGTGGTGTGCCAGATCCTCGGACCGTTCGCCTGGAAGATGGGCAACACCGCACTGCGCGAGATGGACTCCCGGCCCGACCTCGTCTACACCAATCGGGGAAACGTCACCGCTGGCCGGATCATCGGCATCATCTCGACGGTCCTGCTCGGCATCGGAGCCGCGTTCTTCCTGTTGTGGGTGGTCCTGGCAGTCGCGGTCGGTACTGGCAACGTCTGACCGCGGCTGCGGCGCGATCAGCGGTCGGCGAAGACCGGTGGCCGCTTCTCGAAGTTGGCCACGATCGCCTCGACCTGGTTCGGCTTGCCGATCAGCGAGCCGATGATCCGTCGCTCGGCGGCGAACTGGGCCTCGGCCTGCTGATGGAGCAGGCCGTTGATCAGCTGCTTGGCCGCTCGGACCGCATCTGGGCTGCGACCGGCGATCTCGGCCGCCATCGCCATCGCGTCGGCGTGTGGGTCGTCGGACAACTTGGTGGCCAAGCCGATGGCGTGGGCCTCGCGGCCGTCGAACACCCGGGCGCTGAACACGAGCTCCTTGGCGATGTCGGCCCGCACCAGCTGCGACAGCATCAGCGTGCCGGTCATATCGGGCACGAGGCCCCAGTGGATCTCGCGCACGCTCATCTGGGTGTCGGGGTGGACGATGCGGATGTCGGCGCCGAGCGCAATCTGGATGCCGCCACCGAGCGCATGCCCGTGGATGGCGGCGATCACCGGAACCGGGACCTCCTGCCACACCCAGGCGACCTGCTGGCCGAGATGGGTGATCCGCCCCGACTGCATGGTGCCCGGGTTGCCGTCGCCACCCGAGTCTGCATTGGTCCCGCCGGCCATGCCCTGGAACGACCCGAAATCGAGACCGGCGCAGAACGACGGGCCCTCGCCGCTCAGCACGACCGCCCGGACACCGGGCTCGGTCTTCAGCCGCTCCCCCGCCTCGGCGAGCGCCGAGAACATCGCCCCGTCGAGGGCGTTGCGCTTGTCGACACGGGTCATGCGCACGTCGGCGATGCCGTGGGAGATGCTGATGTGGACGCGGTCGCTCATGACGACAGTGTGCCAGGTCGGCCCGGCTCGGATCGCAGCGTGCAGCTCGGGCGCCGTCCACGGCGACAGTGCGGCAGCGCCGGCGCGAGACTGCCTAGGTGAAGCTCAACCTCTCCGCCGACGACGTCCTCAACACCACCCGCGCCGTGCGCAAGCGGCTCGATTTCGACACGCCGGTGCCGCGTCAGGTCATCGAGGACTGCCTGCAGATCGCACTCCAGGCGCCGACTGGCTCCAACAGCCAGGGCTGGCAGTGGATCATGGTCGAGGACGCCGCCACCAAGAAGGCGCTGGCCGACATCTACGCACACAACTTCGCCATCTACGCGGGCAGTGCACGCTCGAACAGCTACGAGCCGGGCGACCTGCGCCACGAGCAGAAGGACAAGATCACCGAGTCGGCGACGTACCTCACCGAGAACTTCCATCGAGTGCCGGTGATCATGGTCCCGTGCATCATGGGCGACCTGAACCGTGCGCCTACCTTCCAGGCGGCGTCGGCGTGGGGCTCGCTGCTGCCGGCGGTGTGGAGCTTCATGCTCGCCGCCCGCGAGCGAGGCCTCGGCACGGCGTGGACCACCATCCACCTGATCGGCGACGGTGAGCGTCAGGCCAAGGAACTGCTCGGCATCCCCGACGGCGTCACCCAGGCGGGGATGTTCCCGATCGCGTACACGATCGGCACCGACTTCAAGCCTGCCAAGCGGCTGCCGCTCGACCCGATCCTGCACTGGGACCGCTGGTAGGGGTACCCGGCCCGGACCTGTTCAGTCGTCGGGGAGGTCCGACGACTGATCGCTCGACGCGCTGGCCATGCGCACGTCCATGTCGCGCAACGCGAGCGCGATGCGGCGGCGCAACTCGCGGGCGACCTTCCACTGCTGGGCGGGCAGGCTGCGGCCGACGACCCGCACCTGAATGGTCTCCGCGCCGAGGTCGTCGAGGCCCGACACCGAGGGCGGTGCGAGCACGAGCGGCTCCCAGTCCGGATCGACGGCGAGGTCGGCGCCGACCTCGTTGAGCCGAACGGTGACCGCCTCGAGGTCGACGTCGCGCTGCAGCGGCACCGTCACCAGCACGCGAGCCCAGTCGCGCGAGGCGTTGACGCTCTGACGCAACTCGCCGTTGGCGATGGTGACCATGTCGCCGTCGAAGGTGCGCAGCTTGGTGACACGCAACGTCATCTCCTCGACCCGACCCTCGACCCAACCGACCCCGACCAGCGGCCCGACACGGATCACGTCGCCAACACCGAACTGGCGCTCGGACAGGATGAAGATGCCAGCCAACACGTCGCCCACGATCTGCTGGGCGCCGAACCCGAGCCCGGCACCGACCACCGAGGCGAGCGGCACCAGCGCCGTTGCCGGCAGGCTGAGCTCGAACAGCACCCACAGCGTGGCCATGAAGACGATGCAGAAGTTGATGGCCCAGCGCACGGCGCCGATGAGCGCCTCCTGGTAGGAGCCGAGGTTGCTGCCGAGCGACTGCTCAGCGTGCTCTGCTCGGGCCTCGGCAATCCGACGCATCCGCCGGCGAGCAACCAGCGTGACGATGCGTGTGAGCACGAAGGCCACCACGCAGATGATCACGATGACGAGCCCCCGGTAGAGCAGCCAGTCGCCCACGTCGGACCACAGGCCGCCGCTGAACGGCACGTCGACGGCAGCGAGGACCTGGCGAGGCATGGTCGTCATTGTGGCAGAGCGCTACTCGACGAGCCGTAGACCCTTGGGGGCCAGGCTCGGCTCGGCCTGTGGCAGCTCGACGACGAACTCGGTGCGGTGGGCCGGGAACAGGTACTCGCTCATCAACACCGGACGACCTGCGATGTCGGTGGTCACTCGTACGCAGCGCAGCACCGGGCTGGCCGCCGGCACGTCGAGCAGGCCGGCGTCCGAGGCGCCGATCGAGTCGGCTCCGATCGTCTGCGTCGCTCCGCGCAGCTCGACGTCGAGCAGCTCGTAGAAGGGCTGACGTTCGACGTCGCGGCGGCTCAGGTGCTGGCCCAGGTCGGCGGGGCACCACACCGTCACGACAGCGAAGGGACGACCGTCGGCGAGGTTGACCCGTTTCACGCGCAGCACCTGGTCGGTGCCGAGGACCGAGGCGACCTTGGGGGGCGCGGCGCCGAAGGCGAACTCGAGCACCTTGCGCTCGGTGCGCAGACCGCGCCGCTCGAGCTGGCCCTCGATGGTGTCGAGCTCGTCGAGGTGCTGCTGGAGCGGCTCGCCGGCCACGTACCAGCCGAAGCCCTGGCGGGAGTCGACCAGGCCTTCGTCACGCAGGATCTCGAGCGCCCGACGGATGGTGACGCGGCTCACCCCGAACTCGGTCGACAGGTCGGCCTCGCTCGGCAGCACGGCGCCGGCGCCCGCAACGGCGAGGCGCGAGCGCAGCTCGTCGGCGATCTGCTGGTACCGGATCGTCCGCATCTCGTGGTTCCCTCCCCCGTCGCTCCGTTGTCCTCGACCAAGCATCCCGACGTCAGCTCAGCCGGTCCGGGTCGGCGGATCGGACCGTCGTGACGATGCCGGCTGCAGCGATGCCGGCATCGAGCACCTGCCAGCCCGGTCGGGCCGCGAACGCGTCGACCAGGGCAGCGTCGCGCTCGGCGTCGTCGGGGCCGAGGACGACGATCGATCCGCCATCGCCGCCGGCGCCGTTCACCTTCCAGCCGGTTGCGCCGTGCAGCCGGGCCAGTTCGACCAACTCGGCCGCGTCGTCGCCGACGAGGCGACCGTGCATCTCGGCGATCGCCTCATGGGCGGCGGTGAGCGAGGCGCCATACGCGTCGAGATCGCCGGCACCGAGCGATGCAACGGCCCGGGCCGCTGCAGTCCGCATCTGGTCGAGCTCGCGCCCACCGTGCCCGGCATCGAGCCGGGCGATCACCTCGTCGTGGAGCTCGGACGATGCGTGCGGGGCGCCGAGGAACACGGTGTGCAGTCGCGAGCGGAGGCTGGCGAGCGCGCCGAAGGGCACGGTGATTTCGTGGCGGCGCACGTCGGGGTAACGCACGTCGAGACGGCTGATGCCACCCCACGCCGCCGCGGCATGGTCCTGAACACCGGACTGCTTGCCGGTGATGGTCTCGTAGCGATGGGCGCGCGCCACCAACGCGTCGGTCGACAGCGACTCACCCGCAGCTGCGGAGAGCGCGGCCACGAGGGCCACCATCACCGAGGCCGACGTGCCGAGGCCCGACCCGGCGAGCACGGAGTCGGCGATGTCGACCTCGAGCCGACCTGGGATCGCTGCTGCCAGCACGGCGTGCTCGATGATCGGATGGCGGCCCGGCGGGGTGTCCGCCATGAACTCGTGCACCTCACCGGTCATCCGGATCCGCAGCCGCACCGAGCGCTGGTCCGACGGAGTCACCGTGACTCGGACCTCGGCGCGATGGTCGAGCGCGATGTTGCACACCAAGCCCTCGCGCGCGAACCAGGTGTCGGTCCAGCCCCCGACGTCGGCCGTGCGGGTGGGCGCGCTGGCCTCGACGACACGTACCTGCCCATCGAGGGCGCGGGACGCGACGGACAGGTCGCGACGGGCAGGTTCGAGATTGTTCGAGTCGCTCACTTGTATTAGAGTTGTCTACATCACCGGACATCGACCCGGCAACCGCATCACCGCCGCAGCAGGCACCAGCACGCTGCGGAGCCGGCTGGGAACGTGCCCGACATCCTGACAGACCACCCCCGGACCAGGGAGCACCCATGACCGTCACCGCCGGCACCCCCATCGAGCTCGTCGAAGGCGTCTACGCCACCCTGGCCGCGCGTGTCGCCGCCGGGCGAGCTCGCTTCGACCGCCCGCTCACGCTCACCGAGAAGATCCTGCTCAACCACCTGCACGACCCGGCCGAGCCGATCGACCGCGGCGCCACCTACAACGACTTCCACCCCGACCGGGTGGCCATGCAGGACGCCACGGCGCAGATGGCGTTGCTGCAGTTCATGACCGCGGGCCTGCCCACCACTGCGGTGCCGAGCACGGTGCACTGCGACCACCTGATCATGGCCAAGGTCGGCGCACGCATCGACCTCGGGGTGGCCGTCGACACCAACAAGGAGGTCTACGACTTCCTCCGCTCGGTGAGCGCCAAGTACGGAATCGGGTTCTGGGGCCCCGGTAGCGGCATCATCCACCAGGTCGTCCTCGAGAACTACGCCTTCCCGGGCGGGATGATGATCGGCACCGACAGCCACACCCCCAACGCTGGCGGCCTCGGCATGGTGGCCATCGGTGTGGGCGGCGCCGATGCCGTCGACGTGATGACCGGCTTCCCCTTTAACGTGCGCTGGCCGAAGGTGATCGGTGTGCACCTCACCGGGACGCTCTCGGGCTGGTCGTCACCCAAGGACGTCATCCTCGAGGTGGCCCGGGTGCTCACCGTCGAGGGCGGCACCGGGGCGATCATCGAGTACCACGGCCCCGGCGCCGACAGCATCTCGGCCACCGGCAAGGCCACGATCTGCAACATGGGTGCCGAGATCGGCGCCACCTGCAGCGTGTTCCCGTACGACCACAACATGGGTGTCTACCTGAAGGCCACCGGCCGCGAAGCGATCGCCGACGCCGCCGACAAGGTGGCCGAGCACCTCCGCCCGGATGCCGGCGCCCACTACGACCAGGTCGTCGAGATCGACCTCGACCAGCTCAAGCCGTTGATCAACGGCCCGCACTCCCCCGACCGCGCCAACCGGGTGGGCGACCAGGTCGGCGCCGAGGCGCAGGCCAACGGCTGGCCGCTCGAGATCTCCGCAGCGCTCATCGGCAGCTGCACGAACAGCTCGTACGAGGACATCACCCGCGCCGCATCGATCGCCCGCCAGGCCGCTGCACACGGCCTGCGCGCCAAGACCGACCTCCTGGTCACTCCAGGCTCGGAGCAGATCCGCGCCACGATCGAGCGCGACGGCCTGATCGCCGACCTCGAGGCGATCGGCGCCACGGTGCTGGCCAATGCCTGCGGGCCCTGCATCGGTCAGTGGGACCGCCCGGCCAGCGTCACCGGGCAGCCGAACACGATCGTCAACTCGTACAACCGCAACTTCCCCAAGCGCAACGACGGCTCGGCCAACACGCTGAGCTTCGTGACCTCGCCCGACACGGTCGTGGCCCTCGCGCTGGCGGGACGCCTCGACTTCGACCCGACCTCCGACACGATCACCGCCCCCGACGGCAGCGAGGTCCGCCTCGACGCCCCCGTCGGTGAAGTGCTGCCCGACCGCGGGTACGACCCGGGCCAGAACACCTTCACCCCACCTCCGGCCGACGGCTCGGGTGTCGTGGTCGAGGTCTCGCCCACCAGCGACCGCCTGCAGCTGCTCGAGCCGTTCCCCGCCTGGGATGGCAATGACTACCTCGGCCTGCCCGTGCTGATGAAGGCCAAGGGCAAGTGCACCACCGACCACATCTCGGCGGCCGGCAAGTGGCTCACCTACCGCGGCCACCTCGAGAACATCTCCGGCAACCTGTTCCTCGGGGCCATCAACGCCTACGGCGACCAGTACGAGGCGGGGCACGGCAAGGACGTCCGCGACGGCAGTGTCGACACCTACCCCAACCTCGCCAAGAGGTACAGCGCCGACGGCATCCGTTGGTGCGCCATCGGCGACCGTAACTACGGCGAGGGCTCGTCCCGCGAGCACGCCGCGATGGAGCCCCGCTTCCGCGGCGGCGTGGTGATCTTCGCCCGCAGCTTTGCCCGCATCCACGAGACCAACCTGAAGAAGCAGGGCCTGGTGCCGCTGACGTTCGCCGACCCGGCCACCTACGACCTGATCGGCGAGGACGACCGGATCAACGTGCTCGACCTTCCCCCCACGCCGGGCTCGAACCAGCGCTGCCAGATCGTGAAGCCCGACGGCACCACGATCGACTTCGAGGGCGTGCACACCTTCAGCGACGAGCAGGTCGAATGGTTCAGGGCCGGTTCGGCGCTGAACGTCGTGCGCCGCAAGGTCGCCGAGGGCAACTCCTGAGCACCGAACCGATGGAGGTTGTCGAGGCGTTACGCACCTGTGGGGCCGTCCGCGGTTTCACCGACGACCACGTCGGCGACGACGTCGTCGCGGCGATCCTCGACGACGCGCGCTTCGCACCGAGCGGTGGCAACCAGCAGCCCTGGCGCGTCGCCGTCGTGAAGAGCACCACCGTCCGGCGCGAGATGGCCTCCCTAATGCGACCGGTGTGGGAGGAGTACGCAGGCGCCCAGGCGGCAGGCAAGCGCGCCTTCGCTTTCGGTCGCTCGACGGGCGACCCGCCCGTCGCAGTGCCGAACGCGCTCATCGACCACATCGAGACGGTCCCCGTGGTGCTGGCGGTGGCCGCCGACCTGCGCAAGGTGGCCATCATGGACGGCAACGTCAGCCACCGGCCCGCCGTCGTCGGCGGGGCCAGCATCTACCCGTTCTGCTGGAGCATCCTGCTCGCCGCACGCGCACGGGGCCTGGGTGGGGTGCTCACCACGTTCCTGTCGCGAGCCGAGGCGGCAGCGGCACCGGTGCTCGGCCTACCCGCCGATCATGCACTGGTGGCGACGATCTTCCTCGGCGTGCCGACGCACCAGAACACGCGACTGCGGCGCAACCCCGTGTCGAGCTTCACCACGATCGATCGCTTCGACGGCGACACCTTCGATGTCGCCGGCACCTGATCACGACGAGCTGCCCGAGCCGGGCACGACGACCGACGAGCGCACGATGCTCGTCGAGTTCCTCGACTACTTCCGTGCGGTACTCGAGCGCAAGGTGCGCGACCTCGACGAGGACCAGGTCCGCGTACGGGTGGCGGCAAGCTCGATCGATCTGCTCGGCCTCGTGCGCCACATGGCCGAGGTCGAGCGATGGTGGTTCCGCCAGGTCTTCACCGCCGAGGTCACCGACGGCATCTTCGGTGATCACGACCCTGACATCGAGTGGCATCACAGCACGAGCGACACCCTCATCGATGCACTCGGCTTCTGGCGCGCGGAGGTTGCCCGCGCCCAGCACATCGTGTCTACCGCACCGTCGCTCGACACGATCGCCGCCTTCCGCGCGAGCGCACGAGGCGATGTCTCGTTGCGATGGATCCTCGTGCACATGATCGAGGAGTACGCCCGCCACTGCGGCCACGCCGACCTCATCCGCGAAGCAATCGACGGCAGCGTCGGCGACTGAGCCCGTCAGGGGCCCGAGCTGTCAGGCGCCGAGTGCGCCGGGCAACCGCTCGGCGAGTGCAGTGCGCGCCCGGTCGGTGGCATCACGGGCGCGGTCGGCCAACCTGCGGGCAGCCTTGCCGATGCGCTGCACACGGTCGAGCAGCGCGTCGCGGGCCTGCTCGGCCTCGGTGCTCAGCCCCTGCAACGATTCGATGCGCCACCACTTCATCACCACTGGCTGGAGGATCTGATCGTGGTGTTGTTGCAGGTTGTACAGGCCGGCCTTGGCGATCGAGTCGGCGTGGTGCTTGAAGCCCGGGATCCCGGTGCCCGGCATCTCGAACTCGCGCACCTGGCGCTCGATGGCCGGCAGCACCAACGACGGTGCGATCTCGAGGGCGGCCGAGGTGAGGTCGCGGTAGAACAGGAAGTGGAAGTTCTCGTCGGCGGCGACACGTCCGAGCATGTCGTAGCCGGCCTCCGCGACCGGGTGGTCGCCGAGGTGCTCCTGCAACGCGCGACCCGTGTTGCGGTGAGCGATCCGCGTGGCGAGCTCCTGCAGCGCCACGTAGACGAATGCGTCCACCGGCGACTGGGGCTGGGGCACCTGCCCACCCGACATCTGCGCCATGCGTCCGTCCTCGAGCGCCCACGGATCGATCGCCCGGGTCACCGTGAGGAAGTCGCGCATCGCGATCGAGTGACGCGCCTCTTCGGCGGTCCAGCGGTGCGACCACTCTCGCCACACTCCGGTCCGGCCGAAGGTGGCGTCGATGGTCTGGAAGTAGTACGGCAGGTTGTCCTCGGTGAGCAGGTTCACGAACAACGCACTGCGCACTGCGTCCGGCAGCGGCACCTCGGCAGGGTCCCATGCCTCACCGGCAGTGAAGTCGCGGCCCATCGCCCATGGCACGTGCTCGTGCGGGTACCACGGCTTGCACGTGTCGTAGTGACGGGCGGTCAACGACTCGGCGACGGGCGTCAACTCCGCCATGAGGTCGCGCTCGGCAAGATCGGTCCCAACTGCCATCGCCATACCCTACCTACTGGTCGGTAGACGAACAAGCACCCTCAGGTCCCGGATCGCCCGGGACGTCCGGTCGGCGGTACGGTCGGCGCCATGCAGGTCGGACTGCTCACTCTCGGCGACCTCTGCACCGACCCGGTGACTGGCGACCGCAGCACCCCGGCTGCCCGCCATCGGCAGATCGTCGAGCAGGCGGTCGTCGCCGAGCAGTGCGGATTCAGCGCGATCCACCTCGGCGAGCACCACTTCTCGGAGTACATCCTCTCCTCGCCCACCGTGGTGCTCGGCGCGATCGCCGCGCGAACCGAAACACTTCGGCTCAGCAACGGTGTCGCCCTGGCCGCCAACCTCGATCCGGTGCGCGTGGCCGAGGACTACGCCACGATCGACGCCCTCAGCAATGGGCGGGTCGAGCCCTGCTTCGGCCGTGGCACCCTGTTCCCGGACGTCTACACCGGCTTCGGCCAGGACGAACAGCACGCCAAGGAACGTTTCGCCGAGAACGTCGAGCTGATCCACCGCCTCTGGACCGAAGAGGAGGTCACCTGGAGCGGTCGGTTCCGCAGCCCGCTCGTCGACGCCACCGTCCATCCCCGCCCCACCCAGCATCCCCGTCCCCCGATCTGGATCGGGGCAGGCATCTCCGTCGAGTCGATCGACCTCGCGGCACGCCTCGGCTGCTGGTTGATGCTGCCCACAGTGTTCGGCACCTGGCCGATGTTCCGTCCTGTCGTCGACCGCTACATCGAGCAGTGGGAGGCCAACGGCCACGATCCGGCCGACCGGCGGATCGGCTGTTGCAGCCATGCCTTCGTCGCCCACGACAGTGCCGATGCGAAGCGGCGGTGGGCACCTCGCTACCTCCACTACCTCGAGTCCGTGATCTCCTGGCAGCAGCGCAGCGCCGAGCGCGCCGGTGCGGGCGTGAGCCGCTTCCCACTGCAGGACTTCGACACGATGGCGGCCACTATTGCGATCTGTGGTTCACCGGCCGAGGTCGTCGACCGGATGGGCCAGGCCCGCGAGCAGTTGCACCTCGACACCCACCTGCTGATGTTCGACATGGGCGGCATCCCCGACGACGAGTTGTTCCCCGCCCTCGAACTGGCCGGCGCCGAGGTGCTCCCCCAGGTCGTCACCTGACCGGGCTACCGGGTCGCGTCACGGAACGATCGGCCTAGCCGATCGCGTAATGTCGGTGCCATGGGGACGGTGGGGCGCCGGCTCGTGAGCATCGGAGGGCTGCTGATCGCAGCGGTCGCGCTCGTGGTGCTGATCCCGCTGTGGCTGCCGCTCGCACTGCTCGTCGACGCGGTGCGGCTGCGTTTCAGGTTCCCGATCGCACGCCTCGTCACCTTCGGCCTCGGCTGGGCCTGGCTGGAGATCACCGGTGTCGTCGGAGCCGCGGTGCTCTGGACAACCGGGCGGCGCACGGACCGGCGTCTGCACTATGCGCTGCAGCGTTGGTGGGCAGCGCGTCTGATGGCGTGGCTCCGCGTCGCCACGGGCATCCGCATCGAGGCCCGCGACACCGAGGCGTTCAGACCGGGCCCAGTGGTGCTGTTCTGCCGCCATGCCAGCCTGGCCGATTCCCTGGTCAGCGCCTGGGTCATCACCACCACCGTCGGCATGCACCCGCGATACGTGCTCAAGCGCGAACTGCTCGCCGACCCCTGCCTCGACGTGGTCGGCCTCCGGCTCCCCAACCACTTCCTCGATCGTGACGCCGCAGACTCCTCGGCCGAGCTCGACGCTCTGCGGTCGCTGAGCAGCGGCATGGACGCTGACGACGTCGCCGTCATCTTCCCGGAAGGCACCCGCGCCGCCCCGGCCAAACGCGCCAAGGCACTCGAGCGCATCGCCGCCCGCGACCCGAGCCGCGCCGAACGGCTGAGCGGCCTCACACACCTGCTGCCCCCGAGGCCAGCGGGCGCAGCCGCGCTCCTCGAAGGATGCCCGCAGGCCGACGTGGTGCTCGCCTGGCACGTGGGCTTCGACGGGCTCGATACCTTCGGCGGCATCCTGCGCCATCTGGCGCACGCGCCACGGCCCGTGGTGTTCGCCGTCCGCCGTGTGCCACGCACGGATGTGCCGACCGGTGACGCCTTCACGTCGTGGCTC
>JBBATY010000012.1:1512-67527 GCA_040398525.1 Ilumatobacteraceae bacterium | reverse complement strand
CCGCCGTGTGCCACGCACGGATGTGCCGACCGGTGACGCCTTCACGTCGTGGCTCGACGAGCATTGGCTCGAACTCGATCGATCGGTGGGCGAACTGCTCGCCGAACCCGGCTCGCCGCCGCGAAAGGACCCCTGAACATGTCCGAGACAGCACTCGCCCTCACCACGGCGGCCATCACGATCGCCATCGTGATGGTGGTGACCTGGATCATCAGCGTCGCCATCCGCAACGCATCGATCGTCGACATCACGTGGGGCCTCGGCTTCGTGATCGTCGCCTGGGCGGTCCGGCTCCGCGTCGACGGCCTCGACAGCCGCCAGTGGCTGCTCACTGCGATGACGACGATCTGGGGCCTCCGACTTGCGGGCTATCTCGCCTGGCGCAACCTCGGCCACGGAGAGGACTACCGCTACCGGGCGATGCGCAAGCGCTGGGGCAGCCGGTTCACCCTCATCAGCCTCGTCACGGTGTTCGCCTTCCAGGGCCTGATGATGTGGATCGTGTCGCTACCGGTGCAGCTCGGCCAGGCCGACCCCACGCCCGCCCGGATCGGGGTGCTCGCCTGGATCGGCGTGGCCGTGTGGGTGCTGGGCCTCGGCTTCGAGACGATCGGCGACGCGCAGCTCGCCCGATTCAAGGCCGATCCGGCCAATGCCGGCAAGGTGATGGACCGTGGTCTGTGGCGCTACACGCGGCACCCCAACTACTTCGGCGACGCGTGTGTGTGGTGGGGCATCGCGCTCGTTGCCGCCGAGACCGGCAGCGGTGCCTGGGGACTCATCGGAGCGGCGCTGATGACGTTGCTGCTGCGCCGTGTGTCGGGGGTGACCTTGCTCGAGAAGTCGCTGGTGAAGCGACGCGAGGGCTACACCGAGTACGTCGCGCGCACCTCGCCCTTCATCCCACGCCCACCGAAGCAGACCGCCGGCTGAGCTTGGCCGAGCAGGCGTCGCCGGTTCAGTCGGTACCCGGGCGGCGCCTGCGCTCGCTCGTCTGGTCGCCGCTGTAGCCGGGCGGTAGCGCCGCGGCCAGCTCGTCCGGTGTCGGGGTCCGCTTCTCACGGCTCTCCGGCGGCAGCAGCGCCATGATCGCCTTCATCATCTTCTTGGTGTCGGCGTCCGGATCGGCGTGCTTCAGGGGCACCTCTGCGCCTACGCGCACGGTGATGAGCGGCGGATCGAGCACGTTGAGCACGTTCGGCACACGCGCCGAGCGGGGCCAGACCTTCTCGGTGCCCCACAGGCCGACCGGCACCACCGGGGCTCCGGTCATCGCGGCCAGGCGCACTGCCCCCCATCGGCCCTTCAGCTTCGGCTCGAAGAAGGCCTTTCCACGCGGGATGGTGCCCTGCGGCATCAGCGCCACCATGTCGCCGCGCTCGAGCGCCTCGGCTGCAGCCTTCAGCGGCTCGTCCGACCCCGTTCCACGGTCGACGCGGATACCGCCCATCGCCGCCGCGATCTGGCCGACCACCGGAGCGTCGAAGACTTCCTTCTTGCCGAGGAACCGAACGGTACGACCCGTCTTGGCGATGGTGACACCCATCGCGGCCACATCGAAGTAGCTGCGGTGATTGGCCACCAGGATGGCGGGGCCGCTGGCCGGGATGTGCTCGGTGCCGGAGATGTCGAACTTGGCGTACGGGAACAGCAGCGGGTGCGTGAGCCCGAGCACCACCCGCTGGATCTCGAGGTTGACGACCGGGATACGTGGCAGCCCCGAGCCGTCGGCCCCCGAGAGATCGATCACCGGCCACCGGCGAGCGGCAGCCATCACCGACATGCGCGGGTCGGGGTTCACCACGAACGGGTGGCCCACCGAGCTGAGCAGCGGCGTGTCGTAGACGCTGTCGCTGTACGCGTAGCTGTCGGCGAGGTCGACCCCGTTGGTGTCGGCCCAGGTGCGCACGGCTGCGAGCTTGCCGGCGCTCCACACGAACGGTCCGACGATGGTGCCGTCGTAGGTGCCGTCGGCGTTCACCCCGTACCTGGTGGCCACCACGTCGTCGAGGCCGAGCAGGCGCGCCAGCGGAGCGACGAGGTCGTAGGGGGTCGTGGTGGCCAGCACGATCGGCCGACCGGCAGCACGATGGACTGCGAACAGCGATTCGGCGAGCGGTTGCACCATTCGGTGCAGGTCGAGCGCCGCGTCCTCGGCCGCGCGGACCACCGAGGCCTGCGGACGACCCTTGGCCAGCGTGGCCGCTTGCCGGGCGATCGCCATCGACGGCAAGGTCTCGCCCACGGTGTTGAACAACCGGTAGAGCAGACCCTCGCCCGGGATCGTGCGCGACACCAAGCCGGCCTCGCGCATCGCCCGCGAGAACACTTCGCCCGAGGCCCCGGCCAGCAGCGTGCGGTCGAGATCGAAGAAGGCGGCCCCTGTCGAGCCCGTTCCGGTGGCCTGGCGACGTGTGCTGCTCATGGGTGATCACTGTAGGGCAGGCCCGCCACCAGGGAACACGTGGCCGAAAACGGGAAAGGCCCCGCTTTGGGGGAAGCGGGGCCTCTCAACCTGAACCCGATGGTTTGGGGGAACCATCTTCGGGGTTCTGTCGAGTGAGCCGTTGGGGGACGACTCACTGCGATCAACATGTGAAAGTATGCACGTGAACGAGTGATCTTTCAAGTTGTAATCGCGGATAGTCGGTATCATTTTTCCAGATGGACCTCCGGCAGCTCACCGCCCTCGTTGCGATCGCCGATCACGGTTCGTTCTCGGCAGCCGCCCGGGCCCTCTACACGGTCCAGTCGAATGTGAGCGGCCACATCGCCCGACTCGAGAAAGAACTCGGCGTCACACTGGTCGACCGTCACCGGGGCGGGCTCACCGACGATGGGCTGGCCGTGGTCGAGCGGGCCCGGCGGGTGATCCACGAGCTCGAGGACATCGCTGCCGACATGGCCTCGCGCGGCGACGCCGTCACGGGCGAGGCCCGCCTGGGCTCGATCGGCACCACGGCACGCTGGCTGCTCCCCCAACTACTCACCCAGGTGGAACGCACCCATCCCGGTGTGCACGTCACCATCCACGAGGGCAACACCACTGCGCTGGTGCCCCGGGTGTCGTCCGGCCTGCTCGACGCCGCAGTCGTCCACCTCCCGGTCGACGAGGCCGACCTGACGGTCACCCCGCTCTTCGCCGAAGACCTGGTCGTGCTCGCCCACACCCGACACCCGCTCGCCCAGCACGAGTCGATCTCCCTGGCAGAGCTCGCAGCGACTCCCCTCCTGCTCCCGCCGACAGGCACCGTGCTGCGTCGGGTGATCGACCGAGCCGCCGTCGCCGCCGGTTCACAGCTCGTGGCTCAGGCCGAGATCGATGGCGTCCGCCTGCTCGCCTCGTTGGCATTCGAGGGCTACGGCGCGTCGATCGTGCCGTCGACGGCGATCCCTCGCTGGTTGAAGGGCGACTTCCGGCGGATCATCGTGCCCGAGCTGCCGCGACGAGTGGTCGGTTGGGTGCAGCGCCGTCGCCCCGTGCCGAGCGCCCCCACCAGGGCCCTCGGCGAGGTGCTGCGCGACGTGATCGACAAGCAGGGCCCCAAACAGCCCGGGGTCCACGTCGGCACCGACGCCTTCCCGATGCTCGGCGGCCGTTCGAGCTGATCGGCCGGGCCGATGGCGCCCGTGAGTGCCGGGCCGTAGTCTGTCGCCCATGTCGACGGTCCACCTGCGCTCCCGGGTGCCGAGCAACGTGCGGGCCGACATCCGCGAGCTCGACGGCCGTCTGGTGGTGTGGGTCGATGTCGACCCCTCCGATCGCCAGGGGGCGCTGTCGTCGGCGTCGTCGGGACAGCTGTGCGCAGCCGCCGAGGTGGCGATCGACCAACGCCTGCCACTGGTGGCTGTCATCCGATCGAGCGGCGCCGACATCGCCGAAGGCTTCGCTGCGCTGCACGGCTGGGGGCTAGCGGCACGCGCCCTTGCCGCGTGCTCGGGAGTCGTGCCCGTCGTGATGGTGGTCGACGGGCCTGCCGTGAGCGGCCCGGCGCTGCTGCTCGGGCTGGCGGACCTGGTGGTGATGACCGAGGCGTCGTACGCGTTCGTCAGCGGGCCGACAATGGTGGCCGAGTTCACCGGCATCGTGATCGATCAGGAGGAGCTCGGCGGCGCGGCCACCCACGCCCGCTACAGCGGCGCAGCCAGTCTGATCGCGCCCGACCTCGACACAGCGATCGAGCAGGTCGCCGGACTGCTCGCCTACCTCCCCTCACACAACGACGACGAGCCGCCGCTGTGGCCGACCGACGACGACATCGACCGCGACACAACCGAGGCCGGCGACGTGATCCCTGCCTCGTCGACCGGGAGCTACGACGTCCGTCACGTGGCCCGGGTGCTCGTCGACGACGGTGAATTGCTCGAGCTGCGTGCCCGCTGGGCGCCGAACGTCGTCACCGCACTGGCCACCATCGGTGGGGCTCCCGTGGGCATCGTCGCCAATCAGCCGGTCTCGCTCGCAGGCACCCTCGACATCCCCGCCTCGCAGAAGGCAGCCCGGTTCGTGGCATTCTGCGATGCCTTCAACCTGCCACTCGTCACGCTCGTCGACACCCCCGGCTTCTACCCGGGCAAGGACCTCGAGTGGCGAGGCATGATCCGTCACGGGGCGCAGCTGGTGTTCGCATACGGCCGGGCGACGGTGCCACGGATCTGCGTCATCCTGCGCAAGAGCTACGGCGGCGCCTACATCGTGATGGACTCCAAGAAGATGGGCAACGACCTGTGCATCGCCTGGCCGTGGGCCGAGCTCGCCGTCATGGGCGCCGGTCAGGCAGCGGCCATCCTGCAGCGCCGGGCCACCGCCGAGGAGCGTGCCGCGTTCGAAGCCGACTATGCCGATCGGTTGCTCAACCCCTACGTGGCCGCGGAACGCGGCTACGTCGACGCGGTTGTCGAGCCGGCGCACACCCGCTCGGTGATCGCCCGGGCGCTGGCCGCACTGGTCGACAAGCGCGAGCGCCTGCAGCCTCGCGTCCACGACAACACGCCACTGTGATCCGACGCGGGCTGTCGCTACTGCGCAGCTGCGAGTGGCCGCACGCAGCGCACCACCGGACAGTCAACCTGGTCCGACGGAGGGTTGGGCCTGACGAGAGGCCTCCCCGCTAGTGTCAGGCGCCGGGGAGAAAGCCCCACGTCCCATTCGTGTCACTCGAGGAAGCAACGTGCCCGACACCATCACCATCACCGACGACCGCACCGGCAAGTCCGTCACCGTACCGATCGAGGGGGGCGTCTTCCCGGCATCGGCGGTGCGCCAGCTCGACCCGTCGCTCTACATCTACGACCCCGCCTACATGCAGACCGCGGCGTGCAAGAGCTCGATCACCTACCTCGACGGCGAGGCCGGCATCTTGCGCTACCGCGGCTACCCGATCGAGCAGCTCGCCGAGCACAGCACCTACCTCGAGGTCGCGTACCTGTTGTTGAACGGCGAGCTCCCGAACGCCGCCCAGTTGGCGCAGTGGACCTACGACGTCACCCACCACACCTTCATCCACGAGAACATGCGCAAGCGCTTCGTGGACGGATTCCACTACGACGCCCACCCGATGGGCATGCTCGTCAGCTCGCTCGCTGCGCTCGGCACCTTCTACAGCGACGCCAAGGACATCGACGACAAGGCCAGCCGCGACAAGCAGATCCTCCGCCTGATCGCCAAGTCGCCCACCCTCGCCGCGATGGCCTACCGCTTCTCGGTGGGCCTGCCGTTCGTCTACCCGAACAACACCCTCTCCTTCCCGGCCAACTTCCTCAACATGATGTGGCGCGTGGGCGACGACTACGAGATCGACCCGCGCCTCGAGCGGGCGATGGATGTGCTGTTCATCCTCCATGCCGACCACGAGCAGAACTGCGGCACCACGGCGATGCGCGTCGTCGGCTCGAGCCACGCCGACCCCTACTCGGCGGCGGCCGCTGCTGCGTCGGCGCTCTATGGCCCGCTGCACGGCGGCGCCAACGAGGCCGTCGTCCGCATGCTCACCGAGATCGGCCACATCGACAATGTGCCGGCCTTCATCGACGAGGTGAAGAGCGGCTCGGGCAGCCGCCTGATGGGCTTCGGCCACCGCGTGTACAAGAACTACGACCCGCGGGCGAAGATCATCAAGCAGACCGCGTACGACGTGTTCGAGGTGACCGGCAAGAACCCGCTGCTCGACATCGCCCTGAAGCTCGAGGAAGCTGCGCTCAGCGACCCGTACTTCGTCGACCGCAAGCTCTACCCGAACGTCGACTTCTACTCGGGCCTCATCTACCAGGCGCTCGGGTTCCCGGTGGCGATGTTCACCGTGCTGTTCGCGATCCCGCGCACCGTCGGCTGGCTCGCCCACTGGCAGGAGCTGCTCGGCGACAAGGATCAGAAGATCAGCCGGCCGCGACAGTGGTACACCGGCCCCGACACCCGCGACTACATCGCGCTGCAGGACCGCTGACGACCCGACACGGGGTCGCGCCGTCGACCTACGCTCATCCACGGAGCTCTCCGGCTCCGTACACCTTCCACCGATGAGCGCCACCCTCGACACCGTCGCCCCGGGCGACCCGCTGCCCGAGACCGATCCGACCGCGCCTCAGCGCGACCGCGCCCCTGCGCCGCGATGGGCCGGCCCGGTGGCCGGCTTGCTCGCAGCGGCCGCTGCGCTGGGCGTCGGCTGGCTGGTGGCTGCTGGATTCGACGCGGTGGGTCCGCTCGACGCCGTGGGCAGCGAGTTCATCGACCGCACGCCGGCATGGCTGAAACAGCTCGCCATCGACTGGTTCGGCACGGCGAACAAGACAGCCCTGCGTGTCGGGATGGTGGTGGTCATCGCCGTGCTCGCCGCGCTGGCCGGCGCCCTGGCCCGGCGGCGGCGCTGGATCGGGCCGGCAGCGATGGCCGTGTTCGGCGCCCTCGGCGCCGTCATCGCCGCCGGACGTCCAGGCGAGGGTGCCGCTGCTGCGGTCGCCGCTCTCGTCGCTGCTGCGATGGGCGCACTGGCCATCTGGTGGCTCACTGCGCTGGTGTCCGCCGGTGACCCATCTCGGGAGCGCCCCGGTGCGTCGCAGGCACCCGACGGCTGGGACCGGCGGCGGTTCGTGGCCGCAGGTGCAGGCACTGCTGCGGTCGCCGTCGGCGCTTCGTTCGCCGCGCGCCTCGTCGAGCGCCGACGGGCCGACGACGCCCGGGACGATGCTCCAGCGCTGCCCCAGGTCGACAGCGCAACCCTGTCGCCCGGTGACGTTGCGTCCGCGGCGCCCGAGGTGCCGGCCGATGCGACCCTGTCGCCCGTGTCGCCGTTCATCACCCCGATCGCCGACTTCTACCGCATCGACACGGCCTTTTCGATCCCCCGGGTGCGGGTCGACCAATGGGCCCTCGACATCGGCGGGATGGTCGAACGGCCGCTACGCCTCACCTACGCCGACCTGCTCGCCCGCCCGCAGGTGGAGCGCCACGTCACCATCGCCTGCGTGTCGAACGAGGTCGGTGGCAACCTGGTGGGCACCGCCACCTGGCAGGGCGTGCTGCTCGCCGACCTGCTCGACGAGGCGGGTGTCCAGTCCGGTGCGGAGCAGGTGTTCGGCACCTCGGTCGATGGGTGGACGTGTGGGTTCCCGGTGGCAGCGGCGACCGATGGTCGCGACGCGATGATCGCTGTCGGGATGAACGGCGAGCCGCTGCCGGTGCGGCACGGCTTCCCGGCCCGGGTGATCGTGCCCGGGCTGTATGGCTACGTGAGCGCCACGAAATGGCTCGCCCGGCTCGACCTCACCACCTGGGACGCCGAGGAGGGCTACTGGATCCCCCGCGGCTGGGCACGCGAGGCGCCGATCAAGACCCAGTCACGGATCGACGTGCCGCGACGGGGCGAGACGGTGAAGGCAGGCACGGTCGCCATCGCTGGTGTTGCGTGGGCCCAGCGACGTGGCGTCACCCGCGTCGAGGTGCGCGTCGACGATGGTCCGTGGACCGAGGCCCGACTGGGCAGCGACGTCAGCACCGATACGTGGCGCCAGTGGGTGCTCGAGTGGCAGGCCGAGCCGGGTGAGCACGTCATCCAGGTGCGCGCCACCGACGGCGCCGGCGAGGTGCAGACCGACGAGGTGGCGCGACCGGATCCGGATGGCGCAACCGGCCACCACAGTCGGCGAGTCGTGGTCGACGCCTGACCGGATAGGTCTGACCGGGCCGGTCGCCGACCCGGTCAGCCGCTGATCGTGACGACGATCTTGCCCGTGTTGGCGTTGGCTGCCATGTGCTGCTGCGCCTCGCCGATCTGCTCGAACGGGTAGATGCTGTCGATGACGGGCAGCATCGCCCCGGTGTCGAACAGCGGCAGCATCTCTGCGGCGAAGCGTCGGGTGACCGCCACCTTCTCCTCGATCGGCCTGGCTCGCAACGTGGTTCCCACCCAGGTGGCGCGCTTGCCCATCAATAGACCCACGTTCACCGGCACCGTGCTGCCACCCATCAGACCCACCTGCACGATGGCGCCGCGCGTGGCCACCGCCTGCAGGTTGCGATCGATCTCGTCGCCGCCCACCACGTCGAGGATGGTGTCGAAGCCCTGCGGCACAGCAGCCTTGGCGTCGGCCAGCCAGTCGTGCGGTGAGCGTTCGAGGACGAGGTCGGCGCCGAGTTCGCGGCACGCGTCGGCCTTACCGGCCGAGCAGGTGACGGCGATGCGCGCCCCGATGGCCTTGGCGATCTGGATCGACGCGGTGCCCACACCGCTGGCCCCGGCGTGAACCAGCGCCCAGCGGCCGCTCGACAGCCCACCCTGCAGCACCAGCGCATCCCAGGCGGTGAGGAACACCTCGGGTATGGCTGCCGCATGGGCGAGCGCCATGCCCGCAGGCACGGCGAGCAGTTGCCGTTCATGGGTGGCGATGCGTTCGGCGTAGGCGCCACCGGCCTCGATGCCCATCACCCGGTCGCCCACCCGCCACATCGTCACCCGTGCCCCGAGCGCGACGACCGTGCCGGCGAACTCGAGCCCCGGGATCTCGGGCTTCACCCGCCGCGGGTCGGGGTACAACCCCATCCGCTGCAGCAGGTCGGCGCGGTTCAGCGCCGTGGCAGCCACCTCGACCAGCACCTCGTCGGGGCCCGGAACCGGGTCGGCGACCTCCTCGATCGTGAGGACCTCGGGTCCGCCGTACGAGTGCAGGACGACAGCGCGCACGTGGGGTCAGGCCATCTTCGCCTGGAGGCGACGGTCGAGCGCGTCGAGGAAGTCCTCGGTGGTGAGCCACGGCGTGTCCCTGCTGATGAGCAGCGCCAGGTCCTTGGTCATCTCGCCCTGCTCGACCGCCTCGATGCACACCCGCTCGAGCGTCTCGGCGAATGCCGTGACATCGGGTGTGCCGTCCATCTTCCCGCGATAGGTGAGGCCCTGGGTCCACGCGTAGATCGACGCGATCGGGTTGGTCGAGGTCTTGTTGCCCTTCTGGTGCTCGCGGTAGTGGCGGGTGACGGTGCCGTGCGCCGCCTCGGCCTCGACCGTCTTGCCATCGGGAGTCATCAGCACGCTGGTCATCAGACCCAGCGAGCCGTAGCCCTGGGCCACGGTGTCGCTCTGCACGTCGCCGTCGTAGTTCTTGCACGCCCACACGTAGCCGCCCTCCCACTTCATCGCGCACGCAACCATGTCGTCGATGAGGCGGTGCTCGTAGGTGAGGCCGGCCGCGTCCATCTCGGCTTTGAACTCGGTCTCGTACACCTCCTGGAAGATGTCCTTGAACTGACCGTCGTAGGCCTTGAGGATGGTGTTCTTGGTGGACATGTAGACCGGGTAGTTGCGGTTCAGGCCGTAGCGCAGCGAGGCACGGGCGAAGTCGCGGATCGAGTCGTTGAAGTTGTACATGCCCATGGTGACGCCGCCGTCGGCGCCGAAGTCGGCGATCTTCATCTCCACCGGGGCGCTGCCGTCGGCCGGGGTGTAGGTCATCGTCACCGTGCCAGCGCCCGGCACCTTGAAATCGGTGGCCTTGTACTGGTCGCCGTGGGCGTGGCGGCCGATGACGATGGGCTTGGTCCAGCCTGGCACGAGCCGCGGGATGTTGGAGATGACGATGGGCTCGCGGAAGATGACGCCGCCGAGGATGTTGCGGATGGTGCCGTTGGGGCTCTTCCACATCTTCTTCAGGCCGAACTCCTCGACCCGTGCCTCGTCCGGGGTGATCGTGGCGCACTTCACCGCCACGCCGTGGCGCTTGGTGGCCATGGCCGAGTCGATGGTGACCTGGTCGTCGGTGGCGTCGCGGTGCTCGATGCCGAGGTCGTAGTAGTCGAGCTCGACGTCGAGGTACGGCAGGATCAGCTTGTCCTTGATGAACTGCCAGATGATGCGGGTCATCTCGTCGCCGTCCATCTCGACGATCGGGTTGGCCACCTTGATCTTCGTCATCGCGTTCCACCTCGTTCGGCACCGGTCCAGCGCGGTGCACTTGTATCCGACTTGTACAGGCTACCCGTCGAGGTCGTCCGGAGCGAGATCCACCCGGTGGCCGCACTACCGTTCCGCACATGGCAGCACCTGAGCTCGAGCACCTGTTCACCATCACCGCCACCACCAGCATGAGCGGCATCATCGCCAACGGCCCGGCCGGCACACGAGTGATCGTCGACGCAAGCAGCGGCACCTTCGAGGGTCCGAAGCTGAAGGGCACCGTGCACGGGCCCGGCGGCGACTGGGTGACCGTGCGCGCCGACGGCTCGATGCTGCTCGACGTGCGCCTGCTGCTGAAGACCGACGACGGCGCCGACATCTTGATGGAGTACAAGGGCGTCGGCCTCGACGGCGGCAAGCACATCACCACCGCACCGATGTTCCAGACCGGCGCCGAGCAGTACGCCTGGCTGAACAGCGTGCAGGCCGTCGCCCGTGGCGCCACCGACGGCGGCGCGGTGACGTACGACGTCTACGCCGTCAGGTGACGCCTGACCGTCGTCGACGGCTCGATGGACAACGGCCCTGACAGCAGCGGCGCATAGCATTCGCGGCGATGGACTTCTCCTGGACCCCTGAGCAGCAGGCACTGCGCGAGCAGGCACGCGAAGTCGCGGCCGACGCAGTGGCCCGCTTCGGCCGCTCGAACGACAGCTGGATGAACGGCTACTCCAAGGAGTTCGCCAAGGAGATGGCGTCGCTCGGCTGGATCGGCATGACCTGGCCCGCCGAGTTCGGCGGCGGCGGACGTCCGCCCATCGATCGGTTGATCATCGGCGAGGAGCTCATCGCGGCGGGCGCACCGATCGCCGCAATGTGGTTCGCCGATCGGCAGATGGGCCCCACACTCATCACCTACGGCCGCCCCGACCAGCAGGCCGAGTTCCTGCCCGCGATGCTGGCGGGCGAGACCACCTGGTGCATCGGGATGAGCGAGCCGAACGCCGGAAGCGACCTGGCGAGCCTGAAGACATCGGCCACGCGCGACGGCGACCACTGGGTGATCAACGGCCAGAAGATCTGGACCAGTTTCGGCGCCGAGGCCGACTACTGCTACCTCATCTGCCGCACCAGCAACGACGGCCCGCCTCACGCCGGAATCAGCGAGATCATCGTGCCGATGGACACCCCGGGCATCGAGATCCGCACCATCGAGGATCTCACCACCAACCGCCACTTCTGCGAGGTGTTCTACACCGACGTCCGTGTGCCGCTGGCGAACCTGGTGGGTGTCGAGGGCAACGCCTTCAAACAGACGATGCGCCAGCTCGAGCACGAGCGCGGCGGCGTCGACCGGCTGGTGTCGAACCGGGCGCTGTACGCCATCGCGCTCGAGCGCGCCGATCGCGACGACCCGCGGGTCCGCCAGCAGATCGCATCGCTCGAGACCGGCTACCGGCTCGGTCGCATCCTGGTGGCGCGCGAGGTGCTGAAGCAGGCTCCGGCAGGGTTCAGTGCCGCGACGAAGTGCTTCTGCACCGAGCACGAGCAGCAGGTGGCCGACTTCGTGGCCCAGGTGCTCGGCGCCGACGCAATGCTGTGGAACGACGTCACACAGGGCCTGTGCTACTCCCCCGCCTACACCATCATGGGTGGCACGTCGAACGTGATGCGCAACATCCTCGGCGAGCGGGTCCTCGGCCTGCCGAAGTAGACGCGCCCCTGCGGCTACGGTGCCCGTCATGGCCGACCTGCTCGATCTCTCCACACGCATCATCGACTCCGGAGTGGCCGATCAACCGGTCAATCGGGTCACCAACGAGCTGAGCGAGCTCGCCGACGACCTGGCGATCGTCGAGAGCTTCAGCCATTGCGTGGCGCTGCGCACCGAGGAGGGCATCGTCACGTTCGACTCGTCGGGCGTGCACACCGGTGAGGCCGTGGTGGCTGCGCTGCGCGGCTGGCGCAACGAACGGGTGAGCCACATCGTGTACACCCACGGCCACGCCGACCACGTGGGCGGCAGCAGCTTCTTCGCAAGCGCGGCGGCACGCGACGGCCACGCCGCGCCGACGGTGATCGGCCACGAGAACGTGAACGTGCGCCTCGACCGCTACGCCTACACCAACAACTGGAACCTGCTCATCAACGCCCGCCAGTTCGGCGGCGTGGCGGGCGACTTGAACCTGACGGTGGGCGGTGTCGACGAGCCGGGCGCGCGCGTCGCTCCCAACCCGAACGCCCGGCGCTTCCTGCCGTCGAGCACCCTGCGCCCCGACCACGTGGTGAGCGATCACGACACGGTGTCGGTGGGCGGCGAGATGATCGAGTTGCATCACGCCCGCGGCGAGACCGACGACCACCTGTGGTCGTGGCTGCCCGAGCGCAAGTGGGTGATGACGGGTGACTTCCTCATCTGGAACTTTCCCAATGCCGGCAACCCACAGAAGGTGCAGCGCTACCCCATCGAGTGGGCAGCGGCACTGCGCGCGATGATCGCCAAGCAGCCCGAACTGCTGGTGCCCGCCCATGGCTTGCCGATCGTCGGCGCTGAGCGAATCGCTCGGGTCCTCGACGAGGTCGCATCCGCCCTCGAGAACCTGGTCGCCGACGTCGTGGCGATGATGAACAGCGGCGCCACACTCGACGCGATCATCCACACCGTCCGGGTGCCCGACGACACGCTGGCCAAGCCCTACCTCCGCCCCTTCTACGACGAGCCCGAGTTCGTGGTGCGCGGCATCTGGCGCCAGTTCGGCGGCTGGTGGGACGGGGCAGCGTCGCGGCTCAAGCCCTCCCCCGACGCACACCTCGCGAGCGCCGTCGCCGAGTTGGCCGGTGGAGCCGACGTGCTGCTGCGCCGCGCCGAGCAGGCCGCGAGTGACGGTGACCTGCGCCTGGCCTGCCACTTCGCCGACCTGGCCGGCTGGGCAGCACCCGACGATCCCGACATCCACGCCGGTCGGGCGGCGATCTACCTCGTACGCCGCAAGGCCGAGCCGAGCCTGATGGCCAAGGGCATCTTCGCTGCCGCCGCACGCGAGTCCCAGGCCGTCACCGACGCGGCGACACTCCCCCATGACCGAGCCTGAGCCCGTCCCAGCCGCCGTCGCCGCCACGGTGCTCGACGGGGAGTGGCGACCGCTGCACCCATCGGTCGTCACCGTGTGGCGTTGGGGCTCGATCCTCAACGGTGCCGTGCTCGGGCTGGTCGTGTTCGGCGTGCTCAGCGTGCTCGCCGAGCGAGCGGGCGACGGCTGGACATCGCGGCTGGCCTGGTGCCTCGGCGGCGGCCTGGCGCTCGGCTTGTTGGTCGGGCTCGTGGCGGCCCCGATGCGCTACCGCTCCTGGCGCTACCGCTTCGGCGAGCACGCGCTCGAGCTGCAGCACGGGGTCTGGTGGCGCGCCCTCGCCGCCGTGCCCTACCAGCGGATCCAACAGGTCGAGGTCGAGCACGGGCCGCTGCAGCGACGCCTCGGCATGGTGTCGCTCTCGCTGCGCACCGCGTCGGCGATGTCGCTCGGCACGATCCCCGGCGTCGGCGAAGCCGAGGCAACCGATGTGCGCCGGGTGCTGCTGCAGCGCGCCGGCCTCGACGACGGCGCCTGAGCGGAGCGAGCAGCGTGGACGACTCCGGCCCCCTCGCGCCCCCGGCCGACGCGCTGCGGCTGCACCCCCTGTCGCCGCTGGTGGCGGCCATTCCTCTGTTGCGTCAAGTGGCACTGTCGATCGTGCTGGTCGTGGCCACGTCGTCGCAACTGCTCCTCGTGCTCCTCGTGGTCGGCGTCGTCATCTTCCTCGTCCCTGCAGTGATCCGAGCCTGGTTCACCCGGTACACCCTCGACGACGAGCAGTTGCTCGTCTGGGCCGGGGCGCTGCAGCGCTCGGTGCGCGTGGTGTCGCCCGCTCGTGTGCAGCAGGTCGAGGTGGTCCGCCAGTTGCGCCACCGGGCGACCGACCTCGCCCTGGTGCGTGTCGAGCTGGTCGGCACGGCCTCGTCGAGCAACCGGGTCGAGCTCGACGCGCTCACGGTCGCCGAGGCCGAGCGGGTGCGCGACACCCTCGAGCGCGGTCGGCGGCGCCTCGCCACCGAGGCTGCGCCGGCCGATGTACCGCCACCGCCTGCGTCGGCCCTGCTGCGCGTCGGCACCCGACACCTGGTGCTCGGCGGGCTCACCGGTGTCCCGCTGCTGCTCGTGCCGTTCCTCATCATTTCCGCACTGATGGAGGTGGCCGACCTCGTCCGGCAGGGCACCGGCACCGACGCCGAGCCCCGCGGCTCGCTCGCCGTGCTGCTCGTCGCCGGGGTGGTGCTCGCTTGGCCCGTGGTGGCCGGTGGCTGGATGGTGCTCCGGTTCCACGGGTTCGAACTGGCCCGCTCGGGCGACGACCTGGTGGCTCGCCGCGGCCTGCTCGACACCCGCACCTCGGTGATCCCGCTGCCGCGGGTGCAGCTCGTCCACCGTTCGGCATCGCTGCTGCGCCGGTGGGTGGGTCTGGCATCGCTCGATGTGCGCACCGCCTCCGGCGACACCCAGGGCAACTCGAGTTGGATCACCACGGTGCCGGTCGGCCCCAGCGCCGAGGTCGAGGGCCTGATCCCGCTCACCCTCGGCCGTGAGTCGATCGACCTCGCCGTGGCGCCGCACCCGGTGGCCGCTCGACGCCGTGCCGTCACCCGCCGCCTCGTCGGCACGGCCCTGCCGAGTGCCGGAGTGGTCGTCGTTGCGCTCCTGGCGACCGGCGCCCCCTGGGTGCTGGTGGTCGCGCTGGGCGGCGCGGTGCTGGCCCTGTGCTGGCTGCTCGCACGCACGTGGGGTCGCGCCTGGTACGGGCAGCTCGGGCACGTGGTGCGCGACGGGCTGCTCATCGAGCGCGACGGCGTGCTGCTGTCGCACCTACGCCTCGTGCCCGTCAGCCGCATCCAGAGCATCCGCATCACGCAGAGCCCCTGGCAGCGGCGGGCAGGTGTCTGCACGGCCAGCGTCCATCTGGCGGGCGGGTCGACCGATGTGTCGGTGCGCGACCTGGCCCCCGACGACGCCGTCGCCCTCGCCGCCACGGTGCGCGGCCTCGGCGGCGTCGACACCGCCAGGTGGCTGGAGCCCCTCAGCGCCCGAGGGTGACCAGCACGAGCGCGGCGGCCACCATCGCCATCCCGATCGCCTGCCAGCGGTTCACCCGCTCCCGGTCGAGCACGAACGCGAGTGTGACAGTGCTGGCCGGGTAGAGCGAGCTGATCACTGCCACGACCGACAGCAGGCCCTCGCGGGTCGACAACAGGTAGAGCAGGTTCGCGGTGTTGTCGAGCACGGCAGCCAGCACAGCGAGCGCCAACACACTGCGTCGCGGCCCGGGCCGCGCCCCGCTCAGTAGGCACGCTGCGCCGAGCACGAGCAGCGTGGGCCAGCGGGCGATCGCCACCGGCCAGATCCCGGCGTCGTCGGCGGTTCGCGCCAGAGCCACGTACATGAATCCGAACCCGGCCCCGGCGGCCGCCGCAACGGCGACCACCTGGGGCGGTGTTGGCGCATGGCGCTCGCCCACCGCGCCGCTCACCAGCATCACAGCAGCGACGGCCACCACCATGCCGGCCAAGGCGAGCCATCCCGGCCGGTCGCCGGTGGCGAGTCCCACCAGCAGCGGTACGACGGCTCCCACTGCAGCGCTGACCGGAGCCACCACCGTGATCGCGCCGTGGGAGAACGCGTAGTAGAGCCCGGCCAGGGCGATCGAGCCGATTGCCCCACCTGCAGCCGACCACCACACCGTCGACCCGTCCGGGAACGGCGTGCCCGAGGCGAGCGCACCGACGAGCAGCAACGGGGCCACAACCGTCTGCCCGACGAAGGTGACGACGAACGCCGGGTGCGCGCGGCTGGCTCGACCGCCCGTGTAGTCCGCAACTCCGTAGACGAGGGCCGAGGCGAGAGCGAGCAGGACTGCCACGCCACGAGTGTGGCAGAGAGGCACTCCGATGGACGCCCCAGTGTGCGCCGACGCGGTCGGCTGCGGCGGCTGCCCGGTCCTGCTCACCCATCAGCTGGTTAGTGTTGAGGTCATGTCGGTGGGGTTGCCGTCGGGGATGGTGACGTTCGTGTTCACCGACCTCGAAGGGTCGACGCAGTTGTTCCGTCGGATCGGTGACCGCTACCCACCAGTGCTCGAGCGTCACCGCGAGCTGCTGCGGTCCGTCTGGCAGGCGCACGGCGGGCACGAGCTGATCACCGACGGCGATTCGTTCTTCCTTGCGTTCGCCGATGCCGCTGATGCGCTCGGGGCATGCGCGCACGCCCAACGGGTGCTGGCCGACGAGCCCTGGCCGACCGATGCTGCGGTGCGGGTGAGGATGGGTGTGCACACTGGCCTGGCGGCCCCGCGAGGCGATGGCTACGTGGCCTTTGCGGTGCACCAAGCGGCGCGGATCGCCGACGCGGCGAACGGCGGCCAGGTGGTGGTGTCGGCCACCACGGCGAGCCGCATCGGCGAACCCTCGGATCTGGGCCTGGTGTCGCTCGGACGCTTCCGGGTGCGCGACTTCGACGATCCGGTCGAGCTGTTCCGCCTCGACATCGACGGCGTGGCTCCCGTGGACACGGCGCTGCGGGCGCTCCCAGCCGAGCGGCACAACCTGTTGCGACCGTTCACCGAGCTGGTCGGCCGCGACCACGACCTCGCAACCTTGGCGCAGTTGGTGGCCGAGCACCGGCTGGTGACGGTGGTCGGCGCTGGCGGGTTGGGCAAGACCCGTCTGGCGGTCGAGTACGCCCTCAGGCATGCGTCGGATTGGCCCCACGGCGTGTGGTTCGCCGACCTCACCCGCACCGACGAGCCGACCGGCATTGCGACGGTGCTGGCCGAGGCAGTCGGAGCGCCGGTCGGCCACGACCGCGAGGTGTGGGACGCGACCGTCGATCATCTCGGCGACCGCCACACCGTGGTGGTGCTCGACAACTGCGAGCACCTCGGCGTTGACGTCGCGCTGCGTGCGGCAGAGTTGTTGAGCTCGTGCCCGGGGGTCCGGGTGGTCGCGACCAGCCGCGAGCCGCTCGGCCTGCGCGGCGAACGGGTCTGGCGACCCCCAGCGCTCGAACTGCAGGCGAGCGTCGAGTTGTTCTGTCGGCTCGCCGGCCTCGTCGATCCCGACCCAGCCATCTGTGACACCGTCGAGGCGCTCTGCGGCCGCGTCGATCGTCTTCCCCTGGCGATCGAGTTGGCTGCTGCCCGCGCCGACCTGCTCACCCCGTCGGAGATCATCGCCGGCCTCGATGCCGGACTGGGTCTCGGCACGAGCCGCGACCCGACCCTCGATCAGCGCCAGCGGAGCCTCGAGGAGCTCATCGCCTGGAGCTACGACCTGCTGTCCGCCGATGAGCAACGCCTCTTCCGGTCCCTCGGGGTCTTCGAGGCCGGGTTCGATGTCGAGACGGCAACCGCCGCAGCCGCCCATCACGGCCTCGAGGCCTCGGCCGTCGACGAGCTGATGCGGTCGCTGCTCGACAAGTCGCTCGTCGTGGCCGATCCGACCGCCGGCTCCACCCGTCACCGGCTACAGGTCACCATCCGCAGCTACGCGCGGCGGCTGCTCGGCACCTGCGACGAGCTCGCCGGGTCCGCGTCCGGTCTGGCACACCACTACCTGCGCTCGTTCGGCCCCCAGTTCGAAGGCAGCGGCGCAGAGCGCGCCGTGTATCGCCGCCGAGCTCTGGAAGTCGACAACCTCCGTCACCTGATCGCCGCCATGGCCCACATCGACCAGCCGGTCGCCTCGACCCTCGCCGTCGTGGTCGTCGACAGCACGGTGTTGACCTCGCGTCGGCACGCCCTGACGATCGGCCGCTCACTGCTCGCCCAACTGGACGAGCCCTGCCCCGAACGGGTGGCGCTGCTCGACCGCGTGAGCGGGGCAGCCTCGGGTTGCGGCGATCTCACCCTGGCGCACGAGCTCACTCGACAGGCTCTGTCACTTCGGGAAGCGGTCGGCGAGCCGAGCTGGCTTGACGGCGCGCTCGACGAGGCCCGGGCGGTCCACGCCCTGTACGAGTCCGATCCGGAGACCGCGCTGGCGATCGCCCGGGCCGGCCTCGCAAGTGCCGCCACCGCGCAAGGCACGGCCCGTCTGCAGGGGACCATCGGGTGCGCCAGCCTCGAGTTGGGCGACCTCGACGCTGCGCAGGCCGCGTTCGAGCTCGAGCTGCAGCACTACGCCGAGGCGACCGCATGGCGGTCGGTGGCGCTGGGCAACCTGGCCGACGTGGCACTGCGCCGCGGCGACGTCGGCCGCGCCGCCTCCCTGCAACGCGAGGCCCTCGACATCTCGATCGCGGTCGGACACACCCCAACAGTCCTGTTCGCCATCATCTCCGCGGCACGCATCGCCGAGCAGAGTGGTGACTGGGCGACCGCCACGCTTTTGGCGCACTGCTCACTGGCGCAACAGGGCACCGTCGGGTTCGAGCTCTTCCCGACCGACCGGGAAATCGTCGACGCGCTCGTCACGGAGGCCTCGCGCCGGCTCGGCCCGGCCGAGGTCGAACGCCACCGATCGATCGGCGAGACACTGCCGATCGAGGAAGCGATCGCACAGGCCAGCGCGGTGCTCGAGTCCACCGCCGCACGCACCAGCGGGGCAGGGACCACCACGACACAACCGTGATCAGCGTGGGCGTAGCCGGACTCGAACCGGAGACCTCCACCGTGTCAAGGTGGCGCTCTAACCAACTGAGCTATACGCCCGTACAGCGTGCACGAGGCTACCAGTCAGCGCAGCCGGAGCGACACCTCGTTGGCGAGCAGCCGCCCGGATCGCGTGAGCCGGACGCGGTCGCCCTCCACCACCACCAGGTCCTCGAGACCGTCGAGATCGAGCGCTGCCGCAGGCACACCCTCACGCATCCGCAGCGCGAGCTGCAGCCCTTCCAGGCGGCGGGTCTCGTCGTCGAGGCTCTCGCCGGACGCCTCGGTCGGCTCGCCCCGCTCGACCGCGGCGATGTACCGCTCCGGGGTCCGCACGTTCCACCAGCGCCGCCCGTCGCGGTGCGAGTGTGCCGCCGAACCGAACCCGAGGTAGTTGTCCTGCAGCCAGTACAGCCGGTTGTGCCGGCACTCGTGGCCGGGCCGGGCCCAGTTGCTGACCTCGTAGTTCTCGAGCCCGGCAGCACTGAACAGCTCGTCGACGAGCTCGTACTTGTCGGCCAGGTCGTCGTCGTCTGGGTGCCGGTCGGGCTGCGCCGCCAGCGGTGTTCCTGCCTCGACCGTCAGGGCATACGCCGACACGTGCGGGGGCTCGAGGGCAAGCACGGCGCGCACCGTCTGCTCCCAGTCGGCCAGCCGCTCGCCCGCCCCGCCGTAGATCAGGTCGAGATTCCAGGTGGGCAGGCCGACGGCGCGCACCGCCTCCACGGCGCGCACGACGTTGTCGGGCTGATGCCACCGTCCGAGCGAGGCGAGCACGGCCGGCGCCATCGACTGCACACCGATGCTCACCCTCGTCACCCCGGCGTCGCGGTAGGCGCGCAGCATGGCGACATCGACATCGTCGGGGTTGCACTCCACCGTGACCTCAGCGCCGGGAACCACGGGGATTGCAGCGATCACCTCGGCGAGCGCCTCGGCATCGACGAGTGTCGGTGTGCCGCCACCGACGAACACGCTGGTCGCCGGTTCGGAGCACGACCTGCGCACATCGGCGGCGAGCGCATCGAGGTAGCGCTGCTGCAGATGGTGCCGATCGGTCCAGGTCGCGAACGCGCAGTAGTCGCAGCGCCGCGCACAGAACGGGATGTGCAGGTAGACGCCAAACGGCCGAGGGCTCACAGTGGCGACCCTACTGCCGCCCGGCCGCGGCCGGACGGGCGCTCCCTACTGGCGTTCGCCGTAGTGGAAGAGCAGGTCGAGCGCGTCGAGACGATCGCCGACCTGGTCGACGGGGACGTCGAGCATCGCTGCGATCGCCCGCGTGTCGTCGCCGCGGACGGTGATGACCTTGCCGTTGAAGTCCTGCCGCTGGACCTGGATCATCCGCAGGAACCGGGCGAGCATCTCGAACGGCTGGCCGCTGAGCTGCTGCAGCTTCTGCAGGTCGACCGCGATCTTGCGCACCGCCTCGGCATCGCCGCTCTCGCCGCCTGCCGAGACGTCCTCGCGCGGCAGGAGTTGATCGACGGGCACGTTGTAGAACTTGGCCAGTCGCTCGAGGCGCGGCACCGAGATGGCCCGCTCACCGCGCTCGTAGGCGCCGAGCACCGAGGCCTTGAACTCGTCGTCGGAGTTGGCCTCGACCTCCTGAAGGGAGAGCCGCTTCTGCCGGCGGATCACTCGGAGTCGGTCGCCCACCTTGCGGCTGTAGGGCGACGACTGCACATCGTCGTCGTCGAATTCACGCATCTGCACGCCCCTCGGAGCCGGGTGATGCCGCCAGCGACATCATCACACGTGGTAATAGTGCCACGCTGCGTCCAAAATGCCAACAGGGAGTGGCGGAAGCGGCACCAAGAGTCCGCGGTCATCGAGCGCAGGTGTCCGGTCGGGCATGTCGGACAGTCCGAACACTCAGCCCCTGGTGCGGCGCGCCGCGGCGAGCAGCACAGCTGCGGCGATGGCCGCCGTCTCGACCCTGAGCACGTGCTCACCCAGCGTGACGGTCGGAAGCCCACACGCCATCTCCTCGGGATCGAACCCGCCTTCGGGGCCCACCACCACGAGGCGGGCCTCGGCATCGAGGGCACCCGTCGCCCCGGGCTCGGCCAGCACCGCGCCCTGTTCGGCCACCAACTCCGACCAGCCGACGAACTCCACTTCGGGCAGCCACACCCTGCGGCTCTGCATCGCAGCCTCTCGGGCGATGCGGCGCAGACGGCCGAGGTGCCGCTCACGTCGTTCCTCGTCCCACCGCACCACCGACCGCGCCGAGGCGAAGAAGAGGATGCGGTCGACACCGAGCTCGGTCAGCTTCTGCACCACCAACTCCGAGCGGTCGCCCTTCACCAACGCTGTCGCCACACCCACCGGCGAGCGATGCTCGACGTGCTCGGCGCTACCCGCCGTCTGCAGGGCACCGTCCGCACCGAGCACAGCCCTCGCCCAGGCGCCGCGGCCGTCGCTCACCGTCACCGCATCGCGCGGCCCGATGCGCAACACGCGCCGGAGATGGTGCAGGTCGTCCACGTCGAGCTCGGGGGCGTCGAGCGACGCCACGAACACGTGCGCGGCAGAGCGGCGGAGAGCCTCGTTCACGAGAAGGCGGATTTGATGCGCGAGAACAGACCCTGCTCGGTCTGCACCGGCTCACCGCGCAACTCGGCGAATTTCCGGAGCAGTTCAGCCTCGGCATCGGTGAGCTTGGTCGGCACTTGGACGTCGACGCGCACGCGCAGATCGCCCCGACCCCTGCCCTGGAGCCGGGCCGCCCCGCGTCCGCGCAGGAGGAAGACCAAGCCCGGCTGGCTGCCCGGCGGAACGACGATCTCCTCCTCGCCGTCGAGGGTGGCCACGGTGAACTTGGCGCCCAGCGTCGCCTGGGCGATCGACACCGGGAGGTTGCACAGCAGGTCGTCCCCGTCGCGCTCGAACCGCTCGTGAGCCGCGACGCGGATGTGGACGTACAGGTCGCCCGCCCCGCCGCCACGCACCCCGACCGCACCGCGCCCGGTGAGGCGCAACGTCGATCCGGTGTCGACCCCGGCGGGGATGTCGACCTGGTACGTCTTGTCGGTGATCGTCCGGCCATCGCCGCGGCACGGCACACACGGGCTCGGCACCACCTGGCCGAGGCCGTTGCAGCGTGGGCATGCCGACGAGGTCACCATCTGTCCGAGCAGGCTCTGACGCACCCGTTGCACTTGGCCGCGGCCATTGCAGTCGACACACATCACGGCCTGGGTGCCCTCGGCCGCGCCGCTACCCCCGCAACTGTCGCAACGCGCTGCGGTGCGCACCGCCACCGGCACCGTGGCTCCGAACACCGCCTGCTCGAGCGAGATGTCGACGACCACCTCGAGGTCCTGACCGCGGGGTGGGCCTGCCGGGCCGCCGCGCCCACCGAAGGGACCACCGCCTCCGGCGCCGCCGAAGAAGGCGTCGAACAGGTCGCCCAGGCCGCCACCGAACATGTCGCCGACATTGGGGCCCGCCGCGCCACCTGTAGCCGCCTCGCCGAACCGGTCGTACCTCATCCGCTGGTCGGGGTCGCTCAACACCTCGTACGCACGCGCCACCGCCTTGAACCGCTCCTCCGCCGTGGGGTCGTCGGGGTTGGCGTCGGGGTGAAGCTCACGCGCCCGCTTGCGGTAGGCCTTCTTGATGTCGTCGGGGCTCGCATTGCGCGGCACGCCGAGCAGCTCGTAGTAGTCGGCCATCTCAGCCCGCCCCCTCGGCCAGGTGCCGACCGAGTCGATCGCCGACCACCTCGACGGCGGCGAGCGCCCGCGGGTAGTTCATCCGGGTCGGGCCGAGCACCCCGACAGTGCCCACGTGCTCGCCATCGACCACCACCGGCGCCACGATCACGGCACACGCGGCGAGCGGCTCGAGCCCGGTCTCGGCACCGATGGCCACGGTCTGCCCCCGACCCAGCACGTCGCGCAGCAACGACACCATGACGTACTGCTGCTCGAGCACCTGCAGCACCTCGCGCACGGTCTCGACCGCTTCGAACGACTTGGCCACCACCGAGGCCCCACCCACGAAGACCGGCTCGTGACCACGGGCGCGTACCAGCGAGTCGAGCGCAGCGGCACAGAGGTCGTCGGTGACGGCATCACCCGTCTTCGGCAGCGCTCTGTCCTCGATCGGCCCACCACCGAGCACACGCTGCAGGTGGGCCGTCGCGGCCGCCACGCGAGCGTCGGACAGCTCGCCTTCGAACTCGATCGTCTCGTTCTCGACCGATCCGTTCGACAGCACGGCCACCACGACCGCCACACGCAAGGATACTGCCACGACCTGCACCGAGCGGACCGTCGCCCGATCGACGCCCGGACCGACCACGAGCGAGGTGTGCGCCGTCAGCGTTGCCAGCAGGTTCGACGTGCGATGGAGCAGCTCCTCGAGCCGCACATGGGTGGCGTCGAAGAACGCACCGACCTGCTGCTGTGTCGCGGTGTCGAGACCCTTGGGCTCGGTGAGGTGGTCGACGAAGTAGCGGTACCCCTTGTCGGTGGGGATCCGACCAGCTGATGTGTGCGGCTGGACGAGGTAGCCCTCCTGCTCGAGCACGGCCATTTCGTTGCGCACGGTCGCCGAACTGACCTGGAGCCCCGCGATCGCGGCAGCGTGACCGGAGCCCACCGGTTGGGCCGTCGCGATGTATTCCTGCACGATCGCTCGCAGGATGGCTGTCTTGCGCTCGTCAAGCATGGGCTGCCTCGGGTGTCGGACGTGGCCAGGCTAGCCAGTCTTCTCCTTCAGCGAACGGTAGCGGCGCAGGGCCTCGTCGCGCTCGGCGGCATGGTCGACCATCGGCGCCGGGTACTCCCCCCGCCGCAAGGGGCCGGGTTGGTGGATCTCGGCTGCAGGGAGCCCTGTCAGCTCGGGGACCCAGCGGCGGATGTACTCACCCGACGGGTCGAACCGTTCGGACTGGCTGGTCGGGTTGAACACCCTGAAGTACGGCGCGGCGTCGGTGCCAGTGCCGGCCGCCCACTGCCAACCATGGTTGTTGGACGCCAGGTCGCCGTCGACGAGGTGGTCCATGAAGTGTCGCGCCCCCCACTGCCAGGGCAGGTGGAGGTCCTTCACCAAGAAGCTGGCGACGATCATCCGCACGCGGTTGTGCATCCATCCGGTGGCCAGCAGCTGGCGCATACCTGCATCGACGATCGGGAACCCGGTGCGACCGGCGCACCAGGCCTCGAACCGATGGCGTGCAGCAGCGTCGGTGTCGACGGGCATCGCATCCATCGAGGGCTGCAGGTTGCGCCACGCAGTCTCAGGCCGGCGGAACAGCACATCGGCGTAGAACTCGCGCCAGATCAGCTCGCTGCGGAAGACCTCGTGAGCACGCTCTGGGCGCAACTCGGCGAGCAGGCTGCGCGGGTGCACGACACCCCACCGCAACGCCGCCGACAGCCGGCTGGTGCCCTCCACGGCAGGCAGGTCGCGTCGGGCGTCGTAGCTGTCGAGCCCGCTGTCGTGGAACCGTTCCCACTGCTCGCGCACGGCACCGGACGATGTCGGCGGCAGCTCGAGCAAGCACGGCCCCGGGTCGAGCACACCACTGTCCGCGCCACCGGGGCCTGACCAGTCGACCGATCCGACGGCTGGCGTCTCGGCGGGCCCCTCGAGGGCCCCCGCGGCAGCGGCGACCCCGAGCCAGGTGCGCGAGTACGGCGTGAACACGGCGTACGGCGTGCCGTCCGCCTTGGTCACCCGAGCCGGCTCGACGGCGTACGGGCTGCCGACCCCGCGCAGGGCACGTCCGTCGCCAGCGAGTCGCTCGGCGACGGCCGCGTCCCGACGGCGCCCGTAGGGCCCGAAATCGCGGCTGACGAACACGGTGTCGACATCGAGCTCGCGAGCCAACCCGGGCACGATGTCGACCGGATCACCGACGCGTTGCACCAACGCCCCGCCGAGTGCAGCTGCCAGCCCGTCGAGCGCGGCACGCAGATACGCCAGACGCGGCGTGCCCGACGCAGCCACAAGGCGCGGGTCGACGACGAACAGCGGCACGACCTCACCGTGGGCGGCCGCCGCCGCGAGGGCAGGGTGGTCATCAGTCCGCAGGTCGCGCCGGAACCAGAGCAATGCACGAGCCACGCCGAGCAGTGTCGCCCACTCAGCCGGCGACTGTCACATCGTGATCGGCCTGCGGCGCAGGTGCGAGCGCACGGGCCGACGAACGGCGATAGACGGCCGCAGCCACCACGACGGTCACCAGCGTGATGACGCTGCCGTAGGCAAGGCTCCACTCGGCGCTCACCTTGTCGGCCACCCATCCGGTGACGGGCGCACCGATCGGCGTCGTTCCGAGGAAGGCGACCGCGCCGAGCGCGAGCAGGCGGCCGCGCATGTCGGCGGGCGACTCGATCTGGGTGATGCCGTTCAGCGCAGCGATCATCGCTGCACCACCGGCCCCGAGCGGCAGAGCCACGACATAGGCCCACCACACCGACGGCGACCAGGCCACGAGGATGCCACTGACACCGAGCAGCAGCGCCGCTGAGAGGAAGAACCGCATCCCGACCGAGCGCCGACCGGCGGTGTAGAGCGACCCGAGCACGCTGCCGACGCTCGTCGCTGTGAGCAACCAGCCGAACAACCGCTCGTCGCCGAAGCGTTCGTCGGCGATCTTGAGCAGCGACACCGAGTAGTTGAAGGCGAACGTCCCGATCACGGTGAATGCAGCGAACAGCACGGCAAGTGTGTGGTGATGCCGCACGAACGACAGCGACTCCCGCACCGGCCGGCCGCCGCGCGGGGCCTGCGGGCTCGGATGCAGCTGGCTGACGTCCATGGCCATGATCGGCACGACGATGGCGACGAACGACAAGCCGTTGGCGATGAACAGCCAACCCGGGCCCAGCGGGTCGACGAGCACTGCAGTGAGCGCCGGACCGAAGATGCGCGAGCCGGTCATCACGGCCGTGTTGAGTGCCAGTGCATTGACGATCTCGTCACGTTCGACGAGCTCGACCACGAGGCCTCGGCGGGCCGGGTTGTCGAGGGCGGCCAACACACCGAGCAGCAGCGACAGCAGGTACACCACGGGCAAGCTGGTCAGCCCTGCCAGGGTGAGCACGCCCAGCACCAGAGCCTGGGCGCCCATGGCGGTCTGTGTGCACAACGCCATCTTCCGCTTGTCGACCCGGTCGGCCACCGAGCCGGCCCAGGCCCCGAGCAGCAGCATCGGCAGGAACTGGCACAGCAGGGCGATGCCGACATCAGTCGCCCGCCCCGTCAGCCGGTAGACGAGGATCGACATCGCTGTCGACTGCATCCACGTGCCGACGTTGCTGACGATCAGGCCGATGAAGAACAGCCGAGCGTTGCGGTGCCGCAGCGATCGGAAGGTCGAACCGGAGCCCACAGCTCAGTCGTCGAGCTTGAGGGCCGAGATGAACACGTCGCCGGGCACTTCGACGCGCCCGATCGACTTCATCTTCTTCTTGCCCTCTTTCTGCTTCTCGAGCAGTTTGCGCTTGCGGGTGATGTCGCCGCCGTAGCACTTGGCGAGCACATCCTTGCGCTTTGCCTTCACCGTCTCGCGGGCGATGACCTTGCCACCGATGGCGGCCTGGATGGGCACGTCGAACATCTGCCGCGGGATGAGCTCCTTCAGCTTCTCGCACATGCGGCTGCCGTAGGCGAAGGCCTTGTCGCGATGGACGATCGTGCTGAAGGCATCGGCCGGGATGCTGTTCAGCAGCAGGTCGACCTTCACCAGATTGCTGCGCTCGTAGCCGCTCAGCTCGTAGTCGAGGCTGGCGTAGCCCTGTGTGCGACTCTTCATCTGGTCGAAGAAGTCGACCACCACCTCGGCGAGCGGGATCTTGTAGTGCAGCTCGACGCGCTCGGGCGACAGGTACTCGAGTTTGGTCATGTCGCCGCGCCGGGTCTGGCACAGGTCCATCAGCGTGCCCGTGTACTCCTTGGGCGTGATGATGCTCACCCGGAAGTACGGCTCTTCGATGAAGTCGATGGACTGCGGCATCGGCAGGTCGGCCGGGTTGTCGACCAGGGTGATCTCGCCGTTGGTCTTGTGCACCCGGTACTCGACGCTGGGCGCGGTGGCGATGAGCGCCAGGTTGAACTCGCGCTCGAGGCGTTCTTTCACGATCTCCATGTGCAGCAGGCCGAGGAAACCGCAGCGGAACCCGAACCCGAGCGCACCCGACGACTCGGGCTCGTAGGTGACCGAGGCGTCGTTCAACTTCAGCTTCTGCAAGCTCTCGCGCAGGTTCTCGAAGTCGTCGCCATCGATGGGGTACAGCCCACAGAACACCATCGGCTTCGGGTCGCGGTAGCCGGGCAGGGCCTCGGTGGCCCCGTGGGCCGCGGTGGTGACCGTTTCGCCCGAGCGGGCCTCGGCGACATCCTTGATGCCGGCGATGAGGTAGCCCACCTCACCGGGCCCCAGTTCCGGCATCGGTGTGGGTGCCGGGCGGCGGGCGCCGATCTCGACGATCTCGTGCAGCGCGCCGGTCTGCATGAACTTCAAGCGACTGCCACTGGTCATCCGGCCGTTCATCACCCGAATCGAACTGACCACGCCGCGGTACTGGTCGAACTGGCTGTCGAAGATGAGCGCCTGCAGTGGGGCGTCCGGGTCGCCCTTCGGGGCCGGGATACGCTCGCACACCGCGTCGAGCAGCGCGTCGACACCCTCACCGGTTTTGGCCGAGATGCGCAGGATCTGGTCGGCGGGGATGCCGAGCACCTGCTGGATCTCGGCGGCGTAACGCTCCGGGTCGGCCGCAGGGAGATCGATCTTGTTCAGCGCCGCGACGATCTCGAGGTCGTGCTCGAGCGCCAGATAGCAGTTGGCGAGCGTCTGGGCCTCGATGCCCTGCGCCGCGTCGACCACCAGGACGACGCCCTCGCAGGCCGCCAGCGACCGGCTGACCTCGTAGCCGAAGTCGACATGACCCGGCGTGTCGATGAGGTGCAGCGTGTGCCCCTTCCACGTGACGCGGACGTTCTGTGCCTTGATGGTGATGCCCCGCTCGCGTTCGAGGTCCATCGAGTCGAGGTACTGGGCTCGCATCTCGCGGGCGTCGACCGCGCCGGTCATCTCGAGGATGCGGTCGGAGAGCGTCGACTTCCCGTGGTCGATGTGGGCAATGATCGAGAAGTTGCGGATGCGTGCGAGGTCCATGGCCGCTTCGTGCGCTCGGGGGTGTGTCGACTCTACCGGCCGCTGGTAGTATCGAGCGTCGCTGTGGGCCGCGTCGACGGGCACTGCACACGATCTCAGGAGAGCACCAGCGTGGCAAACATCAAGAGCCAGAAGAAGCGCAACCTCACCAACGCGAAGGCTGCTGCACGCAACAAGGCGGTCAAGAGCGAGCTCAAGACCCGTGTCAAGAGCGCCACGAAGACCATCGGTACCGACGACAACGCCGAGGCGGTGCGCCTGGCCGTCAAGCGGCTCGACATGGCTGCAGCCAAGGGCATCATCCACCCCAACCAGGCCGCTCGCCGCAAGAGCCGGCTGATGAGCAAGGTCAACGGCACCAGCTGACCTCCTTCGTCACGACGAACGTCGACTCGGCCCGGGCCTCGTGCCCGGGCCGAGTCGCGTCCCGGCCCAGGAGTGGGCGACAGTCAGCGTCGAGCGCCAGCGAGCTTCGACAGGCGGGCCACCAGCACCTCCATCACCAGTGCGTCGGGCCAGTCCTTGACGCCCCGGAGATCGAGATCGGCCTGGGCGAGCAGCGCGATCGCCCGAGCCGCTCCGCCGCTGCCGAGGCGACGATGCAGGTCGAGCGCCTTGCGGGCCGGGAACCCCGGCTTGATGCCCATCGCCGCGGCCGCCGCGGCTTCGTCGCGCGCATCGGCACCGTCGAGACGGAGGAGCTTGGCGTAGTGGCCGTGGAGGATCGCCATCACCGCCAGGGCATGGCGACCGCCGGCCTCCATCATCCGGTGCAGCAGTGTGATCGCGCCCGCAGTATCGCCCCGGTCGATCGCATCGGTGAGGTCCCACGGAGGCACGCCTCCGGCCTCGCCGAGAAATGGCTCGATGTCGTCGCGGCCGAGCCGCCGACCCGTGCCGTACGCGCTGAGCAGTGTGTCGACCACCCCAGGAAGTCGGCCTGCGTCCTCCCCCAGCCAGGCGCCGAGCAGGGCCAGCGCAGCGCTGTCGACACGTAGACCCGCAGTGGCGAACTGCTCGTCGATCCAGGTTGTGCGGTCTTTCGCCTTTGATGGCGGCGAGGTGTCGAGCAGGTTCGCTCCACTGCGCTTCAGCGCGTCGACGAGGGCTTTCGGGATCGTTCCACCCCCTCCAGCCAACACGAGCTCTGTCGACGGCATCGGGTCGGTGAGGTAGTCGACGAGTGGACCGATGTCGTCGGCAGAGAAGCGACCGATCCCCCGGGCGACCACGACGCGCCGTTCGGTGAACAGCGGAAGGGTCGAGGCTGCGTCGACCACCGAACGCAGCTCGTACTCGGGATCGTCGAACTCGTCGACCATCAGCGTGCGGTCGCCATCGCCGACGAGACGGTGCACGAGCTCGCTGACCCCGCTGATCAGCAGCGAGTCGTCGGCGCCGGTGACGAGATGCACAGCCATGGGCCACTCATCGTTCCACACACGATGGTCGGCGGCGCCAACGCTCGCGAACGAGCAGCCCGATCAGCCAGCACTGGACGGCCCAGATCACCACGGCACGCAACCCTTCGGGCTCGAGCGCCGCGATGAGGTGAGCGACAGCCGCCACCCAGCGGGTGCCGAGCTCGGCCGGCGCCATCACCACCTCCGCCAGCCATGGCGGTGCCGCGGCCGCGACGATGGCCGTGGGCAGGCCGACCAGCATCACCGCCCCTGCCACCGGCACCGCGAGGAGGTTGGCGAGCAGCCCCAGCGTCGGCAGCCGGCCGAACACCAGAAGGCTCGGCACGATCACCCCGAGCTGAGCACCGAGGGTGACCGACACCGCAGCGGCCAACCATGCCGGACCACCGAACAGCGGCTCGAGGACGGGTCCGATGACGCTCACCCCGGCTGTGGCGCCGACCGACAACCAGAACCCCACCGACCACACGAGCAGCGGGTCGACCAGCACGAGCACCAGCACCGCCAACGCCAAGGACCGGACGGGGCGAATGGGTCGGCCGAGCGCCGCGGCGAGCACTCCCCAGCCGGCCATCGTGCCGGCTCGCACCACAGAGGGCTCGGCCCTGGTGAGCACCACGAACCACGCGATCAGCCCCACGCTGACGACCGCCCGCCAGCCGAGTGGTAGCCGTTTCAGGGCGAGCCCGGCGGCCGCCATCACGAACGCGACGTTCTGGCCGGAGACTGCCGTGAGGTGCGACAACCCGGCCGACCGGAACTCGTCGACAGCGCCGTCGTCCTGGCGCGAGTCGTCCCCGACGACCAAGCCGGTGAACAGCGCTGCCGTCGCCGGGTCGAGTGTGGCCTCGGCCCCGGACCGCACCGCAGCTCGAACCCGGTTGGCGGCGCGGTCGAGCGCGCCCGCCGCCACGACATCACCCGCCCACTCGAGGTCGAACTCGCCCACGATGTGGCGAACCTGAGCCGAGCGCACGAACCGACCGCGCAACCGACGCCGCTCCCCCTCGACCTCGACGAGTTGACCCGCCTCGAGCCTCGCCAGTGAACGTCGCTCGGCACCGTAGACCTGGGCCCGGAAGCGCTCGCCGTCGACCTCGAGCACGATCCGGGTGAAGCGCTCCTCGGGCTCGGGATCGCCGATCACCTCCGCCCAGGTCCGCACGGGGCCGAGCTCGTCGGGCTCGACCGCCGACCATGCTGCAGCGGCGAGGTGCGCCGCCACCACACCGAGCACGAGGGCGCCCACGGCCGGTCCGGGCCGCCGCCACCCCACCAGCACCGCACCTGCCCCGAGCAGGGCCGCGGCCGGACCCCGCCAGGCGCCCAGCACTGCCGTCAGGGCGACCATGGCGAGCGCTGCGTCGCCGATCACCGACCCGCGATCGGGCTGGCGGTCGGGCACGCCTGTGGCGTCGTACCATGGCCTCATGCCCGAACCCTCCGCCGAGGAACGCCTGCTGCGCGGCCTCGCCGAGCTCGAGGCCACCCACTTCGGCGAGGATGAGCAGAGCCCCCCGCCATCGACCCCGGAGCGTCCTCGGTCCGCACCAGCGCCCCACCACGAGGCGCGTGGTCCAGCCGGCTCGCCGACGCCGGCGGCTGCCTCGCTGCGCCGGCGCGGGCCGTTCGTCGCGCTGGCCCTGCCGACCCTGCTCGGACTGATCGCCGCCGTCGTGCTGGGTGCGGACGACCCCTCACGACGAGGCGTCTTCGGCTTCGTCGCAGCCGTGATGGCTGCACCCTTGCTGCCGGTGCTGGGCATCCCGCTGAGGTCGGGCACAACCCTCGTGGCAGCCGCTGTCGTTGCCAGCGCGGTGCTGTGGCTGGCGATCGGCTGGTGGGCTGCTCGCCGGTCGACGAGCTGGGCGGGCTACGCCGTCGAGTACGGCTGGATGGTGATCGCAGTGTGGGCCGGGACCGGCCTGGCCGCCCTGGCCGCCAATCTGGTCCTTGGGCGACCGCTGCTCTGACGTACCCGAGCACCGCACGCTCATCACACCGTCACCAGGGGACGAAGCGCTTCCAGCTTGGCCGGGCCGATGCCGCGGACATCACCGATCGAGTCGATCGTCGGGAACGGACCGTTCGCCTGGCGGTGGGCGACGATGGCGGCAGCCGTGGCGGGTCCGACTCCGGGGAGGCGGTCGAGCTCGTCGATCGTCGCGACGTTGACGTCGAGCGGCCCGCTCGGAGCGCCCGACGCGACCGAGCCCCCTGCACCTACCGACGACACCCCGGCCGAGGGCGGAGGTGCCTCGGCATCGGTGGGCACATAGATGCGATCGCCGTCGCGCAATGGGGAGGCCAGGTTGAGCGCGTCGACCCGAGCTGCAGTCGTGGCGCCGCCCGCTGCGGCCACTGCATCGACCACCCGTGCCGCAGCCTGGATGCGGTACACCCCCGGCTCGGCCACCGCTCCGGCGACATGCACGACAATCGTGACCGGCACGGCCGGCAGTGCCGCGGTCGACGTGGTGGTAGGGGTCGATCCGCTCGGCAACGTGCTCCCGCTCGGACCGGACGACGAGCTGGGTACTGCACGCGGCAGGCCGTCCTCGACCGGCGGCTCGGGCGGTCGCAGCAACCAGTAGCCACCCGTTCCCACGGCCACCACCGAGACCGCTGTCGTGATCAGTCGCCCGGCACCGAACCAGTCGATCCATTCACGGACGCGTGTGGCTATGGGTCGAGACGGTGCGGGACGAGGTGGCATCGCGTCCACGGCGACTCCTCCGGGCAGGGCGTTCTCACGCCGGGCACTTCGGGGGAAGTCAGAGCGACGCTACCGCCGCTGGGACGCTGCGCGGGGTCAGTAGAGCCGCGAGGCGAGCTTGCGGCGGTACTGAGCCGTGCGCGGGTCGTCGGGGCCCATCAGCTCGAGGATGTCGACGAACTGTTGGCGAGCATCGTCGTCGGTCTTCACCAGGTCGAGCAGCGCAGTGAGCGTCGCATCGTGGTCGTCGTCGGGTGGCAGGTGGAGCCGAGCGCTGGCCGCAAGCTTGCGCGTCCGCTCCGTCTCGGGGATGCGGGCGACGAGCGCGAGGACCTCGTCGGCGTCGCCACGGGCGAGCAACAACTCGCCCAGCGCCACGATGGCCTCCTCGCTGTCGGGCCGCAGCTGAAGCGCCTGGCGCAGGCTCTCCTCGTCTCCGGCGGCGATGAGCATGCCGACCTCGTCGTCCTCCGGTGGGGACAGCAGCGAATCCACGAACTCCTGGATCATGTGCTCGGGCTGAGCCCCGAGGAACCCGTCGACGACTTGGCCGTCGACGACGGCGTACACCGCCGGGATCGACTGGACGCGGAACGCCTGGGCGATGCCGGGGTTGCGGTCGACGTCGACCTTGGCCATCACCACCTCGCCACCGGTGGCGGCGACGACCCGCTCGAGGATCGGCCCGAGCGTACGGCAGGGCCCGCACCACTCGGCCCACAGATCGACCACCACGGGGGTGGTCATCGACCGCTGGATGACCTCGGTCTCGAACGTTGCGTCGCTGACATCGATCGCCATGTCAGGCAGGCTATCGACGCCACCGGGCAACCATCGCCGCCCGTCGGGCCACCTCGGCGTCGACGGCGCCGGCCACCTCGTCGCCAGACCACCCGAGCACCGGTGCGATGGCCTCACCGATCAGGGTCAGCTCCTGCCGGGGGACCGGACCGAGCGTGCCGACGATCAGACGGCGATCGACCACATCGGCGAGTGTCCGCGCCGACTCGTGGGTCACCCCGAACACCGCCTGCGCGGCGATGTCGAGCACGCCTGCGCGCTCGGAGATGCGGTGACCGAGCTCCGGTGACGCCTCGACCAGGTCGAGCACCTTGGTGTGGTCGGTCCCGTAGAGGCGAGCCAGGTGCTCGACGACCGCGGGGTCGAGGCCGAGCGCCGGCCGCGACGCCACCGCTCGCTGCAGAAAGGGCTCTGCATCTTCAGCCCAGGCAAAGGCGGTCGAGACCGGGGTCGAACGCGACGCGAACCGCCGTGTCGGCACCCCCGCCAGCGCATGCGCACGCTGCAAGCGATCGAGCGTCTCCTCACCGAGCGCCCGCGCCGTGGTCCACTTCCCCCCGCCGATCGACCACAGGTTCGCCACACCGCTCGGCGCATGGTCGTAGAGCTCGTGGCGGCGACTCGTCGTGTACGAGTCGGCTCCGCCGCCGATGAGCGGCCGCACCCCGACCGTCGTGTCGACGATGTCGTCGTGGCCGAGCTTGGGCATCCCTCCCGAGATCGTCTCGTTGACCGTCGACAGGATCAGCTCGACGTCGTCGACATCGGTGCGCACTGCCTCGGGGCCACCGGCGAGCGGGGTGTCGGTCGGGCCGATGAACGACATCCCCTGCCACGGGGACACGATGACGTGACGTCCGCTGCGGCCTCGGGCGAACACGGTGTCGGTCACCCGTCCCGCACCGCCGACCGGACGGGTGAGCAGGTGCACACCCTTGCTGCGAGTGACGGTGACGCCCGTCGGCCGGCCGACGCGCTCGAGCACATGATCGATCCAGGGCCCGGCAGCGTTCACCACCACCGCACCTCGCGCCAGGTGACGCACCCCGGTGAGGCGGTCGACGGCTTCGACCCCCTCCACCACCAGGGATCCGTCGACCGGGTCGGTACGGGTGACGAAGCCGGTCACCTCGACGTGATTGAGCGCAACTGCGCCGTCGTCGACGGCCGAGCCGAGCATCTCGAGCAACAGCCGCTCGGGGTGCAGGTTGAAGGTGTCGTGGTAGGCGAAGGCGCCCTGCAGGCCGTCGGGGTCGATCCAGGGGACCGCCTGCAGGAGCGCGCGGCGCGAGACCCACCGCGGCAGGGGGATGCGCATCGCTGAGGGCATCTTGCGGTTCCGGTCGAACCCGAGCGCCGTGTACAGGCCGACGCCTGCGCCGATGAGCGCAGTGGGCGGCTTGCTCCACCGCCAGGCCGGCATCAAGAAGCGCTGCTGACGGACGAGGTGGGGGGCGGCGAGGGCGAGGATCCGTCGCTCGCGCAAGCTCTCGCGGACCACGCCGAACTGGTACGTCTCGAGGTACCGGATGCCGCCGTGGATCAGCTTCGAGGTCGCGGAGCTGGTGCCCTCACCGAAGTCGCCTCGCTCGAGCAGCAACGTGCGCAACCCGCGACCGGCCGCTTCCCTGGCGACGCACACCCCCGTGATGCCTCCGCCCACGACGATGAGGTCGTACGGGTCGGCCAGCCTGACCGGGTCGCGATCGATCCTCACGGTGCCGGAAGGCTAGAGGGGAATCGCGAGGAGCGGCGCCGTGATCGTCTCCATGATCAGCTTTGCGCCGGTCTGGTAGACGTGGACGCCGTCCCAGCGGTATGCCGTGCTGGTGGCGATCGTCGGGTCCTGACACCACTGCAGGGGTCCGGGCACGAACGTGCTGTCGCCCGGGTTGGAGGCCGCGACCTGGCGCAGAAGGTCGTTGAGCTGCGTCACCCTCCAGTCCTCGGCACGCTCGGGCAGTGCCGGCACCCCGCTCCCTTCGACCTCGACCGGCCGCATGCAGGGCACCTCGAGCAGGGCGACGTGGACGCCCTCGGCGCGCAGCACGTCGATGGCTCGCTGCACGCCCGCGGTGAATCGCGCGTCGCCCTCGGGACTGCCGAAGGGGATCCGCACACCGTCGACCTCGTGGTCGAAGACGTCCCAGGCCCCGATCATCACCAGGGCGAGCTCTGCGTCCGCGGCCCGGGCCGACTCGGCCCAGCGCTGCTCCCAGCCGACGCAGCGGCGGAACAGCTTCGAGAACTCCGACCTCGAGGTGACGATCTTGCCGGTCGACTGCACGCTGCACCCGTCGATCGAACCGTCGGCCACCGTGAACACCTGCTCGATGCCGGCCGGGAGGTTGATAGCGAGCGAGTGCGCCTGCGAGTCACCGAGCACGACGACCCGGCGCGGCAGGCTCGGCGCAGTCGATGCGACCTCGACGACGGCGGTGGTCGTCGGCGACGTGGCGTCGGGCGTGTCGGGACCGACCACTGCCGAGCCGACGACCGTGGTCGGCGCCGCCAGTGCGGTGTCGACGTCGAAGGTGGCCTGCTGGTCGCCGGCAGCCGGGTCGACGTCGGCCGCCTGGCGGACCTGCAGCGCGACACCGGTGGCGAACAGCCCGACGGCGAGCACGCCCGCCGCTGCCCACCGGGCGTGCGCACCCGATCCGCGACCCCCGATGCTCACCCACCAACGACCGAGCGCACCAGCTCGGATCGGCTGTTCGACGAGCCGGAAGCACAGCTCCGACAACCCCGCAGTCATCAGCAGTGCGGGCGCCAGACGCTCGGCGTGTCCCGGCACACCGGCGAAGGCGAACACCGGCCAATGCCAGAGGTAGAGGCCGTAGCTGCGCCGACCGATCGCGATCAGCGGGCCCCACCCGAACACGCGGCGCGCCACGGACGCCCGCGGGTCGACCACGGCCATCACCGCCACGAGCGACAGCACGGTGACGAGCGGCATCCAGACCCGATAGAGGTCGGCGTCGATCAGGATCGAGGCCGACCGCGTGGCGGCGATGGCGACGATGGCCGCCACTGCCCCGACAGCGACGACGTCGAGTGCGCCGACCCGGTGGCGCTCGCCGGAAGTGCCGGCCGTGCGCTCCCACGGGCGCCACACCATCGCGGCCGCAGCTCCGAGGAGCAGCCCGCTGGCCCGGCCGAACGTGTTCAGATAGACGAAGTTGAACCGGTCGACCTCCTGGCCGGCGACCGTGAGCAGCGAATCGGTGCCGGCGCCGACCAGCCACGCCGACCACACCATCGCAGCCACGGCCAACGCGACCAGCACACCAGCCCGACGTCGTGCATGGTTGGGCGCCAGACGAGCGAGCAGCAGGAACCCGAGCGGCCAGAGCAGGTACCACTGCTCCTCGACGGCCAGGCTCCAGAGGTGACGCAACGGTGGGGTCGCAGGCGAGAAGTACGGGACGTCGCCGAAGATCTCCGCCCAGTTGCTGACGTAGAACAACGCCGGCAGCAGCGTGCGTCGTAGGTCGGCGGCGAACTCGGTCTGCACCAGCACGGCCCAGAGTGAGACCGCGGCCAGCACCACGAACAGCGCCGGAAGCAGCCGCCGGGCTCGCCGAACCCAGAACATCCGCAGCGACACCGCGCCGTTGGCGTGGCGCTCGTCGAGCAGCAGCGTCGTGATCAGGAAGCCCGACACGACGAAGAACACCTCGACACCGAAGAACCCACCGTGCATCCAGCTGAGGCCGGCGTGGTAGATGATCACGATCGCCACCGAGAGGGCCCGGATCCCGTCGAGCGCCGGCTGCTGGCCCATCGGCCGGTGACGACGGTGCTCGTCGACGAGCGTTGCAGCATCGAGCGGGGGGCGGGAGATCAGCGTGGCCATGGATGCAGGCGCCTCGGGAGGGCGTCGTTCCAGGGTAGAGGCCATCCGACTGCGAGACGTGGCACCGTGACCGGCTCTGTGGGCGACCACCAGCGTTGGGCCCGCGCCGCCGAGCATCGATACGGTGGCGGCGATGAGCTCGCCGACCGAACCACACGACGTCCCCGGCATCGATGTCCCCGCCGTGACCCGGTGGCTCGACGACCGCGTCGCCGGAGCGCAGGGCCCGTATCGCTTCGATCTGATCGCCGGCGGACACTCGAACCTGACCTACCGCGTCACCGGTGCGGACGGCACGCGCTTCGTGTTGCGGCGCCCGCCGCTCGGCCATCGGCTGGCCAGCGCGCACGACATGGGCCGCGAGCACCGGATCATCCACGCCCTGCAGCACAGCTCCGTCCCGGTGGCTCCGGCGCTCGGCTACTGCGCCGACGAGTCGGTGAACGAGGCTCCCTTCTACGTGATGGGCTTCGTCGACGGCCACGTCATCCGCGACCGGGCCAGCGCCGAGGCGATCCTCGACCCTGCGGCCAGGCGACGGGCGAGCGAATCGATCGTCGACACCATGGCCGCCATCCACCGGGTCGATCTCGATGCCGTCGGCCTCGCCGACCTCGGCAAGCACGAGGGCTACATCGCCCGGCAGCTGAAGCGCTGGTACGGCCAGTGGAACCAGCAGAAGACACGCGAGCTCCCCGCCGTCGACACGGTGCACGACGAGCTGCTCCGCCGGGTGCCCGAGCAGGGCCCCGCCACCTTGGTGCACGGCGACTACCGCCTCGACAACTGCATGGTGGGCGACGACGGCGCCGTGGTGGCCGTCCTCGATTGGGAGATCTGCACCCTGGGCGATCCCCTCGCCGACGTCGGGCTGCTGCACGTGTACTGGACCGGCCCGAACGACGCAGCCTCCGCCTGGACCGGCTCGGCCACCACCGCACCAGGCTTCCTCGACCGCGCTCACCTCGCCGCGCGCTATGCCGAGGTGAGCGGACGCGATCTGTCGCAGCTGCCGTTCTACATCTCGTTCGCCTACTGGAAGCTCGCCTGCATCCTCGAGGGCGTCTACGCGCGCTACCTCGGCGGTGCGCTGGGCCAACGCGACCCGGCCGAGCTCGAGCCGTTCAAGCTCCAGGTCGACAACGCTGCGGCCCAGGCCATGGCAACGCTGGAGCAGCTGACATGACCGACGCCTACCGCGTGCACGGCGAGCTCCCGTCGCTCGACTCACCCGTGCTCGTGGGCACCTTCACCGGGTGGATCGACGCGAGCGGGGCGGCCGCAGCAGCGCTCGCGGCGCTCGATGCCGTCACCGAAGCTCGCCCGGTGGCGACGTTCGACCCCGACCTGTTCATCGACTACCGGGCCCGTCGGCCGACGATGGAGCTCCGTGAAGGCGTCAGCACCTCGCTGGTGTGGCCGGAGATCGCACTGAAGGCCGGCCGCACGCCCGATGGGCGCGATGTGCTGCTGCTCGGCGGATCCGAGCCCGACAGCAACTGGCACCGCTTTGCCGAAGCCGTCTGCGGGCTGGCCCTCGAGCTGGGCGTCGGCCGGGCCGTGTTCTTCGGCGCCTACCCGTTCGCCTGCCCGCACACCCGGCCGAGCCGACTGGCGTGCACCTCACCCGACGCTGGCCTCGTGGCGGCGCTCCCCTACGTGCGCAGCAGCCTCGACGTTCCCGCAGGCATGACCGCCGTGCTCGAGCACGCGCTCACGGCGCGGGGCGTGGCTGCCCTCGGACTGTGGGCCCAGGTTCCCCACTACCTGGGGGCGATGGCCTACCCCGCGGCCAGCGCAGCGCTCCTCGACGGCCTCGCCACCGTCACCGGCGCGACCGCACCGACTGCTGTCTTGCGCCACGAAGCAACGCTGCTCAGCGAGCGGGTCGACGGGTTGATCGCTGCCAACAGCGAACACCGCGCCATGGTTGCTCAGCTCGAGGCGGCGTATGACGCGCAGCCCGAGGCGGCCTCCACCACCGACCTCGTCGACGGGCAGCTCCCGAGCGCCGACGAGCTCGCCGCCGAGGTCGAGCGCTTCCTACGCGACCAGGCCGACTGACGGCGCAGCACGGCTGCGGCGCCGCCGAGCCGGCGGTGTACGGTGCGCGGGCATGGAGCGGGCGGCATCGCCCGCACGACGAGGGGGTTCACAGATGCGCATCGACGGTGGAATCGGCAACGATCTGCACCAGGCTCCGACTCAGGCCAAGGAGCTCGAAGCCGCTGGCTACAGCGGCGCGTGGACGGCCGAGACGGCCCACGACCCGTTCTTCCCGCTGCTGCTCGCGGCCGAGCACACCGAGACCCTCGAGCTCGGCACCTCGATCGCCGTTGCGTTCGCCCGTAACCCGATGACCCTGGCCAACATCGGCTGGGACCTCCAGGCCTACTCCAAGGGCCGGTTCATCCTGGGCCTCGGCAGCCAGATCAAACCGCACATCACCAAGCGGTTCAGCATGGAGTGGAGCCATCCCGCAGCCCGCATGCGCGAGATGGTCCTGGCGATGCGCGCCATCTGGGACACCTGGGAGAACGGCACCCCGCTCAACTTCCGGGGCGACTTCTACACCCACACGCTGATGACCCCGTTCTTCACCCCCGACCGCGCCGACCTGGCCGGCTTCGGCACCCCCAAGGTGTTCCTGGCCGGTGTGGGCGAGTTGATGACCGAGGTGGCCGGCGAGGTGTGCGACGGGTTCATCTGCCACGGCTTCACCACCGAGAAGTACCTGCGCGAGGTCACCATCCCCGCGCTCGAGCGTGGGCGCGCCAAGGCGGGCAAGACGATGGAGGGGTTCGAGATCGTCGGGCCGTCGTTCGTGGTCACCGGCAACAACGAGGCCGAGATGGCCGCTGCTGCTGCCGGAACCCGTCAGCAGATCGCCTTCTACGGATCGACGCCCGCGTATCGCGGTGTGCTCGACATCCATGGCTGGGGCGGACTGCAGGACGAGCTGAACACGCTCTCCAAGCAGGGCAAGTGGGTCGAGATGGGCTCGCTCATCACCGACGAGATCCTCGATGCCTTCGCCGTCGTCGGCGAGCCCGAGTCGGTCGCTCCGGAGTTGCTGCACCGCTACGGCGATGTCATCCAGCGGATCAGCTTCTACGCGCCGTACAAGAGCGATCCCGAGCGCTGGGCGCCCGTGATGGCCGCCCTCCAGGCCGGCTGACCACCCCACCAGAGGCGTCAGCAGGGGCAGCCTCCACGGTGGTATCAGATCTGATATCAACCTGGTAGCCTCAACGCCGTGCGCGCGTCTGTTCTCGTCGTGGAGGCCCGGCTTCGAAGCGGCCTCTCGCGACGCGAGATCGCCCGACGTGCGGGCACGTCCGCAGCAACGCTGGCCGCGTACGAGACGGGGCGCATCACCCCGAGTGTCGACACGCTCGATCGGCTGCTCGCCGCGGCCGGATTCGATGCTGCGGTTGCGCTCACCCCACGCTGCTCCGGGCACGAACGCGGCGTAGAGCTCGCCGAGGTGCTGCACCTCGCAGACCAGTTCCCCGCCCGCCATGCCCCCGACATCGCCGTACCGGCGTTTCCCGGCCGCAAGCCATGACCACCTCGCTGGTCGACAAGATCGTGGCGATCGCCGGAGCCCTCGACGACGCAGGGCTCCCCCACGCGTTCGGCGGCGCGCTCGCGCTCGCCTGGTGCACCCAACGAGCGCGCGGCACGATCGACATCGACGTGAACATCTTCGTCGACACCGGTCAGGCCGTCGTCGCACTGGCGGCGCTGCCAACACCAGTTCGACGCGACGACCGCGACCTCGCCCGCGCGATGACCGAAGGGCAGGTGCGGCTGTGGTGGGACAACACCCCCGTCGACGTGTTCCTCGACACCACCGACTTCCATCGCGAAGCCGCCCTCCGCACACGGCGCGAGCCCTTCGGTGGTCGCGAGGTCGCATTCCTCGGATGCTCCGACCTCGCCGTGTTCAAGGCGTTCTTCGATCGCTCGAGGGACTGGGTCGACCTCGAGGAGATGCTGGCGGCCGGGTCGCTCGACGTCGAGCGCGTGCTGGGGGTGCTTGCCCGCTATCTCGGCGCGACCGACCACCGGGTCGAGCGCCTGCGGACCATGCTGCCTTCGACCTGACGACGACGGAGCACGCTCGTGGTCTGGCGCTCGTCCTCCCGCCGACGGGATCAGGCCCGGGCGAGCTCGACGAAGGTCGTGCCGGGAACGAGCCCCATCACGTCGCCGCCCTGGGTGACGAAGCTCCACGGGTCGTACTGGGTGGCCCGACGCCAGATGCCCGCCCTTGCGACCCCGCCCGAGTAGATGATCACGCTCCCCTCGCCCACGGTCTGGGCCTCGGGAGTGCGGGCATCGACCTGGCTCGGAACATGCACCGTCCGCATCACCACGACGTTCGTGGCACTGACGTGCACGCCACCGGCGGTCAGGTGCGGCTTGCCGTCCTGGAAGCGGAGGTAGCGGCCGATCGACGGGTCCCAGGTCCAGCGCACCTTCACACCGTCCATCGTCACGTCGATCGTGTCGGTCGGTTCGCCGAGCGGCGCCTGGCCGACGGGAAGGAATGCCCAGATCGGCCGCGCCGGACCGGCGGCGGCCCCTACCCGACGGAGGCACTCGAGTTTGGCGATCAGGTTGTGCGGAACCTTGCGGCTCGACTCGCGCCGGTAGCAGGCACCGTGCTTGAGCGCCGACAGGTTGACGAGCAGGCCGGCGTCGTGGCCGGCCTCCACCCAGGCGGTCACCCCCGGGTTGCCCCCGCTCCAGCCGAGCACCGGGCGGTTGAGCGCCGCGAGCACCTGCAGGTCGCCCGTGCGTGCGCTGCGGACGGGCCCTGCCTCCACGGGATCGCGCGAATGGAACACCGCCACGAAGCGGGTGAGGCCCTCCACGTTCTCCTCGAACACGACATCGGCGCCGTCGAGGCCCCACTGGCCGCGAGCTGCACGAGCGTTGTCGACCTTGATCGCCACCGAGGCTCGCCCAGCCGTCGCGGGATCGACGGTGAGCCCGGTGAGCGCAGCGAAGTCGGTGACACCGGGCATCGGCTCGTACGGCGGCCACGACACCGACGGCACGGTCGCCGGGGGTGGTGGCGGCGTCACCGACGACGCAGGCGCATCCGTCGGTGGCGGGGCGACGGTGGTGGCCTGCGGCACGGTGGTGGTGGCCGCCGTGGTGGTCGTGGTGGTCGAGGTGCTCATCGGGCGGAGCGTCACGGTGACGATGTCCGACGTCGACGACGGGGCTGGCGACGAGCTCGACGGCGGCACGAGCCCGTTGTCGGAAGGCGAACCGCAGCCGGCGAGCAGCGCTGCAAGCAGGGCGCCGACGATCGGCGCCAGGCGACGCCGAGCCGACGTTGTCCGTCGGTTCATGCTCGACTCCCGGCCATCACCCCGTCGACGGTGCGCTGTTCGCGCCGACCGGCCAGAAGGCTCACCTTCGAGGATGCCGCTCGGGTGCGCACGGTCGTGACGAGCATGGATGCATCGTGTCACCCGTCGCTGCGCCGTTGTCGTCGCGCGATGAGTCAGCCGCCGACGCCGACGAGCCAGCGGCGGACGTTCTCGCCGAGCGCGTCGACGTCGTAGCCACCCTCCTGCAGCACCACGGTGGGCAGGCCGAGCTCGCGCACCAGCGCGCCGCAGCGCTCGAACCCGTCGGCGGTGAGCGACAGATCGCAGATCGGGTCGGTGACGAAGGTGTCGAGGCCGAGCGAGACGATCAGCAACGACGGGCCGAATGCGGCGATCCGCTCGCACGCCGAGGCGAGTGCCGCCACGTACCGGTCGTCGTCGGTGCGTGCCGCCAGGGGCACGTTCAGGTTGCTGCCGAGCCCGCGGCCGGTGCCCGTCTCGTCGGCGAACCCGATCGAGTACGGGTAGGCGCGGGCGGGGTCGCCGTGCAACGACACGTACTGCACGTCGTCGCGGTCGTAGAAGATCTCCTGTGTGCCGTTGCCATGGTGGTAGTCGACATCGAGGACGGTCACCTTGGTGCCGGTCGTCGACGCCACATGGTGCGCTGCGATAGCAGCGTTGTTGAAGAAGCAGTACCCGCCGTACAGCGAGGTGCTGGCGTGGTGGCCCGGCGGACGGCACAGCCCGTATGCGGCCCGGTCGCCGTCGAGCACCGCCTGGGTGGCGGTCAGCGCCGTGTCGACGGCGGAGCGCGCCGCGGCGTAGGTGCCCTCGGTGAGCGGCGTGGTGATCTCGAAGCACCACCAGCCGAGGCGACCCTGGATCGACGGCGGCTCGGCGAGCGGCGCCATCTTGTTGCGCAGGCCGGCGCGGAAGAACACATCGGGCACCACCTCGCGGGTGCCCGGGCGCACGTTCTGATATTCCTGCCAGGCAGTCGTCAAGAACCGATGCAGCCCCGGATCGTGGACGGCCTCGATGGGGGCTGTCCCCCACTCCGTCGGGTCGACGAACCGGTAGGCCGGATCGGCCTGGAGCACCTGGCGGATGTTCTCGGCCCGGCCGATGTGCTCGAACGGGCTGTGCGCGCTCGACGCCTCGAGCTCGACGTGCGGGTCGTGCTGCAGGTGGGCGGGGGTGTAGACGACCTTCATGACCGACATGTTGCCACGGCCGAACCCTCGCCGCGGCTACACCAGCTCGAGCTCCTCGCCCAGGTACAGCTCGCGGCAACGAGCCCGCTGCAGCTTGCCGCTCGAGGTCTTCGGCAAGGTGCCGGGTCGCACCAACATCACGTCGCGTGGCGGCAGGCCGCTCACCTCGAGTGTGCGGTGGTGCACGGCGTGGCGCACATCGTCGAGCGAGGTCGAGCCGTCGTCGGGCAGACGCACCTCGGCGACCACCACGACGGTTTCCTTGCCCTTGTAGCCATCGACGCCGAAGGCGATCACGTTGCCGGCACGCACACCCTCGAGCACGCCGCACGCCCGCTCGATGTCCTCGGGGAACACATTGCGGCCACCGACGATGATGACGTCCTTGATGCGACCGCACAGGATGAGCTCGCCGTCGAGCACGTAGGCGAGGTCGCCCGTGCAGAGCCACCCGTCGCGGAACAGCGCAGCGGTGGCGTCGGGGCGCTTGTAGTAGCCAGGGGTCACCGAGGTGCCGCGCAGCAGCAGCTCGCCGACATGGCGCTCGGGCAACTCGTCGTAGGTCTCCGGATCGACGACCTTCATCTCCAGGCCGGGTACGGCTCGACCGAGCAGAGGCAGGCGACGGACCTGGATCTCCTCGTCGGCATCGGCCGTGTCGAGCGGCTTGGCCATCCGCTCGCGCTCGAGCACGATTCGGTCGACCGAGTCGGTGCGCATGCCACGGTGCCGTTCCGGGAAGGCCGCCCCGATGGCCACCTCGGCCATGCCGAAGGCGGGGAACACGCTTCCGGCCCGGAAACCGAACGGCTCGGCCGCCTTCACGAATGCGTCGACCGCGTCGGGGTCGACAGGCTCGGCCCCGCTGAGCGCCAGGGTGAGCGTCGACAGATCGAGGTCCTTGGCCCGCCGCAGGGCTCGCGTGGCGAGCACCCACGAGAAGTTCGGGCCTGCCGTGGCGGTGCCTCCCCAATCGCTGATCCACTGCATCCAGTTGCCCGGGTGGGCGAGGAAGTCCTGCGGGGCGGCCTGGACGAGCTGCACGCCGCGGGTCATCGGGATCGACAGGAAACCGACCAGGCCCATGTCGTGGTAGAGCGGCAGCCACGACACCATGACCTCGGCCAGGCTCAGCTGGGCGGCCTCGCAGCAGGCGTCGATGTTGGCGGTGAGCACCCGGTCGGGGATCATCACGCCCTTGGGCTCGCTGGTGGAGCCACTTGTGTACTGCAGGATGACCAGCCGCTCCGGGTCGTTCGGCGGGAGCTCGAGGCGCTCTCCGCTCACCTGGCCTGCGGCGCCGGGCAGCACGTTCGCCATCGGCTCGATCGGCGGATCGCCGGGGGCGGGCGCGTAGAAGTCGGCGAGCAGATCGTCGATCAGCACCAACTTGGCGTCGCCGTGGCGGATGCGAGTGCGGGTGCTGGTGATGAACTCGTCGAGCGAGCCCATGCGCATCGGCAGGGGCAGCACCATGCTGGCGCAGCCCGCCAGCCAGCAACCCTGGATGATCGTGATCAGCGAGCGGCTGGTTGGGCCGAGGATGGCGACATGGTCGCCGGGCACGATGCCTCGCGCCTGCAGCGCCGCGCCGACCACCCGTGCGTCGTCGTGGATCTGCGCCCAGGGCACGAAGCCGTCACCTTCGGCCGGCGCCACCGAGTTGCCCACGAAGCGCACACCGGTGGGACGGTCGGCGGCCTGGATCAGACGCTCGACGATGGAGGTCGCCTGCGACGTACTCGCTGTCATGGGGCGAAACCGTAGTGCTGCCCGACCCGTCCGTAGAATCCATGCACCATGAATGCGACCGGCGAGCAGCCCACCTCCGAGCCCCAGCACAGCGATCAGCAGGCCTTCCGCTACACCGGCGCGCTCGCCCAGCAGATCGAACTGCGCTGGCAGGACTGGTGGGACGAGCACCACACCTTCGAGACGCCGAACCCGGCTGGGCCGCTCGCCGACCCCACTGCGTTGCAGGGCAAGCAGAAGTTGTTCGTGCTCGACATGTTCCCCTACCCCAGCGGTTCCGGCCTGCACGTGGGCCACCCGCTCGGCTACATCGGCACCGATGTGTACAGCCGCTTCAAGCGGATGACCGGCTACAACGTGCTGTACTCGATGGGCTTCGACGCGTTCGGTCTGCCGGCCGAGCAGTACGCCGTGCAGACCGGCCAGCACCCCGCCGTCACCACCGCGCAGAACGTGGCCAACATGCGACGCCAGCTGCGCCGCATCGGCCTCAGCCACGACCGACGCCGCAGCATCGACACCACCGACCCCGGCTACTACCGCTGGACGCAGTGGATCTTCACCCAGATCTTCAACAGCTGGTACGACACCGACCGCACGATGGCCCGTCCCATTGCCGAGCTGATCGCCGAGCTCGACGCCGGCACCCGCCCGACCCCCGACGGTCGCGCCTGGGCCGAGCTCAGTGCCGTCGAGCAGGCCGCCGTCATCGACGACCATCGCCTGGCCTACATCAGCGAAGCACCGGTGAACTGGTGCCCCGGCCTCGGCACCGTGGTGGCCAACGAGGAGGTCACCGCCGACGGCCGCAGCGACCGAGGCAACTTCCCGGTGTTCAAGCGCAACATGCGCCAGTGGATGATGCGCATCACCGCCTACGCCGATCGGCTGATCGACGATCTCGACCTGCTCGACTGGAGCGACTCGATCAAGGCGATGCAGCGCAACTGGATCGGCCGCAGCGAGGGCGCCCGGGTGCACTTCGAGTCGGCAGCAGGCCCGATCACCGTGTTCACCACCCGCCCCGACACGCTGTTCGGCGCGTCGTTCATGGTGCTGGCCCCCGAGCATCCGTTGGTAGCGGCGCTCACCGCTGAGTCCCAGCGCGAGGCGGTCGAGGCGTACGTGCGCGTCGCCCAGGCGAAGAGCGACGTGGCCCGCCAGGTCGACGACAAGACCAAGACCGGCGTGTTCACCGGCAGCTACGCCACCAACCCCATCAACGGCGCGCAGATCCCGGTGTGGATCGCCGACTACGTGCTGATGGGCTATGGCACCGGCGCCATCATGGCGGTGCCGTGCGGCGACGAGCGCGACTTCGAGTTCGCCCGCCAGTTCGGCCTGCCCATCCCCGCTATCCAGCAGCCCCCGGCCTCCTGGTTCGAGCAACACGGCATCGCCGTGCAGCAGGGCGACGCGCTCGATACCGCCGCCTGGCCCGAGGCGTTCACCAGCGATGCGCCCTATGTGCACAGCGCCAACGCGTCGCTCGATCTGAACGGCCTCGACAACATCGCCGAGGCCAAGCGGCGCACCAACGCCTGGCTGGACGCCAACGGCCACGGCGAGGCCACCATCACCTACAAGCTGCGCGACTGGCTGTTCAGCCGCCAGCGCTACTGGGGCGAGCCGTTCCCCATCGTGTACGACGACGACGGCATGGCGCATGCCCTGCCCGACAGCATGCTGCCGCTCGAGCTACCGCCCACCGACAGCTTCAGCCCGCGCACGTTCGATCCCGACGACGCGATGAGCAACCCCGAGAGCCCGCTCGACCGACTGGCCGACTGGGCGCACCCGCTGCTCGACCTGGGCGACGGCCCGAAGCGCTACCACCGCGACACCAACGTGATGCCGCAGTGGGCAGGCAGCTGCTGGTACGAGCTGCGCTACCTCGACCCCACCAACACCGACCGCTTCGTCGACCCCGCTGTCGAGCAGTACTGGATGGGGCCCCAGGGCGACGGCCATCCGGGCGGTGTCGACCTGTACGTCGGCGGTGTCGAGCACGCCGTGCTGCACCTGCTGTACGCCCGCTTCTGGCACAAGGTGCTGTTCGACCTGGGCCATCTGTCGTCGAAGGAGCCGTACCACCGCCTGTTCAACCAGGGCTACATCCTGGCGGCGGCGTTCAAGGACGAACGCGAGATCTACGTCGACGCGTTCAGTGTGGAAGAGCGCGACGGCCAGTTCCTCTACGACGGCCAGCCGGTCACCCGCGAGTGGGGCAAGATGGGCAAGAGCCTGAAGAACGCCGTTGCGCCCGATGTGATCTACGAGGCCTACGGCGCCGACACGCTGCGCCTGTACGAGATGGCCATGGGCCCGCTCGATGCTTCCCGCCCGTGGGAGACCCGCGACGTGGTGGGCATGTACCGGTTCCTGCAGCGCGTGTGGCGCAACCTCGTCGACGAAGACACCGGCACGTTGCGCAGCGACCTGCCGGCGTTCGACGACGCCACCGACCGGGTGCTGCACCGCACGATCGAGGGCGTGCGCGCCGACATGGACGCGATGCGCTTCAACACGGCCATCGCCAAGCTGATCGAGCTGAACAACCACCTCACCAAGCTGGGCGGCTGCCCACGCGAGGTCGCCGACCGGCTGGTACTGATGCTCGCCCCACTGGCACCGCACCTAGCCGAAGAGCTGTGGCGGATGCTGGGCCACACCGACACCGTCACCTACCTCGACTTCCCCGTCGCCGACCCGGCACTGCTGGTCGACGACACCGTCGAGGTGCCGGTGCAGGTGAACGGCAAGGTGCGGTCGCGCATCATGGTGGCGGCCGATGCCGATCAGGCCACGATGGAGGCCACGGCGCTGGCCGACCCGAAGGTGCAGGCCGCGCTCGGCGGCAACGCACCCAAGAAGGTCATCGTGGTGCCCGGCCGCATGGTCAACATCGTCGGCTGAGCCGTCGTTGCCCACGTGCTCCACGTGAGCAATGGCCGTCGGGGTTAGCCTCGGGGCATGGACGTTGCCGTCGTCGACTACCAGGCATCCGATGCACCCGAGGCGTTCACCCGTTCGCTGCGCGAGACCGGCTTCGCCGTGCTGGTGAACCATCCCCTGCCGGAAACGCTGGTGCAGGAGATCTACGACGAGTGGCTCGCGTTCTTCGACAGCGACGCCAAGTATGCCTACCGGTTCACCCCCGACGACCAGGACGGCTGGTTCGGGCCCGATGTGTCCGAGACCGCCAAGGGCAACACCGTGAAAGACATCAAGGAGTTCTTCCACGTCTACCCGTGGGGCCAGTACCCCGCCGAGGTGAGCCGCAAAGCGCTCGAGTTCGCCGAGCGCTCGAAAGACATCGCCAACACGCTGCTCGGCTGGGTCGAGGCCAACACTCCTGCCGAGGTGGCCGAGCAGTTCTCGGTGCCGCTCACCCAGATGATGGCCGGGTCGAAGCGCTCGCTGCTGCGCATCCTGCGCTACCCGCCGCTGCGCGGCGACGAGGCGCCCGGCGCAGTGCGAGCCGCGGCACACGAAGACATCAACCTGCTCACCGTGCTGCCCGCATCGAACGAACCGGGCCTGCAGGTGCTCGACCTCGCCGGCACGTGGCACGACGTGCCGTGCGACTTCGGCAGCCTCGCCATCAACTCGGGCGACATGCTGCACCTCGCCAGCGGCGGCTACTACCCGAGCACCACCCACCGGGTCACCAATCCCACGGGCGACAGTGCCACCCGCAGCCGCATCTCGATGCCGCTGTTCCTGCATCCGGCCGACGACGTGATGCTGGCCGAGGGTCGCACCGCGTTCTCGTTCCTGCAGGAGCGCATCGCCGAACTGCGCAGCCAGGACATCAAGCAGTAACGGCCTCGGAGGCCACGACGGTCTCCTGCGCAGCCGGTCGCCGCCGGCGGCGACGCAGCCGCTGGCCGGCGCCGGCGATCCCGTCGGGGTTCTGAACGGCCATCATCACCAAGCCCACGGCGCCCACCACCAGTTCCCATCGGCCGAAGTCGATGCCGAGACGCTCCCACCCGGTGTTCATCGCCTTGAAGCCGATGCCGTCGGCGACGAGCAACCCGGCGACGATGGCACCCGACACGCTGGTGATCCCGCCCAGGTAGGCGAACGCGAGCAGGGTCAGCGAGGCGAAGAAGCCGTACGACGTGTCCGAGATCGACCCGAAGCGGTATGCGATCAGCGTGCCTGCCACACCGGCGATGAACGAGCTCACCCCGAACGCGAGCAGTTTGGTCGAGGCGGTGCCGATCGCCACGCCGGCCGACGCCCGTTCGTTCGAGCGCACCGCCAGCATCCGCCGGCCGGTGCTGCTGCGGCGCAGGTTGGCCACGAGCAGCGCCATCAGGGCGACCACCACGGTGACGAACACACCGAACACCGGCCGATAGGGGTCGTCGGCACTGCGCAGGCCGAGGTCCCAGCCGAACAACGACGGGCTCGGCACCTTGGCACCTCCCGTGGTGACATCGCCGACGACGCTCGGGTTCTTGAACACGAACTCTTGGATGGCAATGCCGCCGGCGAGGGTGACGATGGCCAGGTTGACTCCACGAACACGCAGGGCCGGGATCCCGACCGCTACACCGAACAGCGCTGCCACCAACGCCGCGAGCAGCGGTGCGATCGGGAAGGGCACACCGGCCCGCTCGGCGAGGCGCGACAGGCTGAACCCGGCGACCCCGGCGAACGCCATCTGCGCCAGGGAGATCTGACCCATGTAGCCCGTCAACACCACGAGCGACAGGGCCAGCCCGCAGAACAGCACCGAGGTGAGCAGCGCGAGCCCCCAGGCATCGGGCAGCAGCAGGAACGCGCCGGCCACGAGTGCGGCACCGCCAGCAGCGACAGGCGGCCGCACCAGGCCCGACGCCACGTGCGGCAGGCGACCCTGATCGATCGATCCGCGCGTGGGCAGGCGCTTGCCGAGCACCACCATGGCGACGACGATCGCCAGGAACACGAAGCCGTCCCGCACACCCGTGCGAGGCAGCCAGGAGAGGTCCTGCTGCAGCGGTGATGCCATCGCCTGGAGCATCCCGATCCCCAGACCCGCGGCCACGGTCCATCCGAACGACACGAACCGGCCGATCAGGGCAGCACCGAGGGCGGGGATGAGCAGCTGCGTGTAGAGCAGCGGGGTCAGCTCGAACAGCGGTGTTGCGAGGATGCCCACGATCCCGGCGATCAGCGCGGCCATCACCCAGGTGATCAGGCCGAGGCGATCCGGCTCGAAACCGAGCAGCACTGCACCCTTCTCCGACTCCGACGCCGCGCGCACAGCGAGGCCCGTGCGCGTGTAGCGCGACAGCGCCCCCAGACCCGCCGCCAGCGCCACCGCGATCGCCGTGAGCCAGAGCGCGTCCTTCGCGACGAGGATCGTTTCGGTCACCTCGATCACCCCACCGGGCAGCACTTTCGGCAGGTTGACGCTCGCGCCGTCGAAGCGGACCCCGATCATGGCCTGGAGCACCAGCAGCACGCCGACGCTCGCCACCACCTTGGCGATCACCGGGGCGCGGCGTAGAGCTCGGAACACGACGAGATAGGCGATCATGCCCAGCACTGCGGCGGTGAGCAAGGTGATCACCGCCGCCGAGGCCGCGGTCATCCGCACGCCCTCGCCGAAGGAGATGTCGCGCCACGGGCCGGGGATGACGATCGGGTAGCGGGCATTGGCGCGCAGGTCGTAGTAGACGTAGGCGCTCCAACCCGCCATGGCGCCGAACCCGAAGTTGACGACACCCGAGCCGCGGGCGGTCAGCACCAGACCGAGCCCGAGCAGGGCCGACACCGCACCAGCACCGAGCCCCGCTGCTGCCGCAGCGAGATAGGCGCTCATACCTCGAGGACGTCGAGCGCCGAGATGTTGTCGCCGCCGAACGCTGCGACGGCGCCGTCGGCGGTGTATTCGGCGAACGGGATGGCGAACGAGCACACGGCCGACAGCGACGGGACCGACCCGCACGCCAGCACGTCATCGGTCCCCCACTGCACGGCGGTGCCGGCTCGGAAGGCGTCGAAGATCGCCTGACCGGTGACGCTCGGCCCGATGCCCGCAGCGACCTGTTGCACGGTCATCGCCTGGAGCCAGCCGAGCGAGGTGAACCCGAACGGGTCGACATCGTCGGGCGCGACGCCGATGGTCTCACCCACCCACTTGCGCATCTGGATGCTGACCTCGGTCTCGGCACCTCCCGTGGCACCGGCGAAGTACCAGCCGACCGCTGCGTCGCCGACTGCGTCGATGACGGCATCGCCGAGGCAGGCAGTGGTGGAGAACCCCGGCGCCTCGACGCCGAGCTCCACCCGGGCGCGCATCAGGCCCACACAGCCGGCCTGGCCGTACATCGAGATGATCACCTCCGGGTCGGTGGCCGCAGCCTGCTGCATCAGCGAGCGGAAGCCAGCGTCGGTTTCGTTCTCCCCACCCTTGATGACCGTCACGGTGGCACCGCCCTTGGCCAGCGCCGGCTCGAGCGAGGCCAGCGCCGACACGGTGGCCGCCGAGTCGTTGGCGATGATCGCCACCTTGGTGAGGCCGAGGTACTTCGGGTTGGTGATCGCGTTGGCGGTCGAGCCCTGCACCACCAGGTTGCCGGCCGTGATGTAGATGGCCTCCGCCGAGTAGTCCGGCGGAAGGATCGGAACGGCGCCGATGACCGGGATACCAGCGGCAGCGAAGGTCGGATAGTCGACGAAGATGTCGAACCCGATCATCGCCAGGTCGACGCCCTTCGCTGCGAGCTCTTGCGCGCACGCCTGCGACGACTCGGGGCTGCCCTTGGCGACGCAGACCTCCAGCTCGACGGGTCGACCGCCGAAGCCCCCCAGCTCGGCATTCGCCAGGGCGGCCGCGGCGCGGAACGCGTTGGCGAACTCGGGGAAGTCGAGGCCGGGTGCACCCTCGGTGTTGACCACTCCGACGACGAAGGGCTCCCCGCTCGGCGGCGCGATCGTCGAGGGCGGCGCCGTCGTCGGCGCCGTGGTGTCGCTCGGCACCGTCGTGTCGGTGGGAGCGGTGCTCGCCGGTGCAGCGGTCGTGGCCGGTGGCGCGGTGGTCGAGACCGCATCCTCTGCCGGCTCGGTGCATGCCACGGCCAGCAGGCCCATCGCCACCACACCCGTCACGGCTGCGAACCCTCGTCGAGTCACCACGACACCCCCCACGTTCTGTGCGCCCCCCGGCACCCGGCACACCGTAGCCGCTGCCGGTCACCCAGGGTTCGTTAGGATGTGCGACGAGAACCGAGGGTCCGACGTGGCACTTCTCTGCTGATTGGCATCGACGTCGAGGATGTGACCACCGTGATCATCGAGCAACTCACCTTCACCGTGCTGCGCGAGCACCTCGACGACTGGTTGCTGACCGACGCCGTCACGTGGGACCCGGTCCTCGCTGTGCAGCCCGGCTACCTCGGCAAAGAGGTCTGGATCACCGATGCCGACCCTGCCGCGACGAACCCGCCGCCCACCGTCGAGATCCAGGTGATCGTCCGCTGGTCGGACAGGTCTCTGTGGATGTCGATCGACGCCGACCTACTGGCGGCCACCCACGACGCAATGGGCGCCCATGCGCTGGCGTATCGCGAGACCGTGCACGTCACCCCGGACGATCCGGAGCGCCATCGTCGAGGTACCGACGGCGCATCTGCATGAACGGCCGCTCCACCATCGAGTAGGTGAGCGCGGCGAGCGCGATCGTCGCCGGGAGGATGATCACCACTGTGTTGAGCAGCGCGTTCCCGGGCCCCGAACCGGCGAATCCGATGGGCTCGCGGTCGATCAGCGCTACGACGATGGCGTAGTGCAGGAGGTAGGCCGAGTAGCTGACGATCCCCGGCAGCACCAACCAGCGCGACACACCTGCCGGCACGGTGCGGGCGACCAGGAGCCAGGAGATCACGAACGCAGCCCAGACGACGCCCTCGGCGGTCGGCCAGAGCGCCTTCCACGAGGCGGTCGAGTACCAGCTGCCGTTGCGGTTGAACAGTTCGAGCGCCACGACGACGGCGATGCTCGACAGCAGCACCGCGAGCCAGGCCCGGCCGGCAGCCACCACCGGCGAGCGGCGGACGACGATCCACCCGATGAACATGCCGAGCAGGAACTGGTCGAGCCGACCGATGATCGTCCAGTAGGCGAGGTCGCGGGTCGCTTCCGGGTTCACGCCGTGGGCCAGCAGGCGCAGCACCACCATCGTCGCCACGAGGCCCAGCAGGTAGCGGGGGCCGTAGGTGTGGAGGAAGCGGAGCAGGAACGGGAAGAGCAGGTAGAAGGTGAACTCGACCGAGATGGTCCACAGCAGCGCACCGAAGGGCCCGAGGTCGGCGGAAGCGATCGGCGGGGTGCCCTGGAGGGTGAACAGCTGGAGGAGCCCGTCGAAGGTGTAGCCGGTCGGGCTGGTGTACATCGCCAGAGCGACGACGAGGACGTACATCGGCAGGATCCGCAGCAGACGGTTGCGCAGGAACGTCGGCGTGTGCAGTTCGTGGCCGAGCGCTCCGTAGGTGAAGACGAACCCACTCAGCACCATGAACAGCGCCACAGCAGTGTGGCCCTCGAGGATGACGGCCTCGGCCGGGTTCGACGCCCGGACGAAGACCCGACCGCTCAGCTGCTGGTACCCGTGATAGACCACCATCAACACCGCTGCCAGGCCCCGCAGATGGTCGACCCCGGCGAGATACGGCACATTCCTGCTGACGTCGCGCCGTTCGGCGAGCAGGCGATCGGTCGGGCGAGCGGCCATCGGCGGCACACTAGTGCCGCAGGCAGCCGGCACCGAGGAGACACTGGAGCGATGCGGTTCGAGACACCATGGCGACGACGCCGCCGCGCCCTCGACGCCCCGTTCTCCGAGGCGTGGCGGCGGGTCCTCGAGCGTCGGTGGGGCCTCTGGCCGACCTTCGACGAGCTCGAACGGTCCCGCCTCGAGCGGCTCACCACGGCCTTCCTGCTCGACCGTCGTTTCGAGGCCGCCAAGGGCTTCGCCGTCACCGACGAGGTCCGCGTGCTCGTCGCCGCGCAGGCGAGCCTGCTGCTGCTCGGCTTCGACGAGGCGCCCGACGTCGACCTGTACGCCAATGTGCAGTCGATCATCGTCCACCGCGGCACGGTGATGCTCCACGGCTCGCGGACAGTCGGCGCCACCGGCTCAGGGTTGGTGAGCGACGAGCGAATGGCCGTGTCCGGCCAAGCTCACCACCGGGGACCCGTGTTGCTCGCCTGGTCGACCGTCGCCTACGAGGCCCGGCACCCGGCCCGCGGGCAGAACGTCGTGCTCCACGAGTTCGCGCACCAGCTCGACATGCTCGATGGCATCGTCGACGGGACACCGCCGATCCCGGAGCCGGCCCGTCGCGACCGGTTCGTCGAGGTCTGCGACACCGTCTACCAGCAGGTGCGTCGACACGACGACGCCGTGCTGCGCGACTACGCCGGGACCGACCCGGGCGAGTTCTTCGCCGTCGCCACCGAGACATTCTTCTCGATGCCCCTCGACCTGCGTCGCGAGCACCCCGAGTTGTACCTGGCGCTCGCCGACTTCTACGCGCAGGACCCTGCGGCGCGCCTCGACCGCCACTCGTGAGCGATCCTCACTCGGACCACCACCCCGTCACGTCGAACAGCACGTCCGACGATGCGTGGGCGTGGATGCACAGCTCTCCGCCTGCCGAGAGGGCGACTGTGACCCCGCTCGCCATCACCCCGCCCCGCTCGGCGTTCACCGACGAGGTCTTGCCCGGAGGGGACCCACAGACCGTGGCTGTCAGGTAGCCGTCGCGTGCCGGAGCCACGAGGGTCAAGGTCCCCGACACCGCCGACGCGTCGGATGGCGCCGCGATGGCGCTCATCGACCGATCGGCCTCGAGCGGCTCGACCCGGCCACCCGCCCCGTCGCGTGTGTCGATCATCCTGGCCGGCGTGACCGGCCGGAACCTCAGGCGCCCACCCGGCGAGAACGTGCCCGTGACGTCGACGACGACATCGACGTCGCTGCTGGTCGCCAGGCACACCAGGCCGGACTGGCCCACCGGAGCGAAGGCTGCGCCAGCCACCGTCTCGAAGGCCTCCCAGTTCACCGTCGACGCGAGCGGGGGCGCATCGGTGCACCCGTAGGCGGTCAGGAAACCCGGTCGTGCGCCGCCGGTCACGGTGATCGTCATGGCAACCGCCGACACACCCTCCGGTGCCGCCAGCGTGAGCAGCCGCTTGCGGCCGGTCTGCCGGGTGTCGAGCACCCGGGCGGGCAGCAGCGGGTCGAAGCGGTCGCCGGATCCCTCGCTGAACACCCCCTGGAGGTCGACCAGGACATCGGTGGCAACGCTCGCGAACACGCACAGCTCGTCGTCGCGGCCCAACGCGGCGATCGTCTGCGCCGAACGCACCGAGTCGACATCGACATTGAGCGTCGACGTCGCCGGTCGATCGGTTCCGCACGGCCACACCGTGAGATGGCCCGCGCCACGGGCATCGACGCTGGCGACGTTCACAACCACGGCAGCAACGTCGCCGAGGTCCGGCGCGACCTGACCGAGGTCGACGACCAGGGTGATTCCACTGCCGAGCCGCGCTCCTTCGACGCGCGTGTCGACGAGCCGACGCGGCTCGATCGCTCGGTAGAACAGCGGCTCGGAGGCTTCGGGCAGGTCGGGGGTGAACGGTTCCGGAAGCGTGGTCGTCGTGGTCGTCGAGGTCGTGGTGGTCGACGCCGGAACCGTGGTCGTGGTGGTCGTCGCAGCCGGCGCGACGGTGGTCGTGGTCGTGGTCGTGGTCGTCGAGGTGGTCGACGTCGTCGCCGGCTCGGAGGTGGTCGGAGCAGTGACAGTCGGGGTCGGCATCGGGACCGAGTCGCTCCGGGTCGTCCCGAGCCGCGCCGTCACATCCTCGGCGATCAGCACGCTGCGCTGCCGGTATGCCGACGCGCCCTGGAGGTGGATGCCGTCCGGCGCCATGGTCACCTGCTGGGAGGCCTGCACCTCGGGCCAGTCCCAGAGCACCAGGTTCGAGCGCTGGGTCGCCACAGCGCGGAGGGCGTCGTTCCAGGTCTTCTCGCGATCGGGGTCGGGCACGGAGATCATCGACCACCACACCTGGCGGTCCGGGCCGATGATGTCCATCAGGTGACGGATGTTGGCGAACGCGCAGGCCGACGAGCCCCTGCAGGAGTTGATGTCGTTGGTCCCGAGGTTGACGAGCACCACCGCCGGGTCGAAACCATCCAAACGCTGCTGGTACAGCCAGGTCCCGAGGTTCGCGGTCGAGGTGGAGGGCAGCGTCCGGCCGGTCTGGAACCCGACCCCGGCCCGAGTCCGTACCGGTCCCCAGCCGCGATCGACCAAGAGCCGGGCGACAGACGGCCCCCAGCCGTTGGTCTCGAGCGACGAGCCGACCAGCAGCGAATCGCCCACCAGGGCAATCCCACCGTAGGGCCCGATGGTCGGGATCGTGGTCTCGACCACTCCCTGGCCGCTCGACGGGGGCGCCGTCGTGGGTGGGACCGGCACGGGTGGAGCGGCGCCGAGCGCTGTCGCACCGGTTGTGGCCGTCACTGCGAGCGCGCCGAACAGCGCCGCAGTCGCAGCTGCGACGATCGCCCGAAGGCGGACCGATCGGCGACGGCTCATCGTCTCCTCGAGGGATGTGGGCGGGTTCTGGACGCGACCACAATGGTGGTCGGTTCGGATTGTCCGGCGAACGGGCGATCCGTCAGGTCACCGCCGAGCCGTTCGGCTCAGCCGGTCGGGCCGCCTGCGGTCACCGCACCGAGCGCGACCAGGGCCTCGAACAGACGGTTGGCCGCGAAGTCGGTCGCGTTCTCGACGGTGAAGGTCCAGCGGCCGAGCACGAGGACCGGTCCCTCGGCGCCGAGTACGGCCGCAGCAGCATCACGCCAGGCGCGCGTGACGTGCTCGCGCACGACCAGCTCCGCCACCTGCTCGCCCTCCTCGCAGCCTCCTGGCCGAACCTCGTAGCGGAAGCCGAACACGAACCCGTCACCGGACGGCTCGGCAAGCGCAGCTACGGCGCAGACACCGAAGTCGGCCTCCTGCACGGCGTCCCACAGCTCACTGTAGAGACGGGGCTCGAAGGGAGCGGCCAGGTTCGGGTTCTGCTCACCACCGTCGGTCGGGGTCATGAATGGCTCGTAGGGCCACGGGCAGCCGGTCTCGAGCATCTCGTCGGCCATCGTCGGGTCCCACATGGCCACGTTGTGGGCCGTGTGAGCCTCGCTGCAGGCATCGGGCACCGCCGTCGTTGTCGGCAGTGTGGTGTCGGCGTCCGACGAGCTGCCGTCGAGCGAGAGGTCGATGGAGGGCACCACGGCCAGGCCGATCGCCGCGAGCACCACGGCCGCAGCGACGATCAGGGCACCGACGATGCCCGAACGGCCGGGCGTCGCGTCGTCCGGGTCGACTGCGGCGTCCGCGCTCACCTCGACGGCTGCGGCGCTGTCGTCCTCGGTCACGATCGGCCCCAGCTGTCGGTCACTGCGATCTCCTCATGGTGGTGGTCCGGCCACGGCCGCGAACTGCTGCGGTCTGAGCACCGCTGCGACCCGACCAAGCCTGGCACAGCGACGCGGCCTGCGTCGGGGCAGGAGGTGCTGAGCACTGCCCGGCTGACGACTGCCGGCGTCGGAGGGTGCACAATGGCGGCAGCGCCCGTCGAACGAACAAGGGGACCACGATGAAGGTGACAGCAGCAGTCCTGCGGACAGGCAACGGACCGTTCTCGGTCGAAGAGCTCGACCTCGCCGAGCCGAACGCCAACGAGGTCGTGGTCAGGGTCGTGGCGGCCGGGATGTGCCACACCGACCTGCTGAGCCGCGAGCTGCCTCCCGAGTTCTTCGGTGGGCCGCAGGTCTACGGCCACGAAGGTGCCGGCGTCGTCGAGGCCGTCGGCAGCGCCGTCACCCATGTGGCCCCGGGCGACCACGTGGTGCTGTCGTTCAACTCCTGTGGCGCATGTCCGGCGTGCGCCAAGGGCCGTCTCCCCTACTGCTTCGACTTCAGCCTGCACAACATGTCGGGCGGCCGCCCCGACGGGACCTCGGTCTTCACCGACGCGCAGGGAGCTCGCGTCGGGTCGCACTTCTTCGGCCAGTCGTCGTTCGCATCGCACACGATCGTCGCCGAGCAGTCGGTCGTGAAGGTCGACCCGACGCTCGATCTCACCAAGCTCGGCCCGCTCGGATGCGGGATCCAGACCGGTGCGGGCGCGGTGATGAACACCTTGGGGGTGGAGGCCGGCTCGAGCCTGGTCGTCACCGGCGCCGGAGCCCTCGGCCTCAGCGCCGTGATGGCCGCCAAGGTGGTCGGCGCCGGCACGATCATCGCCGTCGACCGCCATGCCAGCCGGCTCGAGCTCGCCACCCGCTTCGGAGCGACCCACGCCGTGAGCGGATCGCCGCAGGAGATCACCGCCCAGATCATGTCGATCACCGGCCGCGGCGCCGACTATGCCTTCGACACGACCGGGAACGCCGCTGTCGTGCGGGCGAGCCACGACGCGCTCAACACCGTGGGCACGCTGGCGCTCGCCGGCGTCGGCTTCGGCGAGCTGAGCCTGAACTTCATCTCGATGATCAGCGGACGCACGATCACCGGCGTGATGGAAGGTGACTCGACGCCACGGGAGTTCATCCCGCACCTGGCCCGGCTGAATGCCGAGGGCGCATTCCCCTACGACGAGCTGATCACCACCTACCCGATCGAGCAGATCAACGAGGCCGAGGCGGCGAGCGCCAGCGGCACCGTGATCAAGCCCGTGCTCACGTTCGGCTGATCTGTCGTGCTGGAGCTCCGTCCCTTCGGATCGACCGGGCACCGGTCGACGCGGGTCGTCTTCGGTGCCGCCGCCCTGGGCGCGATGAGCCAGGACCGTGCCGACAGCACGATGGCCATGGTCCGTGAGCTGGGAATCAACCACATCGACACCGCGGCGTCGTACGGCCGCTCCGAGGAGCTGCTCGCCCCGTTCCTCGCCGCGCATCGACACGAGGTGTTCCTCGCCACCAAGACCGGCGCTCGCCGCGGCGACGCAGCACGGGCCGAGCTCGAACGATCGCTGCTGCGCATGGGGGTCGACCACGTCGACCTGATCCAACTCCACAACCTCGTCGAGCCGGACGAGTGGGAAGTGGCGCACGGACCGGGTGGCGCGGTCGAGGCCATGGTGCGCGCCCGCGACGAGGGCCTGGTGCGCTTCATCGGAGTCACCGGGCACGGCACACGGATCGCCGCGATGCACCTGCGCAGCCTCGAGCGCTTCCCCTTCGACTCGGTGCTGCTGCCGTACAACCACCTCATGCTCGGCCAGGGCTCCTATGGCGCCGACGTGGCGACGCTGCTCGAACGGTGCGCCGCCCGCGGGGTGGCCGTGCAGACGATCAAGTCGGTCGCTCGGCGCCGATGGCCGACCGACTCCGACGAGCCACACTTCGCCTGGTATCAACCACTTCCGGCGGGGCCCGCGCTCGACCGAGCGGTGGCGTTCGTGCTGTCCAATCCGCAGCTGTTCCTCAACTCCTCGAGCGACGCCCGCCTGCTGCGCCCCATCGTCGAGGCCGCCAGCCGACCGTGCGTTGCACCCACAGCGGACGATCTCAACACCGACGCGGCCGATCTCGGCATGGCCGCGCTGTTCGACGGAGCCGAACTGGAGCGCATATGAACGCCGACGAGATCCCGGTCGCCTACACACCCGCCGGCGGCTGGCACGGCGAGATGCCGGGGCCGTACCTCACCGGATGCACCGAGCCGTTGGCTGATGGTGCCCCGGACCTGCGTGGTGTCTGGCGGGCCATCAGCGTCGAGGTGAACGGCTCCCCCGCCCCCGAGCACCCGGCCAAGAACCACCTGGAGCGCATCGAGCAGTGCGGTGACCGGGTGGTCATCACCGCCGGTGGAATCGTCCACGACATGCGCGCCGACGGCAGCGTCGAGCGCGGGGTCCACGATGTGGCAGCACTCGACTACACGACTCCGATCCACGTCGTGGCCACCTTCGAAGACGGTGTGCTCGTGCTGCGCCCAGCGGGTCTACCGGTCGAGATCACCCGTCGACTCGACGGCGACCACCTCGTGTGGGGCTATGTCGGCTTCACCGCTCGTCTCGAACGCATCGCCGACTGAGGCGTCACGCGCTACGCGCTGCGCCGCTCGAGAGCAGCGCGGCCACCTCGTCTGCGCCGTAACCAACCTCGAGCAGCACCTCGGCGCTGTGCTCGCCGAGCCTGGGCGCTCCACGGCGCACACTCGTCGGGCTGGAGCCGAAGCGCACCGGGCTCGGGATCTGGCGGTAGGCGCCGACGTGCGGATGCTCGGCGAGGGGCAGGTCGGCCACCACCTCGTCGAGAGTGCGCACCGGTGCAGCGGGGATGTCGTGGTGAGCACAGAAATCGACCCAGAACTCCGTGGTGCGCATCGGCAGGATCTGCTCGATGACGGCATACAACTCCGAGGCGTGCTGCATCCGCGCGGGAGCGGTGAGGATGCGCCGATCGTCGACGAGGTCGTCGCGGCCACCTTCGGCGAACAGCGCGTTGTAGTCCTTCGTCGAGTACGGCAGCACGGCGATCCACCCATCGGCCGTGGCGTAGGGCCGACGTTCGGGGATGAGGATCCGCGGGTAGCCCGCCGGCCCGAGCGGTGGTTCGGGTATCGCGGCCGCCCCGTGCTCGACGAGCGTGAACGAGCTGATCGCCTCGACCATCGGCACCTCGACGAACTGGCCTTCACCAGTGCGTTCGCGATGGAAGAGCGCCGCGAGCACGGCGTAGACGATGGTGAGACCGGACACTTTGTCGGCGATCAGCGTCGGGGCCAGCGCCGGGCGTCCCGCTTGACGGGCGAACGTGTCGGCCACGCCCGTCACTGCCTGGATGACGTCGTCGTAGGCGGGTGCGTTCGGCGACGAGCTGTCGGAGGGCCAGCCGTGGGCCTGGCACATCACGATGTCGGGTCGCACGCTGCGGATGGTGTCGTAGTCGAGGCCCAGCCTCGCCAATGGCGCTGGACGGAGATTGGTCACCAGCACGTCGCACGTCGCCGCGATCCGCAGGAACGCCTCGCGCCCTGCGGGGTGCTTCAGGTCGAGGCACACGTTGCGCTTGTTGCGCAGCAGGTTGAGCGCCACACCGGTGAGCCCGGGCTCGGGGCCGGCTCCCATGATCCGGTTCGTGTCTCCCTTGGGGTCCTCGACGCTGATCACCTCGGCACCGAGGTCACCGAGGATCTGCGTGGCATAGGGGCCCATCACCACCGAGGTGAGGTCGAGCACCCGGATGCCGTGCAGCGGGCCGTTCGATGCCGACACGGTCATCGGGCCGACCCTGCGAGGCGGGCGTCGGTGCAGCGCTCACCGGTGCGACTCACACCATCGGCGCACGGCGTCACGTCGTACCAGTCGTCGATCATCGTCGCCGATGGTGGCACACGGCCAGGCCCGAACGACAGCCGATGTAGACCGGTCAGCGCTGCGACGCCCCCGGGAACGGCATGGGCACCACCCGGGCGGCGAGCTCGCCGTCGGGGCCGACGACCAGCACGTCGGTTCCGGTAGTGGCGCACCGTTGAGCAACGGTGCCGATCGCGACCGAGTGCTCCAGGCGAGGTGACCACCCCGAGGAGGTGACCTCGCCGACCGGCACCCCGTCGGCCACGATCTGCCAGCCGCGGCGCGGGTTGGGAAGCACACCGTCGACCGACAGGCCGACCACGCTGCGTTCGACGCCTGCAGCCGCCTGCCGCCGGAGTGCCTCGAGGCCGATCGCCTCGATCGGAGCGTCGAGCGCGCAGTAGCGGGCGAGGCCGGCCTCGAGTGCCGTGTGGCGATTGGTGATGTCGGTGCCGAACGTGGTGAAGCCACCCTCGATCCGCTCGATGAGGTTCGGGCAGCCCGGACGGGCCTCGAACGGTTCTCCCGTGGCGATCAGTTCGTCGTACAGCGCGACACCGACCTCGGCGTCGTCGACGTAGACCTCGAAGCCACCCTGCGCGCTCCACCCACTGCGCGCCACACGGAGTCGATGCCCCTGGAAGTCGAGATGCTCGAACCTGAAGAACCGGATGTCGCGCGCCACGTCGCCGAACACCGCAGCGACCAGGTCGTCGGCGAGCGGTCCCTGCACTGCCAGCGGCCACACGTCGGGCTCGCTGACCTCCACGTCGAGGCCGAGTCCGCGGGCCAGACCGCCGGCCCACAGCACGACATCTGAGTCCGACACCGAGAACCAGTAGCGGTCGTCGTCGATCCGCAGCGCCACGGGGTCGTTGACCAGGCGACCCTCGTCGTCACACATCGGAGCGAACGCGCACCGGCCGACGTCGAGCGATCGCAGGTCGCGGACGGTCAACAGTTGGGCCAGGCGCGACGCATCCGGACCGGCGAGCTCGACCTGTCGTTCGCAGCCGACGTCCCACACCTGCACGGCGCGGCGCAGGTGCCAGTAGTCGTCCTCCACCCCGACGAAGCAGGTGGGCAGGAGCATGTGGTTGTACACCGTGTACGCCTGCACACCGAAGGCCTCGATCCGCTCGCTCCACGGCGTCGACCGCAGACGCTTGGTGAGCGCGATGCGCGGCCCCGTCACGGTCCTTCCCAGCGGATGGTGCAGATCTCCGCGCTGCGTCCCTCGAAGTTCCATACTCGCCCGAAGGCCCGCACCCTGCCGAGGTCGGCCTGCGCCACCACCACCTCGGGGCCCATCCAGTACTGGGTGTTGACGACGGTGACCTCCTCACCCGAGCGTGCCCCGGCGATCGGCGTGACGGAGCCGTTGATGTACTTCGCCACCTTCAACGATCGCGTCTCGCCATCGGTGGTGAACTCGACCGGCGCGCGCTCGGCGCCGAGGTAGGTGCCCACGAGGAGCCGGAACAGCCCGGTGGTGCCCTTCGCCGAACCGCGGAAGATGGTCTCGAGCCGGGCGAACTGCTCGTCGTCGGCGCGCTCGTCGATCCAGAGGGCGAGCGTCCAGTTGCCTCGCTCCATCTTGCCGGGGATGTCGAGCAGCATCGCCACGTTGAGGCCCGACAGGTCGACGCCGTCGGCCTCGCCGCGATCGATGCGGATGCCGGCCCACGCCTGGCAGTAGCCCTCGGTGGGCGGATGCGTGCCGAGCGAGATGACGCACGGGCAGAACACCGTGCAGTTGCAGTTGAGGATGAGCTCACCCTCGATCGACCAGTGCTTCATCTGTCCCTTTCCTGGGTGTCCGTGGATGCGGAGGGTGCCGACACATCGCGGCCGGCTCCGTGGAGGTGGCCATCGGCGCCGGCCGAGGTGAGCGACAGCACGGCGACCGCGGTGCCGGCGGCGATGAGCGCCGCGCCGAGTGGAGCGGTCACCCGAGGGGCGACCCTTGGCAGCTTGTCGATCACCATCAGCACGGTGCAGAGCACCATCAGCCACAGGTTGGCCATGCCACCGACGAACGCGAGCAGCATCAATGCCCAGCAGCAGCCCAGGCACATCAGGCCGTGCCGCACGCCCATCCGCCAGGCGCCGACGAGGCCGTCGCGCCACCACCGCCAGAAGAACGTCATCGGGCTGACGCACTGCTCCTGGCAGTGCTGCTTGATCGGGCTGAACTGGTAGGCGCCGGCGAGCACCAGCACCGCGGCGACCAGCAGCGACGAGCGCGCTCCCCCGTCGGCGTCGACCAGGCCGACTGCGTGTGCCGCCACCTGCAGCGAGGCACCGACGACCGACGCGGCAGCCCAGACCGCCAGGTAGCCGCCGAGGAAGGCCCACCACCGCGAGGCGACCGCACTGTCGGTCGGATCGGCGGCGAGCACATCGCGAAGCGAGCGAAGCATGGGCACGGTGGTGGGAAGCATCATCGCGGCGGTCATCGCCAGCCAGACCGCCACCGTGCGGGCCACGCCGGCATTGGCGGCACCGTGCCCGGTGTGGCCGGCGTGGAGTCGCCACACGACGACCCAGGCGATCGCCACGGCCACGCCGAGAGCGATCCAGCACCACGCGCCGAGCCGGCGGCGCTGCTCCGGCAGGCCATCGAGCCGCTCCTCCGCGGACACCATCTCCCTCACGGTCGATCACTATAGTAATCGCCGCGTGACCGAGCGGACTTCACACCGATCCCGGCCGGCGGACATGTTCGACGGCACGGCCTTCGCCAGGGTGATCGTCGAACGACGTCACGCGCTCGGCCGCTCCACCCGCGACATCGCTCGTCGCTCCGGCCTCTCCCAGCCCTACGTCGTCGCGCTCGAGCGGCCACGCGACGGCCGGTCGAATGGTCCGGTGCCGACGGTCGACACCCTCGTCGGGCTGGCCGAGGCCCTCGATCTGTCGCCCGTCGACCTGCTCGGCAACGTGCTCGTGCCCGCCGGACGTCATGTTGTGGTGCTCCGACCATCCGGTGTCCCGCTGTCGCTCGACGTGTTGCGCGCTGGCTCCGGTCTGGACGGTCCTTGGATCTGGGCGTCGAGTCGCGAACAGCCCCCCATCGCCGACGTCGTACCGATCGACCTCCGTCGCGACGATCTGCAGCCCTACCTCCCGTCGCGCATCACCGCCGCATTCGAGCGTGAAGCGGCGGCCGTGGCCGAGCACCTGCGGGCCCGCCGGGTCGGCTGCGCGTTCGTCGAGACCTCCGACGTCCTGGCCGGCCTCGACGATCCGGGCACGCTCCTGACCTACGAGCACGAGTGGGGCGACCTCGTGCGCGACACCGTCCGACGCCATGGCGGGCACGATGTATGGAACGTGTGCGTCTACACCGACGAGGCGCTGCTCGCACTCGACGACCCGTGCGGCGCGGTCGTCGACCTGTTGCGCAGCCACGATACGGTGTGGCGCCCGACCCCCGACGGCCTCGCCACGGGCCCGACGGCAGCTCGCGCCGCCCTCGCCCGCTTCCGACCCGACGGAGTCGGCCGGACGGCCTGGCAACGTCGGATCGACGCCATCGTCGACGATCTCGCGATCTCCGCATGACCCACCATCACCCTGGAGGAACACCTAGATGACCACCGTTCGCGCCTTCACCGTCGGCAACGACGACACCGGCACCTGGGCCCGTCGCGTCGTCGACCTCGCTGTCGACGACCTCGGCGAGGGCGACGTCCTCGTCGAGGTCGCCTATTCGGGCATCAACTACAAAGACGGCCTCGCCAGCACCGCCTCCGGCAAGGTGGCCCGGATCGACCCCCTCATCCCGGGAGTCGACCTGGCCGGACGTGTCGTCGAGTCGACCGACCCGGCCTTCTCGGCCGGCAGCTCGGTCATCGTCCACGCCTTCGACCTCGGAGTCGCCCACCACGGCGGCTTCGCCACCCACGCCAGGGTGCCCGCCGGTTGGGTGGTGCCCATGCCCGACGGCCTCGATGCGCGCACGGCCATGATGGTCGGCACTGCGGGCTTCACCGCAGCGCAGTCGGTGGCGGCCCTCGAGGCCCACGGGCTCCAGCCCGGCGATGGCCCGGTGCTCGTCACCGGATCAACCGGCGGGGTGGGCTCGATGGCCGTCGGGATGCTCGCCCGGCGAGGCCATCACGTCGTGGCCAGCACCGGCAAGGCCGACGAGGCCGAGTGGTTGCACTCCCTCGGCGCCGCCGAGGTGATCGATCGCGCCGAGACGTCAGCCGAGTCGACCCGCCCGCTCGAGAAGGAGCGCTGGGCCGGTGTCGTCGACTGTGTCGGTGGTGCCACCCTGGCGTATGCGCTGCGCACCGCCCGCTACGGC
>JBBATY010000012.1:0-1412 GCA_040398525.1 Ilumatobacteraceae bacterium | reverse complement strand
GGCCGGGTGCTCGTCGATCCTCGGGCCTGACGCGCCTCGGGCCGCTGCGACGATCGCAGCGGCCCGAGGGCATTCGGCTCGGAGCCGACAGGTCGGTCAGGCCTGGGCCGGGTCGATCCAGATCCGGTCGACGCCGAAGAAGCCGCCCGAGTCCTCAGTGGTCGACCCGTCGGGCAGCGTCGCGGGTGTCACGCCCTGGACCTGCGACGAGTGCACCACGCCCCACAGCGTCCACGAACCGGGCAGGTTGTAGCACTCCTCGAACATGCGCCGGTTGATGTTGGCGGCGAACTCCTGACGCTTGGCCGGGTCCGGCTCGGCACGTGCCGCGTCGAGGTTCTCGTCGATCACCGAGTCGCGGAGACGGGCGAAGTTCAGTGAGAGGCCGCCGTCGGGCTGGGCGACCGAGCCGTGCCACCAGAGGTACTGGCTGTCGACCAGGACACCGCCGTGCTGGCGCCAGCCGAACATCACGAAGTCCGGGTCACCGAAGAGCGCCTTGGTGATGTACTGGTCCTGCGGGATCTGGATGATCTCGGTCTCGACGCCGATCTCGGACCAGTAGCCCTGCACCAGCTCAGCTGTCTGGGCATTGATGTTGGTGATCGTCGTGCCGTACTTCACCTGGATCGGGCCCGGGTTCTCGGCGAGGTACTCGTCGATCAGCGACTGGGCGAGCTCGAGGTCCTGCACCATCGGGTCGCCGTTGTCCTCGAGGTAGCCCTCCTGACCGGGTGAGAACAGGCCGTTGGCGGGCTGGAGGATGCCACCGCCGGTCAGATCGATCAACTCCTGCCGGTCCACCGCAGCGCGCAGGGCGCACCGCACCCGACGATCCTGCAGCGGGCCGGGCTTGTCGAGGTCGATCATCGTGTAGTTGGTCTCGGTGTAGCGGTCCTGCTCGACCATCGAGTACTCGCCGGACAACTCACGGAAGTCGGCGATCACCACCGACGCAGAGGTGGCGAAGATGTCGATGTCGCCGCTCTTCAAGGCCTCGGCTGCGGTCTCACTGTCCTCGATGACACGGAACTCGATGCCGTCGAGATACGGCAGCGCGTTACCGTTGGCATCCTTGCGCCAGTACTCGGGGTTGCGGGTCACGACCAACTTGTCGCGAGGTGCATAGCTCTCGACGATGAACGGACCGGTTCCGATCGGCTTGGTGGCCTCGGCCGTGCCCGCCTTGACCGCCTCGAGCCACGTGGGCGAGGCCATGAAGCCGAGCTGGCCGGCCAGGAAGGCAGGCAGGGTGGCCCACGGCTTGGGCTTGGAGAGGTCGCCCTTCTCGCCCGTGGCGATGGTGAAGGTGAGGTCGTCGACCACGTCGATGGCGAAGGTGTTGTCCGGCTTGCGGCCGAAGTCGGCGATCGCCGCAGCGGTCAGCAGGCTGGCCGCGTGCTCCTGCAGGT
>JBBATY010000011.1:68519-84725 GCA_040398525.1 Ilumatobacteraceae bacterium | reverse complement strand
TCGGGTCAGGCGGCCGACGAGCAGCCGAGGGCGCGCATGATCGCGTCGTGCGCACCCACGGCGTCGAGGTCGGTGACGACCTCGATCGACGACGCCTCGTCGGGTGTGCCGCGCACCCGACCGTCGGCCTCCACCACCAACCCGATGCGGGCGAACGTGAACCACTCGGGCTCGGCCATGGCCAGCAGCGCCAGCGGGTCGTGGGCCCAGCTGCGGTCGTCGGGCATGCCCTCGCGCAGACCCGACAGGAACTGCCAGAAGCGTCGTGCCTGGTCGGCCATCAACGGGCCGATCGGGTGCGCTGCGGCGATGCGGTCGACATCGTGCTCGTCGATCGCCACCCGCAGGGTCTGGTCGAGCGGCACGAGCGTGATCGGCGCGCCCGACCCGAGCACGATCTCGGTGGCCACGGCGTCGGACGCGAAGTTGTGCTCCGGCCAGCCGGCCTCGAGCTCGCCACCCATCACCACGATCCGCCGCACATTGCGGACGAAGGCCGGGTCGCGGCGGATGGCGGCGGCGATGTTGGTGAGCGGGCCGATGGCCAGCACCTCGAGCGAGCCGGGCTCGACCGCCGCCAAGTCGACCAGCACATCGACCGCGTCGGCTGCCGCGTAGGCGGCCTCGGCCAGCCCGGGCACACCGACACCTTCGTGGCCGGCCCACATCACCGCCTTGCCGCTGAGCGGCTGCTCGCAGCCCCGGTACACGGGGACGTCGATGCCCATCATCGCCAGCGCCACCGACGCGAGCCGCGCCCGCACGTCGGTGTCGCCGTACACCAGGGTGACGGCCTCGAGGTCGAGCCCCGCCAGGCCGGGCAGCATCGCCAGCGTCCACAGGTCGTCGACATCGGTGCCGATGTCGGTGTCGATCACCAGTCGACGGCCCATTCGCTACCCCACTTCCTGCCACGACCCCGCGTCGGGACCTTACCCGGCGGGCCGATCGACTTGACCCCTGCGCCCACACCACGCACACTCCGACGATGCAGATCCGCACCTTCGACGAGGCTCGACGCGCCGTGGCACAGGGCAGTGACGTCGAGGCGACGGCCCGCGCCCTGGTGTCCACCCTGACCGACGACGAGAAGCTGTGGTGCCTCGACGGCGACGCCCCGACCTGGGCCGGCCTCCGGTTCCTCAGCGACGACGGCTACCACAAGGCCGTGTTCAGGGGCGCCGAGGTCGAGCGGGTCGGCTTCCCGGGGATCCGCTTCTCCGACGGCCCTCGCGGCGCCGTGGTCGGCAACGCCACGGCGTTCCCGGTGCCGATGGCCCGGGGCGCAACCTGGGACCTCGAGCTCGAGGAGCGCATCGGCGACGCGATCGGTCGCGAGCTGCGTGCCGTCGGCGCCAACCTCACCGGCGCGGTGTGTATCAACCTGCTGCGCCACCCGGCCTGGGGCAGGGCGCAGGAGACCTACGGCGAAGATCCGCACCACGTGGGCGAGTTCGGTGCCGCGTTCACCCGCGGGCTGCAACGCCACGTCATGGCGTGCGTCAAGCACTTCGCCTGCAACTCGATGGAGAACGCCCGCTTCAGCGTCGACATCCAGGTCGACGACGTGGCCCTGCACGAGGTGTTCCTGCCCCACTTCCGCCGGGTGATCGACGAGGGCGTCGCCTCGGTGATGTCGGCGTACAACAGCGTGAACGGCGAGTGGTGCGGGCAGAGCAGGCAGCTGCTCACCGAGGTGTTGCGCGACGAGTGGGGGTTCGAGGGGTTCGTCATCAGCGACTGGATCCTCGGCCTGCGCGATGCGGGCCCCTCGGTCGCCGCCGGGCTCGACATCGAGATGCCCTATCGCATGGTGCGCCAGCAGCACTTGCCGGCGGCCATCGAGCGCGGTGAGGCCGGGTGGGACGATGTCGAGCGGAGCGTCGTCCGGGTCGTCGCCACGCTGCTCCGCTTCGATCAGGTGTTGTCGGCACCCGACCCGTCAGCCGCGGTGCTCGGATCGCCCGAGCACCGCACGCTCGCCCGCGAAGCTGCCGCCCGATCGGTGGTGCTGCTCCGCAACGAGCCCGTCGACGGGGCAGCCCTGTTGCCGCTGGCGCCGGCCCAGCGTGTGGCGGTCATCGGGCGCCTCGCCGACACGGTCAACATCGGCGATGGCGGGTCGAGCGATGTCTGGGACCTGTCGTGCCGCAACGTGCTCGACGGGCTGCGCGACGCCATGGCCCACATCACCCACGACGATGGGGCCGATCTGCAACGAGCAGCGGATGTCGCCAACAGCTGCGACGTCGCGGTCGTCGTGGTGGGCTACACCTACCTCGACGAAGGCGAGTACATCGGCGAGACCGACGCGTCGCTGATGTCGATGTTCCCGCCCGGCGACGAGGCCGACGTCGTCGACCGCTTCCAGGCCCACGTCGCCGCCCTGCCCGACATCACCAAGCCCGAGCGCATGCGCAACCGGCCGCGCATGTTCAGCCGTGGCGGCGACCGCACCTCGCTGCGCCTGCTGCCCGACGACGTCGCGCTCATCCGTGCCGTCGCCGCCGTCAACCCGCGCACCGTCGTGGTGGTCCAGGCCGGCAGCGCCGTCATCGCCACCGAGTGGCTGCCCCTCGTGCCCGCTGTCGTGCAGGCCTGGTACGGCGGTGCCGAAGCCGGCCCTGGCCTCGCCGATGTGCTCACCGGCGCGGTGGCTCCCTCGGCCCGTCTGCCGTTCACCGTGCCTGCCGACGAGGCCGACCTCCCGACGTTCGACATCGCTGCCACCAGCTTCGAGTACGACCGGTGGCACGGCTGGTGGCGCGCCGAGCACCTGGGAATCCGACCCACGTTCCCGTTCGGGTTCGGGTTGTCGTACACCACGTTCGAGCTCACCGGCGCCGAGGTCGCGCTCACCGACGACTCGATCGACGTGCGCGGGCACGTCGCCAACACCGGCGAGCGCGATGGTGTCGACGTCGTCCAGGTGTACGCGGCACTGCCCTCGCCCGACGCTCCGCACCGGCTCGTGGGCTTCGCCCGGGTCGAGGTCGGCGCCGGGCAGACCCGCCCGTTCCACGTGTCGATCCCACTCGCGCGGCTCGCCACGCGCGACGGAGCTCGCCGGATCTGGCAGCCCGCATCCGGGTCGCATGCCGTGACCGTGGCCCGCTACGCCGGCGATCCCGATGCGATCAGCACCCGCATCGACATCGGCTCCGCCACCGCAGGCTGAGCCACCGGGCCGGGCCGAGGTCGCTCAGCGGGTCACCCGCCGGGGCAGTACACCCGCAGCGACTCGGGAACCGCGATGTCGCCCGGCACCATCGGGTCGCCCTGGCAGACCTCGTTCCAGTCCTGGAGGATCCAGAACTCACCCTCGGCCTCGAGGATCGCCGGGCGGCTCAGGCCGGCGTTGTCGGTGTAGTACGCCCCCGCCCAACCCTGATCGCACTCGAGGTCGAGGATCTCGGCGACGTCATCGCCGATTCCCGCAGCAACCGACTCCTCGTCGCACGTGGCGCTGCCACCGCCGCCCGGAACCCCGGTGGTGGGCGCCGGCGCCGCGGTGGTCGGCGCAGGAGCAGCAGTGGTGGGCGCAGGGGCCGCAGTGGTGGGGGCAGGTGCCGCAGTGGTCGGCGCAGGGGCGGCGGTCGTGGGGGCCGGGGCCGCAGTGGTGCTCGTGTCGGTCGAGGCTCCGTCGTCGTCCGAGCTTCCGCATGCCATCAGCGACGCGCCGACGACCGTGACGGCGATGAGGCGGTGAATGCATCGAACGTTCATGGGATCCAACCTTCTGGTCGAGAGGTCGGCAACGTAGCAGGTGCTCGTTGCATTGACGCGAAGGGTCGGCGCCGGAGCCCGGCTTCAGCGAGCTCCGCAGGCCCGACGTCCTGAACGGGACGCTCGCTGTCAGACGGAGGGCACGGTGCCCGCGGCCCGATCGGCGGCGATCTCGGCGCCCATGCGCGCCAGCACGTCGCCGCGCAGCGCTGCCACCGTGCCGATGTACGCCCGGCGGTGCAACACCGCGGCCAAGTCCTGGGCACGAGCGATCGCCACGTCGAGCACCTCGCCCGCGGGGGCCAGTTCGTCGAGATAGCCCGCCTCCACCGCGCCCGGTGCGTCGGTGATGCGCGCGTTGGCGACGGCGCGCTGCAGGTGCCTGCGGCTGAGCCGTTCGACCGCGATGGTCATGGCCCAGGCCGGCAGCACCATGCCGATGGCCACCTCGTTCAGGCCGACGCGGTGCGTCACCTCGCCGTCGGGCTGCTGGCCGATGCGCACATCGCATCCCAGCAGCAGCAGTGCGCCTGCGGCGAGCGCATGGCCGGTGCAGGCAGCCACGACGGGCAGCGGCGAACCGTACAGACGGTGCACCAGCGACCCGCCATCGGCCACCATCGCCGCCACCGCGGCCAGGTCGCCGGCACGCATCACCGACAGGTCGAACCCGGCACAGAACACACCGGGTCGGCCGTGCAGCACCACGGCGCCGATGCTGTCGTCGGCCTCGGCGGCATCGAGCGCGGCGCCGATGGCCGCCAACATGGCGGGCGAGAGGGCGTTGGCCTTGCCGTCGTCGAGGTGGACGACCATCACCCGATCGACCTGCTCGGTTCGGACACGGTCGGCGTGTTGCGCTGCGTTCATCGCCGAACTGTAGGCGCACCATCGTGGGGCGGCATCCGAGGCCGATCTCACGCCGCGCATCTGCGACGCGCTGCGAGGAGCCGGACCACCCGTCGCGGGTGACGGCGCTCGGGTCCCGTTCGATCAGGATTGGTGGCGAATCCGGAGTGCCCCACCCTCCCGAGAGAGCCGACCACGAAAGGGCCAATGATGTCCATCCAACGTTTCGAGGAACTTGCCGACGCTCCGTTCACCGAGGGCCGCCCCGACCCGACGAGTGCGTCGCTCCTCCTCGATGAGCTGCTCTTCCAGCGCGCCACCCAGACATATCTGTGGGCATTGCCGCTCATCAACACCCTCGGGATGCAGCAGGGCTCTGAGGCGACCTTCGGCAAGGGCTACCACGTGCTGCCGATCTGGAAGAAGCGACTCGACGCGAAGACCCTGGTGACCACACCCAACTCCGATGTGCTGTACGCCATGAGCTACCTCAATCTCGCGATCGACGGCCCGATGGTGATGGACGCCCCGCCAATGCTGCAGGGCATTCTGTTGGACTTCTGGCAGCGCCCGATTCCTGTCGACGGTGGTGGCTTCATGGGCGACGTCGGCCTGTTCGGCCCCGATGGCGGCAAGGGTGGGAAGTTCCTCATCGTGCCTGCCGACTACGACGGCGACATCCCGGCCGGACATCACGTGTATCGATCGGCGACGAATCGGGTGTTCCTGTTCTTGCGCGGGTTCTTCCAAGATCCCAACGACCTCGCCCCGGCCGTGGCGCACCTCGAACAGACCCGGCTGTACCCGCTCGGCCGTGAAGCCGACGCAACGCCCATGGTGTACCCCGACGCATCAGGCGTACCGGTCGACATGTTGCCCATCAGAGACGGCAGCGTCTGGTCGCAACTGAAGTCGTTGCTCGACGACGAAGGCGCTCGCCTCGGCGGCACCGATTGGTTGGGCATGCTCGGCGCCTTGGGTATCGAGGAGGGCAAGGCCTTCGCTCCCGACGAACACGCCGCCGCCATTCTCGACCGCGCAGCGCGCACTGCGTACAAGATGAGCCGCGTCATCGGTTTCCAAGAGGTCGTGAGCGGGGTGTCGTTCATCGTGTACCCCGATCGTCGATGGCTCAACCCGTTCGCCAATCGTGAGGCGAACGACCCGCTGAGCAATCTCGATCTCAGTTGGACCGACACCGTGCACGGCGACCTCGACCTCGACGCTCGCATCTGGTTCTTCACCGACTACTACTCGGTGAGTCCGGGCATGTTGTCGCGCACGCCCGGGAAGGGCGCCAACTACTTCATCGCCTTCACCGACAGCGAGCAGCAGCCATTGTCGGGCGCCTCGCAGTATCGCCTCACACTTCCGGCAGACGTGCCTGCCGCGATCTTCTGGTCGCTCACCCTGTACGACAACGAGTCGGCCTCGGGTCTCGACAATGGTCAGCCGTTCCCGTCGCTCGGCTCACGCGACCTGCCGGTGATGAACGCCGACGGCAGCACCGACATCTTCCTCGGCCCCAATGCGCCCGACGGGAAGCAGGCCAACTGGCTCGCCACCGTCGCCGGAAAGGGCTACTTCGCCATCTTGCGGCTCTACGGACCTACAGAAGCGGCCTTCGACAAGAGCTGGAAACCAGGAGATCTCGAACCGCAGGGCTGATCGGGGCTGAGCTGTCGGCGTGGACGTCCTCGTGTGGAGGGTGCCCCGGAAGAGGCAGACCCATGAGACGTTCCGTGGGATGTCGGCCCTCGGGAACGACGAAATCGGGACACCCCCGAGCGGCGCCACCACGTTCGTCTGCGTTGGTGGGTGCGAGTCGTGCTGACACGCTGCTGACAGCGGCCGGTCAGGCGGCGTCGTCGCGGCCGAGGTGGATCGGCACCAGTAGCACCCCGCCCTCGGCTGCTCGCAGTTCTTTCGTCGAGTGATGACGAGAACTGTGGATCCGGTCCACCCCACAGGCCCATCCTCGTTGTCTGCCAGGCCCATGAGGAACGAACGTCGTAGCCAATCCAGCGAGTGGTCGCTCGATTCCCGGCCGCGCACCGCAGTGACAGAGGCGGTGCATTCCAGGCACCTATATAACGGTTAGAGTACAAGCGTTACTTAGATCGACAGGAGGTAACGGTTGTGGCAACGCTGATCAGAACCAGCTGGACCTCCTCGTTCGAGGGGATGAGTCGCCGCGATCGCCAGGGCTGCGAGTACGACGCATACCTCCCCGACCCGCTCGCCGGGTGGGACCTCGCCCTTCCGGCCGATCTCGTCGCCGATCTCAGCGACGCGGAAGCAGCGATTCGCCGGCTGAACGCAACCGGAACATCACATGTCAGCCTCGAGGGGCTGGCACGGTTCTTGCTCCGCGCCGAGTCGGTCGCCTCCTCGAAGATCGAGGGACTGGAAGCGGGACCACGCCGGCTGCTCGATGCCGAGGTCGTGCTCGCTCAGGGTGGCGATGCCGCCGATCGGATCGCGGTCGAGGTGCTCGCCAACGTCGCCGCGATGGAGGCCGCCGTGGAGCTGGGCTCGTCGACCGACACGATCACCCTCGACGACCTCCTCGGCATCCACAGGATCTTGATGGAGCGGTCGGCGACACCGGGGATCGGGGGTGTGGTCCGCACGGTACAGAACTGGATCGGCGGCAGCAGCTACAACCCGTGCTCCGCCGCGTTCGTCCCGCCCCCACCCGAGACCCTCGACGCACTGCTCGACGATCTCCTCGCCTACGTCAACGGCGACAATCATCCAGCGCTCGTCCAAGCGGCGACCGCCCACGCCCAGTTCGAGACGATCCACCCCTTCGCCGACGGCAACGGCCGCACCGGCCGCGCGCTCATCCATGTCATCCTCCGCCGTCGCGGCCTCGCACCGCGGTTCGTGCCGCCGATCAGTCTCGTGCTCGCCACCTGGGCCAGCGACTACATCGCCGGCCTCACTGCGTACCGACACGTCGGCGCTTCCGACCATCCCGAACGCTCAACCGGCGCAGGTACCTGGTTGCGCACGTTCGCCGCCGCTGCCCATCGATCGTGTGCAAGCGCCGAGGCCTACGCGGGCAAGATCCAAGCACTCGATGCACGATGGCGGGCTCAACTCGGTCGAGTCCGCGCCAACTCAGCGGCCGAGCTGCTCCTCGACCTCCTGCCAGGCGTTCCGGTGATCACCGTCGACAGCGCCGCACGGCTGATCGGACGATCGGAGATGCGAACAGGCGAAGCGATCAACCGCCTCGAAGCCGCCGGAGTGCTGCGCCAACGCAACATCGGTAGGCAGCGCTACCGAGTCTTCGAAGCAGCCGATGTCGTCGACCTGTTCACCGGCCTCGAACGAGCCCTCGCGAGCCCCACCGGCGACACCGCCATTGCTGCGCCGAACGGCCGGGTTCCGCGTCGGGTGCAGCCCGCCGGAGACGAGGCCTGACCATGGCGCGCCCTCGCGGCCCACGCCAGGGCGAACATCCGCCGGCTGATCTGTTCTCGATCGATCCGACGTCGTACCTGCCGATGGCGTTGGCGAGCCGTACCTGGCGGGAAGCCGCACGCACCTTCGCGCAGCTCCTCCGCTATGCCGCCTGAAGGAACCTCCCCGCGGCGCCTGCTCCGTCACCGACTTCTACCCGGTAGAGGTTCCCGCAGAAGGCGGGTCGGCGCCATCGACCCCGGAAAACGCAGAAGGCCCGGAAACTCGATGTTTCCGGGCCTTCCACTCAGTGGCGGGGACAGGATTTGAACCTGTGACCTTCGGGTTATGAGCCCGACGAGCTACCGAGCTGCTCCACCCCGCGTCGGCGAAGAGCACGATACCGACCGGCTGACGGAACGACAACCGGCGCGGCGGGCGGGTCAGTCCTCGCCCAGCGCCGGCACGGCCACAGTGACCATCCAGTGCACCCCCCGAAGCGTGAAGTCGAGAACGTCTCGGTCATGGCCACTTCGACCGCGTCGAGGATGATCAGCGGCGAACGAGCAGGGTGACCGGCGAGCTCGGACCACCGGTGCCCGCAGCGTTCTTGGCCTTCACCCGCAACTCGACCCGGTTGCCCGCTGGGAGGCCGGTCACCGTCGCGCTGGTCGATGTGCGAACTCCGTCGTCGAACACGGTCCAGGTTCCGCCAGGGCGACGCCACTCGACGATGTAGTCGGTGATCGGAGAACCACCGTTGTTGGGTGCGGTCCAACGCAACGCCACCCGACCCCGCGCAGTCGACGACGCCGAGACACGAGTGGGGGCGCCGGGGACCGACCGGGGAGTGACCCGTGCCGACGCTGCGGTGAACTCCGTCGTTCCTGCTGCGTTCGTCGCAGCCACGCGGAACGTGTACGAGAGACCGTTGGTCAGACCGGTGACTGTCGCTGACGTGCTCACCGACTGTGCCTGGGCGCCGCCCGTGAAGGTGAGCCACGTCGGGCTGCTCGTCCGGCGGTACTGCACCACGTATGCGGTCACCGGGGCACCACCATCGGACAACGGTGGCGTCCACGTCAGCGCGACCCGACCGTCGGCGGGGGCACCGGAGGGTGTGCCGGGGATGCTGGGCAACGTCCGCGGCGTGACAGGTGCCGACACCCCCGGCGCCGAGTCGCCGACGAGTGTGGTCGCGACCACCGAGAACGTGTACGCCGTACCGTTGGTGAGGCCCGTGATCTGGCACGAAGTCGTCGCCGTGGCGCACGTGGCCCCACCTGGGCTCGCAGTCACCTCATAGCCCGTGATCGGCGAACCACCGTCGGCCGCAGCAGTCCAGGCCACCGAGACCTGGCCGTTGCCCGGGGTGCCCGTCACCGGGGTCGGGGCACCAGGCAGCGTGACACCGTCGGTGGGGGTCATCTGGAACACGCTCGTGGTGCCGGAGAGCTCGTTCGAGACGATCACCAGCGGCAGACCGGAGGGGCTGTCGTCACCGCCGACGAACGCCACGCTCTCCGGCGAGATGTCGCCGATCTGACCGAGTGGCAGGTCGGTCGCGGTGTAGTTGGTGGTCGAGCGCTCCCAGAAGAGGTACTCCGCATCGGTCGGGTCGCTCACGTCGAAGGCCATCCAGCCGCCGGCGCGCTCGAGGCCGACGAAGGCGATCGGGCGTCCGAACACCGAGCCGACCGCCACAGCCTCGGGCTCGGGGCCCTTGTCGTCGCTGCGGGTGTCGAACACGAACTTCCCGGCGGTGGTGCCGTTGAACTCGAAGTTGGCGTTGAAGAACGCCGGGTTCTCGGCGGCCACCGTGCGCTCGATGGTCGAGCCGCTGTCGAACACCAGCTCACCATCGGCCGACCAGATCGAGAACGACCGGGCGCCGTAGCTGGCGAGCTTGGTGTACTGCCCGCCGGACTGCTCCGACAATGCCGTGTTGGTGAGCTTCAACCTGCCCGCCACCGTGGCGCCACGAAGCGTGGCCGCCCCGGGGATCGCCGTGTTGCCTGCGGTCACCGCAGTCGCCAGGCGCACCTCGTCGAGGAAGCAGTCGTCGGCCCGGGCGAAGCCGTATTCGCGACCATCGCCCTCGTTGGCGGTCGCCAGGTAGCTGGCGCCGTCGATGCTGAACGCGGCGATCGCGTCGGGCATGTACATGCCGAACACCGGACGGCTGGCGATGTTGATGGCGGGCGGGCTCTCCCGATCGGTGCTGTCGAGCTCGTTGCCGGGCAGCGAGTGGTCCTTCAACCCGAGCGGCACGATCGCCGTCACGGTGGCCGACGCGACATCGACGACGGCGACGGCGTTTGCCTCCTGCAGGGTCGCCCAAGCGGTCGAGCCATCGGCGGACACGGCGATGTACTCCGGCTCGACGTCCTGAGCAACGGTCGCACCAGGCCAGTTGAGACGAACACCGGCAGCGACGAGCGAGTCGCGGCTGGCGTCGAACGAGCCGAAGCCAGCCGTGCGTGCTGTCGCCGTCTCGACGTCGATGATGCTGATCGAGCCCTCGGGGTTCACCGCTGCTGCGGGGCTGGCCGAAGCGACGCAGCGGGGCTCGCCCTCGTTGGCCACCAGTACCTGCGTGCCGTCGGGTGTGAACGCGACCATGTCGGGCAGCGCGCCCACCGTCACGCGCCGCACTGTCGGCGCCGCCAGGTCGGCATCGGCGTCGAAGAGCACGACCTCGCCGGGTGAGGTGACCGTCGCATTGGCGACCGCAGCAGCGACCACACCGTCCTTCACGGCGACGCTCTGCACGTCGCCGCCGAGCGACACCGAGCCGATGGGTGACGCCTTCACATCGGGCGACAGGTCGGCGACGGAGAACACGTCGATGCGCTGCTGGGCGCCGTTGGTGACGAACACCCGGCCGGTCGACGGGTCGTGCACGGCGATCTCCGCGCCGGCGTTACCCGAACCGGAGTCGAACGTGCCGAGGTGCACGGAGGTGAACGATCCGTCCCAGCCCTCCGCAGCAGCCGAACCCGGACCTGCCAGGCCTCCGAGCGGGAACGATGCGGCGACGAGTCCGGCCGCAGCGAGCGCTGCGGTCCGACGGGTGGGGCGATGCGACGGCACGGGACCTCCTCGATCGGGTGTACGTCGAAGGTATGCAGCCGAGGTTTCGGCCAATCGGAGGCGAGGCGAACGACCAGGTGCAGATCGGTGAACGGTCGCTGAACAGCATCCGCCGACCCGGAAGGACCTGCGCTGCCCCTCCACCGCGCAGCGTGGCCGACGCGGTACCCTGGCGACGTTGTCGTCTACCTCGGCGAGTGAGGCCCGTTCGCACCCATGGGACTGTTCCGGAAGAAGCAGACGGTCGATCCTGTCGACTTCTTGGTGCTGCAGAACGAGATCGCGCACCTGAAGGAGCGGCTCGAGGCAGCCGAGCAGGCAAAGATCATCCTCGAGGACCAGCTCGGCGCGCTTGCGGCGACGACGATGGTCCTGTCGAACAGCAACCGCACCGATGCCACCGACATCGTCGAGCAGCTCGAGGCCATCCAGCAGCGGCTCGACGCGTCCGACGCCGTCGGCACCAAGGTCGATGCCCTGCACCGTCGAGTGATCGACGTCGAGAACCGCCAGGCGAACTCCGTCGATGCCGAGCAGATCGCTCAGCTCGGTCTGTTCAAGGCGGCCAACGAGCAGGCCCAGCAGATGGACCAGGAGCTGCTCACCCAGCTGGCCGAGCGGGTCGAGCAGGTCGCCCAGCTCGCCATGGCCCCCGCCCAGCCCGACGACGTGCTGGCAGCGCGGCTGCTCGACCTCGAGCGCACCGCCACCAGCGTCGAGGCCCTCAATCGCCAGGTCGCCGTGCTCACCACCACCGTCACCGCGCACAGCGGGGTGGTCGAGCAGTTCGAGTCGAGCGCACGCCAAGCCGATGAGCTGGCCCGCCAAGTGGCCGAGCTCAGCGAACGGGCCACAGCCCATGCCGAGATGTCGGGCCAGCTGAGCGAGCTCACCGAGCGCATCGCCGAGCTACAGGCCCAGGGCGCCCAGGCCGACGAGCTGCGCGCCCGCCTCGAGCAGGTCGCCGCAGCATCCGCGGCCAACGGCGACCATGCCCGCCACGAAGCTCAGCTCGCCGCCCTCGACGAACTGTCGCAGCGGATGGCCACCACCGAAGCCGAGGCCACCCGGGCCCGCGAGCATGCCGCCCAGCTCGAGCAGCGCCTCTCCCACATCGGCACCGAGCTCACCAACCAACTCGGTGAGCTGAGCCGCGAGCTCGACAGCCTCGCTGCCCGGCCCGTCGAGGGCGGCGCAGCGGCGGGCGGCGAGATGCTCGAGAGCCTGCGCTCCGGGCAGGTGAAGCTGGCCGCCGAGCAGGCGCGCCACGAGATCACCTTCCGCGAGGACCTCGCTGCGATCGCCGAGCAGCTGCGCCAGCTGCGCCAAGCCGGCGCCCTCTAGGCCCGGCCGGCCCGCGCTACCAGCGTTCGCCGGCGACGGCTAGTCGCCGAGCTGCTCGAGCGCTTGGCGCACCAGCTCGCGCGCCTCGGCGGTGAGCTCGGCGTACTTCGCGAAGTCCGGCAGGGCCTCGTCGGCCTGGGTGAACAGCTCGTCGGCCCGGGCCAGCAGCTCGGCCGGCGTGCCCGTGGCGGGCTCGGTCGGTTCCGTCGGCTCGGTGGGCTCGGTGGGCTCGAGGCCCACCACATCGCCGAGGTCGGTGCTGAACCCGGGGAACAGCTTGGCGAGCACCTGTTCGAGGCTCGACCCGAAGGCGGCCTTGCCCTGGTACGAGGCGAGGATGTAGCGGTACGACACCTGCCGACTCGAGCCCGACTGCACGTAGAGCGGGCGCAGGTAGAGCAGGCCGTCGGCCACGGGCACGAGCTGCAGGTCGCCGTAGTAGACCTCGGAGCTCTGTTGGTTGAGCAAGGTGATCTGCTGGGAGATCGCGACGTCGTTCTCGATGGTTGCCGCCACCGTGGCCGGGCCGTCGACGGCACCACCGACGACGTACGCCGTCAGCTGGCCGTAGCTCGCCGGGTCGCTGTTGGCGGTCATGAACGCCTGCAGCTCGGTGCGGTTGTCGTTGGTGCTGAACGGCACGAACGGGCGCAGCAGCTGGAAGCTGGCCTGGTCCTCGCCGGGGGCCCGGAACATCGAGTAATACGGCACGAAGCGGGCCGTCCCGGACTCGGCGGCGAAGTCGGCGCGGTCGATCGTCGGGTCGATAACCGTCACCGATGTGCCGTTCGCAGAGTCACGCGGCTGGATCGACGGGCCCTGCGCCACCGACCAGGCATCGGCGCGGTCGAAGAACTCCGACGGAGGCAACCGGTACTTCGAGTAGTGCGCCGTCTGCACACGGAAGAGGTCCTCCGGGTAGCGCAGGTGCTCGGCCAGCCCGGCAGGCATGTCGTCCATGGGCACGAACAGGTCGGGGAAGGCGTTCCCCCAGGCCCGCAGGACCGGATCGGTGGGGTCGACGGTGTAGAAGACCATCGAGCCGTCGTAGGCGTCGACGGTGGCCTTCACACTGCTGCGGATGTAGTTGAACGGGAAGTCGAGGCCACTGGTGTCGGTGAGCTGCGACATGTCGGCGTTCTGCGAGTAGGGGTAGCGGTCGGAGGTGGTGTACGCGTCGATCACCCACACGACCCCGCCGTCGAGGGCGACGGGGTAGGGGTCACCGTCGAAGGCGAGGAACGGCGCCACCGTGCGCACCCGGTCGCGCACGTCGCGGATCGACAGCAGGCGCGAGTCGTCCTCGATCGCCCCGGAGCCGAGCAGGTTGTAGTCGAGGAAGTGCAGCGCGAACCCAAGGCGGCGGATGAACGAGCTCATCTGCACACCTCCCTCGGCCGCGTAGGGCTCGGCTGCCGCCTGGCCCGGGCAGGGCTCCTCGGTGACCGAGGTGCCCACCACCGCGTAGCCGGTGAGGCTCTCGCTGAAGTAGAGCTGCGGCCGCTCGAGGGGCACCTCGCTGTACTCGGGGCGACCGCTGGTCTCGACCCGTGCCACGGGTGCCTGGATCAGCCCGCAGCCGTGGGTGGAGATGAGGTGCCGGCCCTGCCACGACTTGTTGGCGATGCTGTTCAGGTCGAGCTCGCGGGCGGCCATGAGCACCTGCTGCACCCGCCCGTCGACCTCGTAGCGGTCGACGTCGAGGTCGCGCACGGTGAGGCCCGAGCGCTGGCCCTGGTCGATGCGGAAGCGGTCGACGAGGCGCGCCGGGTTGAGCAGACGCACGTTCTGCAATGGGTCGGTGTCGGCCGTCAGCTCGGCAGCCGACAACGACCCGAACGACACATCCTGCTCGACCACGTTCTCGAGCCCGAAGGCCTGCCTGGTGGCGATGACGTTGCGCTCGATGTAGGGCGCCTCGCGGTCGCGCTGGTTGGGGTTCACCACCAGCGCCTGGATGGCGGCCGGGTAGACCAGGCCGCCGAGCACGGCGAGCACGGCCCACAGGCCGCAGGCCGCCACCGGCAGCCGCCACGAGTCGGTCTTCAGCGTCGACAGGAACAGCACGGCGACGAGCAAGGCGATCAGCGCGAGCAGCACCACGGCCGGCAGCTGGGCCTCGACCACGGTGTAGGTGGCACCCTGCACGAAGCCGCGACGCTCGTTGGTGAGCTCGTAACGCAGCACCCAGTAGTCGGCCGCCTTCACGATGGCCAGCAGCGCGAGCAGCACGGCGAGGTGTGCCTTGGTGGCCCGGCGCACCTTCGGCCGCGGCGGCTGGATGACCACCCCACCGTTGAGGATGTGGGTGAGCAGCACCAGCAGCGTGATGAACACCAGCGCGGCGAAGAACCAATCGAGGGCGAAGGTGATGAACGGCAGCCGGAAGACGTAGAAGCCGATGTCGAGGCCGAACTGAGTGTCGTCGACACCGAACGAGGTGCTGTTGCGGAACAGCAGCCACTGCTGCCACTGGCTGGTGACCGGCAGGGCGAACAGCAGCCCGAGCACCACCGCAGCGACGAAGCGGGCCAGTCGGAGCCGGCGGCCGAACACCTCGTGGAACCGCTCGACGACGGGGTGCATGTTCGCCGAGAACGCCGCCGGGGCGAGACGGTCGGCGATGATCAGGTTCACGACCGCGACGACGATGAACACTGCAGCGAAGATGACGAACAGCAGGATCTGGCTGGTGAGCACCCCCCAGAACACATCGTTGCGCCCGACGCTGTCGTGCCAGAGGTAGTCGACGAAGAACCCGGAGAGGAACCGCGCCGACAGCGCCAGCACGATCACCACGACGGCGACGGCGATCAGGGCAATGCGACCACGGTCAGCCAGACGGTGACGGGCGCGATCGTTCGGGGGGAGATCGGAGGGCGTCCGCATGCACTGCGCAGGCTACCCCTCCCCGGTGGTGGGCCGGGGGTCGGGTCAGGTGGCAGTGGGCACGATCATGCACCGGCACCCGGGGTGCGCCGGAGCACATGTGTGCTCGGTGGGAAATGCCCCGCCGGCCGCCACCACGCCACCCAGGGTGTTGTCCTCGGCGTCGGCACAGGCAGGCCCGTTCGGGTCGATGGCCCAGCAGATCGACGTGCCCGGGGCGACGCCGGCCAGGGCGCCGTGGCCGAACGCGACGCGGGCGACATCGTCGAGGTGCTCGTCGATGCGCTGGTTCTTCCACTCGCGGTAGACGGGTCGGACCAACGACGACAGTTCGTCGCGGTCGCCGTCGGCAGTTGCCACGCAGCGCTCGAGTCGGTCGCGCAGCGGGCGGATGATGTCGTCGGCGAGGGCAGCGACCGCCCGGTCGACGGCGGCGGAGCGCTTGACGTCCTTCTGGGCGGCGGTGGCGCCGGCCCCCATCGACAACGCTCCGGCGACAGCTGCGGCGGTGAGCTCACCCGTGATCGCCTCGGCGTAGCGGGCGATGTGCGCAGCCTCCTCGCCGACGAGGTTGGCGATGTGGCCGACCTGCTGGCGGCCGCGCAGCACGTGCAGCACCTCGTTCTGCTCGTCGGCCAGCGCCCGCTTCAGCTTGCGCGCTGCTGCGATGACGAGCGGGGCGAGGGCGTCGTCGCGGCGGGTGAACGGTGTGTCGTCGTTGTCGTCGGACGCTGAGGGGTCGGGCGCAGATGCCGCAGCAGGCGTTGCAGCAGGCGCCGGGTCGGCAGCGGTCGGCGTCGCCCGTTCGGCCACACCTTGGGTGCGGGCCGCGCGCAGCTTGGCGAACAGGTCGTCGACCGACGGCCGTGGCGCCCCGGTCGCGGGCGACGCATC
>JBBATY010000011.1:54674-68419 GCA_040398525.1 Ilumatobacteraceae bacterium | reverse complement strand
TGGCGAACAGGTCGTCGACCGACGGCCGTGGCGCCCCGGTCGCGGGCGACGCATCGGGCGACGGGGCGGGCGACGCATCCGTGGTGGGCTCGGAGACCGGGGCCGACCCGAACAGGTTGATCACCGGCGCCGGCTCGCGGTCGTCGATGGCCGCATCGACGGCCGCATCGACGGCCGCATCGACGGCCTCGATGGGGGCAGCGGGCTCGATCGTGGCGGTCGGCTCGTCGTCGATGATGTGCTCGACGGCCTCGACAGGGACAGGGACAGGGGCGGCCGCCTCGGGCTCGGCGGCGAGGTCGGGGTCGGCATCGCGGTCGAACAACTGCACCGGCGCCTCGGAGCGATCGGCCGCCTGCTCGACCGAAGCCTCGGTGACGGGGACCTGATCGGTGGTGGGCGACAGGTCGAGCTCGCCGGGCTCGACGAGCGGGCCGAGCTCGGCCAGCGCCTCGTCCGCCGCACGCCGCGACCGCTCGAAGGCCTGGATCAGCCGGGCCCGGCCATGGACGATCTGCTCGATCTGGCGACGTGCCAGCTCGCGACGGCGGGCCACATCGGCGAGCACCCGCTCGCGGTACTCGCGAGCCTCCTCGACCATCTCGCGACCCTGTTGGCGGGCCATCTCGAGCTCGGCCTGGGCATCGGCGGAGGTATCGCTGCGCCGCCGCGCCACATCGATCTCGGCCTCCTCGCGGATGCGGCGCGCCTCGTCGCCGGCCTCGCGCAGCATCCGCTCCGCGGCCTCCTCGGTGTGCGCCTTCAGCCGCGCCGCAGCATCACGGGCAGAGTGGAGGATCCGCGATGCCTCGTCGCCGAGCAGGCGGGTGATCACCTCGTCGTCGAGAGAGGCGATCGAGAACGCATTGCGCTGGCCGTCGCGCACCTGCTGCTCGAGGGCGCGCTCGCGGTCGTGCAGGCGGGCGAGCTCGGCCGCCACCATGTGCAAGAACTCACGGACCTCGGTGGGTTCGTAGCCCTTGCGCGCTGTGGAGAACGACGCAGCGGCGACGTCGTCCGGCGAGGCGGGGTCGGGACGCGACAACTGCAGAGCCATCGCGAGCATGGTAGGTGGCCCACCTCGCCTGGTGGTGGCAATCACCGTGCCCGGTGGTACCTCAGACGGTGGGCTTGTAGCCGGCACCGGGGGTGCCGAGCTCGAGGCCGTTGCCGCCGTACTCGGCCAACGCGGCGATCGCCTCGTCGAGGTTCTCGACGTCGATCACCACCAGGTCGTCGCCGGCCACCGCCCGTGCGGCAGCCAGGTCGTCCTCTCCCTGGGCGGTGGGGACGATGAAGATCGTGCCGCCCGCCTGCTTCACCGCCGAGGTCTTGGCCACCAGGCCGCCGATGGCCCCGACCGAGCCGTCGATGCGGATCGTGCCGGTGACCGCCACCTTTTCGCCCCCGGTGAGCTCGCCCGGTGTCAGTTCGTCGATCAGGGTGAGGGTGAAGGCCAGCCCGGCCGACGGACCACCGATCGAGTCGGTGTCGAGGTCGACCTCGAACGGCAGCTCGGCGCGGGCCGTGTCGAAGGGCATGAACCCGATGATCGTCCGCTCCGGGTCGTCGGGGTCGGCGATCAGCTCGATCTCGCCTTCCTGTTCGCCCTTGCCCGGCCGCTCGTAGGTGACCGTGATGATGTCACCGGGCTCGTGGCGGTCGAGGATCGGGCGGAGCTCCTCGACGATGCCGATCTCGACACCGTCGACGACGAGCAGCTTGTCGCCACGGTCGAGCACGTCGTCGGCCGGCGCGTAGTCGTTGCACTCACCGGTCTGCTCGTCGGCATCGAGGCACACCAGGCTGTCGATGATCACGTCGCCGGGAACGATCTCGGCCGGGTAGCCGAGGTAGTCGAGCGCCACGTACTCGGCGGTCTCCTTGGCGGTGCGCATCATCTGCAGGTTGAGCTCCTGCTGCTGCGAGGGGGTCTGCGAGCCGAACTTGTCCTCGTAGCTGTAGAAGCCGATCTCGGCCTGGTCGCGACCCACCCACCAGTCGAGCAGCGAGATCGACGGCAAGCGGACAGTGACGAACCGAATCTGCGCGTCGGCCGGGTAGCGCTCGACCGCGTCGAACCCGAGTCGCGGCGCAACCGGATCGGCATCGGAGGGCACCAGCGCGAACGGAGCCTCGACATCGGCCGTGTTCTCGGCCCGCAACGACCCTGGCAGCAGTGCGGCCAGCAACACGGCGGCGATCACGACGAAGCCGATCGCCGCGAGGGGCACGGCCCACCACAGCTGACGGCGCGACGGCGCACGCACGGCCGACGACGGCACCGGTACCATCTCTTTCACCGTGTCGCTCACCGATGTCACCACCGCTTCGGCCTGGATCGCCGCTCTCGCCATCGTGGCGCTCATCGCCACCGGGTGGCGCAAGCCTGCCAGAGCGACAGTGCCCGTTCCACGCGCGCGCACCGGTTCGGCGCGACGAGCCCCGATCGAGGTCGAGCCCGTGGCGGTGCGCTCCTATCGGCGCACGCCGATCTGGCGGCGCATCTGGGCCCTCCTGGCTGCCAGCACGCTCACCGCTGTGACGGGCGCAGTGGTGGCGATCGTGCTGTCGGCTGCGCTCGCGTACGTCGTGATCACCCTCTCCGACCTGCTCGGCAACTGAGCCGGCGCACCGCCATGGCAGCCGACCCGTCGCGAGCCCGCTGGCGCGAAGTGGTCGCAGCCGGTTTCGGCGGCGACCCAGCCGTGGTGGCGGCCGCGCTCGACGACGACGACCCGGTGGTGCGCGAGCTCGCCCTCGGTGCCGCAGCCCGGCGCGGCACGCTCGACACGGCACGGCTCGTCGCTGCCCTCGGCGACCCCGACCCCTCGGTGCGCCGTCGGGCCGTCGAGCTGGCCGCTACCCGACCCACGGTCGATCTGCTCGGCCCCCTGCACGACGACGACCCGACCGTGGTCGAGCACGCCGCATGGGCGTGCGGCGAGCACGTCGAGGTGAGCGACGCGGTCATCGCCCGGCTGCTCGTGCTCGCCGAGCAGTCCGAGGTCGCGCTGGTGCGCGAATCGGCCGTCGCCGCCCTCGGCGCGATCGGCGACCCGCGCGGCCTGCCTGCGATCCTGCGCGGCTGCCGCGACCTGCCGGCCGTCCGGCGGCGAGCAGTCCTGGCCCTCGCCCCCTTCGACGGGCCCGAGGTCGAAGCGGCCGTGGAAGCAGCGCTCGGCGACCGCGACTGGCAGGTCCGTCAGGCAGCCGAGGACCTGCAGCGCGCGTGGGGAGACAGCTGAGCTCAGCTGCTCGCTGCGCCGCCGAGCTCGCGTCGGATGCGCGCACCCGACCTGGCGAGCAGCACGGCCACGACGATGATCAGCGCGCCCGACACGAAGATGAGCAACGGCGCGCGACCCTCGCCCGGGAAGAACCAGTTGACCGCCCACGGCACGTTGACGAGCAGGCCGAGCGAACCGAACAGCGACATCACCGCGGTGCCCGGCCTGGTGCCGAGAGCCACCATCACGATCGCCGTGGCCAGACCGAACAACGTGGCGAAGGTGACCGACTGGGTGCCGCACAGTGCGGCCCCGCCGACGATGGTGAGCCCACCGATGAGCACGATCACCGGGCGGCCGCGCAGTGCTCGCTTGGCGAGGCCGAGCGCCACCAGCCCGACACCGATGGCCCAGGTGACCAGACCCGTGACGATGCCGGCCTGGTTGGCAAAGTGGATCAGCGTGCTGGGCACGGCCTGCACGAGGGCGATCGATGCCACCAGACCGAGCATCCAGCGCTCGAGGCGATCGGGGATCAGATCGTTGTAGGCGGCGACGGCGGCGACGGCCAGCGCGCTGGCCACCGACAGCAGCAGCCCGACCGCCCGCCAGTCGGCGCTCATGAAGCCGGCCCCGGCAACCAGTGTGATGGCACCGATCACCGATGTGACGAACGGGGTGGAGGTGAGCCGACGCACGCCGGCGGCGAAGACACCGGCGCCGATGAGCCACACCACCATGGCGGCCAACCCGTCGTCGAGCACCTGGGTCAGCAGCGTGCCCGCCAGCAGCGGCAGCGCCACTAGCGCGCTCGCCTGCTGCAGCGGACGCGCGGGCTTGCCGCCCCACAGCAGCCCGGCGTGCACCAGCGCGGCTCCGGCAGCAGCTGCGCCCACTACCCGATCGTCGACTTCGACGATGTCGCCCGCCAGCACCGCCGCCGCAGCTGCGGCCCCGAGGGTCGACAACAGCCACAGGAAGCCGCGGAGCCGGCGCAGGGCAGGGTCGCGATCGGCCTGGACGAGGGCGCCGACCACGAGCAACCCGAGCGACGTACCGGCGAGCACGGCGAAACGACCCCACGCACCGATGTCCTCCCAGACCCGCGACAGCAGCAGACCGAGGCCGACGAGCGCCAGGATCCCGCCGAGATAGCCGAGCGCTTCGGCGACCGCCGGCACCCGTCGACCGCCGGTCGTGGCACTCACCGGCACTGCGGGCGGCGCGGCCGCCGCGGGCGGGGGCAGCGTCGCAGCCGCCGTGCGCTGCTGCTCGTAGGCCGCGATCGCCACCCGCTGCGAGCCCTCGATCAGGCCCGCTCGCTCCCACTCGGCCAAGCGCTCGGCGAGCCGATCCGTCGACGATCTGGCATCGGCTGCCTCGAACAACGGTGCTGCCATGGGACCCCCTCGTGCCGAACGGGGTCAGCATCGCACGACCCGGTCGGCCTCACCAGGGACCTACGACCCGAGTCGGATCTACCGACATCGGTGAACACTGCGCGAACCGCCTGACGATCCGGGCACGGGGGTGCGACACTGGGACCGTCATGGTCGTGGAGCACGTGCTGACCACTCGAGCCGCAGTCGGCCTCGACGTCCCGCTCGGCACACCGACGCGCCCGAGCTGGCGCGGTCGCCTGCACCTGTGGGCCCTGGTGGTGGCCCTGCCGGCGATGGCCCTCCTCGCTGCGCTCGCCGAGGGCGCCGAGGCGCGCACCGCGGTGATCATCTACGCGGTCGGCCTGTGCTCGATGCTCGCCGCATCGACCACCTACCACCGCTGGGTGCACACCCTGCGCGCCCGCACCATCTGGCAGCGCACCGACCACGCGATGATCTACGCCGCGATCGCCGGTTCGTTCACCCCGGTGTGTCTGCTCGCCATGCCGCCGGCGTGGGGCATCTCGATGCTGGTGGTCGTCTGGACCGGCGCCATCATCGGCGGGGCGCTCAAGTTCGTGGCGTTCGACCGCTCGCAGGTCGTCACCGGGGTGCTCTACATGGCCCTGTCGTGGGTCGGAGTCGTCGCGGTGCCGTTCCTCTGGAGGCGTGAGGGGGTCTGGCCAGTCGTGCTGCTGATCCTCGGCGGGGTCGCCTACACGGTGGGCGCGATCGGGTTCCACCGCCGCTGGCCGCGCCTGTCGCCGTCGGTGTTCTCGTACCACGAGGTGTGGCACGCGTTCACCGTGGTGGCCGCCGCCGCGCAGTTCGGCGCCGTGTGGATGATCGCGACCTGACGAGAGGTCAGCGCAGCGCGCCGCGGGGTAGGCCGGCCAGTTCGCCGCCGTCGGCGAGGAACTCCGCGCCGGTGGAGTACGACGACTCGTCGCTCGCCAGGAACACCACCAGCGCGGCGAGCTCGTGCGGTTGGCCGATGCGCTTCAGCGCGACGTGCTTCTGCGCAGTCTCGAGCCCGGCGGTCATCGGTGTGGCCACCGCACCCGGGTGCACGGAGTTGCAGCGCACGTTGCGGTGCCCGAGGTCGAGGGCGACCGACTTGGTGAGGCCACGCACGCCGAACTTGGCGGCGTTGTAGCCGGGTAGCGCGCTGTAGCCCTGCAGGCCCGCCGTCGACGAGATGTTGATGATCGAGCTCGGCGCAGATGTCACGAGCGCGTCGACCGACGCCGTGATGCCGTTGAACACACCGGTGAGGTTGACCGCGATCATCCGGTCCCACTGCTCGTAGGTGTACGAGCCGATCGGGGCGAAGTCGGCGATGCCCGCGTTGTTCACGAGCACGCTGAGCGACCCGAACCGGTCGAGGGTGGCAGCCACGGCCGCCGCCCACTGGCTGCGGTCGGTGACGTCGAGGTGGACGTACGCCGCGGCAGCACCGAGCTCGTCGGCGAGGGCCTGCCCCTCGGCATCGAGCAGGTCGCCGATCATCACCTGCGCGCCTTGGGCCACCATCGCCCGGGCGAAGGCCTCGCCCATGCCGCGGGCACCGCCCGAGACGAGGGCCACTTTGCCGGCCAGACGTGTGCCGGAGGGGAACGGGTCGCTCATGCCCGCAGCGTACTCACGGGCCGTTCGGCCCTGTCGCGCCCGGGCTACACGGGCCGACACTGCGGGGAGATGCCCGACGTGCCTCCCCCACCTCCGCTGCCGCCGTCGCGGACGTCGACACCGCCGACGGGCCAACCGCCCGCGCCGCGCCGGTCGTCGTGGCGATGGGTGCTGGTGCTCGTCGTGGTGGCGGTCACCGCCCAACTGCTGGTGGGCCGCCTCATCGCCACCGAGCCGAGCACCACCGAGGTGCCCTGGTCGACGTTCCGGACCCAGGTGGCCGCCGACAACGTCGCTTCCCTCACCATTCGCGGCGACGAGCTATCGGGGACGTTCCGCCGCGAGGTCGACGAACCCGACGCCGACGAGCCGCTGCTCGAGTTCCGCACGCTGCGACCCACCTTCGCAGACGACACCGTGCTCGAGACCCTCGTCGACAACGGCGTCGAGGTGCGCGCCGAACCCGCCGAGGAGAGCTCGGGTTGGTGGTGGGCGCTGCTCATCAACCTGGGCCCGGTGCTGCTGCTGATCGGCGGGTACATGTGGCTGATGCGCAGGGCCGGCACCGGGGTCGGTGGCCTCGGTGGCCTCGGCGGCCTGGGTCGGTCGCGCGCCGTGCGCACCGACGCAGGCACCGTGCACACCACCTTCGCCGATGTGGCCGGCATCGACGAGGCCCGCGACGAGCTCGTCGAGATCGTCGACTTCCTGCGCTCACCCGAGCGCTTCCGGGCCCTCGGTGCCCGACCACCGAAAGGTGTGCTGTTGATGGGCCCACCGGGCACCGGCAAGACACTGCTGGCCCGCGCCGTCGCCGGCGAGGCCGAGGTGCCGTTCTTCTCGATGTCGGCGTCGGAGTTCATCGAGATGATCGTCGGGGTCGGCGCCAGCCGAGTGCGCGACCTGTTCGACAAGGCCAAGGCCGTCGCCCCGGCGATCGTGTTCATCGACGAGCTCGATGCCATCGGGCGGGCGCGCGGCGCCACCGCCAGCTTCGGCGGCGTCGACGAACGCGAGCAGACCCTCAACCAGATCCTCACCGAGATGGACGGCTTCACCGGCAACGAAGGCGTGATCGTGCTTGCCGCCACGAACCGGCCGGACGTGCTCGACCCGGCACTGCTGCGGGCCGGGCGCTTCGACCGGCGGATCGTGCTGAGCCCACCGGACCTCTCCGGCCGAACGGCGATCCTGCGCGTCCACACCCGCGCGGTGCCACTGGCACTGGGCACCGACCTCGCCGAGGTAGCCGCCACCACACCCGGCATGGTGGGGGCCGATCTGGCCAACCTGGTGAACGAGGCAGCCCTCACCGCTGCCCGACGGCGGCACCACGCCGTCGAGCCGGCGGACTTCGCCGACGCCCTCGAACGGATCGTCCTCGGCGCCGAGCGCAAGATCATGCTGAGCGAGGACGACCGACGGCGCACCGCCTATCACGAGGCGGGCCACGCCCTGCTCGGCATGCTCGAGCCGGGGGCCGACCCGGTGCGCAAGGTGTCGATCATCCCGCGCGGCCGCTCGCTCGGGGTGACGTTCCAGAGCCCGAGCGCCGACCGCTACGGGATGAGCGAGTCGTACCTGCGCGGGCGGATCACCGGCGCGCTCGGCGGTCGCGCCGCCGAGGAGCTGGTGTTCGGCGACCTCACCACCGGCGCCGAAGCCGATCTCGAGCAGGTGACGGTGCTCGCCCGGCAGATGGTGGGCCGTTGGGGGATGTCGCCGGCCATCGGCCCGGTGACCGTCATCCCCGAGGCCGGTGCCGACATCGGGGTCGGCACACTCGACCCCCGCTCACCGTCGGAGGCAACCCGCCAGCTCGTCGACAGCGAGGCGCGAGCTGTGATCGAACAGTGCCACGAGCGGGCGCTCGAGCTGCTGCGCGCCAACCGCGACCGCCTCGACCACCTCGCCGAAGCGCTGCTCGAGCACGAGACCCTCGACGAACACGAGGCCGCGAGCGCCGCCGACCTGGGTGCACTCGTGGGCAGGTGAGGCGTCGGAGAGCCACTGGTACGGTGCCGCGATGACCCGGCGAACGCAGCCCCTGTCGCGCGACGACTTCGTGGCCGCAGCCATCGGCTTCGTCGGCGAGCACGGCATGGGGGCCCTCACCCTGCGCGCCCTCGGCGACTCGCTCTCGATCGGCCACACCACCCTGTACCGCCACTTCCGCGACAAAGACGCCCTGGTCGTGGCGATGAAGGACGCCATCGTGGTCGAGGTCGCCGGCCGCACACCGTTGCGCGGAGCGACCCCCCGTGATCGGCTGATCGAGCTGCTCAGCGCCCTCTGGGAGGCCTTCCAGCGCCATCCGCACGTGGTGTCGGCGATGACCGACCTGTCGGCCGTGGCGCCCCACGCCCACGACCTGGCGGCGCTCGTCGTCGCCGAGCTCGAGGCCCTCGGCCTGCAGGGCGACGACTTGGCCCGCTGCTTCCAGATGCTCGAGAGCTTCGTCGTGGGCACCCAGGCCTTCGACCTCGGTGGGGCGCCGCACCACCTCGAGACCCGCCGCCAACGCCACCGCTCACTCGGCCACGAGGCCTTCGACCAGATCACCCGCACCTGCGCCGGCGTGGCGGCGAACAACGAGGCCGCCTTCCGGCTCGGGCTCGAGCTGCTGGTCGACGGCTGCGTCGCCCTCGGCGAGCGCCGCTCGAGCGCGGCGAGCCGCTGAGCCCGCGACAAAGGGGCGAACGTCCCGGGGGCCCGGGCTGGACGGCTGCGTAGCCTCGGCTCGATGGGCGTCGCTGTCTCGTGCGCTGGGTTGCGGAAGTCCTTCGGCCGGACGGTGGCCCTCGACGGCCTCGACCTCGAGGTGGCCAGCGGCGAGATCCACGGGTTCCTCGGCCCCAACGGTGCCGGCAAGACCGTCACGATGCGGATCCTGCTCGGCCTGGTGCGCCACGACGCCGGGACGGTGCAGGTGCTCGGCGGCGACCCGTGGGCCGATGCCGTGGCGCTGCACCGGCGCATTGCGTACGTGCCGGGCGACACGAACCTGTGGCCGAACCTCACCGGAGGCGAGATCCTCGACGTGCTGGCCGGTCTGCGGGGCGGCAACGACCCTCGCCGCCAGGCCCACCTCGTCGAACGCTTCGACCTCGATCTGCGCCGCCGGGCCCGCAGCTACTCGAAGGGCAACCGTCAGAAGGTGGCCCTGGTCGCCGCCCTGTCGTCGAACGCCGAGCTGCTCGTGCTCGACGAGCCGACCGCCGGGCTCGACCCGTTGATGGAGGCGATCTTCCGCGAGCACGTCCTGGAAGCACGCGCCGAGGGGCGGTCGGTGCTGCTGTCGAGCCATGTGCTCGCCGAGGTCGAGAAGCTGTGCGACCGGGTGACGATCATCCGACGCGGCCGCACGGTCGAGACGGGCAGCCTCGACGACCTGCGCCACCTCACCCGCACCTCGATCGCCGCCCGCACCGTCCGCCCGGTCGACGACATCGGTGGGCTGCCCGGTGTGCACGACGTGCGGTTCGACGACGGTCGGGTGCGCTTCGATGTCGACGGAGCGCAACTCGACACGGCCGTCGCCCATCTCGTCGCCGCTGGCCTGCAGTCGCTCACGAGCGCCCCGCCGACGCTCGAGGAGCTCTTCCTGCGCCACTACGGCGACGAGCTCGCCGAACCGTGAGCACCCTCGTCGGAACGGCCCGGCTCACTCGCTTCGTGGTGCGGCGCGACCGGCTGCGGCTCGTGCTGTGGATGGTCGGCCTCACCGTGGTCGCCCTGGCGTCGGCCGCCAGCCTGCGCAGCGTCTACGACACCCCGGCGAAGGTGGCGAGCTACGTCCGCCTGTTCGGCGACAACCCGGCCCTCGTCGCCTTCGCCGGGCCGGGCTACGGCTTCGGCGACCCGAGCCTCGGTGTGGTGCTCGTCAACGAGGCGCAGCTGTGGGGCGCCGTCGCCATCGCGTTGATGAGCATGTTCCTGGTGGCCCGCAACACCCGGGCCGAGGAAGACCACGAGCGCATCGAGCTGGTCCGCTCCACCGTGGTCGGCAGGCATGCCCCGACGGCAGCTGCCACGCTGGTGATCGCCGTCGCCGAGCTCGTGGTCGGCGGCCTGATCGCCGGTGGCTTCGTGGTCCTCGGGTACCCGGTCGTCGGGTCGGTCGCCCTGGCGGCGTCGATGGTGGCCGTCGGGCTGGTGTTCATCGGCGTCACGTCGTTGAGCGCCCAGCTGGCCAGCTCGAGCCGGGGCACGCTCGGCCTCGCAGCCCTCGTGTTGGCGGTGGCGTTCGTGGTGCGCGCCGTGGGCGACATCGGCCACAACATGCTCACCTGGTGCTCGCCGATCGGCTGGGCACAGGGTGTGCGCGCGTTCGCCGGGGAGCGGTGGTGGACGCTCGTCGCCTGCGCAGCACTGAGCATCGGGCTGGTGCTCGCCGCGTTCGGGGTGGCGGCACGGCGCGACCTCGGGTCCGGGCTGTTCGCCACCCGACCGGGCAAGAAGTCGGCGAGCCGGTCGATGCGCACTCCGCTCGGCCTCGCAGTTCGGCTCGAGCGCGCGGCCCTGCTCGGCTGGGTCGTCGGCCTGCTGCTCGCCGGAGCCGTGTACGGCTCGATCGCCGACGACGTCGAGCAGATGCTGCTCGACAACCCGCAGCTCGCCGACTACCTGGCCCGCCTGACCGGGGCGACCATCACCGAGGCCTACCTCGCCGCGGCGGCCACGATGCTGGCTGTTGCATCGTGCGGGTGGGCGGTGTCGTCGGCGCTCGCCGCCCACGGCGAGGAAGCTGCCGGACGCGCCGACCTGGTGCTCAGCACTCCGTTGCCGCGTCGTCGCTGGCTCGGCGCCCACGCCGCCGTATCGGCCATCGGGTCGGTCGTCGTGCTCGTCGCCGGCGGCCTGGGTCTCGGGATCGGCGCAGCCGTCGTCGTCGGCGACGGCATGCTGGTCGTCGACGGAGCCGCAGCCGCACTGGCCCGGCTGCCGGCAGTGCTGGTGCTCACCGGGGCGACGACCTTGCTCGTCGCCGTGGCGCCGCGTCGGGCACTGCTGGCGTGGGCGTTGTTCGCCGTGGTGGCCGTCGTGGCGTTCCTCGCCGACACACTCGACCTCCCGGGCTGGGCCCGAGGCGTCTCGCCGTTCCACCACCTGACGGAGACCCCTGCCGAGCAGTTGTCGTGGTGGCGGCTGGCGGCAGTGGCCGGGGTGGCAGCAGCACTCACCGGCATGTCGATGGTGGCGATCCGCCGCCGCGACCTGTCGGTAACGTGACCGGCCTGTGAAGGTGCCGAGCCTGCCCTTGCGCCGCATGGTCGGCACCCGCGCCGACTGGCGTCTCGTGCGACCCCCACGACCCGGGCCGTTCACCCCGGGTGCGCGCTGGGTCGGGCCGATCGTCGTGGTCGCCACCCTCGTCGCCACCTGGCCTGCGTTCGCCGGCACCGCGGGCGAGGACGGCGACGTCTCGTTCGCGCTGTACATCGGCTCGATCTCGATCGGGGCGATGGCCTGGTCGTTCGTGCTCGCCGTGCGCACCCGCTGGCTCGAGCCGTGGTTCGGTGGACTCGACCGCATGTACCGGGTGCACCGCTGGCTCGGCGCGGCCTCGGTCGGGGCGATGTTCCTGCACGTGCAGACCGTCGACGAGCTCGAACGCGGCATCCCCGGCGCCAGCCGCAACCTCGCCGAGACCGCCGAGGACCTGGCGGGCCTCGGCGAGACGATGCTCTACGTGCTGGTGGCGATCAGCGTCGTGCGGCTGGTGCCCACGCGATGGTGGCGCTGGACGCACAAGCTGCTCGTGGTGCCCTATGCATTCGCCTGCTTCCACTTCTTCACGGCCGAGAAGCCGTACGCCAACGGTTCGGCATGGGGCTGGTGGTTCGCCGTGGTGATGGTGGCCGGCCTGGCGGCCTGGTTCGCGCGGGTGGTGTGGCGCGACATGGTGCGCCGCGGCACCGCCTACCGGATCGTGAGCACCTCGCAGCAGGGTTCGACCGTCGAGCTGATGCTCGAGCCCTCCGGGTCGCGCCGGTTGCGCCACCGCGTCGGGCAGTTCGCCTTCGTCAAGCTGCAGGTGGCGGGCATGTCCGAGCCGCACCCGTTCACGATCGCGTCGCATCCGGACGAGCCACAGCTGCGCTTCGTGGTGCGCGCCCTCGGCGACTGGAGCGACCGGCTGCCGACGCTCGAACTACAGGGCGCCGAGGTGGTGGTGGAGGGGCCCTACGGTCGTTTCCGGCCGGCGCCGCGCACACCGACCACCACGGTGTGGATCGCCGGCGGGGTGGGGATCACCCCGTTCCTCGGGGCGCTGCGCGGCCCGCGGCCGAGCGGCCACCCGGTGCCGCACCTCGTCTACCAGGTCCGCTCCCGCGACGATGCGCCGGCGCTCGCCGAGCTCGAGCAGGCCCACCGTGCCGGCCGCGTCGAGCTGCACCTGCACGTGTCGTCCGAGGGCGACCGCATCGGGCCCGACACACTGCGCGAGCTGTTCGGTGCAGAGGGGCTGCGCGGCGCCCACGTGGCGGTGTGCGGTCCAGCCGGGCTGGTGCGCACGATGAGCGCTGCCGCCCACGACACGGGCGCACATGTCGAGCACGAGGACTTCGACATCCGCTCCGGTGTGGGCCCCGACCTGTCGCGCGAGCTCGATCAGGTCGTGGCCGAGCTCACCCGGCGATGAGCACCGGGATCGCACCGGTGTCGCCGGGGTCGGTCTCGAGGCCCACTCCGCCACGCACGACGAGCATCACGGTCGAGCCGGGTGCTGCGCCGGAGAGGTCGAGGGTCACCGAGTAGGGCCCCGGCTCCTCCATCGAGCCGGCCATCGTCTGCTGCGAGTCGAGCAACGTGCCGGCATCACCGGCCACATAGGCGTAGATCGTGCCGCTGGCCTCGAAGCCGCGGAACATGCCCTCGACGGTGATCTCGCCGGCGGGCACCGTGGCGCCGAACTCGGGCACCGAGATCGTGGCGACGTCGTTGGCCACGCCCAGGACGAACCACCCGCTCGCGGGGCCGAGCTTGCGCATCAGCAGCACGCCTCTGCTCGACTCGATCGGGTTGCCGTTCTCTTCGAACCACAGCTCGAACTCGCCGCTGCGCGAGTCGCCGCCGGCGAACTCGCTGAGCACCACGGGCACCTGCAGCACCTTGCTCACGAAGTCGGCGGCTGCCTCCTCCGGGGTGGTGAACACGACATCGGCAGCCGGCCAGATGGCGGGTTGCTCGAGCCCGCTCGGCAGCGTGGTGGTCGGCTGGGTGGTCGGGGTCGTCGTGGGCGCCAGGGTGGTGGGCGCCTCCGTCGAGGTGCTCGCCGCACTCGTGGTGGGCGCCTCCGTCGTGGGCGCCACCGTGGTGGCGGCGGCCGACGTGGTGGTGGTGTCGGCGGAATCGTCGTCGCCGCACGAGGCCAGGGCGACCAGGGTCAGCATCACGGCGATGGCAGGGGCACGGTGGGATCGAGCACGCATGGCTCCAGTCAGCCCGGAACGACGGGCAACCACCAGGGACCAACGGCCTGTCTTTGCTGTGACGTCGA
>JBBATY010000011.1:38682-54574 GCA_040398525.1 Ilumatobacteraceae bacterium | reverse complement strand
CCGGAACGACGGGCAACCACCAGGGACCAACGGCCTGTCTTTGCTGTGACGTCGACACCTGCGAGCATTTTACTTGCGCCCGCAACGATATGCTGACCGCATGCCCGCCATCACCGTCGCCAACCCGCTGCAGCTGCCCCGCCTCGAGGTCATACCTGGCTCGCGGCCGCGGCTCGTCGAGCGGGTGGTCCAGGCGCGACGCATGGTCGAAGGTGCCGGGTTCGTGGTGTGGCGGCCGTTCCCCGGGCACATCGACGCCCACCTCGCCGACCCGTTCTTCCTGCTCGACCAGCTCGGTCCGATCGAGTACGGCCCGAACGAAGCAGTCGGAGCGCCGTGGCACCCCCACCGCGGCTTCGAGACGGTCACCTACATCATCGACGGGGTGGTGGCCCACCACGACTCGCACGGCGGTGGCGGCGTGATCGGCGAGGGCGACACCCAGTGGATGACCGCCGGCTCGGGCATCCTCCACGATGAGGTGCCCACCGAGGCCTTCGTGCGCAGCGGCGGCAGGACGCACGGTATCCAGCTGTGGGTCAACCTTCCTGCCGCCCTGAAGTTCACGCCACCGCGCTACCAGGCCATCACCCGCGACCGGCTGACGCTGCTCAGCTCACCCGACGGCGGCGCCCTCGTGCGGTTGATCGCCGGCGACCTGGGCGGTCACTCGGGCCCGGGCTCGACCTACACCCCGATCACCTATGCCCATGCCAGCCTGCGCCCGGGAGCGCGGCTCGAGGTGCCGTGGGACCATTCGTTCAGCGCGATGGTGTACGTGCTGGGCGGCCGGGGAAGCGTGGGCGCCGAGGGGCGGCCGATCGATGCGCACCAACTGGTGCTGTTCGGCCCCGGCGACACGCTCGAGCTGAGGGCCGGCGACACCCAGCCGGAGGACTCACCCGAGCTCGAGGTGCTGCTGCTCGGGGGGCTGCCGCTGCGCGAACCGATCGCCCACTACGGGCCGTTCCTCATGAACACCCGCGAACAGATCATCGAGGCGCTCGACGATTTCCGCAGCGGGCGGATGGGCACCGTGCCGGCTGCCCACCACGGTGCGTGAGTCGTCGGTCACACGATCGACCGCCCAGCGGATCATGTGAACGCCTTCACATGGCCCTAGCGTTCCGGGGCGTGTCCCCCCACGTGCTCCCCCCATCGACCCTGATCGGAAGGCGCCCATGATCGCCCGCATCGGCCGCTGGTGCTTCCGCAACCGGCGCTCCACACTGGCTGCCTGGCTCATCGCCCTGTTCGGCGTCGGCGTGCTCGCCAACGTCATCGTCGGCCCCAACTTCTCCACGCAGTTCTCGATCCCCGCCTCCGAGAGCGCCGACGGCTTCGATGTGCTGTCGGAGTACTTCGCCGACCAAGGCGCGGGCCGCCTCGGAGGCACGATCGTGTTCCGCGCGGATCAAGGTGTGTCCGACCCCGAGGTCGCGGCTGCGATGGGCCAGATGTTCACGCAGGCCGGCGAGATCGACGGCGTCACCGTCATCGACCCCTACGGCCCACGCGGCATGGGGCAGATCAACCCCGACGGCACGATCGCCTTCGCCACCGTCAACCTCGACCCGTCGCTCGACCAGATGGAGATGTCCGCGATCGGGCGCGACATCGAAGCCCTCGCCCCCCAGATCGACGGGCTCACCGTCGAGGTCGGCGGCCAGGCGCTGTCGGAGTTCCACCCACCGGAGTCCGAACTGCTCGGCCTCGGCTTCGCCATCATCGTGTTGATCCTGTCGTTCGGATCGGTGCTGGCGATGGGCCTGCCCATCGGCGTGGCCCTGTTCGGCGTCGGCCTCGGCGCGAGTGTCGTTGCGCTGGTCAGCCATGTCGTCACCATCCCCGACTTCGCCACCAGCCTCGGGGCGATGATCGGCCTTGCGGTGGGCATCGACTACGCGCTGTTCATCGTCACCCGCTATCGCGAGAACCTGCACCGCGGCCTGTCGTACGAGGAGTCCGCCGTCGCAGCGATGGACACGGCCGGTCGCGCCGTCGTCTTCGCCGGGCTCACCGTCGTCGTGTCGCTGCTCGGCATGCTGCTGATCGGCCTCGAGTTCGTCTCGGGCATGGGCATCGGCGCGGCCACCACCGTGGCCGTCACCATGCTGGCCTCGGTCACGCTGTTGCCGGCGCTGCTCGGCTTCGCCGGTCCGCGTGTCGAGATCACCCGCTGGCGCGGCATCATCGCCGCCGGCTTCCTGGCACTGGCCCTGTTCGGTGCCGGCCTCGGCATCAGCGCCCTGCTCGTCGGCGTGCCGCTCGCCATCGTCACGCTCATCGCCGGCTTCGCGGTGGCCCCGCTGCGGCGCGAGCTCCCCAAGCGCACCCCCAAGCCGATGCGCGAGACCCTGCCTTACCGCTGGAGCCGCATCGTGCAGGCCCGCCCATGGAGCATGCTGCTGATCGGCACGCTGATCCTCGGCGTGCTCGCCGCACCCGTGCTCTCGCTGCGGCTGGGATTCTCCGACGAGGGCAACTACCCCACCGACACCACCACCCGGCAGGCCTACGACCTGTTGGCCGAAGGCTTCGGGCCCGGGTTCAACGGCCCGCTGGTGGCTGCGGTCACCTTCACCAGCGCCCAGGACGCCGCAGCACTGCCGGCGCTGGCGGCTGCGATCGGCGCCGACCCGGGCGTCCAGTTCCCGCCGCAGGCCTTCCCCAACGATCCCCTCGCTCCGCGGGCAGCGGTGCTGCAGATCATCCCCACCACGGCCCCGCAGGACGAGGCCACGGTCGAGACCGTCGAGCGACTGCGCGACCAGGTGATCCCCGCGGCGATCGCCGGCACCGGCCTCGAGGTGTTCGTCACCGGCGCCACTGCGGCCTCGATCGACTTCACCAACTACCTGTCGGCCCGGCTGGTGCTGTTCATCGCAGTCGTGCTGCTGCTGTCGTTCGTGCTGTTGATGATGGTCTTCCGCTCACTGCTGGTGCCGCTGAAGGCCGTGATCATGAACGTGCTGTCGATCGCCGCCGCCTACGGCGTGGTGGTGGCCGTGTTCCAGTGGGGGTGGGGCACCAGCCTGCTCGGCGTCGCCCCGGCCCCGATCGAGCCGTTCGTGCCGATGATGATGTTCGCCATCGTGTTCGGCCTGTCGATGGACTACGAAGTCTTCCTGCTCTCCCGGGTGAAGGAGGAGTTCGACCGCACGGGCGACGCGAAGAACTCGGTGGCCGACGGCCTGGCCGCCACAGCGCGCGTGATCACCGCAGCAGCGGCGATCATGATCGTCGTCTTCGGCGCCTTCCTGCTCGAAGACGACCGGGTGATCAAGCTGTTCGGTGTCGGCCTGGCCGTCGCGGTGCTGCTCGATGCAACGCTCGTGCGCATGCTGCTCGTGCCGGCGACGATGGAGTTGCTCGGTGCCCGCAACTGGTGGCTGCCCGGCTGGCTCGACCGCCTCCTGCCCCGGCTCAACGTGGAGGGGCCGTCCGAGCACCAGATCCCGCTCGACGACCTGATCGGCCTCGATCGCGACGACGACACCGACCTGTCGCTCTCATCCCGCTGAGGTGATCCGGCCCTCTCACGGCGTCAAGTAATCTCTTGACAACGTTCTCAGGGGGTCGTCATGGCAGGGACATTCGAGGTGTACGTCGACGTGGCCGGTGAGTACCGGTTCCGGCTGAAGGCCAGCAACGGCGAGATCATCGCCGTCGGCGAGGGCTACAAGACCAAGGACCAGTGCATCAACGGCGTGAACTCGGTGAAGAACCACGCGCCCGAGGCGCCCATCGTCGAGCTCGGCTGAGGCCGGGCGCGGAGGGATCAGGCGCGCGATGCCGGTGTGAAGCGCACCGGCATCGACTTCACACCGGCGATGAAGCTCGACGCCAGCAGCTCGGGCTCGCCGGCCGGTTCGAGGTCGGGCAGGCGGGCGAGCAGCTCGCGGAACATCGCTGCGATCTCGATGCGCGCCACGTGCATGCCGAGGCACAGGTGCGGGCCGCCGGCACCGAACGCGACGTGCGGGTTGGGTGAGCGGCCGACGTCGAAGCGATCGGCGTCGGCGAACACGTCCTCGTCGCGGTTGGCCGAGCCGTAGAACATCACCACCCGGTCGCCGGCGCTCAACTGCTGGCCGCCCAGCACCGTGTCGTCCATGACCGTGCGCTGGAAGTTGGCGACCGGGCTGGTGTAGCGCAGCATCTCCTCCACCGCGGTGGGCAGCAGGCCGTCGAGGTCGGCCGCGAGCCGTGCCCGTTCACCGGGATGGTCGAACAGCTGCTGCATCCCGGCAGCCACCAGGTTCCGCGTCGTGTCGCCACCGGCGTTGACGAGCAGCAGGAAGAAGAACTGCAGCTCGCCGTCGGTGAGCCGGTCGCCGTCGATCTCGGCCTGCACCAACGCCGAGGCGATGTCGTCGCCGGGGTTGCGGCGCTTGGCCTCGACCACACCTGCGGCATAGGTGAGCATCTCGACCACGGCCATCATCCGCTCGTCGCGTGAGTGCACGGCGTCGTCGGTGGTGTGCATGATCTCGGTGAGCTCGTAGAGGCGCTCGCCGTCGGCCCGGGGGATGCCCATCAGCTCGGCGATCAACCCCGACGGCAGTCGGCCGGCCACGTCGGCCACCAGATCGCACTCGCCGCGCTCGATCACGTCGTCGACGATCTCGCGGCTCAGCTCGCCGATGCGGTCGGCGAGCAGCTGTGCGTTCTTCGGGGTGAACCCGCGCGACACGAGCAGCTTGAAGCGGTCGTGCTGGGGCGGGTCCATGAACAGCATCATCTGCAGGTTCGGGGCCAGCTCCTCGGGTGTCGGCTCGCCGAGCATCGGCCCCTTGGCCGCCGAGCTGAACAGCTTCGGCTGGCGGCTGATCGTGCGCACATCGTCGTACCGGGTGATCGCCCAGAAGCCGTCGGTGCCGGGCTGCGGGTGGCGGTAGACGGGTGCGTTGGCGCGCAGCCACGCGTACTGCGCCCACGGGTGGCCGTGGCGGAAGGCCTCCGGCGAGACGAGATCGATCGGTTCCCCCATCGCCACATCCTGTCAGGCGCGGCGGGCCCGCCAGTCGCCGGCCGCGAGGTGGTACACGACGTGGCGCTGGCCCCACCACCCGGGTGTGCGCGGGTGGTCGAAATCGAGCTCGGCGCGGTGCTGCATGCCGAGCCGTTCCATCACCGCCCGGCTGCGCACGTTAGTGACCGTGGTGAACGAGAAGATCTCGGCCAGGCCGACCCGTTCGAAGCCGTCGCGCAGCACCTCGTCGGCCGCCTCGGTGGCGTAGCCGTGCCCCCAGGCCCAGCGCGCCAGCCGCCAGCCGATCTCGACGTGCGGGCCCATCGGGGTGTCGAAGGTGGTGCGGTTCAGACCGGTGAAGCCGGCGAGGCGGCCGTCGATCTCGAGGGCCCACAGCCCGAAGCCGTTCACCTCGAACCCCTGCTCGATGCGCTCGACCATCGCGGTGGACTCGACGGGGGCCAACGTGGCCGGGAAGAACTCCATCACCTCGGGGTCGGCGTTCAACTCGGCGAAGGGCCGCAGGTCGTCGTCGTGCCAGCGGCGCAGCACGGTGCGCGGTGTGCGCAGCTGGTCGATCACATCGCCGAGGGTACCGAGGCGGTCAGCCGAGCAGCGCCGGTGCGAGCGTGCGCCACTGGTCGACCGGCAGGGCCCGCGGGTCGCTGGTGAGCACCTGCACGCACACGTGGTCGGCCCCGGCGTCGCGGTGCTGCTGCACACGGGCGACGATCGCCGCCTCGTCGCCCCAGCCGATCAGCGCGTCGACCAGGCGGTCGCTGCCACCGTTGGCGATGTCGTCGTCGGTGAACCCGGCGCGCTTCCAGTTGTTGGCGTAGTTGGGCAGCGCCAGGTAGGTGGCCAGGTGCAGGCGGGCGATCTCGCGGGCGCGGTCGGGGTCGGTCTCGAGCACTACGCCCACCTCGCTGGCCACCAGACCGTCGGGGCCGATGCCGGCGCGGGCCGCGGCAGTGAGCTCGGGCGTCACCAGGTAGGGGTGGGTGCCAGCGGAGCGGGCACGGGCCAGCTCGAGCATCTTCGGGCCGAGCGCGGCGATCACCCGGTCGCTCACGCCGAGCGGCGTGGCTGCGGCGTCGAGGCCATCGAGGTAGGCGGCCATCGTCTCGACCGGCTTGGTGTAGGTGCCCGGCGCGTTGACCATGTCGATGAACGGGCGGTGGCTGATGCCGATGCCGCACAGGTAGCGCGGGCCGTGCTCGGCGGTCAGCCGGGCGTGCTCGGCAGCGGCTTCTTCGGGGGTGTGCATCCAGATGTTCAAGATGCCCGTGGCGATGGTGACCGTGCTGGTGGCGCCGAGCAGGTTGGCCAGCGGGGTCCACAGGTCGCCGCCGACGTCGGGGATCCACAGCGCGCTGTAGCCGAGCGCCTCGAGCTCGGTGGCTGCGGCCGCAGCCTGGCCGAGGTCGCCGTAGCGCAGCATGCCGCTCCAGATGCCGGTACCCGTCAGTCGTGTGCTCATGGCCGACGAGTCTGCCAGCGCGACGGCCGCTCGGCCGCGTCGGAGCTGATCACCAACTTGCGGGGAGCTCGACGACCTCGCGGTAGGCGACGTCGGTCGAGGCGACCAGGACGCCACCGACCTCGCGCTGCACCGGCTCGGCGTCTTCGAGCAGCAGCCGGCGGATGCTCGTCGATGCCGGGGTGCTGATCGTGCCGGAGTGGACCGCCGCGCCGGTGGTGCCTCGACGTGTGAGCACCAGCGGCGAGCCGACATCGACCCACTTCAGGTCGGGGTCCGAGATCGCCGGATCGGCCTGCTGCAGGCGCACCGTCACCACGTTCACGCGGTCCGGACCGGCCAGCTTCACCTCGACCCGGCGACCGCTCCGCTTGGAGAAGGTCACGACTCGAGACGCTCCGAGACGCAGCGTCTCGGTGGCGACGGTGTCCGACACCACAGCGCCTGCGATGGAGTCGGGCTGGTATCGGCACAGATGCAGCTGCACGAACGGGCGATAGCCGAACGTGGCATTCACCTGGACGTCGGCGGTCCAGAGGTCGCGCGCCAGATCGAGCACCGGCCGATGGCCAGCCACGTCGAACTTGCCGTCGACGCTGCGAGCCGTACGGGCAGCCTTGCGGAAGCTGGTTGAGTTGGGCCGAGCCCGCGAGCCGGTCCCGATCGTCAGCGGGTCGCGCCCCCAGCGAGTGAGCTCCGGCGCGGCAACCGCGGCGAGGTCGGTCGCCACGCCGAGCAGCTCGCCGGCCCCCGACTCGTTCCATGGTCGCTCGAGGAACACCCGCACCACCCGACCGTCGTGGTTGACCGTGATCGTCGACGACGTGGCGCGCACGGTGCGGGCGAACGCAGGAAGGATGTGCGCGACCTTCGGCACGGGAGGTGGTGCCGACGATGGCACGACGAAGCTCACCGTCTTGCCGCGGCTGGCTTGTGCGGACGTGCGGCTCACCGGCAGCGGGATGTACTCGATCCTCACCGTGCTCGCGGCGGGGATCGACCCCGAGACGAGCGGGGTGACCGATCCTGCCGCACGATCGAGGCTGTAGTCCTGGCCCTCGGCGTAGGTCGCGCCGGTTCCGGGGTTGCTCACCACGACGGCGGTGGCCGAGATGCCCCGACCGTCGGCCACGAATGCCACACCCTTCGTTGCCACCCACTCCCGGCGTTCGGTGAAGTAGCTGCTGAAGCGGCAGAACGCCTCGGCATCGATGGTCATCTGCACCCGTCGTGTGTGGCCGAGCTCGACAGCGAGGTCGTCGTACGTCTCGGATGTGGCCGAGCCCGTCGTGGGCAGGAACCGGTCATCGATGACCGCGCTGCTCGCCTGCACCACAGTCGTGGTGTCGAAGTCCGGACCGTCCCACGTGGCGGCGAGGACGAGCCGTTCGGTGGTGGGTCGATGCAGGCTGACCGGACCGTCGAGCAGCACCGTCGTCTGGCCGATCGTGGTACGTGCCGGCGTGAAGGTACCGAACGACGGAGCAGCCAACGGCACCCGCACGGCGTGCACCAATGTCACGGTTCGACGCGGGCTGACGAGTCGGTTCTGCCCGCGCTGGAACACTGAGCGGAGCTTGTTCTTGTCGGCGGTCGACAGCTGCTGGAACCACGCGAAGTGATCGAGCAACGCCGGGTCGATGGCCGAGCTCACCTCAGCGACATGGATCGTCCCTTTCGGCAATTGCACACGCACCAACTTGCTGGCTGCCGTCGTCGTCGGCGCACCCGAGCCCGCGGCGAGCTCGAGGGTGACGCTCTCGGGGTCGGGCCACACACCGACGTCGACGAGCACCGGCGAGGTGGCCGACCCCTTCGGAAGGCCGTGGAAGGCGATCTGCTTGGCGGCTGGGTCGGCCAGGTACCGAGCAATCTGGCGATACGCACCGGCAGTGACTGCGGTGCCAACGACGGCCGCTCCGGCGACGAGCTCGCCATTCTCGGGATCGACGAGCAGTTGGCCCGTCAGGCTGCGGGCATCGCGATCGGCCAGGAACGCATAGTCGGCGGCGTCGATGCCATCGGCTTTCGGCAGGCCGTGGCGCTCGAGGCGGAGCTGATTGATGCCGGGGACGAAGAACATTCGGTCGGCCCGCGGGGTGGACGCATCGGTCTGGGTGAGCTCACTCTTGATGACGATGACATCGGGCAGATCGCCGACCCCGGGGTCGGGTCGCGATACACGCCGGACCACCGTGGGCGCCGGCACCGGCGCGCTGCGGCCGAACAGCACCGGCGGCGACACCCCGGCCGCAGGAGCCGCGGTCGACAGCGGCAGTGAGTTGCCCGCGAGGTCGACACAACGCCCGCGGAACTGGTAGGTCCGGTTGAAGCGCAGCCGCTCGAGAGTGCCCGGTCGCGCTTCGTAGGTGACGCCCAGTTGCGCAGGGTCGTCGGGCTTCGGGGCGCGGTCCGGTCGAGCGACCGGGGCACCCGAGGCATCGAGGATCTGCCCGGGCTTAGGCGCCGACAGGCTCCAGCCGCTCCAGCGCATCGCCGAGGCATCGACGCGCCACTTCGTGGTGTCGCGTTGCTCGACCTTCTGTACTGCGTCGTCGTAGACGACGTTCGTGTTCTTCGGGACCTGCTCGAACGAGCCGTCCGTCGAGATGGCGAGCGAGCCCCAGCCCTCGTCGTCGGGGCCGGCCACCGACAGCGCCTTGTTGCGGGGGAAGTCGTAGGTCGACGGCATGCGCCGCTCATGGAGCGAGCGGAAGGTCGCCTTGGCCACGTCGCGCACATCCCACCGCGTGCCGGCCGTCGCGTCCTCGGCACGGATGAGCGGCGGCAGCACAGCGGGCGGGGTGCTGCGGATCCAGGCGTCGACCTGGTCCTCGAGCGCGCGCTGGCGGGCAAAGCCCTGCACGAGCGGGCCGACGGCGTCGTTCAGGGCCACGGTCAGCCCGCTCTCGTCGATCGCCGGAACCTCGATCGGGACCGTCGGCACTGGGTTGGCCGAGAGGGCGCGGCTCAGCGAGCTGATCGACTGCCCGGCTGCGACCACGCTGCTCGAGGCCACGGCGTAGGCCGAGCTAGCCAGCGAGAGCCAGCGTCCGCTGCGGTGCGTCGCCACAGCCACGACCGGCTCGAAGTTGGCGTCGACCTCCATCCGCAGGGGCACCTGGCGATGGTTCTCGAACGCCGGTTGGGTGGCGCCGAGGCTCGGCCAGTTGGTGCGCACCTGGATCTCGGCGAGCGGACCGGGCGGCAGGGCGAACTCGAGGTCGAACACCAGGCCGAGGAGGCGCATCACGTGCGGGTGGGCGCCCAGTTGGCGGAGCACTTCGTGGAAGTCCGGTGGCTCGTAGGTCGGCTCCTCGCCGTTGCCCACCGGCCCGGCGAACGTCTCGTACGAGCCGGCCAGGTTGCTGACCGCGACACCGGTGCTGGTGACCGCTGCGCTGGTCGCCGGCGACCCGCCGAGGCGGGCCAACGCGGCGTACAAGGTGGTGGTGCTCTTCAGCAATGATCCGACGTCCATCGACGCGAGTGATGCGTTGGTGCGGTCGACGAATCCGGCGGGGGCCACCTTCACCGTGCCGGTCTGCGCCGCGTTGGCGCCGAAGACCGCCCGCCAGATGGCTGGATCGACCGTGGGTGAGGTGACGGTGACCGGTGCTGCGATCGGGCTGTTCCCGCTGTAGAGGCGGAACTGCAGGTTGGCGACCTGGCTGCCCCAGTCCGCCCAGTCCGGGTAGTCGCTGAGCACCCCGGCGTTGCGCAGGCGCGGCACGAGGACGACCGAGAACTTGGCCGTGGTGGCGGACCGACCGTTGGGGCAGGGGATCACGAGGAGATGCGAGAGCGAGGGCATGGGTGCTCCGAGCGTCAGGCGAAGGCCGCCGAGTAGAGGGACCAATCGGTCGAGGAGTAGAGGTCGCCGAACGAGGCCGTGTCGGGAACGGCTGCGGCGGCAACCGCCGCTTGCTGGCCGTCACCGAGATCGAACTCGGTGCTCCCGATCGGGATGGTGCCATCCGGCCCACCGAGTGGGGTGTCGACAGCCCAGTGGATCTCGCCGCGGACCACGATCTTCTCGCTGGAAGAGTTGTAGATGACCGTGCCCACGACGGCGGCCGACACCGTCAGCAGGCCGAGCACGCTCACCTCACCCTCGAGCGCAACAGCACCCGCCACCTTCACCTCGGTGCCACTCGTTCCCTTGTCGAACACGAACGAGCAGCCGACGCGCAGGCGCACCGCTGCCGACACAACCACCGCATCGAAGCCGTACTCGATGAAGATCGCCACACCGGCTTCGACGCGCCACGAGGTGTCGGTCCCCGAGAACTCGAGATCGAGCTCGATGAAGAAGGTGGCCCCCAACGTGCCGAGTTGGGCCTCGACGGGTGACGCAGCCGATCCGAGCCCGACGTGGACCAGGGTCGGCCCACCCGTGAGCGACAGGTCGAGGCCGATGTCGACGTGGACGTTGCGCAGCTCGAGCATCCCGAACCCGAGGTCGGGAAGGCTCTTCGCGTTGCCGAGCCCGATCCCGTCGCTGCGCGGCTCGACACGGAACCCGACCAGGTCGGCCAGCGTGTCGAAGAGTGGCTGGAGGAAGCCGAGGTCGGCGCCGAGCGCCCAACCGACGATGCGGACATCGACGCTCAGTGCGCCGTCGGAGTCCACGACCGCCTGCATCCGCTCGACGTCGAGCACGATGATGTCGACCACCCCGCCCGGGGGGAAGACCATGTCGAAGTTGCGCACCGTCATCTCGGTGGTGGCGGTGGCAGGGCGCGCGCCGGTCAGGGATGCCGTCGTGGTGACGATGACCTGCGCCGACGTGGAGGGGCGGGCGATGAACCCGAGCGCTGTGCTGGTGCGCAGCGTCGGCCTGAACGAGAACACCACGGTGACCGTGTCGCCCTCGACAGAGACCTCGGTGCCCGGGATGCCCACGCCGGGGACCAGGTCCTCGAAGGGGAGTTGGTCGATGAGCTCCGCCAACGGGATGCTCCCCAGCACCTTCGACGCGGCACCGAGCGCCGTCGATGGGTCCCAGGGCGTCGACGCCGTCGGTAGGTCCGGGCCGATGCCTGCCGTCTGGTTGAACACCTCGGCCACGAACTCGACGGCGAAGACGGCACCGACCGGCTGGCCGCCGCCCACCGTGCCCACCTTTGTCTGGGTCAGCCCGAGGTAGGAGAGGTCGAAGTTGGCAGCTGCATTGCCGTGGGCCAGCCACCGGGGGTGCAACGTCACCTCGAACGCATCGACCGCCTTGCCCGAGCCAGGGCCGACCAGGTCGTCGAGCACCGTGGCCCGATTCATCGTTGCGAAGTACGCGGGCCGCGCCGCCGATACGAGGTCGTCTTCGGTCGGGGCGCTCACCAGCTGCTGCAGCTGGAACCCCAGATCGAAGGTCCGCTTGGTCGTCGCCCCGCTACCCGGGGCGACCGGATCGGCGAAGGCGACGGATTGCCCGCGCAACGAGGTGTCGCGGCGGGCGGCGCGGGGAGCACCGTTGAAGGCCGTGACGAGCTTGGCGGCCGAAGTGCCGGTCGTGGCCGGGTCGTGGGCCACGTCGGACTCGATGAACGTGGCCGGCAGGCTGAAGGTGACGTCGTTCCCGTCGCGGTCGGTGGCAACGTACGACACCTTCAGGTCGGCGGCGTTCGACGCCCGCTTCACATCGGAGACACCGGGGATGTCGGCGTTGCCGGCGTCCTTCACCGCCACGAGGCTGACCGGGACGGTGTCGTCGACGACGGCGCGTATCGAGACGAACGGCAGCCCGCGGCCGGCGTCCGGTGTGAACGGGTGGCTGCCGATCTCCCAAACGTCGTCGATCAGTGTGAGGTAGCGACGCACCTGCATCACCGACGACACACCGCCTCCGGTGTCGACGGCAAAGGTGCGGTCGGCGATCTCGGTCACGGCGGCCCGATGACCGAACGGCGCGAGATAACCACTGGTCGTCACCTCGACATGCAGGTCGCGGCCGGCAGCGATCCGCTGGCGCCACGCCGTGACGACCGCCGTGGGCCACGAGCCGTGCAGACGGGCGAACGCTCCTGAAGACGACAGCCACAGGCGTCGAGCAGTGACGAGCGCGTCCCCTGTGTCGCCACCGGTGGTGTTGTCGACGATCTCCTCGCGCGCCGCTGCATCAGGGATGCGATCGTTCAACAGGTCGACCGGGCTGGTGACGTCGATCGCAGCGACCTCGACCGGCTCGTCGTCGTCGCCCTCGAGCCGGGCGATCCACACCTCGGTCGTGTCGCCGACGGTGAACGGAGTCGTTGCCGCGGTGACTGTGGTCCCTAGAGCAGGGCTGAGCACGAGCCCCGCGGGGATCTCGAGCGCCGTCACCGTGCCGTCGGGCGCTCCCTCGACGGACTGCACCCGCAAGGCCTCCTCGGCGAGGTCGATGATCGTCGCAAACGTGAATGGCACCGTGCTCGACACCGGCACGACGAGCGCACTCGTGCCTGCCGAGGTGGACGCGAGCGCGGTGGTCGGCACGGTCGGTGTGGCGCTGTCGAACATCTCCTCGGCCGTGTGCTGCGAGCCGAAGGTGATCCGGATCGACGGCAGCGTCCCGTTCACGACCAGTTGGTTCGCAACGACATCGACGTCGAACAACTCGACGAGCACGTCCATCTGATCGCCGGCTCGGACGACTCTGACCGTGCGGGTGGGTGGGCCGGCGAAGGTGAGAGGCGCACGGGCAGGCCCAGCAGCGAGAGCCTTCGCGGAAGCACCGACCGGTGACCGGTCCACGAGCAGGACCACGGTGGTGCCAGCCGCGCCGGCGAGAAGACGACGCCTGGAGACAATTGGATCCACGTGCACCCCGATCGACGCCGATGGTCGCGCACAGCTTTACAGCCCGGCGGCCATCGCATGCGGACCCTCCGGGTGATGCCCGTCGTCGCGCTGTGCGTCGTCGGCTCGGCCTGCACCGACACCTCATCCGACACCTCATCCGATGGCGAGGCCGGCGACCACCTGACGGCCTGCACGCCAGGCATGGCCGGTGATCTCATCGATTTCCACGGACGGGTACGGTACGACTGCCCCTGGGAAGCCACCCGGGACCGAAGGTGAGCATTGGGCAGGAATGCGCCGTCTGAACAGCACCGAGCAACCGGAGCCGTCGTCCTCTCCAGGTGACGAGTCGCCCGTGTGCGGTCTGCTCGCAGCACTCGACGAGGCCGCCACGCTGCTGCGCGCCTACGGCGTCGAGGGCTGGGCGGCGTGGCTGGAGGACGACCGGCGGCGCATCGCCGAGGGCCACCACGACGCACTCGACCATCTGCTGTCGGCCTTCGGCGGCATGGGCAGCCTGAACGACGTCGAGCTCCACTGGCGTCGCGACGACCTGGGTGACAGCGACGTCGGGCACGACGACGTCCTGCGCGACGACGATCGGTTGAACGAGCTGCGGACGCGGATCTACAGCGAGGCCGTCGCGCTGCGGAGCATGATCGGCGACGCGCTCGATGGCGGTGGGAGCGAACAGACGGCCTGGTAGTTCGCACTGGCCGACCGACGATGGTGTGCGCGACGACATCGTGCAGGTCGCCGGTGCGCCGTACGATCCGCCCATGCGTCGAGGTGCTCGTCTTGTCGGATCCCTGATGGTCGTTGCGTGTGCTGTTGCTGCCTGCTCGGACGACGCGACCGACACCGATTCCGCTCAGTGCGTGGCCAGCGGCCAGGCCCGGGTATGTGGCGACGTGGTCGGCGGAGCGTTGGCGATCACCAGCGAGGGGCTCCGACCCGGCTCGACCGTGCGCATCGACGTCGAAGGCGCAGGCCCCGCGGAGTGGACCGTGTCCGACGACGGCACGATCGAGAACGAGCCGGGCTCGCTCGGGTTCCTGAGCGTCACCGGTTCCTTCGGGACGATCATCGTCGCCGCCGTCGCCGAAGACGGCACACCGGTCGCCGGCACCATCACGCTCGACTGACCCGACGGCCCCAACCGAATCTTCAGTCGCCCAAGTCGTACCTGTAGACATTGGTGGGACGTGACTCGAAGCCGATGCGCTGGTACAGGCGGTTGGCAGCTTCGCGAGACGGGCGGCTGGTGAGGCTGACGGCCTTGGCGCCGCGCCGGCGGGCCTCGTCGAGCGCAGCGCGGTTGAGCAGCTCGCCGATGCCGTGACCGCGGGCGGACTCATCGACCACGACGTCTTCGATCCACGCCTTCAACCCGGTGGGGATGCGGTAGAAGATCAGCGTCAGGCTGCCGACGATGCGACCCTCGAGACGGGCGACGAACAACGCCGACTCGGGGTTGGTGGTGATCAGTGCGAGCTCGTCGAGCGTGGGCGGGGGCGACGACGACAGCTGCGGGAGCAGATGGGCCAGCGCCGTGCGCAGCTCGTCGGTGGCCTCGGTTGCGATCTGGATGTCGACGCTCACGGGCCGAACGCTACCGGCCCAGGCTGTCGGGCCATGCGCAGGCTCAGCCCGTCGCGCCGGGGCTACGGCGTGACGACTCGTCGACCACCCAACCCGCACTCTGCTCGAAGATCGTTCGGCGGATGCTGATGATCGTCGACTCGAGGTCGTCCACCAGCGTGCCGAGTCGAGCAGACACCTCGGCATCGAGCCCCGGCCGCATCTGCAGGGCCTGCAACGACGACGACAGGCCGAACAGGCGTTGCTGCACCGTGTCGTGCAGCATCCGCGCGATCTCCTCGCGCTCGGCCACCGCGGCGAGTTGCGCGGCAGCCAGTTGCGCGGCGCGCAGCTCGGTCACATCGACCATCGCCAGGCGGACATGGTCGGCCTCCGGCGCGCGACGCGCCTCGACGGCCACCGTGACCGTGGGCCGTCCGGTCACCTCCAGCCGGACCTCGCAGCTGTGCTCGCCATCGGTCTGCGCCGCGTGTCCGACGAGGTGCGCGAACACCTCGCGATCGTGGGGTGACACCAGCTCGACGAGGCGTAGTCCGAGCGCCGAGGCGCGTTCGGTGCCCAACAGCTCGGCTCCGGCGAGGTTCAGCTGCGTCACCGTGCCCGCTGGGTCGAGCGTGACGTAGCCCGCCGGCGCGAAGTCGTACAGGTCGACGTAGCGGGCCAAGCTCTCCGCCAGTCGGTCGCGAGCCTGACGGAGCTCCTGCTCCTGCAGGTCGAGCTCGATCTGGTGGACCGCCAGCTGGTGCACGATCCGTGTCACGTCGTCGTGATCGGGTGGTGCAGGGCGCGCAGCCCGCTCGGCCAGGATCGCCTCGGCGCGGAACAGCAGGTCGGCGAGGTCGCCGCGCACCTCGCTCGCAGCATCGCCCGGAGTCGGCTCGATGCTCACTCGTCGTCTCCGCTCGTGCGGAGGCGGGCCTCGAGGGCCTTGGCCTCGGTGACGTCGGTGAACGTGATCACCACGCCATCGACCCGATGGTCGTGGGTGCGGTAGGGCATCACTCGCACGGCGAACCACCGCGCGTCGTCGGTGCGGACCTCGCGCCCGACCACATCGT
>JBBATY010000011.1:21228-38582 GCA_040398525.1 Ilumatobacteraceae bacterium | reverse complement strand
CGCACGGCGAACCACCGCGCGTCGTCGGTGCGGACCTCGCGCCCGACCACATCGTCGGCAACCAGGGCGGCGCGCACGTCGTCGGCGAGCTCGGGATACCGCAGCCGACTGGTGAGGTCGGAGAACGGCCGGCCGACATCGCTGTCGATCAGGTTGACGAGTGCCCCCATCCGAGCTGTGAACCGGCGCACCCGCAATTCGGAATCGAGGAACAGGGTGGCGATCTGCGTGCTGTCGAGCAGGTTGGCCATGTCGTCGCTGGCGAAGACGAGCTCGTCGACACGACGCTGCAGCTCGCGATTGAGTGTCTGCAACTCCTCGTTCATCGACTGCATCTCCTCCATCGAGGTCGTCAGCTCTTCGTTGATCGACTGCAGCTCCTCGTTGGTCGACTGCAGCTCCTCGTTCAGCAGCGCCATCTCCTCGCGGGTGCTCTGCGCGTCGTCGTAGGCGGCGCGCAGCTCGGTGTAGGCAGTCTCCAGTTCGGCGTTGAGCGCCGCGACGACGTCGGCGTCGACCCCCTCCACTGATGGGGCACCGCTCGGTGATTCCGGCGGGGGGCGCTCGTCGAACACGACCAGGACCACATCGGCGTCGACGCCGTCGCGACCCAACGGGCGCACGGTGACGTCGACGAGGCGCACGACATCGTCCGACTCGATGCGCGCCGCCTCGATGTGCTCCTCGCGGTTGGAGGCGAGGGCCGCGCGGAAGGCCCGGCTCAGCACCAGGCGCAGCCCGTCGAGAGCCATGGCCATGACGTTCCAGTTGGCCCGCCCCGACGCAGGCTCGAGGAAGTTCCCGGTGCGGCCGCTGACGTAGAGGATGTTCCCCTGGTGATCGGTCAACACCGCAGGCGGGCCGTAGGACTGTGCGAGCGCCCGTTCGAGGACGTGCTGCAGGTGCAGGCGCGAACCGTCGGCCACCGTCGTGGTTGCGGCAGCAGCGAGTGGTCCCCGCAGCGATCCGCTGCGCGGCGCCGCCGACGTGTACTGGAACAAGCGGGCCGGCTGGGCCGCCGCTGTTCCCCGCCGTCGATAGATCCGCGCCCGCTCGATCACCGGTTCGAAGTGCTCGGCGGCATCGCCCACCGTCTCGGCGACACCGAGCACGAGCACTCCGTCCTGGTTGAGCGCGTAGTGCATCGCCGACAGGATCCGCTGCTGCAGTTCGGGTTCGAGATAGATGAGCAGATTGCGACAGGTGATGATGTCGAGACGGGTGAATGGTGGATCTCCGACGATGTCGTGCGGCGCGAACACCACCATCTGCCGGATCCGTCTGCTGATCTCGAGGTGCGTCTCGGTTCGCACGAAGAACCGGTCGAGCCGCTCAGCGCCGATGTCGGCGGCGACCGCAAGCGGATAGACGCCTGCCCGGGCCCGCTCGATCGCGTTCGCATCGATGTCGGTGGCGAAGATCCGCAAGGTGAACGGCGGAGCCGACGGCAACCGGTCGAGCGCCTCCAGGAAGGTCATCGCCAACGTGTAGGCCTCTTCGCCTGTCGAGCACGCCGGTGTCCAGGCGCGGAGCGCGCCGCCGTCGGGGTGTGCGGCGAACAGCGCGGGCAGGACCCGGTCGCGCAACTCCGTCCACACCTCGGGGTCGCGGAAGAAGCTCGTCACCCCGATCATCAGTTCGCGGTGCAACCGCCCGACCTCGGCCGGGTGCTCGCGCAGGAAGCGCAGGTAGTCCGCCAACTTGTCGAGCTGTTGCAGCGCCATCCGCCGCTCGATCCGGCGGATGATCGTACCCGGCTTGTAGAGCGACACGTCGTGGCCGGTGGCGGTGTGCAGCAGTTCGATGATCTGGTCGAGGTCGGCCTGGTCGACAGGGCGCATCTCGACCCGATCGCCGCCGCGCCGCGCGCCAGCCGCCGGAACGATCCGGTGCACATGCTCGAGCACCCTGGCCGCCAACTCGCCGACCGGCGCAACCACGTCGGCCACATCGGCAGCAAACGCACTCCGCGGCATCCCGTCGAACGCCGCCGTGTCCGGGTCCTGGACGAACGTGACCCCCCCGCTGTCCTTGATGGCCTGCAGCCCAAGAGTGCCGTCCGAGCCCATACCCGACAGGACCACGCCGACACTCGAAGCTCCCCGCTGTGCCGCCAGCGATCGGAACAGCACGTCGACCGGGAGGCGCAACCCTCGGCTGGCCTCCGGTTCGCTCAGCCGCAGCCGCGACCCGGCGATGCGCAGGTCGCGGTTGGGAGGGATGACGTACACCCTGTCGGCAGCGAGCACCATGCCTTCGGTCGCCTCGGTCACCAGCAGCCGGGTCGCCCGCTGTAGCAGGTCGACCAGCATGCCCTTGCGTGTCGGGTCGAGGTGCTGCACCACGACGAAGGCTGCTCCGCTTCCCGTGGGAATGTCGGCGAAGAACGCCTCGAGCGCCTCGAGACCACCTGCGGAGGCGCCGATGCCGACCACGGCCGGACCGTTCGCAGTGGGGCCGGGATCAGCTGGCACCTCCCGATCTGGCTCCGGAATCGTCGAATGCACGCGGCCGCCTCGTCGGATGAGGGATGGCGCAGGCGCGCGCACCCAGGACGCGGACGCTACCAACACGGGGTCCCGCGCTGCGGGCCGACCGGACAACGGGGCGGGCCGATCGTCCCATTCACCTCTGCCGCTGGTCGCCCCGGCCCTGTCGAGGCAGGGTCGACCGACCGTGACACACATGCCGACCCGGCTGCGCGGCCTCGCCGAGGGCGCGCGCTCGCTGCTCCACCAGCGCACCTCCGACCCGGCGGCGACGGCCGACCCGTCGTAGCGTGCCGGGCCATGGATCAGGCCCAGCTCTCCGAACGTTCCCGCCGACTCGGATCGGTGCTCGAACCCGTCACCGGGCAGGTGTACTTCTCGCCCGAGTGCCACGCCAACTACGTCGCCCTCGGGTTCGACCCGAGCGGCGGCAACGCCGATGGCGTCGCCCTGCCCGACGGCCCTGCGTACTTCACCAGCCGCGGCTCGGTGATGGGCCAGGTGCCCGGAGAGGTGGTCGCTGCCGCCTTCGCAGTGTTCAACCCAGAGGTGGTCGTGCCCTGCGTGCAGCTCGGCTGGAGCCGCACCGACGCTGCCACGATCTGCGCGGCACGCGACGCCGGGGCCATCGCCCAACTGCGCCGCATCCTGGGCGACGAGCCCGACGGCCTCGCCCGGGTGAACGAGGTGCTCGCCCGCGCGGTGGCCACGCTGCGCCCCGAGGGCCGCCCGCTGTACGCCGGGCTGCGCAGCCTGCCCCTGCCGGACACACCGCTCGGCGCGATGTGGCGCCGTGGCGACATGCTGCGCGAGTACCGCGGCGACTCGCACACCGCGGCGTGGATCTCGGCGGGCTTCGACGCCACCGAGATCGGCCTGATGAGCGAGCTGTACTGGGGTCTGCCGATGCGCAGCTACAGCCGCACCCGGGCCTGGACCGACGCCCAGTTCGACGCAGCCCATGCCCGCCTCGCCGCCCGCGGCCTGGTGGACGACACGGGGTTCACCCCGGCCGGACGTGCCGCACGCGAAGCCGTCGAGCTGGCCACCGACGCGCAGATGCGCGGGGCGATCGAGGCGATCGGCGACGACTTCGACGAGGTGTGCGCCCTGATGGAGCCATGGGGCGCAGCCGTTCGCGCCGGCAAGGGCTACCTCTCGTCGGGCCCGCACGACCTCGCCGACGCCGCCCAGCGCCGCTGAGGCAGACGGCCCGAGCGGCGGAGCGCCGCAGTCAACGCAGCGCGAGGCCGCTGACCGGGTCGAACAGGTGGATGCGCTCGGTGTCGACCACCAGCTGCACCACACTGCCGCGGGTGAGGTGCGACCGCGGGTTGCAGCGCGCCACCAGCGGCGCGCCCTCGGTGCGGGCGATCTGCGTGCCCTCTGCGGCGTCGGCCACCTGGTCGCCGCTGGCCGCGACGGCATCGATCGCGCCGCGCACCAGCACATCGCTGCCCAGCTGCTCGACCAGGTCGACGGCCACGGTGAGCAGACGGTCCTGTGGTGCCCCGGGTGCGAACTCGGGGTCCTCGAGGTCTTCGGGCCGGATGCCGACGACGATCTGACGACCTTCGTCTCCGGCCAGCTCGGCCAAGCCCGGGCGAGCCGGGACGGCCAGGCGGGCCGAGCCGAGCTCGCACACCACACCATCGTCGGTGCTGCGCAGGCGCCCCTCGAACAGGTTCATCGGCGGTGATCCGATGAACCCGGCCACGAACAGGTTGGCCGGTCGGTCGTACACCTCGGTGGGCGCCGCCACCTGCTGGAGCACACCCTTGCGCATCACCGCCACCCGATCGGCCATGGTCATCGCCTCGACCTGGTCGTGGGTGACGTAGAGCGTGGTCGTGCCGAGCGTGCGCTGGATGCGGGCGATCTCGGCGCGCATCTGCACGCGCAGCTTGGCGTCGAGGTTCGACAGCGGCTCGTCCATCAGGAACGCCTGCGGCTTGCGCACGATCGCCCGCCCCATGGCCACCCGCTGGCGCTGGCCGCCCGACAGCTGCTTGGGCTGGCGATCGAGCAGGTCGGTGATGCCCAGCACCTCGGCCACCTCACGGGCCGCGGCACGCCGTTCGGCCTTGTCCACCCCGCGCATGCGCAGCCCGAAGGCGAGGTTGTCGAGCACGCTCATGTGCGGGTACAGCGCGTAGTTCTGGAACACCATCGCGATGTCGCGCGAGCGCGACGGCACGTCGTTCACCAGCGTCGGGCCGATGCGGATCTCGCCGGAGGTGGGATCGTCGAGGCCCGCGGCCATGCGCAGCGACGTGGTCTTGCCGCACCCCGACGGCCCGACGAGCACGAGGAACTCGCCGTCGGCGATCTCGAGGTGCAGGTCGGCGACGGCGACGGTACCGTCCTCGAACACCTTGCTCACGCCGTCGAAGGTGATCGCCGCCATGTCACTCGCCCCCGTCGCGCGGCAGGCGTTGCACGAACGCCCATGCCTGTTCGGCGGCGTCGGCGGTGATCGGACGCAGGTCGGCCACCCCGATGTCGAGCGACTCGGCGCGGGCGTAGTCGGCCAGGCCGACGAGTGCGGCGACGAACTCGTCGTGGCCCACGCCGAGGTCGGCGGGGTGGGCCCGGGTGCGGCTGCGCGACACGATGTCGAGCGCCCGCTCGGGGTCGTTGCCCTGCACGTGGGCCAGGGCGCACACGGCGAAGGCGATGATCTCGCCGTGCACCGGGTGGGCGCCGGTGGCGTGCTCGTAGGCGTAGGCCCAGAAGTGCTCGCTGCCCTCTTCGAAGCGGCTGTGGCCGGCCCAGGCGCAGCCGGCGCCGATGCGCCGGTAGGCGTCGGCCAGGAAGCGCACCCCGGCGTCGCTGACGGCGGCCACGTCGTCGGCTGCCACCTCGAGCTCGTCGAGCAGCGTCGCGCCGAGCGTGGCGAGGCCCGCGTGCCACGGGTGGCCGTGCCCCGCATCGGTGGCCAGCCGCCAGTCGTAGAGGCCGGTGTGGCACGACAGGATGTCGCCGATGCCGGCCCGGTTGAGCCGCTTCGGCGCCGAGCGCACGAGCGGCAGGTCGAGCACCACCAGCCGCGGCTCGATCTTGCCGATGTAGCGGACCTTGCCCTCGACACGCACCCCGATGGCGTCGGTGAACCCGGCATCGACCGAGGTGATCGTGGGCACCTGCACCAGCGGCAGGCCACGGCGCCAGGCGAGGAACTTGGCGGTGTCGAGCGCCGTGCCTCCGCCGAGGCCCACCACCACCTCGGCGTCGTCGGGTTGGGCAGCCACCTGCTCGAGGTGGTCGATGTCCATGTCCCACGCCGGCACCACCCGCACCGGTGGCGCGACCCGCCCGGCCAGCGACGACCACGGCGGGTCGTTCACGCACACCGTGTAGCGGCCGAGCCCGGCCAGCACGTCGACGACGTCGTGCTCCTCACAGCGGAAGGGCTGGCCGATCACCTCTGCATGCTCGCCTGCACTCACCGTTGCTCCTCCTGCAGCCGGGCACTCACCCGATGCGACTCGATGTCCGGCAGCGATGCCAGCGCGTGATGGACCGACCCGATGAGCCCAGCGCGACTGCCGAGCGCCGACGTCTCGACCCGCAGCGGCCAGGGAACCACCCGCTCGACCGCGGCGCGCACCGGGCCGAGCAGCACCGGGTTCGAGCCGATGCCACCGCCGAGCACCACCATCTGCGGGTCGAGCAGCGCTGCGATGGCGAGCAGCGCCTGCGCGACCACGGCAGCGTGGCGCTCGACGACGGCCACGCCGATCGGGTCGTCTGCCGCTGCGGCGGCGAACACGGCACGGGCATCGCTCGATCGGCGCAACGTGGTGGCCGTGCCGTTGCGCCGAGCCAACTCGTCGACGAGCAGCGCCTGCACACCCGAGCCCGACACTGCCGTCTCGAACGCGCCGCGTCGGCGGGCCTCGGTCGACGCAGGGTCGGCCCCGATCGGCAGGAAGGCCACCTCGCCGGCACCGCCCCGCGAGCCACGCACGAGGCGCCCATCGATGACGAGCCCGGCACCGGCACCGGTGCCGAGTGCCAGCAGGGCGAACGTCGAGCAGTGCCGGGCCACCCCGGCATGCATCTCGCCGATCGCGGCCAGGTTGACGTCGTTCTCGACCGCCACCGGCACACGCAGCGCCCGACGCAGCTCGTCGGCCAGGCGCAGCGATCCGAGGCCGGCGACATTGCTCGCCAGGTCGAGCGTGCCGTCGGGACCCACCACACCGGGGCTACCCACGGCGACGGCGTCGACCCGGCTCCAGGCCACCCCGGCGTCGCGGGTGACGGCCTTGGCGATGGCGGCCAGCTGGCGTACCACGGCGGCGCCACCTTCCTGCGAGGTGACCTCCTCGCGCTCGGCGAGCACCGCGCCCGATAGATCGGCGATCGCAGCAGCCACCTTGGTGCCGCCCAGGTCGATGCCGATCACGTACGCCGCCACCGGGTTGTGTGCGTAGCCGAGGGGTGTCCGGCCCGCACCGTTCGACGGCAACGGCACACCGTGGACCAGCCCCTCGTCCTCGAGCGCGGCCACCACGGCCAGCACCGTCGGCTTCGACAGCCCGGTGACGCGCACGAGGTCGTTGCGGCTGATCGGCCCCTGCTCGCCGATCGCCCGGAAGACCAGCTCGACATTGGCCCGCCGCACCACCTCGTGGCGGTCGAGCGGTTCGATCGACCGCGTCACTCCTTCACCGCGCCCGAGCTGAGGCCGGTCACCAGCCGACGCTGGATGAGCGCGGTGAACAGAGCGATGGGCACGATCGCGAGCGAGCTGGCCGCGGCCATCGGGCCCCAGTCGAGCGTGCGCGCCGAGACGAACCCGGAGATGTAGACCGGCAGGGTCTTGGAGTCCTCACCGGCGAGCAGCACCGGAATGAGGAACTCGTTCCACGCCAGCAGCGCCACGAAGATCGACGTGGCGACGATGCCCGGCGCGGCGAGCGGGAACACCACCAGGAAGAAGGTCTTGACGCCGTTCGCGCCGTCGGTGCGGGCACTCTCCTCCACCTCGGCCGGGATCTGCTCGATGAAGCCGGTCATCAGCCAGATGGCGAACGGCAGGTTCACCGTGGCGTAGATGGCGATGAGCGCCCAGAGGTTGTTGTAGAGGCCGAGCCGGGTGGCGAGCTGGTAGATCGGCACGATCAGCACCACACCGGGCAGGGCGCGCACCAGCACCAACGAAGCTTCGAACGGCCGGCGACCGGGGAAGCGGCGGTGGCGGGCCAGCGCGTACGCGGCGAGCGTGCCCACACCCACCGAGATGACGGTCGAGGCGACGGTGACGACCACGGTGTTCCACACGACCTGGCTGAACACCTCGGTCGAGAAGAGCTTGCGGTAGTTCTTGAGTGTCGGTGTGAAGTCGACGAAGCGCGGTGGGTTCGAGAACGAGGCGATGCGGTTCTTGATGCTCGTCGAGAACGTCCAGAACAGCGGGAACAGTGCGAAGAGCACGGCGGCGACGAGCACGACGTATGAGACGACCCGACCCATCCGACTGGTGTTGGCGCGACTCATCCCGACCTCCGTTGCGACCGCAGCCAGAGAACGTAGACCGGAAGGGTGATCACTGCGGTAGCGACTCCCAACGCCGCGGCGCGACCCGTCTGGAGGAAGTTGAACCCGGTGTTGTAGGTGAGCAGGCCGAGCGTCTCGGTGGCATTGCCCGGCGCGCCACGGGTGAGGATGAAGATGATGTCGAACAGCTTCAGGCTGTCGACGAGGCGGATCATCAAGGTGACGAACAGCACCGGCCGCAGCATCGGCAAGGTGACGTGGCGGAACACCCGCCAGTTGCTGGCCCCGTCGACCCGGGCGGCCTCGTGCGGGCCTTCGGGCAGCGCCGACAGCGCGGCGAGGGTCATCAGCATCACGAACGGGATGCTCTGCCACGAGTCGACGAGGGCGATCGCCACGCGCGCGGCCCACTTCTCGCCCAGCCAGCCGATGCGCGACAGGCCCACCTGCTCGAGCAGCCAGTTCACCACGCCGATGTCGGCGTCGAGCATGAACCGCCACATCAGGCCCACCGCCACCGGGGTGAGCAGCATCGGCAACAGCAGCGCCGTGCGGAACAGGCGGGTGCCGCGCAGGTTGCGGTGCAGCACCACGGCCAGTCCGATGCCGACGGGCAGCTGGATGGCCAGTCCGATGAAGGTGATGATCAGCGTCGTCACCAGCGCGGTCACGAACGTCTGGTCGAACACGTCGCGCCGGTAGTTGTCGAGGCCCACGCCGGTGCCCGGCACGAAGGCACCGATCTTGTCGCTACGCGTCGACAGGTAGACGCCCACCACGATCGGCACGGCGAACAGCGCGAGCAACATCAGCCACGAGGGCAGGGTGAGCATTGCCGCCCGTCGGCGGCGCATCCGGCCGCTGCGACGCGCGACGACGGAGAGACCCGCATCCATGGTGGGTGCGAGCCCCTCCGTCGTCATCACAATCGGTCCGGTCGGGGGAGGCTCAGCCGTTCTCGGCTGCGAGGATCGGCTCGAGGTCGGCGTTGAGCTGGTTCAGACCCTCCTCGACCGACACCTGGTCGGAGAGGATGGCGGTGACGGCCTGGACGATGGCAACGTCCATCTCGGGCCACACCTTCAACTGCGGGTAGCGCTCGATCCGGCTCGAGTCAGGGATGCTCAGCAACTCGAGGTACGGGTTCTCGGCGAGCAACGCCTCGTTCGAGGTGATCGAGGTGCGGCCGATGGCGGCGGCACCCGAGTTCAGGTAGGCCTCGGCGTTGGTCTTGCCGAGCACGAACTCGAGGAAGGCCCAGGCGGCATCCTTGTTCTGCGAGTCGGCAGGGATGCCGATGTTCCAGCCGGCGAGGTGGGTGATGTCGACGGCGCCGAGCGGCATCTTCGCCGTGCCGATCTTGTCGCCGAACTCGGTGACCGACGGGTCCTTCACGAAGCCGTAGTAGCCCGAGTACTGCACGATCGAGCCGATGTCCTGCGACAGGAACTTGAACATCACGTCGTCACCGTTGGCGCTGATCGCACCCTCCGGGCCGTACTGCACCATCTCCTTCAAGAAGGTGGTCGCCTCGATGGCCTCGGGCGAGTTCACCGTCGGCGCGAGGCTGTCGTCGTACAGCTGGCCGCCGAAGCTCCACACCAGGGTCATCCACCACCACGACACGTTCGGGCCGAAGCCGAGCAGCGCGCCGTCGTACTTGCCGGACTCCTTGATCGCCTTCGCGTTGGCCAGGTACTCGTCCCACGTGGTGGCCGGGGTGAGGCCCAGCTCCTCGTAGATGTCGGTGCGGTACCACTGGATCATCGGCTCGGTCGACAGCGTCAGGCCGAGGGTCGCCCCGTCGTACTTGCCGTAGTCCTGCTGGCCGGCGCTGAAGTCGGCGATGTCGTACTCGGCGCTGCCGGCCAGGTAGTCGTCGAGTGGGGTCATCGCCTCGGCGGCACCGAACGCGGCGAGGAAGGTGTTGTCGTACTGGGCGATGTCGTATTGGCCGTCGCCCTGCTGGTAGGCGAGCAGCTGCTTCTGGTGCGCCTCGCCGTAAGGCGTCTCGGAGAAGTTGACCTTGATGCAGGTCTGCTCCTCGAACGCCGGGATGAACGACTGGATGGCGGTGCTCGACGGGCTGGGGATGAGGAACACGTTGATCTCACCGGCGTCGCCGGCCTCACCGCAGCCAGCCGGCGCGGCCGTGGTCTCGGTGCCGCCGCCCGCGGTGGTCTCGGTGGCTCCGGCGGTGGTCTCGGTGGCTCCGGCAGTGGTGGCGCTGGCCTCCGGCTCCTGGTCGTCGCCTCCACAGGCCGCGACGCCGACGGCGAGTGCGCCTGCGGCGATGACGGCAGCCCAACGCCGACGGCGCTGGCTGGTGCTGTAGCTCATGATGTCCCCCTTGTGTCGTCACGCGTCCCACGCGTGTCCCCGAGCGGAGTGTAGAAAGCTTGGACTATTCAGTCAAGAGCATTGACTGAATAGTCGGAGCCCCACAGTCACGGCCGCAACCCTGCGCTGCGGTACGCGGCCTCGACGATGTGCATCGCCGTGCGGCCCACCTCGGCCGAGGCGATCGGCGTGGCGCCGGTTGCGCAGCAGTGGGCGAAGTCGGCCATCTGCGCCTGGTACATCGGCAGATCGCAGTGCACGTAGTCGGAAGGTGCCGGGCGCGCAGGCGTGAACTGTGGCCAGATGCGCTCGTAGCCGGCCGTGCCGTACACCTCGGTGTCGGCCTCGACGCCGTCGAGGCGGGGCTGCCACCAACCGCTCTCGACCACGCTGCGCACCCCGTTGCTCCACTCGATCAGCACGACCGCGTCGTCGTCGACGGCATAGTCGCCGTAGGCGGTGCCCACCGATGCCTCGACCCGCACCGGGTCGGGGTCGCCGAGCAGGAAGCGGACCGTGTCGATGGCATGCACACCCATGTCGATCAGCGCGCCACCGCCGGCCAGCGCCGGATCGGTGAACCACCCGCTCGGACCCCAGCCGGCGTGGATGCCGTATCCGCGCGTGCGCACCGGCCGGCCCACCGACCCTGCAGCGATGCGGTCGCGGGTGGCGATCACCTCGTCGCGGTAGCGCCACATGTGGCCGACCAGCAGGGTGCGACCGGCCGCCTCGGCCGCAGCCGCGATCTCGTCAGCCTGGGCAACGCTCATCGCCATCGGCTTGTCGACCAGCACGTGCTTGCCCGCAGCCAGCGCGGCCATCGCCTGCGGATGGTGCAGCGCGTTGGGGGTGCCGATCACCACGGCGTCGACATCGGTGGCGGTCACCGCGGCGCGCCAATCGTCGGTGGAGCGGCAGATGTGGGTGACCTCGAGGCCGCAGGCCAGCGCGGCGCGCTCGTGCAGCTGGCCGATGAAGCCGTGGCCGAGCAGCGCCAGGCGCAGCGGACCACTCACGAGGCACTCGCGATCTCGCCGGCGTGGGCCTGGATGCGGGCAACGGCACGGGCGACGTCGAGCACGTCCTCGCGCGAGGCGAGCAACATGCGGTGCTGCAGCCACACCGTGCTGGCTGCGGCGTGCTCGGCACGGGGCAGGTGCAGCGAGGGGTAGTCGATCGTCGGCGCGTGCTCGCGCAGGCGTGGCGCAAAGTTGCGGTTGCGGAACACGGCGAGGTCGCTGAGCGACGGGTACGACACGCCCATCGGGATGCCCTCGGCGGCGAGCGCCTTCTCGAAGCGGCGCAGTGGCAAGCCGGCGAACTGCTCGGCGTCGTAGTGGAACACGAAGCAGTAGTTGCCCTGGCTGTCCATGCGCGGGTCGCGGCGCGGGGCGCGGATGCCGGGGATCTCGTCGAGCGCGGCGTTCAGCGCGACGGCGTTGTCGTTGCGGACGCGGTTCTGCTCGGCGAAGCGCTGCAGCTGGCCGAGCAGCACGGCGCCCTGCCACTCGGTCATGCGCAGGTTCGAGCCGTAGGTGGCGTGGTGGTAGAACCACTCGCCCTTCACCCGGCCGCAGTCGGCGTACGCCCACGCCCGGTCGCGCAGCTGCTCGTCGTTGCAGATGAGCACGCCGCCCTCACCCGCAGTCATCAGCTTCGAGCGCTGCATCGAGAAGCTGCCGAAGTCGCCCCACGAGCCGACACCCCGACCACGCCAGAACGTGCCGTGGGCATGGGCACAGTCCTCGATCAGGCGCAGGCCGTGCCGTGCGCACAGATCGGTGAGCGCGTCGAGGTCGCAGGCGGCGCCGGCCACGTGGACCGCCACGATCGCCTTAGTGCGCGGGGTGATCGCCGCCTCGGCCGCTGCCGGGTCGATGCACAGCGTGTCCGGATCGATGTCGACCAGCACCGGGGTGGCGTTCACCGCCAACGCGGCCGAGGCCGAGGCGATGAAGGTCATCCCGGGCACGATCACCTCGTCGCCGTCGCCCACATCGCACGCTGCGAGCGCGGCCTCGAGGGTGTGGGTGCCGTTGGTGAGGGCCATGCCGTAGGTGGCCCCGTGGTAGGCGGCGAACTCGGCGGCGAACGTGGCCGCCTTGTTGCCGTTGCCCTGCCACCAGCCGCCGGCATCGAGCGTCTCGAGCAGGTTGGCACGTTCGTGGTCGTCCCAGATCGGCCACGAGGGGTAGTCGGAGCTGCGCACCGGCGTGCCGCCGATGATTGCGGGTCGGTCCATGATCGAGGTCATCGGTACTCCAGGTGTGGGGTGAGGATGGCGGTTCGGGAGACGGTGCTCAACGCGGCGCGGTCGGCGACGATGGTGAGGCGAGGATGGTCGACGAGCGCACTCGCCGGCACGTCGGTGGTGCGCGGCCCGTCGATCATCGCCGCGATCGCCGGCGCCTTGGCAGCACCCACGGCGAGCAACAGCAGGGCGCGGGCCCCGAGCACGGTGGCGATGCCCTGGGTGACCACCCGCGCGGGCACCTCGTCGGCGGAGTCGAAGAAGCGGGCGTTGTCGGCGCGCGTCGAGGCAGTCAGCTCGGTCACCCGGGTGTGGCTGTCGAACGGGGTGCCCGGCTCGTTGAAGCCGATGTGGCCGTTGCGGCCGATGCCCAGCACCTGCAGATCGACACCGCCGACGGCGACCAGGCGCTGCTCGTAGGCGATGGCGGCCGCGTCGAGGTCGGCGGCATCGACGTCGGGGCCGAGCAGGGCGTCGTCGGGCAGTCCGAGCGGCGCCAGCAACTGGCGGCGGATCACGCTGCGGTAGCGCTGCGGATGGTCGGCCGGCAGCCCGATGTACTCGTCGAGCAGGGCGAGGGTGGTTGCCTGCTCGAGGCCGCCGCGGCCCACCAGCTCGCGGTACGTGTCGACCGGGGTCGCGCCGGTGGCCACGCCGAGCACGCGCGGGGCCGACTCGATGACATGGTGGGCCGCCACCACTGCCACCTCCGCCGGTGTCGCGCACTCGATGACCCGCATGTCAGCCCGCAGGGTGCAGCGCGGCGTGCACTGCCGCGACCAGCGCGTCGTCGACCACCAACCCGTTGGCGACCGAGTGCCAGAGCCCCTGCTCCTCGACGAACGAGGGCAGGCGGCGCAGCGAGGTCTCGACCTCGTCCCAGGCCACCCCGAGCTCGCCGAGGTCGGTGCGCATCCCGGCCGCATCGGCGATGCGACGCGGACGTGCGGGGTCGTTGCCCTGCACGGTCGACATGGCGAGCACCCCCAGGGTGACCAGCTCGCCGTGCATGATCGTGCGGCCCGTGACGTGCTCGAAGGTGTACGCGAGGAAGTGCTCGCTGCCCTCCTCGAAGCGGGCGTGCTGCATCTCGTGACAACGCCACCCGATGTCGCGGTGGCACTCCATCAACCGGCGCACGCCCTGCTCCCACGTTGCCGAACCGGTGTCGGTGGCAAGCAGCGGCGCCAGCGCCTCGAGCTCGTCGAGGTAGGCGAGCGACATGGCGGCGGCCTCGTCGTCCCACGGGTGGTCGCGCCCGGCCGCGGCGCCGAGCTGCCAGTCGAAGCGGGCCGTGTGGCACGACAGCACGTCACCGATGCCACCGCGCACGAGCGCTGGCGGCGCGGCGGCCATCAGGCCGTAGTCGACGAGCACCTGTTCGGGCACGGCATCGCCTTCGTAGCGCACACCGCCCGCGTCGCGCAGCGCCGTCATGCGGGTGAAGCACGCGTTCACCGACGGCAGCGACGGCACCTGATAGAGGGGCAGCTCGCAGCGGCCGTGCAGCCACTTGGCCGTGTCCATCGCCGAGCCCCCGCCGAGACCGACGACCGCATCGACCTTCGGCAGCTCGGCGACGAGCCGGTCGAGGTGCGCGGGCGACAGGTCGCCGGCCTCGATGAGCTGCACCGGCGGATGGGGCAGGGTGGGCGCCACCATCGCCCACGGCTCCGGGTGGGCCACCACCACGTACGAGTCGAGCTGGGCCACCGCGGCAGGCAGCAGCTCGCGCCCGTAGACCGCAGGGAAACCCTTGGCCCAGTCGCCGGTGAGGGTGGGGGTCGAAGTCATGGGTGCTCCAAGTCGTTGGACGGATGGGTGGCGGGCGGATCGGGCCGGTGGTCGGGGGCGTGGTCGGGGGCGTGGTCGTCGGGCCGGCGCACGCCGAGGCGGTGCAGCAGCGGCTCGAGGCCGCCGTAGACGACCACCCGGAACTCCTCGGCCGCGGCGACGCCGTAGAGCGCCCCGGTGCGCGTGGCACCCCCACGCACGAGTGGCTCCATCAGCGGGCGCACGTCGCCGGTGGCGAGCACCTGTTCGGCGAGCGGCAGGTCCCAGCCGCCGGTCGCGGCCTGCATGCGGAGCTGGTTGGCGTAGTTCGTCATCATCGTGCGGTGAGCACAGGCGGCCTCGACCTTGCGGTCGAGGGTGGCGCTGATGTCGATCACCGTGGTGACCTCGCCCACCCGCCGGCCGAAGTACCAACGCTCGTAGGCGCCGTGCGGCTGCAGCCCCTCGGCGAGGTGCTCGGGGTGGTGCAGGTCGAACTGGCTGGTCCAGAACGCCTCGTCGGTGGCCGCAGCGACCTTCACGTGGTCCTGGTTGTCCTCGCCGAAGCGGCTGAACGGATCGAACGTGACGAGCGCATAGGGGCGCACCCGGCGCACCTCGCGGATGATCTCGGCCCGCAGGGCGACTTCGCTCATGTCGCCGAGCACGTCTGTGGGATGGCCGAGCTCGACGATCTCGTCGACGCCGAGGATGCGCGCCGCGTCGTGCAGCTCGGCAGTGTTGGCGGCGATGGTGGCCTGCGGGGTGGAGCCGACCGAGTCCCAACGATCGTCGGTGACGCGCACCACCACCACTCGCCACCCAGCGTCGGCCCACGCGGCGACGGTGCCGCCGAGGAACAGCGCCACGTCGTCGGCGTGCGCGACCACGAGCAGGATGGCACGACCACGACCGGGCGCGATCGGGTGCACCCGCGGGTCGACACCGGCGGGCCGATGGGCGGCCCCGTCCCCCATTCCAGTCACGACCTGCAGCGTACCCATCCACACCTATTCGGGCAAGACTGTTTACCTAATGAACTTCTGTCTCCCGTGATGCCACATTGAAGGCAGGCCGGTACCGTTCGCCCATGATCGTCCTCGACCTCGACCATGTCGACCCAGCGGTGTTCGCCGAACGCACCGGCTGGGAAGCCAAGCCCGAGGGCATGTGCCGTGGCGAGGTGTGCGTGCCGGCCCCGGGCGCCTTGCGCGACGACGGCTCTCTCGACGTGCGCATCACTGCGGCCCGACTCGGCATGCCGCTCGTCACCGACGCGGCCACCGGCGTCCATGCGCTCGGGCCCGCCACCGCGACCGGCCACGCACTCAGCACCGCCGCGGCAGCCGACCCCGAGCTGATCACCCGCGACGGCAGCCCGTTCCGGCTGAGCAGCCTGCGCGGCCGCAAGGTGCTGCTCGTCGCCTGGTCGAGTTATTGAGGCTGCCGCACCAGCCTGCCCGGGTGGCAGGCACTCCACACTGAGCTCGAGCCGCTCGGGCTCACCGTCGTCACCGTTGCCCTCGACGTCGAGCCGACGCACACCTACAGCTGGATCGACGCTGCAGCGCCGACACATCCCAGCCTGATCGACACCACCCACGTCACCGGCGAGTTGTTCGGGTTCGTGAACATCCCGATGGCCGTCTGGATCGACGAGGACGGTGTGCTGGTGCGCCCCGCCGAATCGGCGAGCATCGTGCGCAGCCCGCTGCGCGACGCCGAGGTCCCCGCTGGGCTTCCCGAACGCATCGACCGGGCGATGCGTGAGGTGAAGAAGATGCCCGACCACGCCGAGGGCTACCGCGCCGCGATCGTCGACTGGGCCCAGCGCGGTGCCGACTCGCCGTACGCGCTGGCGCCCGACGAGGTCGTCGCCCGCTCGCTGCCCCGCGGCGACGACGAGGCCCGGGCCGCTGCCTGCTTCGAGTTGGGCGAGCACCTGCGCCGCACGGTCGGCCACGACGCCGCAGTGCCGTGGTGGCGCGAGGCCCATCGCCTGCACCCGGCCAACTGGACCTACAAGCGTCAAGCGTGGACCCTGGTCACCACCCCCGAGGGCGCCACCGAGAACGATCTGTTCCAGGGGCCCAACGAGGTGTACGACGGGAACTGGCTCGACGACGTCATCGCCCTCGGCGGCGGCGAGGCGTACACGGTAGAACCACGACTCTGACGTCGATAGCGTGACCGGTGATGGACCACGTCCGCTGGCTCGCCGAACCCGCGCTGCAGCGCCCCACCGTCATCGCTGCCTTCACCGGCTGGAACGACGCCGGTGACGCAGCTTCCAGCGCAGTGCGCCACCTGGTCGAGCAGTGGGGCGCCACGGCCCTCGCCGAGATCGACCCGGAAGAGTTCACCGACTTCGCCACCGTGCGGCCCCACGTGCGCCTGGCCGACGGCCGCACCCGTTCGATCGTCTGGCCGACGGTCGGGGTGTGGGCGGCTTCCACACCGGGCGGCGACGTGGTGCTGGTGCTCGGCCCCGAGCCCGCGCTGCGCTGGCGGCTGTTCACCGAGCAGCTGATCGCCATCGCCCGGCGCGTCGGCGCCGGCATGGTGCTGACGGTCGGCGCGCTGCTCGCCGATGTCGCCCACAGCCGGGCGGTGCAGGTGATGGGCACCGCCACCGACCAGGACGTGATCGACCGATTCGACCTGCAGCGCAGCCGCTACGAGGGCCCGACCGGCATCGTCGGCGTGCTCCACGACGCCTGCCAGAGCGCGGGGTTGCCGTCGGCGTCGCTGTGGGCCGCTGTGCCCGCCTACGCCTCGCAGGTGCCCTCCCCCAAGGCAGCGCTCGCCCTCGTCACCCGGGCGTGCGAGATGGTGGGCACCCCTCCCCCGGTCGGGCAGTTGGACAACGAGGCCACCGCGTACGAGCAGCGGGTGTCGACCATGGTCGGCCAGGACGACGACCTGCTCGGCTACGTGAGCCGGCTCGAGTCGATCGGCTTCGACGAGCTCGACGACGACGATGACGACGACGA
>JBBATY010000011.1:7766-21128 GCA_040398525.1 Ilumatobacteraceae bacterium | reverse complement strand
GCCGGCTCGAGTCGATCGGCTTCGACGAGCTCGACGACGACGATGACGACGACGATGACGACGACGACGAGCTCGACGACGTGGCCGACAGCCATCCGCCGCTCGCCGAGGACGACCTCGACAGCGACGAGCTGATGGCCGAGGTCGAGCAGTTCCTGCGCGAACAGCCCGAGCAGTAGCCGCCGCAGACGGTCGACGCCGCGATCAGTGCGGCTGGTCGCTGCGCCAGATCGGGTCGCGGACCGGCTCGAACGCGGCCGGCAGATGGGCGCCGTCGATCGCCGCGAACGCCATCGGCCCCCACCATGCGGCCCCGGCGGTAGCGGCGGGCAGCGACTCACGCGAGAACCAACCGAGGTCGGCGGTCTCGAGCGGATGGCCGTTCAGCGAGCCGCCGACGGCCCTGCAGTGGAACAACAACATGTACATACCGAAGCGGGTGAAGCCCATCCGCTGGCCGTCGATCACCGAGAGCAGTTGCACCGGCTCGCACTCGATACCGGTCTCCTCGAAGACCTCCTTCACGGCGACCTCCGACGGCGAGTACCCCACATCGGCCCACCCGGTCGGGTAGAGCCAGATGCCACTGTCGGGCCGCTTCACGAGCAGCACCTCACCCGCGTCGTTGCCGACGATCGCCCCGATGGCCACCTTCGGCGTCACGTAGCCGGGCACACCCTCGCCGACGGACTCCATCCACTCCTGCACGAAGTGGTCCTGCTCGCGCCGCACCTCGAGCGCATCGTCAGCAGCCACCTTGATGTCGGCAGCGACGTGGAGCACCTCTTCGAACCGCTCGCGCTCGTAGAGGCTCTGGGTGAAGCCGAGGCCGGTGCGCGCAATGGCCGCCAGCGCCTCGCTCCAACGGACGAGGTCGCGGGTGAAGTCGTACGGTGTGGCGTCGCTCACGGGGCCGACCCTAGTGGCCGGTCCCGACCGGGGTCGCAGCCTGCACGGGCTCTAGCGTGACGCCATGCGACCGCAGCGCCTCGAGCCGGGCCCCGGGCAGGAGAGCGTGTGGGACTACCCCCGCCCACCGGCGTGCCTGCCGTCGACCGATCGTGTGCGCGTCGTGCATCGTGGCCGCACCCTGGCCGACACCACGAGGGCGATGCGCGTGCTCGAGACGAGCCATCCGCCCACCTACTACGTGCCCCGTGCCGACGTCGACACCTCGCTGCTCGTCGCCTCGACCCGGCGCAGCCTGTGCGAATGGAAGGGCGTTGCGACGTACTGGTCGGTCGTGCTCGACGACCCCGTCGAAGGCAGGGTCGTGGTGGCCGACGTGGCCTGGAGCTACGAGCGCCCGACACCAGCCTTCACGGCGATCACCGGCCACCTCGCGTTCTACGCCCAAGTGCTCGACGAGTGCTGGGTCGACGACGAGCGGGTCGTGCCGAGCCCCGGCATGTTCTACGGCGGGTGGATCACGTCGCGCGTGGTCGGGCCCTTCAAGGGCGCAGCCGGCACCCTGCACTGGTGACGGTCCCTACACTCGGGCCCATGCGTGGGCGTCTGGCATGTGGGGTGGCCGCGGTGCTCATCGCCGCGGCGTGCTCCGACGACGCCACCACCGAGGGGCCCGCTGGCCCGGTGGTCACACCGGTCGTGGCCGACACCGTGGCGACGTTGGCCGACGACGGGGTGCTTCGCCTCGGTCTGCTGGTGCCGCTGAGCGGGCCCGGAGCCGAGCTCGGCTCGTCGCTGCGCGACGGGGCTCGACTCGCCGTGCAGGCGGCCAACAGCGCCGGCGGCGTGCTCGGTGTGCGGGTGGAGATCGCCCTGGTGGCCGACGAGGGGCCGGACGCATCGACCGCGCGACGGGCGACCGACAAGCTCGTGCGCGCCGGCGTCGATGCAGTCATCGGTCCGGCGTCGTCGGTGGTCGCGCCGATCGTCCTGCCGCTGCTGCGCAGCGCCGGGGTCGTCGCCTGTTCGCCCACGGCGACCTCGCTCGCGCTCGACGACTTCCCCGACGACCAACTGTTCGTGCGCACCATCGCCTCCGACTCGCTGCAGGCCACGGCGATCGCTCAGGCGGTCGACCTGACCGGTGAGCGCGCAGCCAGCGTGGTCTACCTCGACGACGACTACGGCCGCCCCTTCGCCCAACAGCTCGCCGACGATCTGCGCCGACTGTCGATCGAGGTCCGCCAGCTCGTGCCGGTGACGGCCACCGACACCGAGTTCGCCGACGACGCCCTGATCGCGGCCGACGGCGGCGTCGGTGTCGTCGCCGTGGTGGGCGACGCAGCCACCGGGCCGCGCGTGGTCGAGAGCCTGTTCGGCGCGTTGGGCGACGAGGCCCAGGTGATCGTCAACGACGCGATGCGCGTCCCGGCCAGCGCCGGCGCCTACTCGCGGCTGCAGGCCGACCAGCTCGAGCGCTTGCGCGGCGTGTCGCCACGGGCCACAGTGGCGCCGTCGGACTTCTCGACGACCTACAGCCAGAACCACCCCGACGAACGCGAGCTGTTCGCCTCGAACGCGGCCGACTGCGTGAACGTGTTGGCGCTCGCGGCGAGAGCCGCCCAGTCGACGCTCGCCGGCGACATGGTGCGCCAGCTCGAGGACGTCACCTCCGGCGGCACCCGCTGCAGCAGCTTCGATGCCTGCGCCGCGCTGCAGGACGACGGCCGCAACATCGACTACGACGGGCCCTCCGGGCAGCTACGCCTCGACGCCACCGGCGATCCGGTGCGCGGCGTGTTCGAAGTCTTCCGCTACGACCGCTCCGGCCGCGACGTGGCCGACTCGTTGCTCGTCGTGCCGCGCTGACACCCCGAGGGCAGTGCCCGGTCGACCAGCGTCAGAACGACGCGGCGAGCTCGGCGACGGGGACCACGTAGCCGGTGTAGAACGGCCCGAACTCGGCATAGACCGCCGACGCCCGATCGAAGCGCATCGTGTAGACGACCTCCTTGAGGTCGTCGGGGCGCTGGGCGAACAGGGTGACGCCCCACTCGTAGTCGTCGAGGCCGGCCGAACCGGTGACGTACTGCACCACGCGACCGGCGAACTTGCGGCCGCTGTGGCCGTGCTCGCTCATCAGTTCCTTGCGGGCGTCGTAGGGCAGCATGAACCAGTTGGCGTCGCCCTCGCGCTTCTTGCTCATCGGGTAGAAGCACCACGCCGGCAGCGAGTCGTCGGCGGGCAGTGTGGGGTAGAGCCGACCGTTGATCATCGCCTCGGGGAGGCCCTTGGCGTACTCGCTGGCCTCGGTGAGGCTGACGTAGCTGTCGACGACCTCGAGACCGGCCTGCTGGACGGCCGTCTGCAGGCGGCGCAGCTCGCGCTGGTCGCGGTGCATGGCCATGACGGCGGCGTCGGCCTTGTGGCCGAGGATCGACATCGTCGCCACCTGGCAGCCCGCCGCACGAGCGGCCTCGACGGCGGCGACGAGCGCCTCGCCGTCGAACAGTGCCGTGGGCTTGCAGAACAGGTGGAGCACAGCCAGTCCGACGCTCGGCTCGGTGCCGGGCTGGGCCGCAGGTGCCGACGCCGGTGCCGGGTGCTCGGCGGCGGGAGCAGTGTGCGGATGGGCGGGGGCGGCCGTGTCGCTCATGGCGCCCAGCCTACGGCGAGACGGTGGCCTCGGGCCCGAGCGAGCCCCAACGCGGATCGTCGCTGATCCGCTCGGGGCTGTACACGTTGAGCCGCCCCTGGCGGACGAAGCCCGCGAGGCGCAACTCGGCGCGGCGGGCCGTGGCCACGGCGAGCGACGTGGGCGCGCTGACCGCCACGAGCACCGAGAACCCGGCCGCCCATGCCTTCTGCACCAGCTCGAAGCTGGCCCGGCCGCTGACGAACAGCCCGAGCCCGGTAGCCGGCAGCTGCCCGTCGAGCAGCATCCGCCCCACCACCTTGTCGACCGCGTTGTGCCGGCCGACGTCTTCGCGCGTCAGCAGCACCTCGCCCGTTGCGTCGAACGCCGCGGCGGCGTGCACGGCACCGGTGGCGCTGAACAGGCCCTGGGTGCCGAGCACCCGCTCGGGGATCGAGGCCAGCACGGCGAGGTCGATCGGCGGTGTGTCGGGCAACGTGGACAGGCGGTCGCACAGCTGGTCGATCGCCTCGCTGCCGCACAGGCCGCAGCTGGAGGTGGTGTTGCCGAGGCGCGGCGTGGGCGTGGGCGCCCGCCCCCCGGTCTCGACCGTGACGACGTTGAACTGCGATGCTGCGGCCGACCCGTCGGCGCAGTAGCGCACACCGATGACCGGCGCACCGGCGAGCAGGCCGTCGGTGAAGCAGAACCCGGCGGCGAGCTCGTAGTCGTGGCCCGGGGTGCGCATCGTGGTGGCCACCACCGCACCGTCGAGCTGGATGGTCATCGGCTCTTCGACGATCAGCTCGTCGGGGTGTCGACGCGACCCGTCGCGATCGACGGTCGTGACGAGGATGGTGTCGCTCCGGCGCCGTGCAGCCACGCCGGAACGGTACCGGCTCAGGCGGCGATGAGCGCGAGCAGGTCGGAGCGGTTGGCCGGGCCGAGGCGCGGCTCGGGCGGCCGGTTCTCGCGGTCCTGCCACACGGCGAACACCCGGGCGCCCACGTCGGCGTCCTTCGCCAGCGCGTCGGGGGCGGTGAGCAGGTTGAAGCTGCGGAAGAAGGCGCGCATCACCACGGCATCGGTGCGCATCGCGGGCAGCAGGCCGTCGCGGAACACGGCACGCATGAACGTGCGCGGGTCGGACGTGTCGCCGTCCGGGTCGACGCCGGCGAGGTGGGCGGCGGCCACTCGGCGGGCTTCGGCGTCCTGCTCGACACCGCTGCGATACCACGGGTGGATCTCGGCCCGTAGCGATGCGTCGTAGGCCAGGGCGATGTCGCGCAGATCGCCGTCGCAGGCGGCCACGGCGTCGGCCAGCAGGTTGGCGCCCCAGAAGGCGGTGCTGCAGCCGCGGCCGTAGAGCGGGTTGGTGCACAGCACCGAGTCGCCGACGGCCACCAGGCCGGTGACCACCGGCTCGCCGTCGACGACGTAATCGCGCCACCGGTTGAGCAGGCCGGCCATCACATGCACCTGCGGGGTGATCGGCTCGGCGCGGCCGTCGAGGTAGGGCGACGTGGCGACCAGCTCGCGCCCGACTGCGTCGAACACCTCGGGGTCGGCGAGCAGCTTGCGCAGCTCGTCGTCGTCGACCGGGGTGGCCAAGGTGAGCGAGAACGTGCGGTTGTCGCCGACGAACACGCCGTACTTGAGGTAGCCGAGGTCGCCACCGATCGGGCCACTGCGCGGCGGGTACTCCTCGCCGTCGCGCAGGCGGTACCAGCGCGAGTAGTAGACGATGCCGGTGTCCTCGACCTCTTCGGGCACGGTGCGGGTGCCGACCTCGGCGAGCCAGTCCGGCAGGGTGCTGCGCCGGCCGGATGCGGCCACCACGAGGTCGCTCGTGATGACGGTGTCGTCGGCCAGGCGCACGCCGGTGACGTGCGGGACGCCGTGGAGCGGCTCGGCCACCAGGCCCGCCACGCCGGTACCGGTGCGGAACGTCACCCGACCCTCGGCCAGGGCGAAGCGCCGCAGGACCCACTCGAAGGTGGTGCGCCGACAGGCGAGCATCACCAGGTCGGCATCGGTGGGCTCGGGCTCGAAGCCGACCAGGGTGGGCGGCAGGTCGTCGCCGAAGCGCATCTCGGTGGCACCCTCGGCGAGCAGCGTCGAGTACACGTCCGGGTAGCGGTCGCGCAGCAGGTTGCGCAGCCGGGCGAGGAAGGCGTGGCTGTGGCGGACCTGGGGGGCACCACGACGGTCCCACTCGAAGGCCTCGTCGGCGCTGGCCGGCATCGGGGTGTCGTCGCGTTCGACGACGGTGACCTCGTGGCCCTGACGGGCGAGGGCGAGCGCCGAGCTCAACCCGGACACACCGCCTCCGACGACGGTGACGCGTAGCGCTGTTCCTTGCATACCCGCAGGCTAGGAGGCTCGACCCGGCATCTACGGGCCGGATGGGCGTGACCTGTGTCGGGCCGGTGGCGGCGGGCGATCAGGCTGCCGGGGCCAGCTCGGCCGGCTCGCCCGGCAGTGGGTCGCCCAGCACGGCGCGGGTGCTCGGCACGAACCCGTGACGGGCCGCGTCCGAGGTGAGCGTGGCCTCGTCCCACCACGCGAGCATCGAGCGCACATCGGTGAGCGGGTGCCACAGGATCTGCCGGTCGGCGAGGCCGGCGGCCACGAGGCGCTCGACGGCCCACACGGTGAACACGGCGGCAGTGTCGTGGTAGCCGGCCGGGGTGAACGCCGGTCGGGAGGTACGCAGCTCGGCCAGTGCCGTTGCGGCGCCGCGGGCGCGCACGGCCCGGGTGACGGTGGAGATCAGCTCGACATGGGTCATGCGATCAGTGTGCGGACGACCACACCGCGTTGTCGGCGGAATCCGGTGGCAGACTGGTTCCATGGCTGCGGATTCCGAACTCCTCGACGATATCGACCGTGAAATCCTCGGCGTGCTGGCCGATGACGCTCGGATCGGCTGGACCGAGCTGGGCGCCCGGGTGCACCTGTCGCCCAATGCGGCAGCCGACCGGGTGCGCCGCCTGCGACGCCTCGGCGTGATCCGTCGCTTCACCATCGAGCTCGACCAGGCCCGGCTCGGCCGCACCCTCGAGGCCGTGGTCGACGTGCGCGTCGCCGACGCCGCCCGGTTCCAGGAGGGTGCCGCGCAGTTGCCCGAGGTGGTCTGGATGGCGTACCTCACGGGCCGGACCGACTTCCAGCTCCACGTCGCATGCAACGGCACCGCCGGGCTGAACTCGCTGCTCTCGCGGCTGCGCGAGCTGTCGGCCACCGAGACCTTCACCACCGTGGTGCTCGAACAGGTCCCGGTGGCCACCGGCCGTTCGCGGGTTGCTCGTTAGCACTCGTCGCCGTAGAGTGCTAGCAGTCTCGCACCGAGAGTGCGAATCCCCTGCAGTTAGCACCAACTGTCCCTCAACGCGGAGGAATCCATGTCGAAGACCATTGCATTCGACGAGCAAGCTCGTCGCTCGCTCGAAGCGGGCATGAACAAGCTCGCCGACGCCGTGCGCGTCACGCTCGGGCCCAAGGGCCGCAACGTCGTGCTCGACAAGAAGTGGGGCGCACCCACGATCACCAACGACGGCGTCTCCATCGCCAAGGAGATCGACCTCGAGGACCCGTTCGAGCGCATCGGCGCCGAGCTGGTGAAAGAAGTCGCCAAGAAGACCGACGACGTGGCCGGTGACGGCACCACCACCGCAACGGTGCTCGCGTGGACGATGGTCCGCGAGGGCCTGCGCAACGTGGCCGCCGGCGCCAACCCGATGAGCCTGAAGAAGGGCATCGAGGCCGCCGTGGCTGCCGCTGTCGACAGCATCAAGGCCCTGGCCAAGGAGGTCGACTCCAAGGACCAGATCGCCCAGGTCGCCAGCATCTCGGCCGCCGACACCGAGATCGGCCAGATGATCTCCGAGGCCATCGACAAGGTGGGCAAGGACGGTGTCATCACCGTCGAGGAGAGCCAGACCTTCGGCATGGAGATGGACCTCGTCGAGGGCATGCGCTTCGACAAGGGCTACATCTCGCCGTACTTCGTCACCGACCCGGAGCGGATGGAGGCCAGCCTCGACAACGCGTACATCCTGTTCGTGTCGTCGAAGATCTCGTCGGTCCGCGACATGCTGCCCGTGCTCGAGAAGGTCATGCAGAGCGGCCGTCCGCTCGTCATCATCGCCGAGGACATCGAGGGCGAGGCCCTGGCCACCCTCGTGGTGAACAAGATCCGCGGCACCTTCAAGAGCGCCGCCGTGAAGGCCCCCGGCTTCGGCGAGCGCCGCAAGGCGATGCTGCAGGACATGGCCATCCTCACCGGTGGCACGGTCATCAGCGAAGAGGTCGGCCTGAAGCTCGACACCGCCACGCTCGACCTGCTGGGCACCGCCAAGCGCGTGCTCATCACCAAGGACGAGACCACCATCATCGAGGGTGCGGGCGACGAGAACGACATCAAGGGCCGCATCAACCAGATCAAGGCCGAGATCGACAACACCGACTCCGACTACGACCGCGAGAAGCTCCAGGAGCGCCTCGCCAAGCTCAGCGGCGGCGTTGCCGTGCTGAAGGTCGGCGCCGCCACCGAGGTGGAGCTGAAGGAGAAGAAGCACCGCATCGAGGACGCCGTCAGCACCACCAAGGCCGCCATCGAAGAAGGTGTCGTGCCCGGCGGTGGCGTGGCCCTGCTGCGTGCCCAGGCCGCTGCGTTCGCCGCTGCCGAGGCCCTGTCGGGCGACGAGGCCACGGGCGCCCGCATGGTGGCCAAGAGCCTCGAGTCGCCGCTGAAGCAGATCGCCGAGAACGCCGGCATGGAAGGCGGCGTCGTCGTGCAGAAGGTGAAGAGCATGTCGGGCGCCGAGGGCCTCAACGCCGCCACCGGCGAGTACGAGGACCTGGTGAAGATCGGTGTCATCGACGCCGCCAAGGTGACCCGCTCGGCGCTGCAGAACGCAGCCTCGATCGCGGCGCTGTTCCTCACCACCGAGGCCGTGGTGGCCGACAAGCCCGAAGAGGCCGCCGGCCACAGCCACGGCGGTGGCATGGAAGACTTCTGATCGACGCACTGCGTCCGATCAGGATCGAACTGCACGAGGCCCCGGCGGAAACGCCGGGGCCTCGTCGCGTGTGGGCGTCGACGAGCGACAGCTCAGAGACTGGCCCGGTCGGGGGCGCCGACATCCCACTCGGCCACACCCTCGTCACCGATGACCAGCACCACGGCCGGTCGCTCGCTGTACGACCAACGATGCTCGACGACCACCAGCAGCGGGCCGCCGAGGTCGCCCTCGGCCTGCAGTTCGATATCGATGTCGCTGGCCCCGTCGCCGCGACCGTCGAGGGGCACCCTGCGCTCGGTGGACGTCGCGAGTGAGCGGACCACCAGATCGTCGCCGTGGATCCAGACGAGCACGGTGCCGGTGCCATCGATCGCATAGAGCTGCGGACAGTCGGCGCAGTCGTCGTAGAAAGGCTCGAGGCCGACGGCAGACGCCGAGAGCGGCTCGGTGACGAGCGGGGCGCCGCCCGGCACGACGGCGGAGAACAGCGAACGGGTGATGCTCGACGAGTACTCGCCCACCACGAGGCCGTTCTCGGCCAGGTGGAGCCGGCTCGAGCCCTCCTCCCAGCCGCCGAACGCCTCGCTGACTGTGGTCACCGCGCCGGTCTGCACATCGACGGCGTAGAGCCGACCCGGTTCGGTGTACAGGCCCTCGTCGACGGTGGTCTGCCATTCGACGAGCGCCATCACCCGGCCGTCGACCAGACCGGCGACGTCGTGCAGGCGCATCCATCCACCGGGGAGGCCCTCCGACAGTGCCAACGCGTAGGTGTTCGGACCGACGAGTCGCAGCGGCGTGGTGTCGGCGGGCGTGCAGGTGCCGTCGAGCGTGCAGATGTCGCCGCGCTGATGGATCTGGACGATCACCGACCCGTCGGGCGCAGCGACGGCGAACGCGGCCGGTTGGTTCCACCACTGCACCTTCGTGCCGTCGCCGCCGATCACCCACACGCCGTCCGGGCCGGCGGTCACCACCGCGGCCTCGACGGCGGGCACCACCATGGTCGTCACCGTCGACTGGGGCACGGCGGTGGTGTCGGGCGCGATCGTGGTGGTGGATGCATCGGGCACCGTGGTGTCGATCACGGTGGTGACAGTGCTCTCCGGCGCGATCGTGGTGGTGGCGGCGGGCAGGGTGACGTCGGTGGCCGGCACCGTCGACGGGGTGTCGCGGCTCACCACGAGCACCAGGCCCACCACCGCAGCGGCGGCCGTGAGCACTGCGGCAGCCGGGCCGAGCCAGCGCCGCCGGCGCGCAGCGTCGAGGCCGACCACCGGGGCGACCGCTGCCGGCCGCCCGTCGGCATCGAGATCGGGCGGGGGCGGCGCAGCGGCGACGCTCGGGTCGGGTTCGGCCATGACCTCCATCATCCCCGAACCGACGCCGCCGACGCAGCCGCCGGGTGACACAGGTCGGACGAGTCATCCGGGCAGGCACGCACCCCTGCTGATCTGCAACGATGTGCACTTCATGGGGCGGGGGCACGGCATCGTGGCGTTGGGCGTCGTGGCAGCGGTGCTCGCTGCCTGCGGCGACCCGCAGTACCGCTACGCGCGCAACGACACCGAGAAGGTGTACGTCCGGGTGCCGTACTCGTGGAGCGTGTTCGACCGCACCGACGTGTTCTACGACGAGGACCAGCTCACCAACTCGGCGGTCCAACCGGTCCAGGTGTGGGTGCTCGACGGCTCGGCCGATGCCGATCCGCGCCACGTCGAGGACAGCGAGCGCGACGAGCCTGTCGGCACCGCGCAGGTGTTCGCGATCCGCTCGCAGGAGCTCGCCGAGAGCGTGTCGATCGCTTCGATGCGCTCGTTCGGCTTCGACTTCGACCCGGCGGCGCCGCCCGAGGACGAGGCCGAGAACTGGCGGCTCAACGTCAGCCAGCCGATGCAGACCGAGCGCGGCATCAGCGGCTCGATCATCATGTTCGACCGGCGCGAGACCGCCGACGACCCGTGGGTGAGCCAGGCCCGCGGGGTGTTCGTCGACCCCGCCGGTGAACGGCTCTACCTGCTCGACCTGTTCTGCACCGAGGAGTGCTTCGAACAGCACTACGACGAGATCTTCGACGTGCTCGACTCCTGGAGGATCAACCCGTGAACGCGCCGATCGTCCCCACCGACGTGATCACGATCCACGAGGCGCTGCCCGACGCACGTCAACCGAAGACCCGCCGCAAGCTGATGTTCTTCGACCGGGTGAAGGTGTTCATCCTCCTCGCCGTCGTCTTCTTGTACTCCGTCGCCCTGTTGCACAGCCAGAACGAGGGCGTGATGACGTGGGGCGACGCGTTCCGCATGCGGCGCGACTCGATGTGGTGGATCTTCGTCCTGGCCGGCCTCGAACTGCTGCGCCAGATCCACAACCTGATCAGCGAGCGCTCGGCCCGCTACCACGGGTTCTGGACGCACCGCATCTGGGGTGGGTGGAACCGCTTCTGGGACCGGCGCAACCCGTGGCTGCGCTTCCGCATGGGCCGCCTGGTGCGCACCCTCGTGTGGGGCAGCCTGTTCATCTGGCTGTTCTCGAAGATCTGGGGGGTCAGCTTCCTCTCGGCCATCGCCGAGGCGCCCTACCGGCTGCTCTACGAGCCGTTCGGCGCGAACGGGCTGCCGTTCTTCTTCCAGCTGTTCTTCGGCCTGCTGTTCGGCATGGTGCAGTTCGTCGGCATCTTCTACCTGCTGTCGCGCGGCGGCATCGAGACCTTCATGCCGCAGGACATCACGACCCGCTTCACCGACGTCTACGGCCAGGACAAGGTGCTGGCCCGGGTGCAGGAGAACGTGATGTTCCTCGACAACCCGGAGGTGATCGAGTCCAAGGGCGGCCACGTGCCGGGCGGCATCCTGCTCTACGGACCTCCCGGCACCGGCAAGACGCTGATGGCCGAGGCCGTCGCCGGCGAGACCGGCAAGCCGTTCGTGTTCATCGAGCCGGGCGCGTTCGTCAACATGTTCTTCGGCATCGGCGTGCTGAAGGTGTTCCTGCTGTTCCGTCGGCTCCGCAAGCTGGCGTTGCGCTACGGCGGCGTGATCGCCTTCTTCGACGAGGCCGACACACTGGGCAACCGCGGGATGACCTCACGCGACTTCGTCACCCGCCAGGCCGAGCGGCTCGGCTTCCACTCGTGCAACGGCGTGCACCACCTGTCGTCGAACGCACAGGGTGTGCTCGCCGAAGAGCTGCTCGCCGGCCGCGGCACCGAGGCCGAGGCCGTCGCCGAACGGCGCGGCGGCATCTTCCGCCTGATGATGCCGGGTGGCCGCGGCATGGGCGGCTTCGACGGGTCGCTGCAGCGCATCCTCACCGAGATGTCGGGCCTGAAGAAGCCCCGCGGCTTCCTGACCCGCCGCCTCCGCCAGTTCCTGAACATCCAGCCCAAGCAGCCGCCGAAGTACCGGATGCTCATCATGTTCGCCACGAACATGCCCGAATCGCTCGACGCCGCCCTGCTGCGGCCCGGCCGCATCGACCGCAAGTACCACGTCGGCTACCCCAACCTCGAGGGCCGCATCCGCACCTTCGACGGCTACCTGAACAAGATCCGCCACCAGGTGACCGACGAGCAGGTGAAGCAGCTCGCGATCCGCACGCCGAGCGGCAGCGGTGCGCTCATCAAGGACATGGTGAACGAGGCGCTGATCGTGGCCACCCGCGCCGGGCGCGACTTCGTCACGTTCGCGGATGTGCTCGAGGCCCGCACGTTCAAGGTGCACGGCCTGTCCGACGGCGCGGCGAGCACCGAGCTCGAGCGCTGGGAGACCGCCATCCACGAGGCCGGCCACGCCGTGACCACCTACCTGTTGCGCGCCCGCGACATGATCGACATCGCCACCATCGAGCAACGCGGCCCGGTGGGCGGCTTCGTCAGCTGGATCCCGCGCGAGGACCGCAAGTTCGACTGGCGGATGGACGCCGACGTCGACCTGGTGTGCTCGATCGTGTCGTTGCCCACCGAGCGCGAGTTCTTCGGCGGCGACAACTCGATGGGGGTGGGTGGCGACCTGCGTGCCGCCACCGCGCTGGCCACGCACATGATGCGTCGGGCGGCGATGGGCGACACGCTGTCGTCGCCGCTCGAGTGGCAGGGCTACGGCACCGAGACCGCCAACTCGCTCGACGCACGGGTCGAGGACAAGCTGCGCGAGCGCTACGAGTTCGCCGCGCAGCTGATCCGCGACAACCGCTGGTTCGTGCTGGCGATCGCGCACGCGCTGGTCACTCGCAACACGATCCTCGGCGACGACGTCGACGCCATCTACCGGGGCACCCAGGGCGTGATCGTCGACGGCACCTGGTACCACGACCCGGCCAACCGCGACGCGCTCGAGGCGTACCACGCCAAGGCGCTGACGGCCCACGAGTCGCAGACCGTCGGCTTCGACGGCGACATCCCCAAGCCGCCGCTGCCGCCGCCCGCGGCCATCGAGGCGACCGCGACGGGCGACCCCGGCGGGATCACCGACCTGCCGCCGCCCTCGCCCGCCCCGCCCGAACCGACGGAGTAGCACCGGGCCGGCACGCCGGCGGAGCCGCGGCCGACCCCGAGGAGCGAGCAGGGCCCCGTGTGCCCAGCCCCACTTGTTCAGAATCGGTCGACGCGGTGCGCGCAGACGTTCGGCCGGAGCCTGATCAAACCGCTTCGATTCTGACCAAGGGGGGCGCAGCAGGAGTGAGTCGGGCACAGGCGCAACGCAGGGCCGGGACTCAGGCCTCGACGAGGCCCAGGCCGACGAGCAAGCTCAGCCGCCGGCGACGGCCGGGATGATGCTGACGGTCTCGCCG
>JBBATY010000011.1:0-7666 GCA_040398525.1 Ilumatobacteraceae bacterium | reverse complement strand
CGACGAGCAAGCTCAGCCGCCGGCGACGGCCGGGATGATGCTGACGGTCTCGCCGTCGGGCACCGGCGTGCCCAGACCGTCGAGGTAGCGCACATCGTCGTCGGCGACGAACACGTTGACGAACTTGCGCAGGGCGCCGCTGTCGTCGAACAACCGCTCACCGAAGCCCGGATGGGCAGCATCGAGCGCCTGCAGCACGTCGCGCAACGTGGCGCCCTCGACCTGCACGGTCGACGCGCCGCCCGACAGGGGGCGCATGGTGGTGGGGATGCGAACGGTCACGGCCATGGCGAAAGCCTACCGACCGGGTCAGGTTTGCGACGCACGGACCGCGTCACCGCGCGACGCATGCACCGGGGGGATGCGCCCGGACCACGGCGCAAGCTGCTCGAGCTGGCTGGCCACACGGACCAGCACGTCCTCGCGCCAGGGGGCGGCCACGAGCTGCACGCCGACGGGCAGGCCCTCAGGGGTCCAGTGCATCGGCAGGCTGACCGCGGGCTGGCCGGTGACGTTGAACTGCGCCGTGTACTGCAACAGCTCGCGCAGGCGACCACCGGCGCCGGGTGCAGCGAGGTAGCCGATCGGTGGAGGCGGTGCCGCCAGCGTGGGGGTGACGAGCAGGTCGAAGCCGGGCGAGCCGTCGGCCGGCAGCCACCAGTCGATCACCTCGCGGCACCAGCGGTGCACGGCCAGCTGCGCCTCGACGTACTGCTGCGCCGTCACCTGCCGGCCGATCTCGGCGAGGGCCAGGTTGTCGGGCTCGACGTCGTCGGCGGTGGCGGCGCGGCCGAGCAGCTGCTCGAGCGCGGCGAGATCGTTGGCGGTCCACGCGGCGATGATCGTCGTGTAGTTGCGACGGAACGTCGGGGCACCGATGGCCGTGGGGAACGACGCCTCCACACGGTGGCCGAGCAGCTCGAGCAGCCGCACCGTGGTGGCCACGGCCGCCACACAGTCGGGGTGGCGGGTGGCGCCCGGCAGCGGCGGGGTGTCGAGCACGCCGATGCGCAGCACACCCGGGTCGGCGCCCACCTCGTCGGCAAGCGGACGGGCGAACGGTGGCGCCATGTAGGGGTCGCCCGGCTCGTAGCCGGCGAGCACGTCGAGCACCATCGCCGCATCGCGCACGCTGGTGGTGACCGCACCTTCGGTGGTGGCCCCCATCCAGCTCTCACCCACTTCGGGTGCGCCCGACACGCGACCGCGCGCCGGCTTCAGGCCCACCAGGCCGCACTCGCTGGCAGGGATGCGGATCGATCCACCACCGTCGCTCGCGTGCCCCACGGCGACGATGCCGGAGGCCACGGCTGCGGCCGAGCCACCCGAGGACCCACCCGTCGAATGGCCGAGGTCCCACGGGTTGTGTGACGGCCCGTAGGCGAGCGGCTCGGTGGTGATCGTGCACCCCCACTCCGGGGTGTTGGTGCGACCGATCGCCACGAAGCCGGCACCGCGCAGGCGGCGGTAGGTCGCCGAGTCCGCGGCGGCGCGGTGGTCGAGGTCGCGCAGGGCGCGCACACCCATGTGGTGCGGTTCGCCGGCGATCGTGCCGCCGAGGTCCTTCATCACGATCGGCACACCGGCGTAGGGGCCCGTCGCTGCGTCGGCCTCGGCGAGGGCGCGTTCGAAGCGCCGGTGGATGATCGCATTGAGGTGCGGGTCGAGCCGTTCGGCTGCGTCGATCGCCGCCTGCACCAGCTCACGGCGGCCCACCTCGCCGCGAGCCACCATCGCCGCCTGTTCGGCCACACCGAGCCGACCCCACTCCAGACCAGTCGCCATGGCCGACACCGTATGCTCTCGACCGTGCGTGTGGTGGCAGCTGTCGACAAGTTCCGAGGGACGGCAACCGCTGCCGAGGTGGCCGCCGCGATCGGCCACGCCTGCTGGGAGCTCGGCCACGACTGCGTGGAGGTGCCCGTCGCCGACGGCGGTGAGGGCACGCTCGAGGCGCTCGGCGGGGCCAACCGGACCAGCACGGTGACCGGACCGCTGGGCGACCCGGTCGAGGCCGAGTGGCGGTTCCACCGCGGCACGGCGATCATCGAGATGGCTCGCGCCTCGGGCCTGCAGCTGGTGGGCGGCCGCGAGCGCAACGACGCCATGGCAGCCTCGACGGTGGGCACCGGCGAGCTGATCGACCAGGCGCTCGACCTCGGAGCGAAGAAGATCATCGTGTGCCTCGGCGGTTCGGCCACCACCGACGGTGGCTTGGGTGCGGTGCGCGCCATCCATGCGCCAGGCCGACTGCGCGGGGTGCAGCTGCTGGTGGCCTGCGACGTCACGACGCTGTTCGTCGATGCAGCGCCAGTGTTCGGCCCGCAGAAAGGCGCCACACCGAGCATGGTGAAGATGCTCGCCGGCCGCCTCGAGCGCACCGCGCAGATCTACCGCGAGGAGTTCGGCGTCGACGTGAGCACCATCGAAGGTGCCGGCGCGGCCGGCGGCCTGGCCGGCGGGCTGGCCGCCCTTGGCGGCCGGTTGGTGCCCGGCTTCGACCTGGTAGCCGACGAGATCGACCTGCACGACACGGTCGCTGCAGCCGATCTGGTGGTGACAGGTGAGGGCTTCCTCGACACGCAGAGCTTCGCCGGCAAGGTGGTGGGCCGCGTGCAGCAGATGGCCGACGAGCTCGGTAAGCCGGTGGGGGCCGTCGTCGGCGACGCCGACCCGGCCGTGGTCGACCGCATCCCGCACGCCGTGCTGGCCCAGTTGTTCGGCCTCGAGCGCGCGCTCGCCGAACCGCTGTGGTGCATCGAGCACGCGGCTGGGCCGCTCGTCACCGAACTGGCTGCCACGCTGCGCTGAACCGGCCCGCGGCCGGCGACGTCAGACGATGGTCGTCGAGGTGGTGGTGCCGGACGCCGGGTCGACGGTGGTTGCCGGGGAGCCCATCTCGGCGAGCGTCTTGCCGGCCTTGTCGGCGCCCAGCATCACCAGCACGTCGACACCGGTGGGCAGCGCCCCGCCCTCGATCGGCGCAACCGACGGCACCTCCGACACCGCGGCCCCGCCGAGCGTGGCGGCCAGCGTGGTGGCAACGGCCAGCGCGTTGGGGTTGGCCGGGTTGTAGTGCACCGTGGTGACCTCGGTCTTGGCCGTGGCGTTGGTGGCCTTGGCCATCGTGTAGCCGTCGCCCTCGAGTGCCGTGGTGAGCTGACCGGCTGCGCCGTTCACACCCGAGGCGTTCGCCACCACCACGGTGGCGCCCTCCTTCACCACCGGGAGGGTGGTCGGGGGAGCAGTGGTGGGAGCTGCTGTGGTCGCCACGACTGCCGTGGTGGTCGTGGTGGTCTCCGTGGTAGCCGTGCCGCTGTCGTCGCGCAACGAGCGCAGGATCAAGAACCCGCCCACGACAGCGAGCACGGCGATGATGATGGCCGCGGTCGACCCGACCGGCGATGCTCCCGAGCCGCCCGATTCGCGCTCGTTGAGTGGCTGTTCGCTGCTCATCGGTGTCAGGCCTCCTGTTCGCCGGTGCGCTCGCCGCCCGACCCGTCGAGCCGTGCCCGGCGACGGCGCTCGCGCTGCCGGCGCAGCCGGCGGACCACGAGTGGGTCGTAGGACAGTGCTGACGGATGGTCGAGCAGGTCGTTGAGCTCCTGATAGTACTCGTCGGGCGAGCAGGCGAACCGCGCCCTCAGCAGCACGTCACGGGACTCGTCGTGCATCCACCACTCGGCTTCGAAGTCGATGATCGCGCGCTCGCGTTCGGAGAGTTCGGGGGCGGCCATCTCAGACGTCACTCCCCCAGCCTTGCCGGTCGGGACCCCGCGACTCAAGCACCCTCGAGAATGAGCAGGTCGGGAGGGTCCGGTAGCGTCGCCGCCGTGACCGATGGACCAGCCGCGATGCCCCCCGTTGCACCCGTCCGACCGTTCCTGATCGGGGTCGCCGGGGGCACCTGCTCGGGCAAGACGACGGTGAGCGAGCGCCTCTCCGAGCTGGCCGGCGCCGAGCACCTGGCGATCATCGAGCTCGACTCGTACTACATCGCCCGCGACCACCAGCCGATGCACGAGCGGGCCGCTGCGAACTACGACCACCCCGACGCGTTCGACTGGCGGCTGCTCAACGACCACCTCGCTGCGCTGTGTGCCGGGGCCAGCGTGCCGGTGCCGGTCTACGACTACGCCAACCACACCCGCAGTGGCGAGGCGCGCATGGTGCACCCGGCGCGGATCGTGGTGGTCGAAGGCATCCTCGTGCTCTACGACCCGCAGCTCCGCGACCGCTTCGACCTGAAGGTGTACGTCGACACCGATGCCGACCTGCGCCTGATCCGCCGTCTCGAGCGCGATGTGCTCGAGCGGGGCCGGACGACGGCGAGCATCATCGACCAGTACCTCACCACGGTGCGACCGAGCCACGAGCAGTTCGTCGAACCGAGCAAGCGCCATGCCGATGTGATCTTCCCGCAGGGTGGCCGCAACGAGCCGGCGCTCGAGGTGCTGCTGGCCCGGGTGCGCGAGCTGCTGCGGATGTGACCCGGGCGGGTTCGCCGCGTGGCCGGTGGAGCCGGGTGTGGGAATCGAACCCACGACCTCATGATTACAAGTCAAGTGCTCTGCCAACTGAGCTAACCCGGCGGGGATGGATCGTGATCCGTCCGCCCGACAGGCTAGTGGGGGCGACCAGCGTGCCCGCTGCCTAGGGCGACGGGTGGTCGAGCTCGGGGTCGGGGGTGGGGGCGCCCATCTGCTTGGTGATCACCCGCTTGGCCACGCGGTCGAGCCCCGTGGTCTTGCGCGACAGGGCCCGGTTGGCCACCTTGGCGAAGGCGGCGGCCTGCAGCTCGCGCTTGCGGTGCTCGAGCTCGGAACGCTTGGTCATCGCGCTCAGCCCTCCAACGTGATGGCGGCCATGCCGGCCGGCGGGTCGCAGGGCACCACTCGTCCGGCGAAGCCCTTGAAGTGCGGGATGCCTTGCTCGGCGTCGAGGAGCTCGTCGTCGTCGGCGCACAGCACGGCGTCGCTCGACACGAACGCGCCGGCGAGCGTCAGGTCGCCACGGGTCTCAGGGTACCACCAGCCGTGCGGCACGCGCACGTGCCCGCGCAGCATGTTCGGCTGCAGCGACACCTTCGCCACCACTGCTCCGGTGGCCGTCTCGAGCCGCGCCCAGCTGCCCTCGACCAGCCCGTCGCGGGCGGCGTCGTGGGGGTGCACGAACAGCTTCGGCGACGGCGAACGTCGACGCAGCACGGCGATGTTGCGCTGGCCGGTCTGGAAGAACGGGTCCTCGCGCACGCCGGTGAACACCCGGTACGGGTAGTCCGCGCTCGGTGCCGGCGCCTCGCGGTGGTAGGGCAGCGGGTCGAACCCGAGCTCGCCCAGGATCGACGACGCCAGCTCGACCTTGCCCGTGGGCGTGGCGAACCCGACCTTGCGGTACTTGCGGTACTCGGGCGGGGCCTGCTCCATCAGGGTCGATGCGGCGAACGACGCGTAGGTGCGGCCCGACGGCTCGAGCCGATGGTCGAGCACCTGCTCGAGGTGGTCCCAGGCGAAGTGCTCGCCGAAGCCCATCCGCCGGCCGAGGTCGGTCCAGAACCGGAATGTCGACGACGCCTGCTCGGGGGCATCGGCCACCTGCTCGGACAGCACCAGACGGTTGCCCCACCCCCAGGTGTCGGCCACGTGCGGCCGCTCGGTGAACACATCGCCCGGCAGCACGTAGTCGGCCAGCATGGCCGTGGGGGTCATGAAGATCTCGTGGGCGACGATGAGGTCCTGGTTCATCAGCGCCCGGTGGATCTGGTGCTGGTTCGGGTACGACAGCAGCGCGTTGTTGCCCAGCGCGAAGAACGCCTTGACCGGGTACGGGTCGCCGTCGGCCATCGCCCGGAACACCTCGGTGGGGTTCGCCATGTGGCAGCCCATCACCTGGTCGACCCACTCGCGCCCCCACACCCGCTTCAGGTGCGGCCGCAGCATCTCGGCCGTGCGGTACGTGTACACGGGGTGCGTGTGGTAGCCGAGCTGCTTGGCGCGCTGCGCAGGGCTGATCGCGTCGTGCAGCTGCAGGTCGGCCTCGGTGCGCCAGCCGGGATGGATGCCATTCAGCATCTCGCCGCCCACCACGTCGAGGTTCCCGGTGACGGCCCGCAGGATCGAGTGCAGCCGGATGGCCGAGGTCGACGAGACCTGCTGATCGGTGACCGGGGTCCACGGGATGCAGGCGCCGTCGGCGGTGGCGTACATCCGCGCCGCTCGGGCGATGAGCTCGCGGTCGACGCCGGTGATCTGCTCGACCCGCTCGAGGGGGTACTCGTCGACACGGGCGCGCAACCCTTCGAACCCCACACACCAGTCGCGCACGAAGTCGGCGTCGTAGAGGCCTTCGTCGATGATGACCTTCAACCAACCGAGGCACATCGCAGCATCGGTGCCGGCCCGCAACTGCAGGTGCACGTCGGCACGTTCGGCCTGCTCGGACACCCGCGGGTCGAGCACGATCACCGTCGCGCCGCGCGCGCGGGCCGCTTCGACCATGTTGAAGATGGGCGTCCACGAGTGCTTGCGCGGGTTGTGGCCGAACAACACGATGCAGTTCGTGTTCATCAGGTCGGGGAACGGGAACCAGCCGTAGGTGAGGCGGTTCACCGCCGCGGTGTTGCCGGCGCACAGCGACACACCGCTGATCCAGTTCGGCGAGCCGAGCAGGTTCATGAACCGGCGGTCGAACCCGTGTGTGGTCTGGGTGTTCCAGCCCGACGTCGACACGGCCAGCGCCTCGGGCCCGTACGTGTCGACCACACCGCGCAGCCGCACGGCGATCTCGTCCATCGCCTGCGCGTACGAGATCTCTTCCCACCGGTCGTCGCCGCGGGCGCCCACCCGCTTCAACGGGGTGCGCAGCCGGTCGGGGTGGTTGTGGATCTGCGGTGCAGCCGTGCCCTTGTAACAGATGTTGCGGGCGAGGGCCGGCGAGTCGTGCGGGAGGATCTTCACCACCTTGCCCTCGTCGGCGACGGCGCGCATCTGGCAGCCGGCGTCACAGATGGTGCACACCGTGTACGAGGTTGCGGGCGAGTCGATGGCAGTCATGCACGGGCTCCGTGTCGGTCGAGATGGGCGGCGTCGAGCGCGGCCGCCTGCTCGCGCACTGCTGCGAGCACCGCGGCCTCGTGGCCGAGCGGTCGCCCGCCCGATGTGGCGCGACCCATGGCCAGACCCAGCAGCGCCTCACGCGAGGTGAGGAGGAAGGTCGCCACCGCCGGATCGCGGAACCGCTCCGACGACGAGTTCTGCGGCGACACCAACGCAGCGAACCGGGCCACCACGGGCCCGATCAGGCGGGCCAGCTCGGGGTCGTTGCCCGCCGCCCACCACGCCTCCATCACGGCCTTGAAGCGACGGTCACCGATGGCGGTCCACGCCGTGTCGATCGCGCCGCGCACGGTGTCGGCCGGTCCACCCGCCTTGGCGAGCATGTCGTCGTACAGGCGGTCGAGGGCCGAGGCGAGCAACCCGCCGAGGTTTGGGTAGTGGTGCATCAGCGCACCTCGGGTGACGCCGGCCTGGGCGCACACCTCGGCCGCGGTGGTGGCCGCCCAGCCCCGCCGCACCAGCAGGTCGATGGCCGCGTCGACCAGCGCTGCCTGCGTGGCCGTCGACCGCTCCTCCTGCGTCCGTCGCGCCATGGGCTGCACCGTAGCTCA
>JBBATY010000010.1:13265-92201 GCA_040398525.1 Ilumatobacteraceae bacterium | reverse complement strand
CCATCGTGCCGATATTCACATGCGGCTTCGTACGCTCGAACTTGGCCTTGCTCATCGGGAGACGCTCTCCTGTTGGTAAGTGTGGACTGGAACTGGTTCTGGTAGCGGCGACCGGGATCGAACCGGTGACCTTCCGATTATGAGCCGGATGCTCTGACCATCTGAGCTACGCCGCCAGGGGCTTGCCGTGCGGCGGGGAACGGGCGAGGCCCGCGACCCGACACGTCTGGTCGAGCCCTCCATCGGAATCGAACCGATGACCTACGCCTTACCATGGCGTTGCTCTACCTACTGAGCTAGGAGGGCGAAGGCGCGCGGTGGTACCCGCAAGCCAGCGTGACACGATAGCGGCGTCGGAGCCGGAACCACCAGTCCAAGTGCACGAGCGCCCGCGATGGTTCGGGTACGCTCGACCGACGTGGTTGCTGCGAGCGCCTCACCCGGCCACGAGCCCGCTCCTGGGACCCGTCACGAGACCATCGTCGTGCGCGCCGCTCGGCTGGCCGACGCCGAAGCCATCCGGCTGATCTACAACCACGAGGTGCTGTCCACCACGGCCACGTTCGACCTCGTGCCGCGCTCGCTCGAGGACCAGCAGGCCTGGCTGGCCGACCGCTCGGGAGCGTTCAGCGTGATCGTCGCGGTCGACACCCACGAGATCGACCCGGCGACCGACGAGGCCGCGGTCGTGGGGTTCGCCTCGCTGTCGCCGTACCGCGAGCGTGCCGCCTACCGCACCAGCGTCGAGGACTCGGTGTACGTGCGCCGCGACCGCGGCGGTGAGGGCATCGGCACCCGGCTCCTCGACGAGCTGCTCGACATCGCCGAACGCAGCGGGTTCCACGCAGTGTTCGCCCGGATCGAAGCGTCCGGCACCGCGTCACGCGCCCTGCACAGCCGGTGCGGTTTCCGACTCGTCGGCATCGAGCGCGAGACGGGGCGCAAGTTCAACCGGTGGCTCGACGTCGCCCTCATGCAGTGCCTGCTGCACGAGCGGCACGGCGACCCCGGGACTGCATTCACATAGGTAACTGACTACTAGCATTGGTGTTCGATGTCCGAGCGAGCTGGATGGACGTTCTTGTCCAATCATGGTCATGTGCTGCTGTGCCTGGCAGCCGATCCCGACGCACGCCTACGTGACGTCGCCGAACGAGTGGGCATCACCGAGCGATCGGTGTTCGGGATCATCGAGAGCCTCGAACAGGCGGGCATCGTCGAGCGACGACGGGTCGGGCGCAGGAACACGTACCGCATCGACACGTCGGTCGCGCTCCGCCACCCCGTCGAGTCGCACCACACCGTCGGCGACCTCATCGAGCTGTTGAGCTGAGCCGCACGGGGCGCGGCGACGAACGCTGCGACACCCCGGCGCGAGGGTGACACCCCATGGCAACCAACACCGACATCGCCCGCAAGGTCAGGGCGCTGCTCGATCGGGCGGAACGAACGCCCTTCCCCGCCGAAGCCGAGGCCGCCACGCGCAAGGCACTCGAGCTGATGGCCACCCATCACATCACCGAAGCGATGGTCGGTGCTTCGCGCGCCAGCGGCGCCGAAGCACCCGCGCTACGGACCATCCACCTCGAACGCAGCCCGTACGTCGGCGTTCGCACGGCGCTGCTCGCCGGGATCGCTCAGGGCTTCGGTGTGCGCACCGTGTATGCCGCGAGCAGCAGCGGCCGGCGCGTCGACCTGCTCGGCTTCCCGTCCGACCTCGACGCGGTGGAGCTGCTCTACTCCAGCCTGCTGCTGCAGGCGACGGTCGCTGTCAGCGCAGCGCCGACGCCGCAGTCGCTGTCGACGGTCGAGTGGCGCCGAGGCTTCCTCGCCGGGTTCGCATCGCGGGTCACCGAGCGGCTGCACGAAGCCCTCACGGCAGCAGCAGCCACTGCCGACCAGGCGGCCACACCGGGTGCCACCGCCTCGGTCGCCGTGGTGCTCGCCGACCGCAGCGCACGCCTCGACGACGAGCTCCACCGCCGCTATCCGCACCTCGGCCGCGGACGACCCCCGGCACGAGTGTCGCCTGCCGCGTTGGCCCGCGGCATGGCGGCGGGCGACAGGGCCGACCTGGGTCGCAGGAGCGTCGCTCCCGAACGGCGCGGCCAGCTGCCAGGCGCTGGCTGAGACCCCGGCCCGGGGCCGGCGGTTCAGCTGTCGAGGTCGAGCCCGAGCGCCTCGGCCTCGGCCGCGAGCGTGAGCCACTGTTCTTCGGCTGCGTCGAGGTCGGCTTGGGCGAGCGCCAACTGCTCGCCGAGCCGGGCGAGCTCGCGGTGGTCGGTCGCCGTGGTCAGTGCTGCCGCAACCTGGTCGCGGCGTCCGGACGCCTCGGTCATGGCCCGCTCGGCCTGACCCAGCTGACGCCGCACCGTCGACGGGCTGCGCCCGGAGGCAGGTCGGCGCATGGGAGCGCTCGGCCCCGGCTCCGACGAGCGAGCCGTCGACGAACTCGACGATGCACCAGCGGTCGGTTTCGAGGGCGCCGTCGCAGCTGCCGCACGCTCGGCCAGCCAAGCCCCGACGCCGCCGCGGACTTCGCGGACTCGGCCCGGACGCTCGACCGCGAGCAGGGTCGACACGGTGCGGTCGAGGAACACCCGGTCGTGGCTCACCACGACCGCGATCCCCGGCCAATCGTCGAGCAGGTCCTCGAGGGCGCGCAACGTGTCGAGGTCGAGGTCGTTGGTCGGCTCGTCGAGCAGCAGCACGTTGGGCTGGGCGACGAGGGTCAGCAACAGCTGCAGGCGTCGCCGCTCGCCGCCGCTCAGCGTGCCGATCGGGGCGAACTGCGCGTCGCCGTCGAACCAGAAACGTCGCATCAGGGCCACGTCGGCGAGCGACGGCTCGCCCTTGTCACCGGCCACGGCCTCGCGCACCCGCTGCGTCGGGTCGAGGTCGCGGCCGAGTTGGTCGTAGTAGCCGATCGCCACGGTGGCGCCGCGCTCGACCACACCGCTCGAGGGCTGCAGCCGGCCGGCGACGAGCTCGAGCAGCGTGGTCTTGCCCGCACCGTTCGACCCGACGATGCCGATCCGGTCGCCCGGCTCGAGCAGCAGCGAGGTCGGCGTGAGCACGGACGTACCGTCGGGCCACGCAAAGGTGACGTCGCGGAGCTCGATCCCTTTCGAGCCGAGGCGCTGCGAGCCCATGGCCAGGGTCAGCTCACCCTCGCGCGCGGCTGCCTGTGGCCGCGCCTCGACGATGGCCGTGGCCCGAGCGATGTGCGCCTTGGGCTTGGAGGTCCGAGCCGGCGCCCCGCGCCGCAGCCAGGCGAGCTCGGCCCGGGCCAGGGTGCGGCGGGTCTGCTCGGTGGCCTCGGCCTGCGCCTCGCGCTCGGCGCGGCCCGCCAGGTAGGCGGCGTACCCGGAGCCCGCGTGCCACCCCGCAGGTACGTGCAGGTACACCGAGCCGCGGTCGATCTCGAGCACCTTGGTGGTCACCCGGTCGAGCACGTGCCGGTCGTGGGTGACCATCACCAGCCCGCCACGGAACTCGGTGAGCCACTGCTCGAGGTAGGCGATCGCATCGAGGTCGAGGTGGTTGGTCGGCTCGTCGAGCACGAGCGCGTCGTGCTCGAGCGCCAGCAGACGGGCGAGGGCCACCCGCTTGGCCTGGCCGCCCGACAGCTCGGCGCAGCGCGCGTCGAGCAGGCCTCCCATCCCCAGCCGGTCGAGCATCGCCTCGGCCTGCCAGGTGCCCCCCGCCGCCTCGCGCACCGTCGCGCCGACCAGCACCGGGCGCTGGCCGAGCACCCCCACGCGCACTCCCCGCCCCCACCGAACCGTCGCCGCCGGTTGACCAGGAAGCTGCTCGGCCTCGAGGTCGCGGGCGAGCATCCGCAGCAGCGTCGACTTGCCGCAGCCGTTGATGCCCACCACGCCGATGCGATCGCCGGTGGCCAGGGTGAGCGACACGTCCTCGAACAACGGTCGGTCCGGACGGACTGCTCGGAGATGGGCGGCGTCGATGAGGATCATGGGCTGCGGCGCGATCGCCGACACGGCACCCGGCGGCTCCGGTCGTCTGCGACGAACCGGGCACGCCGGGATGCTGGTGCAGTGGGCCGGGAAGGATTCGAACCTACGTAGGCAGTGCCGGCAGATTTACAGTCTGCTCCCTTTGGCCGCTTGGGTACCGACCCCAGTGCAATCACGCACGCTACCGGGCCAGTGCAGGCCCGGCCAACACCGATGCCGCAGGGCTACGATCTGGGCCATGCCCAGCTTCGACGTCGTCTCCGAAGTCGACCGCCAGGAGGTGCGCAACGCCGTCGATCAGGCGCAGCGCGAGATCTCCACCCGGTTCGATTTCAAGAACACCAACTCCTCGATCGAGCAGAACGATCTGGTCATCACCTTGCGCACCGTCAGCGAGGATCGCCTCACCGCCCTGCGCCTGGTGCTCGAGGAGCGCTTGGTGAAGCGCAGCGTGTCGCTGAAGGGCGTCGACTACGGCAAGGTCGAAGAGGCCACGCAGAACACGGTGCGCCAAGTGGTCACCATCAAGGTCGGCATCTCGTCGGACAAGGCTCGCGAGATCAACCGCACCATCAAGGACAAGGGTCCCAAGGGTGTGAGCAGCCAAACCCAGGGCGATTCCGTGCGCGTGACCGCCAAGAAGCGCGACGACCTGCAGGCAGTGATCGCGCTGCTGAAGGGCTCGGACTTCGAGATCCCGCTGCAGTTCGAGAACTTCCGCGACTGACCTGCCCAACGCGCCCGTCGCTCACCGCGGGCGATCGGAGCCCGGGTGCAGCGTGGGGATGCCCACCTGGCGGTAGGCCTCGACCACCGCCGCGTCGTCGTCGATGGCCAGCAGCACCGAGTACCCGGCAGCTGCCAGGCTGCGCACCACGCGGGTCTTGAACCGGGCGGCAGGCATGCGGTCGCCGGGGCGGCGCACCACGAGCAGGTCCCAGCGCACGTGGTGGGCGGCGAGCCACTCGGTCGTGGTGTCGACCAGCCAGTCAGGCCGACCCGAGACGAGCACCACCCGCAGCGAGGCGTCGAGCGCGTCGAGCAGGGCCGGGACGGCCACCAGCGGCCGGTCGCCGCCAGCAGCAGCGAAGAAGGCGTCCCAGTTGCGGCGGCCACCGGGCCCATCGAGCAGATGCTGGCGGGCCGAGGTGTCGGCCACCACACCATCGATGTCGACCACCACCGTGGCACCCGGCGGCAGCTCACCGTCGCGCCAGGCGACCGTGGCAACCGTGTCGAGGGCGGGCCCGAGCCCGGCCAACGGCTCGGTCCCGCCGTCAGTCCTCACTCGGCGTCTCGGATGCCCGCCGCTGGAGCTCGTTCACCACGCTCGCATCGGCGAGGGTGGTGGTGTCGCCCAGGTTGCGGCCCTCGGCCACATCGCGCAGCAGGCGGCGCATGATCTTGCCGCTGCGCGTCTTCGGCAGGTCGGGCGTGAAGTAGATCGTCTTCGGCTTGGCGATGGCGCCGATCTCGGTGCCGACGAAGTTGCGCAGGTCCTGCTCGTCGACCGTCGCCCCACCGCGCAGCGTCACGTAGGCGATGATCGCCTGGCCGGTGGTGGCGTCGTTGGCGCCCACCACGGCCGCCTCGGCCACCGACGGGTGGGCCACCAGCGCCGACTCGACCTCGGTGGTGCTGATGCGGTGCCCGGAGACGTTCATCACGTCGTCGACCCGGCCGAGCAGCCACAGGTAGCCGTCGTCGTCGAGCTTGGCGCCGTCACCGGCGAAGTAGCGGCCGTCGAACCGGCTCCAGTACGTGTCGCGGTAGCGCTCCGGGTCGCCCCAGATGCCGCGCAACATGCCCGGCCAGGGCTGCGTGAGGGTGAGGTACCCGCCACCGCGGCTCACCGGTGCCCCGTTCTCGTCGACCAGCTCGGCGCCGACGCCCGGTAGCGGGAACGTGGCCGAACCGGGCTTGGTGGTGGTGGCTCCGGGCAGCGGGCTGATCATCATCCCGCCGGTCTCGGTCTGCCACCAGGTGTCGACCACCGGGCAGCGGCCGCCACCGATGTGCTCGTGGTACCACATCCACGCCTCGGGGTTGATCGGCTCGCCCACGCTGCCGATCACCTTCAGCGAGCTGAGATCGTGCTTGGCAGGTTCGTGGGTGCCCCACTTCATGAAGGTCCGGATGGCCGTGGGTGCGGTGTAGAACTTCGTCACCCGGTACTTCTCGATGATCTCCCAGAAGCGGTCGTTGCCGGGGAAGTTGGGCACGCCTTCGTACATCACCTGGGTGGCGCCGTTGGCCAGCGGCCCGTAGACGATGTAGCTGTGCCCGGTGATCCAGCCGACGTCGGCGGTGCACCAGTAGACGTCGTCGTCGTGCAGGTCGAACACGTACTTGTGGGTGAACGCCACCTGGGTGAGGTAGCCGCCCGAGGTGTGCATGATGCCCTTCGGCTTACCGGTCGTGCCCGAGGTGTAGAGCAGGAACAGCAGCTGCTCGGCATCCATCGGCTCGGCCGGGCACTCGGCATCGGCGGCCGCCATCAGGTCGTGGTACCAGTGGTCGCGGCCGTCCTGCATCGGCACCTCGTTGCCGCCGCGCCGCACGACGACGACGTCGGTGATCGAGGGTGTCTCGTCGAGTGCCTCGTCGGCGACTGGCTTCAGCGCGAACACCTCGCCGCGCCGGTAGCCACCGTCGGCGGTGATGAGCACCTTGGCCTCGGCGTCGTTGATCCGGTCGCGCAGCGAGTTGGCGCTGAAGCCACCGAACACCACGCTGTGGGCCGCGCCGATGCGTGCGCAGGCGAGCATCGCCACCGCTGCTTCGGGGATCATCGGCAGGTAGATGTTCACCCGGTCGCCGCGCTGCACACCGAGGTCCTTCAGCACGTTGGCGAAGCGCATCGTCTCGGCGAGCAGCTCGGCGTAGGTGACGGTGCGGGTGTCGCCCGGCTCACCCTCCCAGTGGAAGGCGACACGGTCGCCGCGACCGGCGAGCACGTGCCGGTCGAGGCAGTTGTGGCTGACGTTCAGCTGGCCGCCGATGAACCACTTCGCGAACGGCAGCTCCCATTCGCAGATCGTGTTCCAGTCGGAGCTCCAGTCGATCAGCTCGGCCGACTGGCGGGCCCAGAACCCCTGGTAGTCGGCGGCGGCATCGTCGTAGAGGAACGTGCCCGTGACGAGGGCCTGGCGCTTGAACTCGTCCGACGGAGGGAACCGCCGGTTCTCCCAGCCCAGTGCCTCGATCGCGTCGGCGTTGGCCTCGCTCATGTCGTGATCCCCTTCACTCGGTGCTCGCTGCGAAGGTAGCAAAGCCGCGACCCCGAGCCTTTGGGCCGGCGATCAGATCTCGACGCGCGACCCCACCTCGAACACCCGGTCCGGCGGCAGGTTGAAGAACCTGCTGGCGCTGTCGGCGCCGCGGTTCAGCAGCACGAACAACTGCTCACGCAGCGGGTGCATGCCGGGCGCCTTGCCGGCGATGATCGATTCGCGACCGATGAAGTAGGTGACATCGTCGGGGTCGAACTCGAGGCCACGGTGGTCGATGGCCGCAAGTGCCTCCGGGACGTCAGGCTCTTCCATGAAGCCGAACCGGAGCATCACCTGGAACACACCGGGCTCGACCTTGCTGATCTCGACCCGCTCCTCGGGCTCGACCCGCGGGGTGTCCTCGGTCTCGACCGACACGATCAGTGTGGTGCGGTGCAGCACCTTGTTGTGCACGAGGTTGTTCACCAGCGCCGGCGGCGCCTTGCCGAGGTCCTTGAACATGAACACCGCGGTGCCGGCAACGCGCTTGACGTCCATCGCCTCGTCGAGCACGTCGGCGATGGGCCGCTCGCCACGATGGATGCGCTCGGCCACCAGCTGGCGGCCACGGCGCCAGGTCTGCATCTGCACCATCAAGATGATGCCCACCGCGAGGGCGAACCAGCCACCCTTCGGGATCTTCACGATGTTGGCCCCGATGAAGCCGAGCTCGATCACGAACATGGGCACGCAGACGAGATAGGCGCGCCAGTGCGGCCAGCCCCATCGATCGGTGAGCACCTTCCAGAAGATGAGCGTGGTGATGCCCATCGTCATCGTCACTGCGATGCCGTACGCAGCAGCGAGGTGCTCGGAGCTGCGGAAGCCGACCACCAGACCGACGCAGGCGATCATCAGCAGCCAGTTGACGAGCGGCACGTAGATCTGTCCGGCATGACCCTCGGAGGTGTGGCGGATCTCGATTCGCGGCAGGTAGTCGAGCTGCACGGCCTGGGCCGTGAGCGAGAACACACCTGAGATGAGCGCCTGCGACGCGATGATCGTCGCCATCGTGGCCAGCACCACGAGCGGCAACTTGAGCGCCTCGGGGGCCATCAGGAAGAAGAAGCGCCGGTCGGACTCTTCGGGGTTCTGGAGCAGGAACGCACCCTGGCCCCAGTAGTTGAGCACCAGCGAGGGCAGCACCATGCCGTACCAGCCCCACATGATCGGCTTGCGCCCGAAGTGCCCCATGTCGGCGTAGAGCGCCTCACCGCCGGTGACCACCAGGAAGATCGACCCGAGCGACAGGAACGCCTTCAGGGTCTCGTGGGTGAAGTAGTCGAAGGCGTACGTCGGGTTGATCGAGCGGATGATCTCCGGCGCGTCGACGATCTGCGACACGCCGAGCAGCGCCAAGGTGGCGAACCAGACCATCATGATCGGACCGAACACCTTGCCCACTGCCCCGGTGCCGCGGCTCTGCACCATGAACAGCAACAGCAAGATGATGATCGCGATCGGGATGACCCACCGTTCGAACGACGGGGAGACCTCCTCGAGGCCCTCCACCGCCGACAGCACCGAGATGGCCGGGGTGATCACCCCGTCGCCGTAGAGCAGTGCCGTGCCGAACACACCGAGCGAGACCAGCACGCTCGCCTTGGCCACCTGCGGACCGCGCTTGCGCATCACCAGGGCCGTGAGGGCGAGGATGCCACCTTCGCCCTTGTTGTCGGCACGCATCACGAACATCAGGTACTTGACCGAGATGATGATCAGCAGCGACCAGAAGGCGAGCGAGCAGATGCCGTAGATGTTGATGGCATCGACGGTCATCTCGTGGCCCTTGCCGTTGAATGCCTCGCGCAAGGCGTAGAGCGGGCTGGTGCCGATGTCGCCGTACACCACGCCGAGAGCTCCGAGCGCCAGGGTGGCCATGCCGAGTTTGCCGTGGCTCTGGTGGTGGTGGTCGCCGCCGCTCAGGTCGCCGATGTATTCGCTCGGCTCCTCGCCGGCGTCGACGTCGTCGGCCTCGACCACGTCGGAGGCGGGCTCACCCGCAACGGGGTGCCCGACCTGTTTGGCGAGCTCGACCGACTCCGGTCCGGCGGTCTTGTCAGATGCCACGGTAAGGGGACGCTAGTCCTCGTCGGGGCGGCTGCGGTAGACCAGGGACAGAAATCCCCCGAGGCCCGTCGGGTCGAGCAGAGCCTCGGCCTCTCTGATTCGCGACCTCATGGCGAGCGCGGCGACCGTCGGCGCCGCAGCCGCTGCGGCCCACGCCGCACGTCCCTCGGCCACCAGGTCGTCGATCCCCCACCGCTGCAGGAACTGTGCCTGGGTGCGCAGCTCGTCGGGCTCGGGCAGCTGGTCGAGTGCGACCTGGGTGGTGATGTCCTGTTCGCCGACGTCGCGCAGGTAGTGGGCGCCGCGCTCGTGGCCGCGGTAGGTGCGCAGCCAGTTGCGCCACGGCTCGGCTGCCAGCTGGGCCGTGCGCGGCGTGACGTAGTCGATGACGATCAGCGAACCGCCGGCCAGCCTGCTGCGCACGTCGACCACCCAGTCGTGCGCGGCCTGCTGCCAGGGGACACGGGCCCCGTGCGGCGCGCTCGTCGGCAGCACCGGAGGTGGGTCGGTCAGCGGGTGCAGCACCTCGACGAACGCTCCACGGTCGTGGGCCACGTACGCCTCGCGCCAGCCACCGTCGAACACCAGCAAGCGGAAGGGCAGGTTGTCGAGCAGCTCGTTGGCCAGCACCACCCCGGTGAACGGACCGGCGGGCAGATCGGGCCGTGACTCGACTCCGGCCGGATGCAGTTCGCGCTGGGCCGGCGACACCTCGACTGCGACGTAGCGCGTCGGGTGCGCCGACGGCTCGGCCGACCAGGCTGCGAGGACCGACCGGGCCAGGGTGCCGGGGCCGGCACCCACCTCGACCACGCAGAAGTCGGCGGGCCGCCCGAGCCGCTCCCATTCCGCATCGATCGCCCGGGCCAGCACCGTGCCGAACAGCGGGCCAACCTCGGGCGACGTGATGAAGTCGCCGCGATGGCGGCCCGCCCGCCCACGGGTGGTGTAGAAGCCGTGCTCGCCGTAGAGGGCGAGCTGCATGAACCGGTCGAAGCGCAGTGTGCCACCGGCTGCCGCCACGGCGGCAGCGATGTCGTCAGCCGCCGAAGGCACCGGTGAGGTCGGCGAGGTCGCCGAACCTGGCGACGAGGTCGGGCAGCACGCCGAGCACGACGGTGATCGCACAGGTGATCACCAGTGCCGACATGAGCGACGACGGAGTGCGCACTGGGGTGGCGATGCCATCGGGCACCGGCTTCATCCAGATCTCGCGCATCACCACGATGTAGTAGGCCGCGGCAATGACGGTGTTGATCGCCCCGATCACGGCGAGGGCGTAGGCCGCCCCGGTGCCGGCATCGAGCAGGGCCTTGAAGGCACCGAACTTCGCGTACCAGCCACCGAGCGGCGGGATGCCGGCGAGCGAGGCCATGAAGATCGTCATCAGCACACCGAGCGCAGGGGCGTACGAGAACAGTCCGCCATAGCTGCTGATCTCGCCGCTGCGGGTAGTGCGGGCCACGGCCATCACGACGGCGAAGGCGCCGAGGTTCGTGGCGGCATAGATGACCAGGTAGACGACGACCGCCTTCAGCGACGACTCCGGCGCGCCACTGCCGGCGACGGCGAGCGGCATCAGGATGAAGCCACCCTGGCTGATGCTCGAGTAGGCGAGCATGCGCACGATGTTGGTCTGGCGCAACGCCACGACGTTGCCGACGGTCATCGACAGGGCTGCGAGGACCCACAGCAGCGGCTGGTAGACCTCGTCGGCATCGGGGAAGGCGATGAAGATCAGCGACACGAGGGCCACGAAGCCGGCAGCCTTCGAGGCGACGCTGAGGAACGCCGTCACCGGCGTGGGCGAGCCCTCGTAGACGTCGGGCGCCCACTGGTGGAACGGCACGGCGCTCACCTTGAACGCGAAGCCGACGATGACGAAGGCGACCGCGACGATCTCGACGCCGGCGAACTGGCCGTCGGTGGTGATGGCCGACCCGAGCTCGCTCAGCAACGTGGTGCCGGTGACGCCGTAGAGCAGGCTCATCCCGTAGAGCATCACCGCGCTGGCGAACACGCCGAGCAGGTAGTACTTCACCCCGGCCTCGTTGCTCTTGCGGTCGCGCTTGCGCCAGGCGGCAAGCATGTAGGCGGGGATCGAGAGGAACTCGAGCGCCACGAAGATGCTCACCAGGTCGCGGGCCGAGCCCATCATCACCATGCCGGTGACGCTCGAGAGCAGCAGCACGTAGTACTCGCCCTGGTGGTAGTGGCCCTCGTCCACCTCGTTGGTGCTGAGCAGCACCACCACGTAGCCGGCGAGCAGGAACAACGCCTTGACGATGAGCGCGAACTCGTCGATGACGTACCTGCCGTCGAACATCGAGCGCACGTCGCCACCGACCACGGCAAGGGTGCCGACCGGGATGAGCGCTACCAGGAAGAACAACCCGGTGAGCGTGGACAGGATCCACCGCTGCCGCTCCTCGATGAACAAGTCGACGAGCAGCACGACGCAGATGCCCGCAGCGAGGATGATCTCGGGCGCGAGCGCGTGGTAGTCGATCGTCGGCGGCGTGAACTCGGCCGCAGCGGCGAGCAGCGACGCGATCACTTCTGGAAGACCTTCACGAGCTCGGTGACCGCCGGGTCCATCACCTTGAACATCAGCTGCGGGAAGATGCCGAACACGACGATGGCCACGAGGAACGGCGTCCAGGCGATCCACTCGAAGGTGGTGACATCGTGGATGTCGTCACCGTGGTGGTCGTCGTTGGCCGCAGCGCTCAGGCTGTGGGCGTGGCCGTGGTTGCTGAACTCCGGGTTCGGCGTGCCGAAGGCGGTGCGCTGGTAGAGCCACAGCAGATAGCCGGCGGCGAGCACGGTGCCCAGGGCGGCGATCACCATCAGCGTGCGGAACAGCGTGACGTTCAGCTGCGGCGCCGGGTTGTAGGCGCTCAGGATGGCCGGGAACTCACCCCAGAAGCCGGCCAGGCCGGGCAGGCCGAGCGAGGCCATGGCGCAGAAGCCCAGGATCCAGCCGAGCTTGGGCATCTGCACGAGCATGCCGCTGAGCCGCTTGATCTCGAGTGTGTGGTAGCGCTCCTTCACCGACCCGGCGAGGAAGAACAACATGCCGGTGATCAGGCCGTGGGCCACCATGCCGAACAGCGCAGCGTTGATGCCCATCGAGGTGAGCGTGCTGATGCCGAGCATCACGAAGCCCATGTGGGCCACCGAGCTGAAGGCGATGAGTCGCTTCATGTCGGTCTGGGCCAGGCAGCCGAGGGCTCCGTAGATGATGCCGACCACGGCGAGGATGCCGATGACCGGGGCCCACTTCACGGCCGCCTGCGGCAGGATCGGGATGGCGATGCGCACGAAGCCGTAGGTGCCGAGCTTCAGCAGGATCGCCGCCAGGATGACCGAGCCCTGGGTGGGCGCCTGGGTGTGGGCATCGGGCAGCCAGGTGTGGAAGGGGAACATCGGCACCTTCACCGCGAAGCCGATGAACATGCCGGCGAAGATCCACAGCGCCACGTCCTTGTCGACGTTGATGCCCTGCTCGATGAGGTACGGGATCGAGAAGCTCTCGGCGCCGGTCTTGTAGTAGAGCGCCAGGAAGGCGACCAACATGAGCGCCGAGCCGAACATCGTGTAGAGGAAGAACTTGAGCGAGGCGTACTGGCGGTTCTCGCCACCCCACACGCCGATCATGAAGTACATCGGCAGCAGCACCACTTCGAAGAACACGAAGAACAGGATCAGGTCCTGGGCGATGAAGGTGCCAGCCATTCCGGTCTGCAGGATGAGCATCAAGATGAGGAACGCCTTCGGGTTCCCCGGCGACGGCACGTGGTCCCACGAGTAGATCATCACCAGCACGGTGACCACCATCGACAGGAAGTACAGCGGCAAGCTGATGCCGTCGAGGCCGATCGTGTAGCCAGCGTTGATGACGCTGATCCACTCCGTGTCGGCGAAGAACTGCAGCTTCTGCGACTGGTCGTAGTCGAACTCGAAGAGCGTGTAGACGCCGATGCCCAGTGTCGCCAGGGCGGTCACGAGGGCCACCTGCTTGTGGAGCAGCTCGTCCTTCTTCGGGATGAAGAGCATCACCAGCACGCCGGCCAACGGCAAGAAGGTGCCGAGGCTCAACAGCCAGTTCTGGTCGCGGAGGACTTCCATGGTCGTTGTGCTCCCTAGATGTTCGCGATGACGAGTACGAGCGCGGCGACTGCTGCGGCACCGAACAGCAACGCTCCGTACTGATTGACCTTGCCTGATTGCAGCGGGCGCAACGCGCCTCCCGTGCCGCGTGCTGCGGCACCGCTGCCGTTCACTGCCCCATCCACCAGACGCTGGTCGATGTTGCGGTAGATCCACTCGCCGGACTTCCGGCCACCGACGCCGGCACCGTTCACCACACCGTCGAGGACGTGCTGGTTGATCCAGTAGGCGGCCTTCGAGATCGGGTAGGCGATCGCCTTGATGATGGCTCCGTAGAGCGCGTCGAGGTAATAGCGGTTGGCCAGGAAGCGATACCCGGCGCCCGCCAGCGAGTTGCGCTCGGTGAGGCCCTTCAGTGCGAACCGGTCGCGGTTGTACAGGCCCCGGCTGATGACGAGGCTGGCCACGAAGCCGAGTGCCACGAGGATGATCGACGGTGCGGCCTTGGCCCACGTGAACGTCGCGTGGTCGATGGCCGGCGCCCACTCACTGGCCCGGGGCTCGACCCATTCGAGGAACTTCTCGATGTGGAAGGGCGCAGCGTTGATGTAGCCGCTGACGATCGACAAGAACGCGAGGATGACGATCGGGCCGAGCAGCAACCAGCCGGACTCGTGCGGGCCTGCATGCGCGCCGTGCGCATCGTGACCGTGCGCGTCGTGTCCGTGCGCATCGGGACCGTGCGCGTCGTGCACATCGTGGGTGAGCGCAGCGACCGCATGGTGGGCGTCGACGTGAGCGTCGGCGGCCTCGTGCCCGTGCCCGGCGGCCACGAGAGCGTGATCGTCATGAGCCTCGTGAGCGTCGTGCTCGTCGTGGTGCTCGCCCGCAGCAGCACCGCGCGCAGAGCCGAAGAACGTCAGGTAGGTGGCCCTGGTCATGTACGCCGTGGTCATGAAGGCGCCGATCAGGCCGACGATCCAGAAGATCGAGTACCCGTTGTGGTGGGCGTTGTCGATGATCTCGTCCTTGGAGAAGAAGCCGCTCATGAACGGCACGCCGCACAGCGCCAAGGTGGCGATGATCCAGGAGCCGGCGGTGATCGGCATCTTCTTGGCCAGACCGCCCATGTCCTTCTTCATGTCGAAGCTGTGGTGCGAGCCCGAGTGCGCCACCGAACCGGCGCAGAGGAACAGGCAGCACTTGAAGAAGGCGTGGGTGAAGATGTGGAACACCGCCGGGGTCCACGCCCCAACGCCGAGGCCCATCATCATGTAGCCCAGCTGGCTGACCGTCGAGTAGGCGAGCACCTTCTTGATGTCGTTCTGCACGAAGGCCAACGCCGCGGCGATCAGGATGGTGATGCCGCCGATGATGGCGATCAGGTTCACCGTCTGGCCGCCCTGGGTGATGTCGAGGCCGTTGTAGAACACCGGGTAGACGCGAGCGACCAGGAACACACCGGCGACCACCATGGTGGACGAGTGCAGCAGCGAGCTGACCGGCGTGGGGCCGGCCATCGCGTCGGGCAGCCAGGTGTGCAGCGGGAACTGGCCGCTCTTGCCGATGGCCGCGATGAACAGCGCCACCGCCCCCCACATGAGCACCGTCTGGTTGGTGTCCGACGACATCGCCCAGCGGTTGATCTCGTGGATGTCGAACGTGCCGGCGGCGCCGAACAGGATGGCCACACCGACCAGCAGGCCGACGTCGCCGGTGCGGACCGTCCAGAACGCCTTGAGGGCGGCCTCGCTGTTGGCCTGCTCCTCCCACCAGTGCCCGATCAGCATGAACGAGCACAGGCCCATGATCTCCCAGCCGAGCACCAGCTGCACCATGTTCGGGGCCAGCACCATCACCAACATGCCGGCGCTGAACAGGGTGAGGCTGGCGAAGAAGTGCGTGTAGCGGCGGTCGCCGCGCACGTACTCGAGCGAGAAGATCTGCACGAGCGTGGAGATGAAGGTGACGAGCAGCAGCAGCATCACCGACAGGCCGTCGATCTGCTGGCCGAAGCCGAACTCGGCGCCGCCGGAGCTCCACCAGGTCCAGGTGCGGAAGACCGGCTCGATGAACGGATCGCCGCCGCCGGCCTGCGGGAAGATGCCGCGGGCGAAGCCGAACACTCCACGAGCGAGGGCCTCGCCCTCGCCTCCAGCGGCGTTCTCGGCCCGCTGGATCCACTGCCAGGTGGTGCCGAGGGCGAGCACCAGGGCGGCCACCATGCTGGCGATGCCGACCTCGCTGCCCTTCATGGGCAGGCGCTTGCCGAACAGGATGATGATGCAGAACGCGACGGCCGGGATGATCGGGATGAGGAAGGCGTGCTCGAGGAACCAGCCCGACGTGAGTGTTGCTTCAGCGGCGAGCATGGATCAGCCCTTCATGTCCGACAGTTCGTCGAGCGCGATGCTCTTGCGGTTGCGGTAGACGAGCAGGACCATCGCCAGGCCCACGCCGACCTCCGCCGCAGCCACGGCGATGATGTACAGCGCGAACGTGTTGCCGTCGACGTTGCCGTTGATCTGGCTGAACGCGAGCAGGTTGAGGTTGACCGAGTTGAGGATCAGTTCGACGCTCATCAGCACCATGACCGCGTTCTTGCGGGCGATCACGCCGTAGACGCCGATGCAGAACAGCACGGCACCGAGCAGCAAGAAGTTGTTGACCAGCATCGCTCAGTCCTTCCTGGCCAGCACGATGGCGCCGACGACGGCGGCGAGGAGGACGAACGACAGCGCCCAGAACGGCAGCAGGTACGGCGAGAAGATGCTGTCGCTCACCTCGGCGACGGGCACCGGCTTGGCGTCGTCACCCTGGGGCAGCTTGGTGTCCTGGAAGCCGTCGATCAGCACCCACACCATCACCCCGAGCAGCAGCAGGGCCACCGGCACGCCGAGCAGGTAGTTGCGGTTGTTGAGGTCGGCCTCGGCGCCGAGCTTGGCCCGGGTGAGCATCACGCCGAACAGGAACAGCACCATCACAGCACCCACGTAGACGAGCACCTGGGTGACGGCGACGAACTCGGCGGCGAGCAACAGGTACTGCGCTGCGGCACCTGCCAGCACCAGCACGAGGGCCAGTGCGGCGTGGACGACGTTGTTGCTGGTGACGACCTTGAGAGCTCCGACGATCATCACCGCGGCGATGATGCCGAAGGCGATGTTCTGGGCGACCTGGATGTCGCCGGCCGCGATCAGGGCTACGGCGCTCATTTCTTCTTCTTCTCCGCCCCGACCTCGAGCTCGGGAGCTTCGGGGACGGTCTCCATCCACTCGCCGAGCTTGGTCTTGTCGTGCAGGAGGTCGGCGATGCGTGGCTCGCTGTACTCGTACTCCGGGCTCCAGAACAGTGCGTCGAACGGGCAGACCTCGACGCAGATGCCGCAGTACATGCAGAGCGCGTAGTCGATGTCGAACCGGTCGAGCTTGTTCACCTTGCGCGGCGCACCGCCCGCACGGCGCGGAGGCGCGAGCTCCTTGTGGCCCTCGATGTAGATGCACCAGTCCGGGCAGCTACGCGCGCAGAGCATGCACGACGTGCAGTTGTCCTCGCGCAGTGCGATGACACCCCTGGCCCGGATGGGCGGGGCTTCCTTCTCGTGCGGGTATTGCACCGTGTTGGCGCCGCCACCGAGCTGCTTGGGCTTGATGGTCTGCAACATGGTGCCGAACGTGACACCGAGGCCCTTGATGAGGCCGGGCACCTGAGGGCCTTTCGGCATCAGAACACCACCTTCAGGATCGAGGTGACCATGATGTTGACCAGGGCGACCGGGATGAGCACCTTCCAGGCGAAGCGCTGCAGCTGGTCCTCACGGAAGCGCGGGTAGCTGAACCGGACCCACATGATCACGAACACGAGGAGGAGCATCTTCGTCACCATGATCAGCGGGCCGACGACGTTCATCCAGTTGTCGACCGAGCCGAGGTCGGCTGCGTCCCAGCCGAACCAGCTGTACGGCAGGCCCCAGCCACCGAGGAACAGCACGCTGGCGATCATCGCGAACACACCGGCGGTGGCGAACTCGGCGATGAAGAAGATGAGGAAGCGGAAGCCCGAGTACTCGGTCATGTAGCCCGACACCAGCTCGGACTCGGCGATCGGCATGTCGAACGGCGCCTGGGTGAGCTCGGCCTGGACGGCGATCATGAACACCAGGAACCCGATGAACTGGGTGAGGATGTAGGGGTTGCCGAGGCCGTCCCACCCGAAGATCGAGCCGGAGTTCTGGACCACGACGATCTGCTGCAGGTTCATCGTGCCTGCCTGGATGACCACGCCGATCACGGCGAGCACCATCGGCAGCTCGTAGGCGATCAGCTGGCCGGCGGCACGCAACCCACCCAGCAGCGAGTACTTGTTGGCGCTGCTCCAGCCGGCCATCAAGATGCCGAGCACGCTGATCGAGCCGACCGCCAACGCGTAGAACAGGCCCGCTTCGAAGTCGGTGAAGTAGGCGTCGGGGCCGAAGGGCACCACGACGACGAGCAGGAACGTGCTGACCAGCACCACCAGCGGGGCCAGCTTGAACACGCGCTTGTCGGCGTGCTCGGGCTGGATGTCCTCCTTCTGGAGCCACTTGCCCACCTCCGCGACGAGCTGCAGGCTGCCGTAGGGGCCTGCCTCCATGGGGCCGAGGCGGCTCTGCATGAAGCTCATCATCTTGAACAAGAAGAGGTAGACGATCGTGCCGGCCGGCAGCAGGATCGCCACGGCACCACCGACGACACGCAGGATCGACTGCGCCCAGTAGGGAAGATCGACCGCGAGCATCACTTGTCGATGTCTCCGAGGATGAAGTAGAGCGACGCGAGGATCGTGATGATGTCGGGGACGTACACGCCGCGCAGCACCCAGGGCACGATCGAGATGTTGTTGAAGCTCGCGGTGCGGATGCGCACGCGGAACGGGCCGAGGTCGCCCTTGCTGACCACGTAGTAGCCCATCTCGCCGAGCGGGTTCTCGGTGCTGACGTAGGCCTCGCCCTCGGGCACCTTGATGATGCGCGGCACCTTGGCCATGACCGGGCCCGAGGGGATGCCGTCGAGCAGCTGGTCGACGATGCGGGTCGCCTCGCGGGTCTCCTGCAGGCGCACCCAGCAACGAGCGAAGCTGTCGCCGTCCGGATGGGTCCAGACCTTCCAGTCGACCTTGTCGTAGGCGAGCGGCAGGGCCTGGTCGCGGCGCAGGTCCCAGTCGATGCCGCTGGCACGCAGGTTGGCGCCCGACAGGCCGTACTGCTGGGCCACCGCCGGCGGGATGACGCCGATGCCGCGGGTACGGCTCTGGAAGATCTCGTTGCCGAACAGCAGGTTCTCGATCTCGTCGCAGAAGTTGCGGAGCTTCTTCATGACCTGCTTGGTCTCGTCGATCCAGCCCTTCGGCAGATCGTCCTTCAGGCCGCCGATGCGGTCGAAGTTGGGGTGGAAGCGACCGCCGGTCGCGCCCTCGATGAGGTTGAGCACGTACTCGCGGTCGCGGAACGCCATGAACACCGGGGTGATGGCACCGAGCTGCACCCCGAGGTCGCCGAGGAACAGCGACACGTTGGCGATGCGGCTCAACTCGAACAGGATCGTGCGGATCCACTGGGCCCGCGGCGGGGCCTCGACACCCATCAGCTTCTCGGCCGCCAGGATGAACGGCACCTCGTTGGCGAAGCTGCCGAGCCAGTCGATGCGGTTGACCAGCGTGGTGACCTGCGGGAAGGTGCGGACCTCGGTGAGCTTCTCGTAGCCGCGGTGCATGTAGCCCGCGCCCGGGTCGGCCCACACGACCTGCTCGCCGTCGAGGCGCACGATGATGCGCAGCGTGCCGTGGGTGGCCGGGTGCTGCGGGCCGATGTTGAGGGTCATGCCCTCGGTCTCGAGCTCGACGTTCAGCCGCGCGTCGGCCGCCTGCGCGGCGATGTAGCTGAGCTTCTGGCGATCGATCAGATCAGTCACCGGACTCGTCTCCTTCACCCTCACCGGGGAGCGGCTCGACATCGACGATGCCCGGCCAGGGCTTCACGAGACGGGCCAGCAGCGGGAAGTCCTTGCGGAGTGGATGGCCCTCGAAGTCCGAGGGCAGGTACATGTTGCGCAGGTCGGGGTGGCCGGCGAAGGAGATGCCGAACATCTCGTGCGTCTCGCGCTCGTGCCAGTTGGCGCCGGCGTAGACCGTCACCCAGCTCTCGACCACCGACTCGTCGTCGGGGACGTCGGCCTTGACCGTGATGCCCCAGTGCTCGTCGAGGTTGGTGACCCGGGCGAACACCTGCATCCGGGTGTCGCCACCGCAGTACCCGGGGCGGACCTCGGTGTCGCGCTCGGGCGGCGGCTGGGTGGGGTCGTCTTCGCCGCGACCGTACGGCGACGGCATCCAGTCGATGGCCGACAGGAAGCAGAAGTAGTGGCAGCCGAGCTCGTCGCGCAGCGCCATGCCGGTCTCGCGCCACGCATCGGTGCTCACCCGCACCCAGACGTCGTCGTTGGGCTTCACCAGGCTGTCGAGCAGGCGGGCGCCGAGGATGTCGCGCAGGTGCTGGACCACCGCTTCGCGGCGGGCATCACCGGGAAGGGCCGGGGTCTCGGTCGAGACGTCACTCAACGGGGCCACCCCCCACGACGATCGGCTCGCGCTCGGCACGCACCGCCGCCATCGAGCGGGTGCCCTCTCCACGCCAGCGAGCGCCCATGTCCTCGTTCTTGATGCGCTGCTGGAGCAGCACGACACCCTCGAGCAGGGCCTCGGGCCGCGGCGGGCAGCCGGGAACGTACACATCGACCGGGATGATCTGGTCGACACCCTTGGTGACCGAGTAGCTGTCCCAGTACGGGCCGCCGCAGTTGGCGCACGAGCCCATCGAGATGACGTACTTCGGCTCGGGCATCTGCTCGTAGAGCCGCTTGATGGCCGGGGCCATCTTGTCGGTGACCGTGCCGCTGATCACCACGAGGTCGGCCTGACGAGGGCTGGCGGGCAGGGGGATCACCCCGAGGCGCATCACGTCGTAGCGCGGCGAACCGAACGCGGCGCCCATCTCGATGGCGCAGCACGCGAGGCCCCACTGGTACACCCAGAGGCTGTAGGAGCGCCCGAGGTTGAACAGCGACGCCAGCGGTTTGGGCATACGCCCTTTGTCGACAAGACCCATGTGGCTACACCCAGCGCAAGACGCCCTTGCGCCACGCGTACACGAGGCCAAGGAGCAGGACGAAGACGAAGATACCCATCTCGACCAGACCGAATCCGCCATAGCGTTCGAGCTGGGTCGCCCACGGGAAGATGAACACTGCCTCGACGTCGAACACGACGAAGAGCAGGGCGAAGATGTAGTAGCGGACCTGGCTCTGCGACCAGCTGTCGCCGACCGGATCGACACCGCTCTCGTAGGCCATGAGCTTCTGCGCGGAGGGTCGGTTGGGACGGACGAGCGCAGCGACCCCGAGCAGCAGACCGCCGAGGGCGAGCGCCAACCCACCGAACCACACCACGGTGAGGTAGTCGCGGAGGAAGTCGGACATCGTGGCCGACGCTACTACGCCGCGTGAATGCGCTCACAAACTCTGGGGTACCGCCAGGCCAGGGGTCACGTGCGAACGCATCAGCAGATGGTCGCCGGCGCGGCGTAGCGAGATCGGCACGGCCCGGGGAGACGACCTGGGCACGAAGCCGACCCCCTCGAGCAGACTCGGCCGCCGTGCCCCCGAGGCAGCGTGGCTGCCGATGAGCATCGGCGACAGGGTGACGAACTCGTCGTCGACTGCGCCGTCGGCCACCATCGACGCATACAGGCCCGGCCCGCCCTCGCACAGCAGCGCGGCCACTCCCCGCTCGATGCGCAGCCAGCGGGTGAGGGCGGCAGTATCGACACGTCGGTCGCCGAACGAGACGACCTCGGCCCGCGGTCGGCCACCCAGGCGGCGGCGGGCCTCGACCGCGCCGGCCTCGGTGGTGGCGACGACCAGCTCGAACGAGTCGTCGGCAACCACGGCCCAGTGCGGCTCGATGCGCCCGTCGAGCGAGCAGATCGCATGGATCGGGACCGGGGCACGGCCCTCGGCGGCGCGCAGCCAGTGGAAGGCCTCGACGTCCGGCCCGCCGAGGTGGTCGACCGTCCAGCGGTGGTCGGGCTCGGCCCGCACGGTGCCGTCGCCCATCAGCACGGCGTCGCAGCGCGCCCGGAGCAGACCCATCAGCCAGACGTCGGCTGCCGAACCACCCGCAACGGCGGCGCCGCCGACCTCGCCCGGCTCGGCGTACGAGATGCGGCCGTCGCGCGACACGACGAAGTTGACCGTGGTGTAGGGGCGCTCACCCGGCGGGGGCACCACCCAGTCACCGCCATAGACCCGCTGGAACTCCGGCGCGAGCGCCAGGCCCTCGTGGGCGCGGTCGTCGTCGAACAGCAGGGTGATCGCCTCCCCGGGCCCGTGGACGACCGGTCGGTTCGTGGGAGACGTCATGGGCGCAGACTACGCGTGCTACACCTGCCGTCGTGGGAGAGATGCCGCAGCCGAGCACGACGACGACGGCTCCGTCGGCTCGTCGAGCGCTCGAGCTGCTCGGCCCGTCCGCCGGAGGCATCCGCACCCATGTCGCCGAGCTGGCGACCAGGCTCGCACCACACGGCTGGGAGGCGCTCGTCGCCGGCCCGAGTGGGGTGATGGACGGCGTGGGTCGCCTCGACGCCGAGGTCGCCGTGCCCGCGAGTTGGAGCCCGCTCTCGTTGCGGCGCGCCCGCCGCGACCTCCGCACCCTGCTCGCCAACACTCCGGTCGATGTCGTCCACGCCCACGGCTTGAAGGCCGCCCTGGTGGCCCTCGGCGGCCGTCACCGACCCCCGGTGGTGCTGACCCTGCACAACCTGGTCGACGGCACCCACGGCGGGTGGACGGCACGGCTGCTCGGCCCGCTCGAGGCCCGCATCATCCGGCGCGTCGACCACGTCATCGCGATCAGCGACGACGGGATGCGCCGCGCGGCCGAGCTGCGGCGAGCGGACCGTTGTAGCCGGATCCTGCCCGTGTCGCCCGTGCGCCGTCCGGACCGGCCGACAGCCGAGGTGCGCGCGGCATACGACATCGCGCCCACCGCCCCCATGGTGGTCGCGGTCGCCCGCCTGCACCCACAGAAGGACCTGTCCACCTTCGTACGCGCCATCGCCCGGGTGCGCACGGGCCGGCCCGACGTCCGGGCGGTCATCGTCGGCGAAGGCCCCGAACGCGACGCGATCACCGCCGAGATCGAGCGGACGGGCCTGGTCGACGCCGTGACGCTCGCCGGTCAACGGGCCAACCCGGCCGACGAGATGGCCGCAGCCGACGTCGTCGTCATGTCGTCTCGATGGGAGGCCGGGCCGCTCGTGATGGTCGAGTGCCTGTCGCTCGGTCGGCCGTTCGTCAGCACGGCTGTAGGCGCCCTCACCGCCATGCTGGTCGACGGCCGCGATGCCCGGGTCGTGGCAGTCGGCGACGACGGCGCACTGGCCGCGGCGATCGCGGGCCTGCTCGACGACCCGGCTGCAGCCGCCCGCATGGGGGAAGCGGGCCGCCACCTCGTCGCTCCGATCGTCGACGGCGACGCGCTCGTCGCCCCTGTCGCCGAGGTCTACGAGCGCCTCTGTCGGGCCGACCGTTCCTGAGGCCTCGTCGATCGTGCTACACCGTTGTCATGGACGAGCGCGAGGTGGAGCGTCTGGTGCGGCTCGTGCCGGCGTGGCGCCAGGCCGAACTGACGGTCCAACCGATCCACGGGGGCATCACCAACCGCAACTACCGGGTCGGCACCGCTGACGGCGACTACGTGGTGCGCATCCCCGGCGAGCGCACCGACGTGCTGGGCATCGACCGCCGCAACGAGGCCGAGGCCGCCCGCCGCGCCGCCGATGCCGGCATCGGTCCGGCCGTGTTCGGCGAGCTCCCGGGCGTGGGAACCCTGATCGTCGAGTTCTTGCCGGGCGAGCACCTGGGCGTCGACGAGTTCACCGCTCGACTCGACGATGTGGTCGACGTGATCCAGGCGATGCACGCCAGCGGGCCGCTCTCGGGGTCGTTCCCCATTCATCGCGTGGTCGAGTGGCATGCCCGCGACGCCACCGCGCACGGCATCACCCCACCGGGCGCCTACGAGCGCCTGCACCGGCTCAGCCGCCGGATCGAGAAGGCCTTCGCGGCCACTCCCGATCCGCTGGTGCCCTGCCACAACGACCTCCTGCCCGGCAACGTGCTGTTCCCCACCCGGGCCGACGACGATCGCCAGGGTCGACCGTGGCTGCTCGACTACGAGTACGCCGGGATGAACGACGCCTTCTTCGACCTCGCCAACCTGAGCGTCAACATCGGGCTGTCGGCCGACGCCGACGAGGAGCTGGTGCGCGGCTATCTCGGCCGCGTCGACCGGCGCAGCTCGGCCCGCCTCGGGTTGATGAAGATCATGAGCGAGTTCCGCGAAGGGATGTGGTCGGTGGTGCAGCAGGCCATCAGCACCCTCGACACCGACTTCGTCGCCTACACCGACGAGCGCCTCGACAGCGCCGAGCGGCTCGCATCCGCCGCCCACGTCGAGACCTGGCTCGACGACGCAGCCCTGCCGCTTCAGCGCTGATCGTCGGCGCCGCGCCCGGCCCTGGTGATCGAGCGCGCCAGCATGTGCGCCCCCACCGGCGCGGTGACGAGCTGCAGCACCACGATCACGAGCGCCTTCGACACTGCGCTCAGGTCGTCGGCCTGCAGCACGACGGCGATGGCGCAGCACAGCACGCCGAGCGTGGCGGGTTTGGTGGCTGCGTGCATGCGCGACCGGGTGTCGCCGAGCCGCAACAGGCCGACCGCCGCGACCAGGCCGAGCAGCGCGCCGACAATGGCCAGCGCCGCCGAGACCACATCGGCCACGGTGCTCACGGTCCCCTCCGCTCGATGAAGCGCGCAACGGTGACCGAGCCGAGGAACCCGAGCAAGCCGAACACCAGGGCGATCACGAGCAACAGACCGTCGCCCGTCCCGGCGGCACCGATGAGCAGGCCGCACGTGATGAGCGAGGCGAGCGTGTCGAACGCGACAGCCCGATCGCCGAGGCTCGACGGCCGCACGATCGAGACCACCAGCACCAGCGCAGCGATCAGCACCACACCGATCGCCACCTGGAACGGCCAGCTCATCGCGCGCCTCCCGGTCCGACTGCGGCGACCACCCGTTGCTCGAGCACGCGCACCTCGGCGCGGAACTCGTCGTGGTCGACCTTGCCGAGCACATGCACCTGCAGCTCGAACGTCGACGGGTCGAGATCGACCGTCATCGTGCCCGGGGTGAGCGTGATCGAGTTGGCCACGATCGAGGCGACGAGCGGCGACCGGGTGCCCAGCTCGACGGGGATCACCTCGGCGTGGACACGGTCGGGTGTCGGCCGCACGACAGCGAGCACCACACGCCAGGTCGACACCACGAGGCTGGCGAGCACCGAACCGAGCAGACGGACCGCACCGACCGGGTGGAGCCGATGGCCGTGGCCCGGCGTGCCCGGGAACACCAGCGCCAGCAGGCCGATGGTGACGAACCCGGACACCACGTTGGCCACGCTCAACTCGCCCCAGAGCGCGATCCAGACCACCAGCAGTGCGAGCGAACGAACGATCACGACCCGAGCACCGCCTCGACATAGATCGACGGGTCGACCAACTGTGCGCCCGCCTTGGTGGCGTAGTGGTAGAGCGGGCCAGCGAGCGCCGCGATGGCGACGGTGCCGGCGATCATCACGACCGTCGCAGTCGTCATCGCCCGGTGGTGGCGCAGCACGCCGACCCGACCCTCCGGCGGCTCGGGACGCACCTCACCCCAGAACACACCGGTCCAGATCTTGGTCATCGACACGAGCGTCAGCAGGCTGCCGGCCAGCGCCACGGCGACGATGACGTACTGCTCGGCGTCGAGACCGGCGCGGACGAGCGCGAACTTGGCGAGGAACCCCGAGAACGGGGGAAGGCCGGCGAGGCTGAGCGCCGGGATCAGGAACAGCACGGCCAGCACACCCGAGCGCCGGGCGAGACCCCCCACCTTGTCGAAGGCGCTGGTGCCGGTCTCGCGCTCGATCACCCCCTGCACGAGGAACAGCGAGCTCTTCACCGGGATGTGGTGCAGCAGGTAGAACACCGTCGCCGCCAGCGCGGCCTCGCCGCCCAAGCCGATGCCCATCACCATGTACCCGATCTGGCTGACGATGTGGAAGCTCAGGATCCGCTTCATCTCGGCGTGCGAGATCGCACCGAGCACACCGACGATCATCGTCAGCCCGGCGACGACGACGAGCAGCGTGTCGAACCCTCCGGGGAACAGCAGCGTCTGGGTGCGCAGCATCGCGTAGACCCCGACCTTGGTGAGCAGGCCCGCGAACACAGCCGTCACCGAGCTCGGCGCCGTCGGGTAGGCGTCGGGCAGCCAGAAGAACAGCGGGAACACGGCCGCCTTGATGCCGAACGCCACGAGCAGGAGCAGGTTCAGCCCGGTGCGCACACCGTCGGGCAGTTCGGCGAACCGCGCGGGAAGCTCGGCCATGCTCACCGTGCCCGTCGCGGCGAACACCAGGCCGACCGCGGTGAGCAGCACGATCGACTCGACGACGTTGAGCACCACGTAGGTGGTGCCCGAGCGGATCTGGGCATCGGTCCCTTCGAGGGTGAGCAGCACGTAGCTGGCCATCAACAGCAGCTCGAAGGCGACGAACAGGTTGAACAGGTCGCCCGCCAGGAACGCCTGGGCGATGCCGGCGGCGAGCACCAAATAGGTCGGGTGGTAGAAGGTCGACCGCTCGTCGGTGGCCCGCTGACCGATCGCGAAGGCGAGCACGACGCACAGCACCACCACCGCCACCACCAGCAGCAACGCCGACAGGCGGTCGGCCACCAGCGTGATCGCCACCGCGGCCGGCCAGCCGGCGAGCCGGGTGACGAGCACCTCGTCGTCGATCGCCACACGAGCGACCACCACCGTGGCTGCCACCAGCGACGTGGCGAGCGCCACGAAGCTGATCGCGCGCTGCACCATCAGGCGACGGACGATGATCGACAGCGCCGCGCCGATGAGCGGTGCAGTCAGGGGGAGGGCGAGCCACACGTTCACGGCTCGACGTCCTCGTGATGGGCGACATCGCCGCGACCAGCCTCGAGCGCCGCCTCCTCGCGGGCGACGCGGCGATCCTCGACATCGTCCTCGACCGAGTCGTTGCCGTCGATCGTCCAGTTGCGCCAGGCGAGCGCGACCAGGAACGACACGAGGGCGAAGCCGATCACGATCGCGGTGAGCACCAGCGCCTGGGGCACCGAGTCGGTGGGGGTGCCGTCGCGACCGATGATCGGGGCCGCGCCGGGGCGGCTGCCGGAGGTGACGATCAGCACGTTCACCCCGTTGCCCAGCAGGCCCACACCGAGCACGATGCGCGTGAGCGAGCGATGCATCAGCAGGTACGTGCCGGCCGAGAACAGCACCGCCACGAGCAGCACGAGCGCGGCGCTCACGTCGGCACCTCGGCGTGCCCGTCGTCGCCCACTTCGGCCGCGGCGTCCGACCCCAATGCCAGCAGCACGGCCACGACCACACCGACCACCAGCGCGTAGACACCGAGGTCGAAGATCGACGACGACACCAGCTTCACCTGCCCGATGGCGGGGAGGTCGAACTTCCAGATGGTCGACTCGATGAGCGGGTCGCCGCCGAGCAGCGGTGCGGCCGCCGTAACGATCGACAGCAGCATGCCTGCGCCGATCAGCGTCGTCGGGGCCACGCGCAGCGCCTGCGCCACGCGGGCCGAGCCGTGGGTGAGGAACCGCAGCACGAACGCGCACCCGGCGATCAGGCCACCGGCGAACCCACCGCCCGGCGCGTTGTGGCCCCGGAAGGTGACGTACACCGAGACGAGCAGGATCACGTGGAACAGCCAGCGGTCGGCCTCGTCGAGGATCACCGAGCGACGGCCGATCACGACGCCACCTCGTCCGGGCTGTTGCGACGGCCGGCGCGATGGGCCATGCGCACCAGGTTCACCACGCCGAGGGCCGCGACGGCGAGCACGGTGATCTCGCCCATCGTGTCCCAGCCACGGAAGTCGACCAGGATGACGTTGACGATGTTGCGTCCCCCGGCCTCCGGCTCGGACAGTTCCGCGTAGACCTCGCCACTCGACGGGGCAGTCCGCGCCGACGAGGCCATCACCATGAACAGCGCAGCAGTGACGCCGACCGCCGTAGCGATCCCGATGCGCAACGTGCGAGGCGCCCACGACGGGGCGGGTTCGAAGCGTCGCGGCATCTGGCGCAGCGCGAGCAGGAACACCACGATCGTCAGCGTCTCGACGAGGATCTGGGTGAGGGCAAGATCGGGAGCTCCGTAGAGGGCGAAGATGACGGCGCAGCCGAAGCCGACCCCGCCGAGGAGGAGCGCCGACATGAACCGGTACCGGGTCAGCACCACGGCGAGCGCACACCCGATGGCGAGCACCACCACCACGGCCTGGGTGATCGAGTCGGCCACCACGAGCTCACCGAGACCAGCGCCCGGGTCGAGCAGGATGCCGCTCAGCATCGCCACGGCGACGATGCCGCACACCACGGCGAGGTAGACGATCAGCGATCCGCTCTGGCTGATCGCGGTGATCCGTCGCGAGCCGTCGAGCAGCCCGTCGAGGAGGAACTGATAGGCCCGCTCCCCCGACAACGGGACACGCCAGGTGCCGGGCTCGAGGGGCGTCTTCCACCCGACCACGGCACCGACGGCCAGCACGGCGAGCGAGATCAACAGGGCTGTGTTGACCCCCGGCCACAGCGCCAGCTTGCCGCTGGCCACAGGGTCGAGCGATGAGGCTGGGGCCAGCAGCCACCCGCCCACGACACCGGCGAACAACCCGGCGCCGAGCGACGCCACGGCACAGGCCGCGACCGGGGCGACCAGCAACGCACCGGGGCCGTGGTGGATGTGCGTCGGGTGGGCGTCACCTGCGCCGGTGCGCTTGTCGCCGAACATCCCGACCACCAGCCGCACGCTGTAGGCGGCCGACAGCACGGCACCCACCACCACGAAGGCGAGCGCCACGGTGCCCACCGCACCGGCCTCGTCGTCGGCGTGGAGGAGCGCGACCAGCGCCTTCTCCTTGGTGGCGAAGCCGAACAACGGGATCAGCCCCGCCATCGATGCCGCAGCCAGCCCGAATAGCACTGCCACCACGGGCATCTGCCGGCCGACGCCGCGCAGCTCGCGGATGTCGCGCGTGCCCGTCGCATGGTCGACCACACCGACGCCGAGGAACAGGCCCGCTTTGAACACAGCGTGCGCCAGCAGATGGGCGACGCCCGCGTAGGTTGCGCCCGGCAGACCGAGGCCGACGAGGATGGTGAGGAAGCCGAGCTGCGACACCGTGCTGTGGGCCAACAGCAGCTTGGCGTCGGTCTGGCGCATTGCCCGTGCCCCACCGATCAGCATCGTCGTGCCACCGCACAGCACGACCAGCCAGCGCCACACCTCGACATCACCGAAGATCGGTGCCATGCGGGCCATCAGCACGATGCCGGCCTTCACCATCGTCGCCGAGTGGAGGTAGGCGCTCACCGGCGTCGGTGCGGCCATCGCGCCCGGCAACCAGAAGTGGAACGGGAACTGGGCCGACTTGGTGAACGCACCCATCAGCACCAGCACCAGCGCCACGGTGATCGCCGTGCCCGACGGCGGGGCCGCGGCGAGCTCGGCGAACGAGCTGGTGCCGGCCACCACCTGGAAGACACCGACGCCGCCCAGCAGGCACAGCCCACCAGCACCCGTGACGAGCAGGGCGCGCAGTGCGCTGGCCCGAGCCGTCGCCGACTTGTCGTTCAGGCCGATCAGCAGGAACGAGCACACCGAGGTGAGCTCCCAGAACACGAACATCGTGAACAGGTCGGCGCTCAGCACCAGCCCGGTCATCGCCCCGGCGAAGGCGATGAACAGCCCGACGAAGCGACGGAAGGTCTCGTCGTGGTCGAAGTAGGAGATGGAGTAGGCGAGCACGGCGAAGCCGAGCACCGACACGAGCAGCAGCATCAGCACGGCGAAGCCGTCGAGCTGCAGGCTGATCATCAAGCCGAGCTCGTCGACCCAGGCCCAGTTCTCGCTGCGGGGTGTTGCGGCACCCACGCCGAGCACCGCGCAGGTGATCGCCGTGGCGGCGAAGACCGCGAGGCCGAGCGCGGCACCGAGCAACGGCCGACGGCGCGGCCCGGCGAGGGCGACCGTCGCAGCGACGGCGTGGAGGGCGAGAAGAACGAACATGGAGGTCTACGAAGTCACGCCGACCAGGCTTCCCGGCTCACCGGCGAGGACTGTACTTGTCGGACGGAGGTGCGGACGTCTCCGACACGAGCTCGTCACATCCGGTCCGCAGGGCCGGGCTCATCGGGCAGTGCCGGCGACCTCGGCGAGGAACCAGTCGACGAGGTGCTCGGCGTGCTCGCGGCTCGTGCGGACGTTGGCCCGGGTGTCGGCGATGAGGCCGTCGACGGTGCCACCGAAGCGCTCGAGCTCGGCTGCTCCGCCCCCGTGCGCCCACCGGCTGATCATCGTCTCGGTGGCTTCCGGGTGGAACTGGGTGGCGAAGCTGCGCCCGAGGTGCCAAGCCTGGGGGCCGACCGGGCTGCGGGCCAGCTCGACCGCCCCCGCCGGCACCGTGACGACATCACCGTGCCACTGCATCCACGGGCCAGCGGCGATGTGCTCCGGCAGATCGGTCACCACGTCGTACCAACCGATCTCCGGCTCGCGAGCCCGCTCGACCGTGCCGCCGAGCGAATGGGCGAGCATCTGGCTGCCGTAGCAGATGCCGAACTGCGGGATGCCACGACGTTGTGCCTCGCGCACGAGGGCCGACTCGGCGGCCACCGGGTGGGCGACCTCGGGCCAGTAGACGCTCCACTCGCTGCCGAGCAGCAGCACGAGGTCGTGGCCGTCGAGCTCGGACCACTCGTCGACGTGCTCGCGATGGCACTCGGTGAACGCGAAGCCGTGGTGGCGGAACCGTTCGCCGACGAACCCCGGGTCGGCGTCGACAGCGTTGGCGATCAGCAGGGCGCGCATCGCCCCCACGCTAGGTCGTCGGCCGCGGGCGACACGCAGCCCGGCGCGGGCCTGGGCCGGGACGCGCGAGGGGCCGGCCCGACGGACCGGCCCCTCGTCGTCATCCGCGACCGATCCGGGTCAGAGGGTGCCCTTCTCGAGCGCATCGAGCTCGCGCTCGATCGCCGCCAACTCCTCGGGCGAGCCCTGCACCTTGGGACCGGTGAACCACTTCTTGCCGCTGAGCTGCCAGTACAGCACCACGAAGAGCGCCGAGAGCAGGATCAGCGGGCCGGTGAAGTTGAAGTTGTTCACTCGGTAGAAGCCCTCGGCGAACTCGTTCTTGTCTCCCCAGATGGGCCAGAACGGCCGGAACAGTGGCGCCACGAACAGCACCGAGATGAACCCGATCCACGCCAGCGAGGTCCAGCCGACGAGCTTGTGGCGCCCCTTCAGGTTCCACGGCCCCGGCACGAAGTTTGGGTTCCTGAGACGGAGGAAGATGGGAATGGCGTACGAGATGTACAGACCGATCACGCAGATGCCGGTGAGGGCGAAGAATGCGGTCGAGTAGCCGCCCTTCTGGTAGAGCGACAACAGACCCACGATGGCCGACAGCACGACGCCGAGCCACACCGAGTTCGTCGGCGTGCGGGTCTTCTTGTTGATCTTGTGCCAGAACTTCGACCCGGGCAGCGCGCCATCGCGGCTGAATGCGTAGATCATCCGGCTGTTCGCCGTGACCGACGCAAGGCCGCAGAAGAACTGGCCGACGATCGCGATCAGGATCAGCAACTTCGCTGCCGTTTCGCCGACAGCGCTCGAGATCAGACGCGGTGCCGCGTTCACCAGGAACGCATCACCCTCGCCGCCGAAGGCGATCGCCGAGTACTTGTCGACGTCGCCCTTCTTGGGTAGCGCGGCGATCATCGCAACGTTCATCACCAGGGCGGCGATGGCCGAGATGTAGATCGACCGCACGATGGCCTTCGGTGCCTCGGTGCGGGCACCGACGGTCTCCTCGCTCACGTGGGCCGAGGCGTCGAAGCCGGTGATCGTGTACTGGGCGAGAAGCAGCCCCAGGCAGAAGAGGTACACGGTCACGAAGCCGCCACCGGTCCAACCCGTCAGGCCTGGCGGAGCCTCATCGAAGACGCCGCCGATCCCACGGGTGTTGGTCGGTGCGACGAACAGCACTGCTGCGATGATCACGACACCGACGACATGCCACCACACGCTGATGTTGCCGAGCAGCTTGACGAGGCTCACGCCGAAGGTGTTCAGCAGCCCGTGGACGAACAGCACGCACAGGAAGATGACGTAGATGTTCCCCGACGAAAGCGAGAAACTGTCGTCGAACATGCGGATGAAGTAGCCGATGAAGACCGAGAGTGCGTAGTCGACCGAGGCGATCACGCCGATCTGCCCGATCAGGTTGAAGTAGCCGGTGAACCAGCTCCACGCAGCCGCGTTCTTCCTGGCCAGCTTCGCAGACCAGTAGTAGAGGCCACCGGCGGTGGGATACGCCGAGCAGATCTCACCCATCGCCATGCCGACGAGCAGCGCGAAGAAGCCGACGATGATCCAGCCCAGCGTGATCACTCTCGGTCCGCTCGTGACCATGCCGAGCCAGAAGCTCGTCATGCCCCCCGCCAGGATCGAGATGATCGAGAAGCTGATCGCAAAGTTGCTGAACGTGCTCATGCCCCGTTTCAGCTCTTGCGCATACCCAAGTGAATGCAGATGCTCACGATCTGCGTCGACGATGTCGGACATCTTCCCCTCCGCAAGTAGGTCCCCAATGATGCGTGCCGGTGTGCCCAGTCACGAGCTCCCCGTCGCGCCGCGCAGTTCTAGCACCTTTGTGAATCACACATTCACAAACGTGCCGTCGGGGCTTCTCCCCGCGTGGCGGGCCTGCGGCGACGTCAGGCGCCGGTGGCGATGAAGACGTTCTTCAGCTCGGTGTAGTGGTCGAGCACGGCCATCGAGTGCTCGCGACCGAGGCCGCTCTGCTTGAAGCCGCCGAACGGGGTCGAGTACCGCACCGAGCTGTTCGAGTTGACGCTGATCGTGCCGGCCTCCATCGCCCGCGCGACGCGCATCGCCCGCGAGCCGTCGCCGGTCCAGATGGAGCCGGACAGGCCGTAGTCGCTGTCGTTGCAGATGGCGATCGCGTCGGCCTCGTCGTCGAACGGGATCACCACGGCCACCGGACCGAACACCTCGTCGCGACAGATGCGCGCCGACTGGTCGTCGGCCAGGGCGATCATCACCGGGTGCCAGTAGCCGGGCCCCTCCGGCGCCGCACCGGTGAACACGGTGTCGAGGCCGTCGGTGAACGAGCGCACACGGGCGAGGTGGGCCTCGGTGACGAGCGGCCCCATCGCAGTGCCTGCGGCCATCGGGTCGCCCACCGTGAACGCCGCCGATGCGGCGACGAAACCCTCGAGGAAGCGGTCGAGCACCGAGCGCTGCACCAGCACGCGGCTGCGCGCGCAGCAGTCCTGGCCGGAGTTGTCGAACACGGCGCCCGGGGCGGCGGCCGCGGCAGCATCGACATCCGCGTCCGCGAAGACGATGTTGGCGCTCTTGCCACCGAGCTCGAGGGTGACGCGCTTCACCTGGTCGGCGCAGCCCGCCATGATCCGCTTGCCCACGGCTGTCGAGCCGGTGAAGGCAACCTTGCGCACCAGCGGGTGCTCGACCAGGCGCCAACCGGCCACCGGACCGGTGCCCACCACCACCTCGAGCACCCCTTCGGGGATGCCGGCCTCGAGCGCGAGCTCGGCGAGGCGCATCGTGGTGAGTGGGGTGATCTCGGCCGGCTTCAGCACTGCGGTGTTGCCGGTGGCGAGCGCCGGGCCGATCTTCCACGAGGCCATCAGCATCGGGAAGTTCCAGGGCGTGATCAAGCCCACCACGCCGAGGGGCTCGTGGAAGGTCACGTCGACACCCCCGGCCACCGGGATAGTGCTACCGGTGTGCTTGTCGACGGCACCGGCGAAGTAGTGCAGCACATCGGCCACGGCGTTCGCGCACCACGTGCTGCTGCCGATCGGCATGCCCATGTTCGCCGTCTCGATAGCCGCCAACTCGTCGGCGTGCGCAGCCACGGTGTCGGCGAAGCGACGCATCAGCCGGGCCCGATCGGCCGGAGCGACGGCACGCCAGGCAGGCCCGGCCGCTGCGGCGCGGGCGATCGCCCGATCGACGTCGGCCGCCTGGGCGAGGTCGACCTCGCGGAGCGGTTCGGCGGTGGCGGGGTTGCGCAGCAGCAGGCGTTCGGTCACGCGCCGATTCTGACAGTCGCGCCGGAGTCGGTGAAACCACGAGCGGTGACGACAGAATGGGCACGATGGTTCCCCACGTGCTCATCGTCGGCCGGCTCAGCCCCGAGTCCAAGGGCGTCCGCGGCGCGTCGTTCGCCGCCGGCCAGACCTACTTCCGCGCCGTCGAACGCGCCGGTGGTGTGCCGCTGATGCTGCCCCCGATCCCCTCGCTCACCGACCGGTTCGCCGACCTCGTCGGGCGTGTCGACGCGCTCGTGCTCCACGGTGGCGGCGACGTCGACCCACGTCGCTACGGCGAGGAGCCGAGCGCCGAGCAGCTCTACGGCATCGTCGCCGAGCACGACGAGGTCGAGATCGAGCTCGTCCGTGCGGCAGTCGCCGCCGATCTGCCGATGCTCGCCATCTGCCGCGGCATGCAGGTGCTCAACGTCGCGCTCGGCGGCACCCTGGTGCAGCACATCGGCTCCGAGGACCACTGGCTGCGCCTGCACCCGGTCGATGTCGAGCCCGACAGCCGGCTCGCCGCTGCACTCGGCTCGACCCGCGCCGATGCCTGCCACAGCGTGCACCACCAGGCCGTCGCCCGCCTCGGCGACGGCCTGCGGGTCGTCGGGGCTGCGGCCGACGGGATCCCCGAGGCAATCGAAGCCGAGCAGTGCCGCTGGGCCGTTGGTGTGCAGTGGCACCCGGAGGACACCGCCGGCAACGACGCGCAGCAGCAACGACTGTTCGACCACCTCGTCCGTCAGGCCGGGCGCAGTGGCTGACAGCCCGCCGCTCATCGGCATCATCGGCCGCGTGCTGTCGTTCTCCGACGAGGGCCGTCGCGACGCCTTCTCGAGCAGCCAGCCCTACAGCCGTGCGGTCGCCACAGCCGGCGGGCTCCCGGTGCTGCTGCCACCGCTCCCCCGGGCGCCGCAGCTCGCCGACGCCTACCTCGACCGCCTCGACGGCCTGCTGCTGCCCGGCGGCGGCGACATCGAGCCGCACCGCTACGGCCAGCAGCCCACCACCGACTCGCTGTACGGCATGGTGAGCCTGCACGACGAGTTCGACCTGACGATGATCCGCGCGGCGATCGAGCGCGACCTGCCGGTGCTCGCGATCTGCCGCGGCATGCAGGTGCTCAACGTGTCGCAGGGTGGCACCCTCGTCCAGGACCTGTCGGCCGAGGGCCACTGGATGTGCGAGCACCCGGTCGAGGTCGCCGGCGGCACGCGGCTCGCGTCGGCACTGGGGGCCACCGCGCTGCGTCACTGCTACTCGGTGCACCACCAGGGCCTCGACCGACTGGGCGAGGGCATCGTGCCTGTCGCGGTCGACGAGCACGGTCTGGTCGAAGCCGTCGAGCTCGCCGCGGCCAGTTGGATCGTCGGCGTGCAGTGGCATCCCGAAGACACCACCTCGGCCGAACCGGCCCAGCAGCGCCTGTTCGACGAGCTCGTCCGACGCGCCCGCGACGGCCACCCGGCCTGACGCGCCGCGCAATCGACGCTGAGGTCGACGACGGTCAGGGGAGCATGCCGCGCATCAGCGCGGTGGCGTTCTCCGATGCCGACACCAGCCAGCCCGGAGCGATGCCCACCACCAGCGTGAAGCCGACGGCGGCGAGGATGGCCAGGCCACTGGCCAGCGGGATGCGCACCGGCTCGCGAGCGTCGTCGCCGGCCTCCGGTCCTGCCGCCCACATGCTGATCATGATCCGCAGGTAGACGAACGCGGCGATCACCGAGGCCACCATCGCGATGACGGCGAGCACCCAGCTCTCCTCCTCGACCGCAGCCTTGATCACGCCGAACTTGGCGACGAACCCGGAGGTCACCGGCATGCCCGCCTGGGCGAGCAGCAGCACGGTCATGCCCACGGCGAGCAGCGGCTTGGTGCGGCCGAGGCCACGGAAGGCGCCGATGTCGGTGGCGCCGTCGCCGGTGCGGCCGACCAGGCCGACCACGGCGAAGGTGCCGACCACCATCACGCCGTAGATCATCAGGTACAGCAGCGTCGACGACACCCCGGTGCCCACCTCGGTCTCGCCCGCAGTATGGGCGGCCGCCTCGACACCGACCAGCAGGAAACCGGCGTGGCTGATCGACGAGAAGGCGAGCATGCGCTTCACGTCGGTCTGCACCACCGCCAGGGTCGAGCCGATCACCACCGTCAGCGCAGCAAGGGCCCAGATCGCTGGGCGCCAGTCGTCGCGCCAGGCCGGCAGCGCGTAGACGAGCACCCGCAGCATCGCCGCGAACGCCGCCGCCTTGCCCACCGAGGCCATGAACGCGGTGACCGGGCTGGGCGCACCCTGGTACACATCGGGGGTCCACACGTGGAACGGCACGGCGGCGACCTTGAACGCCAGGCCGACCACGAGTAGGGCGATGCCGGCGAGAGCCAGCGCGTCGGTGCGCTCGGTCTGCACACGGGTGCTGAACTCGCGGACGATCTCGCCGATGTTGGTGCTGCCCGCGGTGCCGTAGATGAGCGCCACGCCGTAGAGGAAGAAGGCCGAGGCGAACCCGCCGAGCAGGAAGTACTTGAGGCCGCTCTCCTGGCTCGCCAGACGCCGACGGTGGCTGGCGGCCAACGTGTAGAGGGCGAGCGAGAGCACCTCGAGGCCGAGGAAGATCACCAACAGGTCGTTCGCCGCCGCCATGACGATGGCGCCGATCGCCGCCATCAGGTACAGGGCGTAGATCTCCGGCCCATCGAGGTCCTCGCGCTCGAGGTAGTCGGCGGTCAGCATCGACACGAGGATCAGGGCGAGGCAGATCGCGATCGAGACGAACATCGAGAAGGCGTCGAAGGCGACGGCATTGCCGACGATCGCTCTGGCACCGTTGTCGGAGATGTCGTCCCACAGCACCGTGCTCATCACCAGCGCGGCCCCGGCCGACACTGCGCACACGATGGCGTAGAGGCCACGCGGCCAGCGCGGGGTGAGCGCACCGACGACGAGCAGCACCAGACCCCCACCGAGGAGGATCAACAGCGGGCTGACGGCGAACCAGTCGATGGCCGGCCCTTGCAGGGTGTCGGCAGCGATCACGGCTGGGCCTCCTCTTCGACCGGCGCCTCAGGAACCGCCGGCTCGACGTAGCCGGTGCGCTCGCTGACGTGGGTGATCAGCGCCTTCACGCTCGGCTCGATCCGCTCGAGCATCGGCTTCGGGTAGATGCCGCAGAACACGATCAGCACGAGCAGCGGCGACAAGGTGAGCGCCTCGCGCAGGCGTAGCTCGCGGAAGCCACGGTTGGCCTCGTCGGGCTCGCCGTGGAACACACGCTGGTAGGCCCACAGCAGGTACAGGGCGGCGAGGATCACGCCGGTCGCGGCCACCACCGTCCACCAGCGGGCGGTGAGGAACGACCCGACGAGCACCAGGTACTCACCGACGAACCCGTTCAGGCCCGGTACGCCGATCGACGAGAGCATCACCAGCATGAACACGCCGGCGAAGATCGGGGCGACCTTCTGCAGCCCCTTCAGCTCGGCGATCTGGCGGGTGTGGCGCCGCTCGTAGATCATCCCGACCAGGAGGAACAGTGCCCCGGTGCTGACACCGTGGTTGATCATCTGCATCACCGAGCCGCTGATGGCCTGCGAGGTGAAGGCGAACGTGCCGAGCACGATGAACCCGAGGTGGGCCACCGACGAGTAGGCGACGAGGCGCTTCAGATCGGTCTGCATCGTGGCGGCGATCGCGCCGTAGATGATGCCGATCACGGCGAGCGTGAGCCACAGGGAGCGGCTCCAGATCGCCGCCTCCGGGAAGAGGTACACACCGAAGCGCAACAGGCCGTACGTGCCGAGCTTCAGCATCACGCCGGCCAGGATCACCGAACCGGCCGTGGGGGCCTGGGTGTGGGCGTCGGGCAGCCAGGTGTGCAGCGGGAACACCGGCACCTTCACGGCGAACGCAATGGCGAAGGCGAAGAACAGCCAGCGCCCGGTCGAGGCGGCGAAGTCGGCCTTCTCGGCGAGCTCGACGAGGTCGAAGGTGATCCGGCCGACGCCGTTCGCCTTGCCGAGCACGGCGGTGGTGATGATGCCGACGAGCATGAACGCCGAGCCCACCATCGTGTAGAGGAAGAACTTCGTGCCGGCGTAGATGCGCTGGTCGTAGCCCCACCCGACGATGAGGAAGTACATCGGCACGAGGACGATCTCGAAGAACAGGAAGAACAGGAACAGGTCGAGGCTGATGAAGCTGCCCATCATCCCGGCCTCGAGCAACAGCAACCACGTCAGGTAGCGCTTGGTGTCGTGGTGCGGGTCGACCCCGAGCACGACGATCGGGAACAAGATGCCGGTGAGCACCACCAGCCACAGGGAGATGCCGTCGACACCGAGGTGCCACGAGATGCCCCACGGCTTGATCCAGGGGTGCTTGCTGACGAACTGGAAGCCGGCGTCGGCGGTGTCGAACGACGCGAGGACGGCCACCGCCAACGCGCCGGTGAGCACGCTCATGAGCGCAGCGGTGAGCTTGACCCACTCCGGGCGCCGGTTGCCCAGCAGCGCAACGAGCAGGGCGCCGACGGCCGGGACGACGACGAGTGAGGTGAGCAGCGGGAAACCCATCAGATGATCCCCCGGATCACGACGAACCAGACCAGCAGGAGCACCACGCCCACACCGAGCAGTGCTGCGTACTGGCGCACGAAGCCGCTCTGGGTGCGGCGCAGCCCCGACGACGAACCACGAACCAGTCGGGCGACTCCGTTCACGGCTCCGTCGATGACGGTGGAGTCGAACCAGGCGATGCGGGCGAAGGCCTTGCGACCCGGGCCACCCATGAAGTCGGTGACTGCCTTGTCGTAGTACCAAGCCTGTTCGAGCACGACCGGCTCGATGGGCGGTCGTCGCTTCTTGACGTAGACCGCGACGGCGGCGGCGATGCCTGCGAGCGCCACCACGACCGCGACTGCCAACAGGACGTACTTGTTCTTGTAGGCCCACGTCGAGTGGATGTCGGCCTCACCGAACTCGACGACGGGATGCAGCCAGCTCTCGAGGTGGTGGAGGCTCTTCGCGAAGGGCAGCTGCAACGCGCCACCGATCGTCGAGAGCACCGCCAGCACCACGAGCGGGAGGAGCATGATCTTCGGGCTCTCGTGCGGGGTGAAGTCGCCGTGCGCGCCGTGCTCGTCGTGGGCGTCGTGCCACCGGGCCTCGCCGAAGAACACCATCACCACTTGGCGGGTCATGTAGTACGCGGTCAGCACGGCGGCGACCAGGCCGAGCACGTACAGCACGGGGCTCTTGGCGAAGGCGAAGAGCAGGATCTCGTCCTTGCTCCAGAAGCCGGCGAACGGCGGCACGCCGGCGATGGCCAACCAGCCGATGATGAACGTGATCGCCGTGACCGGCATGAGCGCACGTAGCGCGCCCATCTTGCGCATGTCCTGCTCGTGGTGCATGCCGTGGATGACCGAGCCCGACCCGAGGAAGAGCAGGGCCTTGAAGAAGGCGTGGGTGACCATGTGGAAGATCGCCGCGACGTAGGCGCCCGATCCGATGGCCATGAACATGAAGCCGAGCTGGCTCACCGTCGAGTAGGCCAGCACCTTCTTGATGTCGTTCTGCGCCACGGCGATCGTGGCGGCGAACAGCGCCGTGGCCAGGCCGACGATGGCGATCAGCGTCGGCGCCCAGTCGGCAGCCACTTCGAGGACCGGGTTGACGCGGGTCATCAAGAACACGCCTGCGGTCACCATCGTGGCGGCGTGGATGAGCGCGCTCACCGGAGTGGGGCCCTCCATCGCGTCGGGGAGCCACAGGTAGAGCGGGAGCTGGGCGCTCTTGCCGGCGGCACCGACGAACAACATCATCGCGATGGCGGTCGCCGTCGTCTGCGACATCGCGCCCGACTCGGCAGCGGCGTTGATGCCGCCGTAGCTGATCGTGCCGACGGCTTCGAAGGCGAGGAACATCGCCATCATCACGCCCCAGTCACCGACGCGGTTGGTGACGAAGGCCTTCTTGCCGGCGGTCGCCGCGCTCTCGCGCTCGTGCCAGAACGAGATCAGGAAGTACGAGCAGGCACCCACACCTTCCCAGCCGAGGAAGGTGACGAGCAGGTTCTCACCCAGCACCAGCAGCAGCATGCTGAGCACGAACAGGTTGAGGTAGAGGAAGAACTTCGAGAACCGCGGGTCGCCGTGCATGTAGCCGGTGGCGTACAGGTGGATGAGCGCACCGATACCGGTGATGAACAGGCACATCGTGATGCTGAGCGGGTCGACCAGGAAGGCGAGGTCGACCTGCAGCGAGCCGACGGGCACCCACGAGAACAGCGACACGACGTGACGCCGTTCCTCGGGGTCGCGCGACCAGAGCTCGGCGAGCACACCCACCGAGGCGAGGAACGACAGCGCCACCATCGCGGTGGCGAGGTAGCCGGCCTTCGGGTCGCCGAGACGGCGGCCGCCGAGGAGGATCACCACGAACCCGACCAGCGGGAACAGGGGCACGAGCCAGACGAGATCGAGCATGGTCAGCCCTTCAGCTCCGCGAGGTCGTCGGCCGTGGCACCGGGTCGGCGACGCAGGATCGCCACCACGATGCCGAGGCCGACCACCACCTCGGCCGCAGCCACCACCATCACGAAGAACACCGTCGTCTGCCCGCCGATGTCACCGAGGCGCTTCGCCAGGGCGACGAAGGTCAGGTTGACGGCGTTGAGCATCAGCTCGATGCACATGAACATCACCAGCGGGTTGCGGCGCACGAGCACGCCCACTGCCCCGACGGTGAACAGCATCGCCGCGAGCACCAGGTACCACGTGGTGGTGGGCGTCGCGATGGCGAGGACGGCCGTCATCGTGGGCCTCCCGTCTTGTCGGGGCGTCGCGACAGCAGCACCGTCGCCACCACTGCCACCACGAGCAGCACCGACACCAACTCGAAGGCGAACACGTAGTCACCGAACAGGCTGCGTGCGATCTGGCGCACATTGCTGTCGTGATCGCCGGTGACCGTGGCGTCGTCGAGGCCCGAACCGGACCCGGCGACGACCGCCGAGCTCGCCTGCACCACCGCCGTGACGAGCACGGACAGCAGGCCGATGCCGACGATGATCGCGAGCGGGCGCTGCACGGGGATCGGCTCGACATCGATGTCTTCCACCCGGTCGACGCCGAGCAGCATGATCACGAACAGGAAGAGCACCACGATCGCACCGGCGTAGACGATCACCTGCACGGCTGCGAGGAAATGCGCCTCCTGAGCGACGAACAGCACTGCCACGCCGAACAGGGTGAGCACCAGACTCAGCGCAGCGTGCACCGGATGGCTGCGTACCACCACACCGATCGCGCCACCGAGCACCATGGCTGCGGCGCAGACGAAGACCACCAACTCCATCAGTGCTGCCCCTGCCCACCCCGTGCGATTGTGCGCACGGTCTTCGCGGTCGCGTCGGCGACGTCCTGCTTGGGCTCGGCCGCACGCGTGCCGTGGCCGAGCTCGCTGCTCCAGCCCACCTCGCCGATGAAGTCGGCGTCGCCCGACGGCGACGTTGCGCGCATCCAGCCGCTCGTGAGGAGGTCCTCACCGTCACGCCAGTCCTCCCAGGGAAGGCGTTGCGGCCGACCCTGATCGTCGACGACGAGCTCGGTCTTGGTGTAGATGGCGTCCTGCCGGCTGGTGAAGCTGAACTCGAACAGCTTGCTCTCGGTGATCGCCTCGGTCGGGCAGGCCTCGACGCACAGATCACAGTGGATGCAGCGCAGGTAGTTGATCTCGTAGACGAAGCCGAAGCGCTCGCCCGGCGAGGTCGGGTTCTCCGGATCGTTGTCGGCACCGCGGACGTAGATGCACTTGGCCGGGCAGACACCGGCGCACAGCTCGCAGCCGATGCACTTCTCCATGCCGTCCTCGTAGCGGTTGAGGACGTGGCGGCCGTGCAGGCGCTCGGGCTTGTCGATCTTCTCGTCGCGGTCCTCGACCGCCTTGCCCTTCTTCGCCACCCGGCCACCCGAGTACTGGGTGGTCACGCGCTTGCCGCCGAACAGGCGGTGCTGCTTCAGCGTGACGGCGAATCCCTCGAGGTACCCCATCAGTACATGGCCCCTTCTCGTTCGCGGTTGCGGGCGCTCACCTTCATCGCTGCCAGCAGCAGCGCTGCGCACAACCCGGCGACCACCACGGCGATGACCGCCACCAGCACCCGGTTCCAGCCCTGATCCTGGGCGAGCCGGAACGAGGCCAGCAGCAGCAGCCAGGCGAGCGACAGCGGGATGAGCACCTTCCAGCCGAGGTTCATCAGTTGGTCGTAGCGCAGGCGGGGCAGCGTGGCCCGGAACCACACGTAGGCGTACAGGAACAGCAGCACCTTGAGCAGCAGCCAGACGGTGCCGTTGAGCGGCCCGAGGTAGAGGTTGCCGTCCCACTCCAGCCCGCCGATGTCGATGCGCAGCGGCTGCGGCCCACCGAGGAACAGGGTGACGATGACCGCGCTCATCGTGATCGTGTTCATGAACTCGGCCAGGAAGAACAGGGCGAAGCGGATGCTCGAGTACTCGGTGTTGAACCCGCCGACGAGCTCCTGCTCGGCTTCGACGAGATCGAACGGCGGACGGTTCAGCTCGGCGGTGGCGGCGATGAGGAAGATGATGAACGGCACGAAGCCGGTGGAGATGAGGTGCCAGTTGGTGATCCCGAACTGGGCGCCGACGATGCCGCTCGTGCTGAGCGTGCCGGCGAGCAGCAGCACCGAGGCCAGGCTCAGGCCGAGCGCCGCCTCGTAGCTGACCATCTGCGCCGAGGCGCGCACCGAGCCGAGCAGCGGGTACTTCGAGCCCGACGACCACCCGGCGAGCATGATGCCGTACACCGCGATGGCGCTCAGGGCGAGCAACAGCAGCACACCGATCTGCGGATCGGCCAACTGCGCCTTGGTCTCGCGACCGAACAGCACGATCGTGCCGTCCTTGCCGTTGCTGAAGTCGCCGCCGAGCGGGATGACGGCCCACACCATGAAGGCCGGGACGAACGACAGGTACGGGGCCAGCTTGAACACGAACCGGTCGGCCCGTTCGGGGACCAGGTCCTCTTTGAAGAACAGCTTGATGCCGTCGGCGAGGGTCTGCAGGATGCCGAACGGACCGGCCTTGTTCGGCCCGATCCGGTTCTGCATGCCGGCGACGACCTTGCGCTCGAACCAGACCATCAGCATCGTGGCGACGAGGCCGACGCCGAACACCAGGACGACCTTCACCAGCACGATGAGCACCGCGCGCAGGTCGAGGTCGCCGATGAGCAGTGGGTCGAGGGCCAGCATCAGAGGTTCTCCACGCGCACGTCGGTGACCGCCGCCTGGCAATCGATGAGCTCGCCGATGTTCGGCCCGGGATGGTTGAACGGCACCCAGACGGTGCCCCGCACCACACGCTCGTCCGGCTCGACGCGCAGCACCACCGAGCCACGGGCGCTCACCAGCTTCACCTCGACGCCGGCCACCACACTCGACCGCTCGATGTCGAGCGGGTGCATGTGCAAGGCGGCGGGCTCAGCCAGATGGGCGAGCGACGAGCTGGTGGCGGTGCCGACCGCCTGGTCGTACAGCGTGCGGCTGACGACGAGGCGGAAGTCGTAGGCATTGCGCTCGGCCACCTGAGCCTCGCCACTGTCGAGGGTGCTCACGCCTGCAGGGGCACCGGCCACGATGCCGTCGGGGCTCGTCGCGAGCGCCGCGGGCGTGATGCCCGCGAAGGCCTCGACCTGCTCGGCCAGGCCAGCGGTGAGGTGCTCGACCGAGTCGATGCCCAGATCCGATCCGAGGGCTGCGGCCAAGCTGGCTGCGATCATCCAGTCGGGACGGCTCGTACCTGCCGGGGTCACCTTCTGGCTGAGCGTCGTGACCCGGCCCTCGAGGTTGGTGGTGGTGCCGGCCTTCTCGGCGTAGGCCGCGGCGGCCAGCACGATGTCGGCCTTCTGCGAGCTCGACGTGAGGAAGGTGTCGACGGCGATGACCCGGCGGGCACCGGCGAGGGCCCGACGGGCGAGGTCGGTGTCGGGGAAGTCGGCGAGCGGGTCGGCGCCGAGCAGCACGAGGCACTCGATCCGGCCGCTGGCCGCCGCCTCGAGCACACCGCGGGTCATCAGCCCGCCGCGCGAGTCGTTCAGCCCGGCCAGCAGTGCACCGACGACGTTGCCGCGACGGAAGGCCGGCAGCACGGTGGCGCCGGGGGCTGCGTCGAGCACCTGCTGCAGCGCAGCGAGCGTGGCGGCCGAGGTCTCGGCCAGGTTGGCCCGACCGGCCACGACGACCACCGGGCCGCGGGCCAGCTGTGCCGCCACGGCGGGGTCGGCGAGCGTCGACGCGACGACCGATGCCTGCATGCCGGGCTCGTAGCGCACGCTCTTCCAGGCGTAGCGCGACATGCCCGTGGTGAGCGGGGAGAACTCGATGATCCGGCTGCGGCGCTTCTCGGCCGCGTCGCGCAGACGCAGGTAGAGCACCGGGAGCTCGTCTTTGAGGTCCGGCCCGAGCAGCACGATCGTGGCGGCCGAGGCGGCCTGGTCGATGGTGGCCCGCGGCAGCCCCAGCACGGCGGCCGGCAGGCCGTCACCCATCTGCGGGTAGGTGTTCGGCGTACCGATCACCTCGTGGGCCAGGCGTGCCCAGGCGAACGCATCTTCGTTGGTGCCACGCGCCCCACCGAGCACGGCGATGCTCGCCGCACCGCCCGCGTCGCGGGCGTCGGTGATCAGCTGCGCTGCAGCAGCCAGGGCGGCATTCCAGCTGGTGGGCACGAGGCCGTCGGCCGTGCGCACGAGCGGGGTGGTGAGGCGCTGGTCGCTCTCGACCGACTCGAAGTCGAACCGGCCGCGATCGCACAGCCAGCCCCAGTTCACCGGATCGCTGTCGACACCGAGGTAGCGCACCAACTGGTCGCGGCTCGACTGCACCACGACGCGGCAGCCGACGGCGCAGGTGGTGCAGGTGCTCTCGGACTGCTCGAGGTCCCACGGGCGGGCCTTGAAGCGGTAGGGCTTCGCCGTGAGAGCACCCACCGGGCAGATCTGCACCGTGTTGCCGCTGAAGTAGCTGGCGAACGGCTCGTCGGGGAAGGTGTTCACCTGCGTGGCGTTGCCACGGTGGGTGAAGTGGATCAGCGCATCGCCGGCCACCTCGTCCGCGAAGCGGGTGCAGCGGTCGCAGAGGATGCAGCGCTCACGGTCGAGGTAGACGAGGTCGCTGATCGGGATGGGCTTTTCGTAGTGGCGCTTCTCCTCGACGAAGCGGCTCTCACCCGGCCCGTAGGCCAGCGTCTGGTCCTGCAGCGGGCACTCGCCGCCCTTGTCGCACACCGGGCAGTCGAGCGGGTGGTTGGCGAGCAGCAGCTCGAGCACGCCCTCCTGCATCCGCTTCACCGTCGGCGACTCGGTGTCGATCTTCATGTCGGGCGCCACCGCCACCATGCACGACGGCATGATCTGCGGCCCGCGGCCCGCATCGACCTCGACCAGGCACATCCGGCACATGCCGACCGGGTCCATCCGCTCGTGGTAGCAGAACCGGGGGATGTACTCGCCGTGGCGCTCGGCAGCAGCGATGATCAGCTCGCCGCGGCGAGCCGAGATCGGCGTGCCGTTGAGCGTGACGCTGACCGCGTTGGGGTCCGGGGCCGGAGCCTCTGCGGACGGGGTGGGCTCGGTCGTGGTCATTGTCCGCCTCCGGCCGCCGTGGCGGCCACCACCGGGATGCTCGTGCGCCGGGTGATCTTGGCCTCGAACTCGTCGCGGAACAGCGTGAGCGCCGAGTGCACCGGCGCGAACGCCGATGGCCCGACGAAGCAGATCGTCGTCATCTTGTACGGGAACGGCACGGCATCGAGGCCGAGCCGTTCGCTCGCTGCGTGCGGGAAGTCGCCCGGGCAGATCGACTGCCCCACCTCGAGCAACTGGTCGAGGTCGGCCGACGTGCCCTTGCCCGCCACGATCCGGCTGAGGATCCGCTCGAGCCAGGTGCCACCTTCGCGGCACGGCACGCACTTACCGCACGACTCGTGGGCGTAGAAGCGGGTGAGGGTGAGGGCGGCGGCGGGGATGTCGGTGGTGGAGTCCATCACCATGATCGCCCCGGATCCGAGCATCGAGCCGGCCGCGCCGACCAGGCGACCCTCGAACGGGAGGTCGAGCTGGTCGGGCAGGAACCACGGGGCCGAGCCACCGCCGGGCACGAACGCCTTCAGTTCGTTGCCGTCGCGGATGCCACCGCAGAACTCCTCGCCGTACAGCAGGTCGCGGAAGGTGGTGGTGCCGTTGACGATCTCGTACACACCCGGGCGCACGACGTGGCCCGACACGGCCACCATCCGGGTGCCCGGCGACGTGGGTGTGCCGATGGCCGTGTAGGCCTCGGCACCGTTGCGGGCCAGCCACGGCAGGTTGGCGAGCGTCTCGACGTTGTTGACGATGGTCGGCTGTCCGTACAACCCGATCGCCGCCGGGAAGTACGGGGGCTTCAGGCGGGGCATGCCCCGGTTGCCCTCGAGGCTCTCGATCAGCGCCGTCTCCTCGCCCACCACGTAGGCGCCGGCGCCCCAGTGCAGGACGATGTCGACCGAGAAGTCGGTGCCGAGGATGTTGCGGCCGACGTAGCCCTCGGCGTAGGCCTCGTTCAGCGCCGCGGCGACACGCTCCTGAGCGAGCGCCATCTCGCCACGGATGTAGAGGAAGCACTGCGACAGCCCGGCCGCATAGCACGCGATGAGGCAGCCTTCGATCAGCTGGTGGGGGTCGCGCTCCATCAGCAGGCGGTCCTTGTAGGTGCCTGGCTCGCTCTCGTCGCCGTTGACGACGAGGTAGCGGGGGAACTTGCCCTGCGGGGTGAGGCCCCACTTCACACCGGCGGGGAAGCCGGCGCCGCCGCGGCCGAGCACGGTGGCGGTCTTCACCTCGTCGTGGACCTGCTGCGGGCTCTTGCCGAGCACGGCGCGCAGGCCCTGGTAGCCGTCGGTCGCCAGGTAGCGCTCGAGGGTGTACGAGTCCTCGTGCACGAACCGCGAGGTGACGATCTGCGGGCGATCACCGGCGACGAAGCCGGGCGCATGAGGGATGGGCGTGCCGCGAAGGGTGCTCACTGCGCCGGTTCCTCCTTGCTGACGAGCCAGACCGGGGGCTCGGTGGCGTCCTCGGGCGGGACCGCCCCGACACCACGGTCGGCGGGGATGTGCTGGCGGGCGCGAGCGAGGGTGCCGTGCGGCGGGATCTCGTCGGCGAACTTCCCGGCACGCAGGTCGTCGATGAGCGCATCGAACGATTCGGGGGTGACGCGGTAGCGGTAGCGGTAGTTCACCTGCAGCGTGGGCGCCTCGGTGCAGGCGGCCTGGCACTCGGCGCGCTCGAGGGTGAACATCCCGTCCGACGTGGTGCCGCCGGCGCGCACACCGAGCTTCTCCTCGGCGTGGTGGATCAGGTCGTGCCCGCCCATCAGCGCGCACGACATCGTGCCGCAGATGTTGACGAGGTAGCGCCCGACGGGCTCCATCTTGAACATCTCGTAGAACGTGCAGGTGCCGAGCACCTCGGCGGGTGTGGCCCCGACGAGCTCGGCGATGTGGCGGATGGCGTCGTCGGTGATGTGGCCGTCCTGCTCCTGGGCGAGGTGCAGCAGCGGAATGGTGGCCGAGCGGGCGCGCGGGTAGCGCCCGATGATCTCCTTGGCCAGTTGCACGTTGGCGTCGTTCAGACGGCTCACCGGTCCACCTCTCCGAGCACGGGGTCGACGCTCGAGATCACGGCGACCGCGTCGGCCACGAGGCCGCCGCGCATCATGTGCGGCAGGCACTGGATGTTGACGAACGATGGCGCGCGCACGTGCATGCGGTACGGCGTGGGCGAACCGTCGCTCGCGATGTAGCAGCCGATCTCGCCCCGCGGGCTCTCGATGGCGACGTAGACCTCGCCCTCGGGCACGCGGAAGCCCTCGGTGAAGATCTTGAAGTGGTGGATCAGCGCTTCCATCGACTCGTCGATGCGGGCGCGAGGCGGCGGCGTGACCTTCTTGTTCTGGATCCGGTAGTCGCCGCTCGGCATCCGGTCGAGGATCTGGCGGACGATCCGCATGCTCTCGCGGATCTCGTTCAGCCGGATCGCGTACCGGTCGAAGGCATCGCCGTACGACCCGACGATGACATCGAACTCGACCTCGCCGTAGCGGAGGTAGGGCTGGTCGCGGCGCAGGTCCCACGGCACACCGGTGCCGCGCAGGATCGGGCCGGTGGCCCCCAGTGCGATCGCCTCCTGGGCAGTGATCACACCGACGCCCTGCAGGCGCTCGCGCCAGATCGGCTGGCCGGTCATCAAGATGTCGTACTCGTCGAGGCGTGGCTCGATGTTCTCGAGCAGCTCGAGCACGTCGTCGCGCCAGCCGGCGGGCAGGTCGGCAGCGAGGCCGCCAGGGCGGATGAAGTTGTGGTTCATCCGCAGGCCGGTGACCTTCTGGAAGAAACGCAGCACCTCTTCGCGCTCGCGCCAGCCGTAGATCATCATCGACACGGCACCGAGGTCCATGCCGTTGGTGGCCATGAAGAGCAGATGGCTGCTCATCCGGTTCAGCTCCGACAGCAGCATCCGCATCCACACGGCACGCTCGGGGATGTCGTGCTCGATGCCGAGCAACTTCTCGACGGCCATCGAGAACACCAGCTCGTTGTTGAGCGGGCTCAGGTAGTCCATCCGCGTGACGTTGGTGCCGCCCTGCAAGTAGGTGAGCTGCTCGCCGGTCTTCTCCATGCCGGTGTGCAGGTAGCCGATGATCGGCTTGCACCGCAGCACGGTCTCACCCTGGAGCTCGAGCATCAGCCGCAGCACGCCGTGCGTGCTCGGGTGCTGGGGCCCCATGTTGATGATCATCGTCTGATCCTCGGAGGGATCGACGGGGATGTCGCCCAGCTTGGCGGCCTCGGCCTCGCTCATGCGCAGCACCGAGCCGACCTCGCGCATCAGCTCGCGGGCGGTCAGCTCGCTGCGCGGCTTGAGGCCCTGCTCGGGCTCGTTGCCCTCGCGGATCGTCTCGAGGATGCTCATCGCTCGCCAACTCCCTTGAACTGCACCGGGATGCGGCCGACCTCGTAGTCCTTGCGGAGCGGGTGCCCCTCCCAGTCCTCGGGCATGAGGATGCGGGTGAGGTCGGGGTGGTCGGTGAACTCGATGCCGAACATGTCGTACGCCTCGCGCTCCATGGCCTCGGTGCCGGGGTACATGTCGAACAGTGTGGCGATGCGCGCATCGCTCTCGGGCACCTGCACACGCACGCGCAGGCGGGCCCGCGCCGCGAGCGACAGCAGGTTGACGACGACTTCGAACCGCTCGGCGGTGATGCCGGCCGGCAGCGAACGGTTGGGGACGAGCAGGTAGTCGACGGCGGTGAGGTCGGACACCATCTCGTAGCCGTCGGCGAGCAGGGCCTTCACGACGGCCGTGTAGCGCTCGCGGGGGACGTGCAGCACCTGCTGGCCGAAGGTCTCGACGAGCGGGCACCCGTGCAGGGTGATCGGTTCCGGCGTCGCCTGCTCGCCGGTGGCTGCGGTATCGCTCATGGCTCAGCGGACTCCGAGGATGACCGGGATCGGCTCGGCTGCTGCCGGGATCTCGGTGATGTGGACATCTGCGCCTGCGCCCGTGTTGCGGCGCCGCCGGGTGATCTCACCGGTCTCGATCAGGCCGTGGAGGGTCTCGATCGCATGGATGAGGGTCTCGGGGGTGGGCGGGCAGCCCGGTGCGTACACGTCGACCGGCACCACCTGGTCGACGCCCTGCACGATCGCGTAGTTGTTGAACATCCCGCCGCTGCTGGCGCACACGCCCATCGAGATGACCCACTTGGGCTCCATCATCTGGTCGTAGACCTGGCGCAGCACCGGGGCCATCTTCTGGCTCACCCGACCCGCCACGATCATGATGTCGGCCTGGCGCGGCGAGGCCCGGAAGACCTCCATGCCGAAGCGGCTGATGTCGTAGTGGGCGGCGCCCGTCGCCATCATCTCGATCGCGCAGCAGGCGAGGCCGAACGACGCAGGCCAACTGCTGCGGCTCCGCGACCAGTTGACGAGATCTTCGATCCTGGCGGTGACGAAGTTGTGCTGGAGGCCTCCGAGGCCGTCGTCGAGCACGTCGCGGACCACACCCATCAGGCAGCCTCCTCGATACGTCCCTCGGTGCCGACGCGACGGATCGTGGTGGTGGTGGTGCGCTGCTCGGACACGGCCGTGTCGAGGCGGCGGGCGCGCTGCACCGGGCCCCAGTCGAGCGCTCCCCTGGCCACCATGTAGACGAAGGCGGCGAAGAACACGACGCTGAAGGCAATGATCTCCCAGAACGCGAACGAGCCCAGGAACTGGCGGTCGACCACGTACGGGTAGAGGAAGATGATCTCGATGTCGAACATGATGAACAACATCGCGACGACGTAGAAGGTGACCGGGAAGCGTTCCGGTGGCTCGCGGCTCGGGACGATGCCGCACTCGTAGGGAGCCTGCTTGGCCGCCGACGGCCGCTTCGGGGCGAGCAGCCCCGACGCCAGGAAGCTGAGTGCGCCGAACAACACGGCGAGCACCAACAGGGCGACGACCGGCAGGTACTGACCCACGGTCAGGCCTTCGCCGGCAGGGCCAGTTGACTGCGGTTGTGGGCCACCGTCCGGTCACGGCGGTGGAGCAGCCAACAGCAGATCAGGAACACGATGAGCGAGCCGATGGTGATCAGACCGGCCGGCACCCGCTTCGCACCGAGGTTGCGGATCATGTAGACGTACTGGTGCGGGAGCGTCTCGTCGATGCGAGGTGTCGCCGGTGCTCGCCCGGGCTCGGTGCGTTGCTGCACCACCGGGGCGACCTCGACGAGCACGTAGCGCGGCTTGTGCCAGAAGGCCAGGAAGTCGATGGCGCCGTCGGCGTAGCGCGGGTACCGCTCGCCGCCGATGTCGAACACGTTGACGACCTTGTAGCCACCTGCTTCGAACACGCCGGCCTCGGTGAGGAAGACCTCGGCCTGCGATGCGGTCTGGCCGAACATCGGTGCCGCCTCGTCGAGTTGGCGCCAACCCTCGGACTGGAGCGACCCGCTGACGGCCGACGAGGTGTCGGCCGGCGTGGCGTCGGGGGCCACCTCGACTGGCGCGTCGAGCGCGCCGGCTTTCTTCAGCGCCGCTGTGTCCTGCAGGATGGTTCGTCCCGGCATGGCGTCCCATGATCCTTCGGGCCCCTTCAGGCCGATGCCGTAGGTCCACCAGATGGCGCCCATGATGAACATCCAGGCCGCGAGGCCGGTGAATGCCACCAGGAAGCCGAGTCGGAAGCCGATGTTGGTGCCGAGGATCGCGTAGACGCTGCCCATCAGCACGACCACGCCGATGATGACGGTGAGGATGCCGCGGAGCTCGGGCATCCAACCGCCGGGGCCGGAGTCGGTCTGCCCGGCGCCGGATGCGATCAACCGGCCGACGAGCGGGTGGGAGGCGATTTCCAGCAACACTTAGAGACTCCGAACGTATTCGACGACGGCCTTGATCTGCTCGTCGGTGAGCGACGACCCGAACCCGGGCATCCTGCCGCTGCCCTGGCCCTGGGTGCCGTACCGCTTGCCCATCTCCGAACCGGCCTTGATGAAGTTGATCATGTCGGTCTCGTTCGGGAAGTGGTCGACGGTCGACCCGCCGGTGAGGTTCCAGCCAAAGGCACCCTGACCGGTGACACCGGGCTCACCGTAGCTCCAGCCGGATGTGTGGCAACGGGCGCACGAGTAGGCGCCCGAGGCGTAGCTCGAGCTGAAGAGCGCCTCGCCGAGGGCCTCCTGCACGGTGGCGTACTTGCCGGCGTCGACGAGCTTCTGTGCGTCCGCCTCGGCTGCCTCCTGGATTCGATCGCGCTCGGCCTGAGGCAGGTGGCCGCTGGCGCAGGTGAGCGGATCGTCCTCGCCCTCGGCGCAGCCCTCACGAGGGATCTGGATGCTGCGGATGAACGAGATCAGCGTCTCGATCTGCTGGTCGTTGAGCGGCCCGCCACCGGCGAGGCCCCACGGCGACATCGGCGAGAACGGGCGACCGTAGACGAGGATGAACTCGAGCTCGCTCTCGTCGAATCGGTAGAGGACGTTGTTGATGGCCGGGGCGACCCAGTTGACCGCCTTGACCTGGTTCGTGGTCGGGTCGGTGACCGTGTAGGCGGCGACACCGCCACCACCATTGGCGCCGTGGCAGCCGGCGCAGTTGAAGCCACCCTCGGCCGTGGTGGCATACAGCCGCGAGCCCCAGGTGATGAACTGCTTGTCCTTGGCCTCCATCGCACCGGCCATGCGACCGGGCTCGAGCACCCAGTAGATCGGCAGGCCGAGGGTGATGGTGGCCAGGAAGAGCACACCGAAGAACTGGAACCGCTCGAGGCGCCGACCCTCGAGGGTCTCGTCGTCGTAGTACGGCTTGCGGTTCGCCGCCAGCTCGATCTCCGAGCCCAGTTCGGGCTTGGCCGACTTGCGGTTGGCGAAGTAGTAGAGGATCCAGCCGATGGTGACGACGGCGACCAGCACATAGGCGATCGCCGAGGTGGATCGGGCGAAGGAGAGCATCGCGGTCATACGCAGTTGGGTCCTTCTGCTTCCTGGCCGGTGGTGTTCGTTCCGAGCGGCGGGCCTTGGTAGACGGTGCCGGTGTCGATGGTGACGTCGCCGTTGGCCGCCACCGTGAGGATGAAGTGGTCGAGGCCACGCGGCGCAGGGCCACCCTTCTTCTCACCGACACGGTTGTACTGCGAGCCGTGGCACGGGCACTCGAACCACTGGCTGCTCTTGCACTCGGGCACGCGGCACCCGAGGTGCGGGCACTTCTGGTAGCTGGCGATCAGGCCCGCCTCGAGGCCCGGCAGAAGCTGAGCCTGGTAGGCGGCCTTCGCCTTCGGCAGGGCCGTCGACGGGTACTCGGTGATCCACGACCGGGCTTCGGGAGCGTAGAAGAACCCACCGCTCGAGCGGATCGTGCCGATGATCTCGTCCTTCTTGCCGATGCGCACCTTGCCGCCGAAGCCACCCTTGGAGATCGGCCACAGGAAGGCGACGAAGCTGCCAGCAGCGAAGGTGGTGATGCTGGCGCCCATCAGGGCGATCGAGGCACGGTTGAGGAACGAACGACGGCTGACCCCGATGGCCTCCGGGTCCGGCGGCACCCACACGGCGGGCGGCGCGGAATCGGCCTTGACGAGCGACGTCGACCGGGCGGCGACCGCCTGGGCCTCGACCTCGCGGCCGGTGGCGGCCTCAGGCAGGTCGATCTCGGCGTCGCGATCGCGGCGGCGGGTCTCGCGGCTCAGCGCGCCCGCACCGCGGACGTCGCTGCGACGCGCAGCGGTGACGAAGGCGAGGCCGCCGAGGACGACGACCACGCCGACGACGACCGCGATGACTGCAGCAGAGCTCATGCCGACCTCACAGCTCGAAGAACAGGCCGTCTTTCCACGGCATGACGAAGTTGAAACCCGGGCCCCGGAAGAACGAGCCGATCATCACGAGGACCGCCCAGAACATCAGGTGGACCGTCATAATCGACGTCGCGAACTTGCGGTCTTCCGGCTTGTTCGACGGGTTCTTGTCGATGAACGGGGCGAAGATCAGCACGATCAGGCCCACACCAGGGATGGTCACGCCGGCCACCATCGGGTGGAACATCGTGAGCAGTTCCTGCAAGCCGAGGAAGTACCACGGTGCCTTCGACGGGTTGGGCGTCTGGTTGGCGTTGGCCAACTGGAGCAGTGGCGCGTTCACCCAGATCGAGAAGAAGAACGTGAACGCCGTGCAGAGCAGGGCGGCGACGAACTCGGCGGCGAGCAGGTGCGGCCAGGTGTGCACCTTGTCGACCGGAGTGGCCTTGACCTCCTGGATGGAGCCGCTCTTGACGACGGTGAGCAGGCGCTGGGTGTTGCCACCGGGCCCGGCGCCGATCGGCACGCCGCCACCTGCGACTGCACCGGCGGCCACCACTGCGGACACCTTCTCCTGCACGGCCACCGCACCGCCACCGGAGGTGGCCTCGCCACCTTCGGCCTTGGCCTTGGCCGCACGGCTGCGCTCGAGCAGGTGCGCCGGGATGCGCGAGTCGGCCGCCGCAGCAGCCTCGCCACCCGCCGACGCGCTGGCGCTCGATGCTGCCGCGTCGCCCGCGCCGGAGGCAGCCGCCTTCTCGCGGGCCTCCTGGGCCCGCTTCAGGAGGTGCTCGGGGATCTCAGTCATTGGTCGCTCCGATCAGCCGGGTTCGAGGTGCGTTCGTCATCACAGCGGCCCCGAGATGCCGCCGTCTTTGCGGACACGCCAGAAGTGGATGGCCATGAAGATCACGATCACGAACGGCAGGAACAGCACGTGCAGCACGTACCACCGCAGCAGCGTCTCCGATCCGATCTCCTTGCCGCCGAGCAGCACGTAGCGGACCTCGGAGCCGAACACCGGGGTGTAGCCCATCATGTTCGTGCCCACCGCGACGGCCCACATGGCCAGCTGGTCCCACGGCAGCAGGTAGCCGGTGAAGCTGAGCAGCAGGGTGAGCATCAGCAGCACCACGCCGATGACCCAGTTGAACTCGCGTGGCGCCTTGTAGGCCCCGTGGTAGAAGACGCGGGCCATGTGCAAGAACACCGAGAGCACCATCAGGTGGGCACCCCATCGATGCATGTTTCGTACGAGGAGCCCGAAGGTGACCGAGGTCTGCAGGTTCGAGATGTCGTTCCAGGCTTGGGTGGCCTCGGGACGGTAATAGAACATCAAGAAGATGCCGGTGACGGTGAGCAGGATGAACAGGAAGAAGCTCAACCCGCCGAGGCACAGGGTGTAGCTGACCTTCACCGCGTGGCGCTTCACCTTCACCGGGTGCAGGTGGTACAGCACCGAGTTCATGATGACGTAGCTGCGGTTGCGAGGGCTGTCGGTGTAGCCCTTGCGGAAGATCGAGCCCGGGCGGAAGATGCTGTTCCACACCTGGCTGCCCTGGACGTCGGACACCAGTTTGTTGGCGCGGTCCTTCGCCGTCGGGCGGGGGGTCTCGTCGATGATCTTGGCCATTGGTCTCGGGGTCCTTGTCAGAAGCGCATGCCGTAGGCGTAGCCGTGGTTGTTGGTGCGGGTGTGCGAATCACCCGTGCTCGACGGGGCGCCGACCTTGCCGAGGATGATGACCCCGGTGGGGCACCGGTCGACGCAGAGCGCGCAGCGGGTGCAGATGTCGTCGTCGATGATGAACACGACGTTGTCGTTCGGGTCGGTGCCCGGTTGCTCGGTGCCGGTGGCCTCGGCGATGGCCGACGGGTTCACCATGTGGATGCACTTCCACGGGCAGATGTCGACACAGCCCTCGCACATGATGCACTCGGTCTGGTCGATGTGGATGAACTGCTTGGGCTTGACGGCCTTCGACAGGTAGTCGGCATCGACCTCGACCAGTTGGTACTGGTCGGTGTACGGCATCAGCGGTGGGTTGGCATCGGTACGAGGCATCAGCTCACCCCTTCTTCACCAGCGGGCGGCCGTAGGTGGAGGTGGCGAGCTCGGTCGACTTCTTGGTGCCGCGCTTCTGCCAGAAGCTCCACAGGAAGATCATCAGCCCGAAGTACCACACATGGATCAGCACGACGATGACGTCGCGGATCGCTTCGTACTGCAGGGTCATCGGGAACCAGCCGCCGTCGGCCTGGGGCTTGACGATGCCCCACGGACCGTGCAGGTGCTTGGTCTTGTCCCACTTGAGGTCCTTGTCGGCGTGGTCGATCCACTGGTGGGGCACCACACCGAAGGCGATGAACATCACGCCGAACACGAACATCGCCGCGAGCATGGCCTCGCCCCACGACACCGGCGTGCCCACGGGCCGACGCTTTGCATACGGGATTGCGAGCAGCGCCAGGCCGGTGGACAGGAAGAATGAGAACAAGAACGCCTGGTTCATGCCGGGCAGTTCCAGAAGATCGATAGCAAGCTGCACGAGGGGCGTCTCCTTCTTCGCGCGACATCGTGAAACGTTGCACGAACACTAGTCACGACACCGGGGGGTGACACCAGTCCGTGGCCCGGGTGGGCGTCGGCCGGTGCACCTGGATTGGTGCGTCCTCCGGTCTACCACGCCCGGAGGTGTGGAGCACGGTGTTGTGCATTCGTGCATTCCGTGACCTGTGTCGGCACAACCGGGCAGGGCCCGTGACACCCGCCGACAGATTCCCGTTCCGGGCGCGCGTGCGTCTATCGTGGCTACCCGTGACCGAGATCCCCGAGCATCTCCTCAAGCGCAGCCAGGCTGCCAAGGCCAAGGCCACCGGCGAAGCCGCACCCGTCGAGGGGGCCGCGCCTGCGGCGGCCTCGTCCGTGCCGGCCGTCGCCGAGGCGGCCGCGCCAGCTGCTGCAGCCAAGGCCGCGCCGGCCAAGGCCGCACCGGCAGCGCCGCCCCCGCCCAAGCCCGACCCGCCCTACGTGGCAGCGGCCAAGAGCCGCAAGAAGATCCCGTACTGGGCGATGGCCACGCTGAGCCTGCTGCCCATCTGGATGTTCATGTACGCCCGTGGCCTCACGCCCAAGGAGCAGAAGATCGCCGGGCCGATGGGTGTGGGCGCTGCGCTCTACACCGGTCAGTGCTCCGGCTGCCACGGCACCGCCGGCGAAGGCGGTGTCGGCTATGCGTTCGCCGGCGGCGAGGTGCTGAAGACCTTCCCGCACATCGAGGACCAGCTGCGCTACGTCTACTACGGCACCCAGCAGTACCAGACGGCCGGCGTGTCGGTGTACGGCAACCCCGATCGCGAAGGCGGCGCCCACGTCACCGGCGCACGCGGCATCATGCCCAACTTCGGCCCCAGCACCGGCGGCGCCCTCACCGAGGCCCAGATCCTCGGTGTGGTCTGCCACGAGCGCTACACGCTCGGCGGCGCCGACCCGGCCGGCGAGTACGCCGAGGAGTACGAGACCTGGTGCAGCGCCGAAGCTCCGGCGTGGACCGGCCTCGAGGACGGCTCGATCACCTTCGCCAACTCGGCCGACATGATCGACGGCTCCATCGGTGTGGGCGACGCGCCGCGTGAGGGCAGCCCCGCCGGGGAGGGCTGATCGCCCGCATCCGTCGTCGGCGGCCCTGTCCGAGGGTGCCGGCGCCATGACCATCATCGCCGACGTCCTCGTCGTCGGAGCCGGCCCTGCGGGCAGTGCTGCTGCGTGCAGCTTGGCGCAGCAGGGGCACCGGGTGCTCGTGGTCGAGCGCCGACCGTTCCCCCGACCCAAGGCGTGTGGCGACTCGCTGACGCCGACGGCCGTCGAGGCCGTCGAGGCGCTCGGCCTCGACCTCGGCGCAGCACACCGCATCGAGGGTGTGGTGCTCACCCACGGCGACCGTCGACGCACCATCGACTGGGCTGCCCGTCAGGGCCGACCGGCGGTGGGCCGGGCCGTCCGGCGCGAGGTGCTCGACGAGCAGCTCGCACGGCACGCCGTGGCCGCCGGCGCCGAGCTGCTCGAGGGCCACGAAGCGATCGAACCGGTCGTCGAGCGCGGCCTGGTCCGTGGAGCCGTGGTCCGTTCCGCGCTGGGCCAGGAGCTGACGATCCGCTCGACCTACCTGGTGGTGGCCGACGGCGCCAACAGCACCTTCGGCCGGGCGCTCGGCACATCGCGGGCACGCACGTGGCCCCACGGCACCGCACTGCGGGCCTACTGGGAGGCTGGGGCGCACGACACGCACCGGCACGAGCTCGGCCTCGGCCTCGGCGAGCCCGGCCACGAGAGCGTGCCCGGGTTCGGCTGGGTGGTCCCGTTGGGCGACGGCACCGTGAACGTCGGGGTGTCGGTGATCGGGTCGGCGGTGGCCGACGTGCGGGCCGTCAACACGGCACGTCTGCTCGACACGTGGGCAGCCGAGGTGGCCGAGCGATGGGGCTTCGACCCGCGCCACCCGCTGACGACCCCGGCCGCCGGGCGGCTGGCCATCGGCGGATCGGTCGAGCCCAAGGCCGGGCCCACCTTCCTCGTGGTGGGCGATGCCGCGGGCACCGGCAGCCCGCTGCTCGGCACCGGGATCGACACCGCCCTCACGAGCGGGATGCTGGCTGCCGACGTGGTGCACGACGCCCTCGGCACCGGGGGTCCCACCGCACTGCAGCGCTACCCACGCGAGCTCGCCCACCAGCACGGCGAGTTCTGGAAGCTCGGCCGGCTCGCCGTGCGGGCGATGTCGCGCCCGCCCGTGGCCCGACGCGTCGCGCGCATGGCGACCGGTCGCGGCACGACGGCCGAGGTGCTGATGCGCCTCGCCCTCGACGAGCGCCACGACGGCGGCGACGACGGTGCTGCGGCGGCGTTGTTCCGCGCCGGCGCTGCGCTGTCGAGGTTCGCCCCCGACGCCTGACGCTGGCTCGGGTCGGGCCCGCCTCGCGGTCGTTCAGCCGAGCGAGGCCAGCAGTGCCGCAGGTGCTTCGCGCAGCGCCGTGGTGGCGAGCGAGTCCGGCAACCCGGCGCACGACTCGACGGCACGATCGGCCCATTCGCGTGCGGTGACGAGCGACGACTCGACGCCGCCGTGGGCACGCACGATCTCGATGGCCTTCTCGCGCTCGGCGGCACCGAGCGGACGACCGAGCAGGTCGAGCAGCGATGCCGCAGCGATGCCGCCACTCTGGAGCGTGCGCAGCACCGGGAGCGTGTACACGCCCTCCACCATGTCGTGGCCGGCCGGCTTGCCGAGGGCCTCGTCGGTGGCGGTGATGTCGAGCAGGTCGTCGACGATCTGGAACACCATGCCGAACGCGTCGCCGTACGCCGTGAGCGAGTCGACCAGTTCGCGGTCGAAGCCGGCCACCAGCGCGCCGATGCGCGCCGAGGTGGCGTAGAGCGAGGCGGTCTTGCCGGCGATCGACGAGAGGTACGACGCCTCGGGACGGGCCACGTTGTAGGTGTGGCGCAACTCTTCGATCTGGCCCTCGCACAGACGGCCGATCGTGCGGGCCAGCAGGGCCGCCACCTCGGTGCCGAGCGAGGCTGCGATCTCCGACGCACGCGACAGCAGGAAGTCGCCGGCGAGAATGGCCTGCAGGTTGCCCCACTTCGCGTTCACGGTCTCGACACCGCGGCGCGTGGGCGCCTCGTCCATCACGTCGTCGTGGTAGAGCGATCCGGTCTGGACGAGCTCGCACGAGATGCCGCCCTGCACGGCGTCGTCGGTGGCGGGAACCCCACTGATCTGGGCCGCCACGACGGTGAGCACCGGCCGCAGGCGCTTGCCACCGGCGACGATCAGATGCGACGCGATCTCATTGAGGTAGGCGTCGGGTGTCCGCACCGACTCGACCAGGGCTGCCTCGATCCGCTCCAGGTCGCCGGCCATGCCGGGGAGCGAGAAGAACGGCAGGGCGGACATGTCTGTGAGGCTAGGGCACCGGACGGCCGAGGGACGAACGACAGCGGGGGAGTTCTCGTCACGCACGTCACACCTCCGACGGGGTCCGACCAGCCTCGCGAGCGTGTCGATGAGCGCGTTCGCAGCACGGTCGAGCAGCACCGCCGCGGTACGGATGAGCAGCACCGCCGGTACGCGTGGCGCTCGTCGCCTGTCGCGTGGTGGAAGCGGAGCGCCGGTACACTTCCGTCATGTTTGAACGCTTCACCGATCGGGCCAGGCGGGTCGTGGTGCTGGCACAAGAGGAGGCTCGCCTCCTCAACCACAGCTACATCGGCACCGAGCACATCCTCCTCGGCCTGATCCACGAGGGCGAGGGGGTCGCCGCCAAGGCGCTCGAGTCCCTCGGCATCTCCCTCGAGGCTGTCCGCAGCCAGGTCGAGGAGATCATCGGCCAGGGCGGCTCGTCGCCGTCGGGCCACATCCCGTTCACCCCCCGGGCCAAGAAGGTGCTCGAGTTGTCGCTGCGCGAAGCGCTGCAGCTCGGCCACAACTACATCGGCACCGAGCACATCCTCCTCGGCCTCATCCGTGAGGGCGAGGGTGTTGCTGCGCAGGTGCTCGTGAAGCTCGGCGCCGACCTCAGCCGCGTGCGCCAGCAGGTCATCCAGCTCCTGTCGGGCTACCAGGGCGGCAGCGGCAAAGCCGGTGAGCCGGCCGCCGGCGCGGGCGCCGCCGCTGGCGCCCCGAAGGAGGACCAGGGCGACAAGGGCAGCAGCCAGGTGCTCGACCAGTTCGGGCGCAACCTCACCCAGCTCGCCCGCGACAAGAAGCTCGACCCGATGATCGGGCGCGAGCGCGAGCTCGAGCGGGTCATGCAGATCCTCAGCCGCCGCACCAAGAACAACCCGGTGCTGATCGGCGAGCCCGGCGTCGGCAAGACCGCCATCGTCGAGGGCCTCGCCCAGCGCATCGTGGCCAACGACGTGCCCGACACCTTGCGCAACAAGCAGCTCTACACCCTCGACCTCGGCGCACTCGTTGCCGGCAGCCGCTACCGCGGCGACTTCGAGGAGCGCTTGAAGAAGGTGCTGAAGGAGATCAAGACCCGCGGCGACATCGTGCTGTTCATCGACGAGATCCACACCCTCGTCGGTGCCGGTGCCGCCGAGGGCGCGATCGATGCTGCGTCGATCCTGAAGCCGATGCTCGCCCGTGGCGAGCTGCAGACCATCGGCGCCACCACCATCGACGAGTACCGCAAGCACCTCGAGAAGGACGCCGCACTCGAGCGACGCTTCCAGCCGGTGAAGGTCGAAGAGCCCACACTCGCCCACACCATCGAGATCCTGAAGGGTGTCCGCGACAAGTACGAGGCGCACCACCGGGTCACCATCACCGACCAGGCCATCGTCGCAGCGGCCAACCTCGCCGACCGCTACATCAGCGACCGCCACCTGCCCGACAAGGCGATCGACCTCATCGACGAGGCCGGCAGCCGGCTGCGCATCAAGCGGATGGGCACCCCTCCCGATCTGAAGGAGATCGAGAGCAAGCTCACCGATGTCCAGGAAGCCAAGAAGCGCGCCGTCGAGGAGCAGCGCTTCGAGGAGGCCGGCCGCCTGCGCGACCAGGAGAAGGCCCTGCTCGAGGAGAAGGCCGCCAAGGAGGCCGAGGTCAAGGCCAGCGGCGTCGACCTCTTCGACGAGGTCGACGAAGAGGCCATCGCCGAGGTCCTCAGCATCTGGACCGGCATCCCGGTGTACAAGCTCACCGAGGAAGAGACCCAGAAGCTGCTCAACATGGAAGGCGAGCTCCACCGCCGCATCATCGGCCAGGAAGACGCCATCCGCGCCGTGTCGCAGAGCGTGCGCCGCACCCGCGCCGGGTTGAAGGATCCGAAGCGGCCGAGCGGGTCGTTCATCTTCCTCGGGCCCACCGGTGTGGGCAAGACCGAGCTCGCCAAGACCCTCGCCGAGTTCCTGTTCGGCGACGAGAACTCCCTCATCGCGCTCGACATGAGCGAGTACATGGAGAAGCACACCGTGAGCCGCCTCGTCGGCTCGCCCCCCGGCTACGTCGGGTACGAAGAGGGTGGCCAGCTCACCGAGGCCGTGCGGCGCAAGCCGTTCAGCGTGGTGCTGTTCGACGAGATCGAAAAGGCCCACCCCGACGTGTTCAACACCCTGCTGCAGATCCTCGAAGAGGGTCGCCTCACCGACAGCCAGGGCCGCACCGTCGACTTCCGCAACACCGTGCTGATCATGACCTCGAACCTCGGTTCGAGCGACTTGCGCAAGGGCAACGTCGGCTTCACCAAGGGTGACTCGGCGATGACCTACGAGCGGATGAAGGACAAGGTCATGGACGCCCTCAAGGGCCACTTCCGGCCGGAGTTCCTCAACCGTGTCGACGAGCTGATCGTGTTCCACGAGCTGGCCCGCGACGAGGTGATGCAGATGGTCGACCTGATGACCAAGCGGCTCAGCGGCCAGCTCGAGAGCCAGGGCCTCGGGATCGAGCTCACCGACAGCGCGAAGGACTTCCTCGCCACCAAGGGCTACGACCCGCAGCTCGGCGCTCGCCCGCTGCGTCGTGCCATCCAGCGCATGGTCGAGGACGTGCTCAGCGAGAAGATCCTGTACAAGGAGTTCCACGCCGGGCAGATCATCGTGGTCGACACCGAGGACGATCCCGATCGTCCCGGCGAGCGTCGGCTCAGCTTCGCGGGCGTCGACGGCTTCCAGCCGATCCCGCCCGTGGCCGAGCTGGCCGCGTCGACGACGGCTCCCGACGTCGAGCCCCCTGCCGTCGACTGACGGCTCGCGCACGCGCCGGGCGGCTGGCGGATGCCACACTCTCGTGCTGTGCGCACCCGTCTGCTGCTCGTCGTCTGTGCGCTGCTGCTGACGGCCTGCCGCGTCGACGCCAACGTCGACATCGAGATGGCCGAGAACGGCAGCGGGCTGATCACCGTGACGGCGGTCGCCGATGCGGCGTTGCTGGCCCGGGCACCGGGCCTCGCCGACGACCTCCGCTTCGACGACCTCGTCGCCGCCGGCTGGGTGGTCCAGGGCCCGGCACCCACGGCCGACGGCGGCCTGTCGCTGGTGCTGCGACATCCGTTCGCCACGCCCGCCGAGGCGACGGCGCTGCTGCAGTCGCTGAACGGCCGCAACGGCCCGCTGCTCGACGTCGCCCTCGGCCGCACCGTCGGCGAGACATCGGTCGAGCTGTCGCTGACCGGGTTCACCGGAGCCACCGTGGGCCTGGCCTCGTTCGCCGACGACGACCTGTTGGCCGCCGTCGGGGCCACCCCGTGGGAAGCCGAGCTGGCCGCCCAGGGGCTTGCCCTCGACCAGGCGCTGGCCATCTCGGTCTCGGCAGCCCTCGACGGCGAGCTCGCCGCCACCACCGGCACCACCGGCGAGGACGGGCGGGTCCGCTGGAGCGTGCCGCTCGACGGGCCACTGGTCGACCTCGCCACGACATCGAGCGTCTCGCTCGCCAAGGGGGGCCTGTGGCGGGTCCTCCCCTACCTGGCACTGGCGGCGCTGGTGCTGTGGGTGCTCGCCGCGACGGCGCTGATCTGGCGGATGGTGGCGGCTCGCCGCGCTCCCGCCCATCGCCGCATGCGCTGACGGCGCCCGGCGAAGCCAGCCGTGTGACACCCCCCGGCTACCGTCGCCCCATGGCCAAGCTTCGAGTCGTCTACCGCTGCTCGGACTGCGGCGCGTCGTTCCCCAAGTGGGCGGGCCAGTGCGTCACGTGCCGAGCCTGGAACACCCTGGTCGAAGATGTCGAGGGCCCCGACGAGGTCGCTGTCCCCACGCTGCACCACGGGCCCGCCGCGGCACCGCGCCCGATCACCGCGGTCGACGCCGGTGAGGGCGGGCCGACACCCACCGGCATCGCCGAGCTCGATCGCGTCCTCGGGGCCGGGATCGTGCCCGGGTCGGTCGTGCTGCTCGGCGGCGAGCCGGGCATCGGCAAGTCGACGCTGCTGTTGCAGCTGCTGGCCGGGTGGAGCGGGCGCACGCTCTACGTCAGCGCCGAGGAGAGCGGGCCCCAGGTCCGTCTGCGCGCCGACCGCCTCGGTGCTGTCGGCCCCGAGCTGTGGCTGCTCACCGAGACGGCCCTGCCGCACATCGTCGCCGCCATCGACGAGGTGCAGCCCAGCCTCGTCGTGGTCGACAGCGTGCAGACCATCGCCGATCCCGAGCTCGGCTCGGCACCCGGCAGCGTGGTGCAGGTGCGCAGCTGTGCCGCCCGCCTGGTGCACGAGGCCAAGACCCGCGGGGTGCCAGTGGTGCTCGTCGGCCACGTCACCAAGGAGGGCAGCCTGGCCGGGCCCCGGGTGCTCGAGCACGTGGTCGACGTGGTGCTGTCGTTCGAGGGCGACCGCCACCACTCGCTGCGCCTGCTGCGGGCGGTGAAGAACCGCTTCGGGCCCACCGACGAGCTCGGCCTGTTCGAGATGGGCGAGCAGGGCCTGGTCGGGGTGCCCGATGCCAGCAGCCTGTTCCTCGCCGACCGCCGCACCGGGGTGCCGGGCTCGGCCGTGCTCGCCACGCTCGAGGGCCAGCGCCCGCTGCTGGTCGAGGTGCAGGCGCTCACCTCGTCCACCACCAGCGGTGCCCCGCCGCGCCGCAGCGCGCAGGGGCTCGACCCGGGCCGTCTGGCGATGCTGCTCGCCGTGCTCGAGCGTCGCGCCCGGCTCACCATGGCCACCACCGAGGTCTACGTCTCGGCGGTCGGCGGGGTGCGACTGGCCGAGCCCGGGGCCGACCTGGCGGTGTGCCTGGCGCTGGCCAGTGCCCTGCTCGGCCGGCCGCTCTCGCCCGATCTGGTGGTGTTCGGCGAGGTCGGCCTCGCCGGCGAGGTGCGCCAGGTGGGCAACGCCCGGCGGCGGCTCAGCGAGGCGTCGCGTCTCGGGTTCCGACGGGCGATCGTGCCCGCCCACGCCCCCAACGGCATCGAGGGGATGTCGCTCGTGCGCGTGGCCACCCTGGCCGAGGCGCTCTCCGCCGCCGACCTCACCTCCCGCTGAGCAGCCGACCGCAGGGCTCGCGCCCGACCGCCGTGGCCGATCACACCGGTCGGTAGCGGGCCTTCAGCGACGGACCGGCGTCGTCGTCGATCGTCACCAGCCCGTCGGCGACGAGCTTCATCAGATGAGCCAGCACGCTGCGGCCCGCCGGCTTGTGCAGCTCCTCGCGCACATCGGCGTAGAGCAACGCCACCATCTCGGCCACCTCGGCCCGACCACTGCGCACCGCGGCGAGCACCTGCGCCTCGCGGTCGAGGCGATGGGCGAGGAAGGCCTCGAGGTACGGCCCCGGTTCGGTGACCGGGGCTCCGTGGGTCGGCCACAGCACCCGATCGGTGCGGGCCATCACCCGCCGCAGCGAGTCGAGGTACGCCGCCATGTCGCCGTCGGGCGGGGCGATCACCGTGGTGCTCCACCCCATCACGTGGTCGCCGGTGAACAAGGCGTCCTCCTCGGCGAGGGCGAAGCACAGGTGGTTGGACGTGTGACCCGGAGTGTGCACGGCCCGCAGCGTGAACCCGGGCCCGGCGATCGCGAGCTCGCCGTCGGCGACGCGCTGGTGTGGCTCGAAGTCGTAGTCGGTGGTCTCCTCCACCACGGCGGCCCCGCCTGCGGCGATGGCGGTACCCTCACCGGTGCCGCCATCGCCGCCGGTGATCGGCTCGTCGGCATCGGGGTCGTCGAGGCGAGGGTGGGGCCCGAACCCGATGGTCGGCGCACCGGTCTCGGCCGTCAACCAGGCGGCGAGCGGCGAATGGTCGGCATGGCAGTGGGTGATGCAGATCGCCACCACCTCGCGGCCGCGCAGCGCTGCAGCCAGGGCATCGCGGTGGCTGTCGAGCTGTGGGCCCGGGTCGACGACAGCGACCTGGCGACCCTCGCCGACGATGTAGGTGCCGGTGCCGTGATAGGTGAACTTCGACGGGTTCTCGGCCACGAGCCGCGTGATCCGCGACGTCAGCTGCACCGGCTCGCCGTAGCGCGGCTCGGCCAGGGTGACGAACGGGATGCTCACGGCGCCACCGCGCGCACCGTGCCCACCGGTCGGCCGTGGCCGCGGATCGGCTCGACCACCAGCGCGGCGAGCGAGTCGGTGGGCAGCCCGAGCCGCTCGAGGGCAGCGAGCAGCACCACCGGCCGAGCCCGGTTCGCGCCGTCCGCGATCTTCAGCGCGATCGCCCGGCCGTCGGGGAGCGCGACCGCCATCACCCCTTCGGCACCGTCCTTGGCCATCAACCCGGGCACGTGGCGCATGAACGCCGTCACGTCGCGCCGCTCGCCACCCACCATCTCGGGGTGCGTCGTCATCGCCGTGTAGACCTGCGCACCGGCCGCCCCGGCGTCGCCCACGGCGATCGCCCGGAACGAGCGGGCGAGGCCGAGCAGCGACAGCATGTGGGCCGGTGCGCCACAGCCGTCGACCCCGATATGGGCGACCGGCCCGCCGGCGAGCTCGGCGATGGTGTCGGTGATCCGCCGCTGGAGCGGGTGGTCGACCGCGAGGTACGACGCATCGTGGGCCCACCCGTTGCCCACACAGGTGGCCACCATGCCGCTGTGCTTGCCGCTGCAGTTCATCTGCAGCGCCGTGCGGGCCCCGCCGCTGCGCAGCACTGCTTCGGCGGCAGCGTCGTCGAGCGGCAGGTCGGTGGTGTTGGCCAGCGCCGACTCGTCGAGGCCGGCGGTGGCGAGGATCCGTTGCGCCGCAGCCAGATGTGCGGGCGTGCCGTCGTGGCTGGCGCACACGAGGGCGAGCAGATCGGGGGGAAGGTCGAGCCCGGCCCGAACCATGGCGACGGCCTGCATCGGCTTGTTCGACGACCTCGGGTAGATGTCGACCTCGGGGTCGCCCACTGCGAAGGCCACCGAGCCGTCGGGCTCGAGCGCCACCAGCGCACCCCAGTGCACCGATTCGTCGACCCCGCTGCGGCTCGTCACCGCGATCGGGGCGAAGGCGGCCGAGAGGTCACTCGGCGACATCGGACCGGCTACGGGTAGGGCGGCGACGCCGCGACGGATGCACCTGCTCGCCGCGCAGGCGCGGATCGGCCACGGTGGTGAGCCGGTCGTCGAGCACGTCGTAGCGGCTCCCCGCAGCACTGAGCAACGCCTGCACCATCGCCGCTGCAGGCAGCGCCAGCAGGGCGCCCACCACCCCGAGCGCGGCACCACCGGCGAGCGCCGCGCCGAAAGCGACCGCAGGGTGCAGCTCCATCGTGCGCGACGTGATGCGTGGGGCGAGGAAGTAGTTCTCGATCTGCTGGTACACCAGGATCGCGATCATGACGACCAGCGCCTTCACGGGCGAGTCGATCAGGGTGAGCACGAACGGCAGCAAGCCTGCGAGGTAGGTGCCCACCACCGGCAGGAACTGGCTGATCAACCCGACCCAGACGGCGAGCGCCACGGGTGCCTGGGTGCCGACCGCCTGGAACACGATCCAGTGGTAGAGCGCCGAGAGCCCGGCGAGCAGCGCCCGCGAGTACAGGTAGCCGCCGGTCTTGTCGATCGCCAGGTTCCACCCGTCGAGCACGGCCCGCTGGCGTTCGACCGGCATCCGGCTGCAGATCACCCGACGGAGGCGGGGCCCGTCGGCCACCAGGTAGAAGGTGAACAGCAGCACCGACAGGGTCTGCAACACCACGCCGAGCACGGTGAGCGAGATGGCCAGCGCGCGGTCGCCCTGGTTGCGGATGAACTCCTGCACGGCGCCGTCGGGGCGGTTGATCTCGGCGATCACCGCGGCGGCGTCGATCTCGGTGCCGAAGGTGTCGTTCAAGAAATCGACCGACCGGGTGACGTAGCGCTCGAGGTCGCCGAGCAGCTCGGCGATCTGCGAGGCGACCAGGGTGCCCATCGCCACGACGAACACGGTGAACGCGACGGTGATCCCGACGAGGATGAGCGCCGTGGCCGAGCCGCGCCGCCAGCCACGCAGCGCGAGGCGGTTCACACCCGGCTCGACGGCGAGCGACAGGAACAACGACACCACGAGCAGCACCAGCAGCCCGCTGAGGTTGCTGAACACGTCGCGCACGACGAAGGTGACCAGGTAGCCGACCCAGAACACGGCGATCGCCGGCAGGACCCAGCGCGGCATCCGGCCCCGTGGCGCGGCGGTGCTCGCTGGCGTGTCGGGCACCTCGGGCTCGGTCATCGTCACCGAGCGTAGTGAGCGACGACCCCGCGCAGCGGGGAGGCGAGCGAGCCGTTGGTCCCGACCTCGATCCGGTCGAGGTCGAGCCAGGTCGCCATCCGCGCCAGCTCGGCTGCCAACGGCTCGACGACGACGGCCTGTTCGACACCCGCTTCGACGAACGCACCCGGCACCGAGAGCACGCGCCGGGCCCGGTCGGCCTTGATGTCGACCCGGCCGACGAGGCGGTCGCCGAGCAGCACCGGGAGCACGTAGTAGCCGTAGCGACGCTTGGCGGCAGGGGTGTAGATCTCGATCCGGTAGTGGAACCCGAAGAGCCGCTCGGTGCGCGGCCGGTGCCACACCACGGGGTCGAACGGGCTCAGCAGCGCGCACGCGTCGATCTGGCGCGGCAGACGGGCGTCGGGGTGACGGTAGGCGGGGGCGGCCCAGCCCTCGACCTGCACGGCGACGAGGCGACCCTCGGCGACGAGCTCGGCCACCAGCGGCCGACAGGTCGTCGCCAGCTGCCGGTGGTAGTCGGCCAGGTCGTCGAGCGTGCCCACCCCGTGGTGGCGCGCCGCCAGGACGAGCAGTTCCTTGCGCGCCTCGCGCTCGGGCGGCGTGGGGCGGGCGAGCACCTCGGCGGGAAGCACCCGTTCGCTGAGGTCGTAGATGCGCGCGAAGTCGCTCGGCCGTCGGGTGGCGGTGATCCGGCCGCTGTAGAAGAGGCACTCGAGGGCAGCCTTGCCATCGTCCCAGTCCCACCACGAGCCCTTGGGGCCGACCCGCGCCCGCAGGTCGCCCGCCGCGAGCGGGCCCTCGGCCGCCACCCGCCGTTCGACCTCGTCGACGTACGCCCTGCGGCGCGTGGCGAAGTCGCGCAGCCACTTGTGCGGTTGGGCCATCCGCCAGCGGTGCAGGTGGTGATGCGCCGTCGGGGCGTGCGAGGCCTCGTGCACCCAGTATTCGAACAGCTCGCCCCGATCGGTCGCGTCGGGGATGAGCGACCGGGGGTGCGCGCCCAACCGGGCGAAGAGCGGCAGCTCCTGGCTGCGCACCAGCACGTTCACCGAGTCGATCTGGATGACGCCCATGTCGTCGAGCGCACGCCGGAGGTGCCGGGCATCGACCCGGCCCGATGGGCGCGCCGTCGCGAAGCCCTGCGCGCCGAGCGCCATCCGGCGCGCCTCGGCGAGCGACAGCACGTCAGACATCGCCACGATGCGGGCGGATGCTCAGTCGGCGACGGTGATGGTGACGGAGTTGATGACCACGTCTTCGCGCGGCCGGTCCTGGCGGTCGGTGGCGACGTTCTGCATCGCCTCGAGCACGTCGAGGCCCTTCACGATCTGGCCGAAGTGGTTGTACTGGGGCGGCAGCCCTGCACCGCTCGGGCCACTGATGAGGAAGAACTGGCTGCCATTGGTGTTCGGGCCGGCGTTGGCCATGGCCACCGAACCGATCTCGTAGCGCCGCTTCACCGGCTCGTCGGGGAAGCGGTAACCGGGGCCGCCGCGCCCGGTGCCGGTGGGGTCGCCGCCCTGGCACACGAAGCCGTTGATGATGCGGTGGAAGATGATGCCGTCGTAGTAGTGCTGCGCAGCCAGGAACACGAAGCTGTTCACCGTGATCGGCGCGTTGATCGCGTCGAGCGCGATCACGATCGTGCCGAGCGAGGTCTCCATGGTGGCGGAGTAGCGCTTGGAGGGGTCGATGCCCATCTCGGGCGGCTCGGCGAACTGCTGCTGCCGGGGGGCGGAACCGTCGAGGGGCGGGAAAGGCGTGGACATGCGGCGAGGCTACCCGCCCGCGCCCTGCCCGCGCCGCGCCCGCACCGCACCCGATGTCGGCCCGATGTCGGCCCGATGTGGGCCCGCGCCGCACCCGATGTGGGCCCGATGTGCGCCCACACCGCACCCGATGTCGGCCCGATGTGCGCCCGATGTCGGCCCGATGCGGGCCGGCGGTTCAGCCGCCCTGCGAGGCGGCGTAGTTGGCGAGCAACGAGTCGGCGCGCGAGGCGGCATCGGCGAGCGCGGCGGCCGGGTCGCCACCGGCGAGCACCTCGGCCAGTGCGCGCGACGTGAGCACGCGCACCTCGCGCTGGGGGCCGAGCAGCGGCCCGATCGCGGTGGGCTCGTCGGGCGTCGACAGCAGCGTGTCGAGCGCCACCTTGAACCGCGGGTCGGCGGCGTAGGTGCTGGCAAGCGGCTCGACATCGACGGCGTCGCTACGAACCGGCACGTAGCCGGTGGCCGCCGCCCAGGTGCTCTGCGACTCGGCGCTGAGCAGGTAGCTGACGAAGTCCCACGCCGCGGCCGCCTGCGGGTCGCCCTTGTCGGCCGAGATCCACAGCGACGCCCCACCCACCAGCACCGTGGTCGACCCGCCCGGCCCCGGCATCGGCCCGACACCGAGGTCGTCGACGGCGATGCCTGGGGCGATACCCGCCTCGATCGCGGCGAGCACCGTGCCGAGCGCTGCCGAGGTGCCGATGGTCATCGTGCCGGGCTGGGCCACGTCGGCGATCTTCAAGAAGGCGTCCTGGCCGCTGGCGTTGTCGCCCACGTTGTAGGCCCAACCATCGGCGACGAGCCGCTGCAGGTAGGTGAACAGCTCGACGCCGGTCGCGTTGTCGAACAGCACCTCCGTGGCCGGCGCAGCGCGGCCGTTGTCGTTGTTGGCGTAGAACTCGCCGGCCTTGGCGAACCACTGCTCGAGGAACCATCCGCCGCCGCTGTCGAAGCTGGTGTCGACGACGAGGCCGAACGCCGCAGCACCGGACTCGACGATCTGCTGCGAAGCAGCAGCGAGCTCCTCGAGCGAGGCCGGCGGAGCGTCGGGGTCGAGGCCGGCGGCCGCGAACACCTTGCGGTTGTAGTAGAGCACCGGGTTGCTGACGTTGAACGGCATCGACCACTGCACGCCACCGGTGGAGTAGGCGTTGATCGCCGAGGCGAGCAGGGTGGACGTGTCGTACCCGGCCGCCTCGATGCACGCCTCGACGGGGATGAACGCGTCGGCGTCGCGGAACACCTGCACCGCGTACTCCGGGGCCTGCACCAGCTCGGGGCGGCTGTCGGTGCCGGACTGCAGGTACTTGTCGATCACCTGCTCGTAGCCACCCTGGTTCTGCAGGGTCACTTGCACCCGGTCCTGGCTCGCGTTGTAGGCCTCGGTCAGCCCGGTGAGGGCCTGCTCGAGGTCGGCGGTCATACCGTGCCAGAAGGTGATCTCGACCGGACCGGAGGCCGACTCGAGCGCGTCGACCGGGCAGGACGGCAGCGAATCGAGCGGGGTCGCCTCGGTGGTCGACGGTGCCGGCGGGGCCGTCGAGGCGGTGCTCGCGGTGGTGTCGCCGGGGGTCGTGGTGGGGGCGACGGTGGTGGTGATGCCGGCATCCTGCAGCGAGCCACCCCCACTGCACGCCGCGACGAGCACGGCCGCAGCCGCGCCGGCAACGACGAGCCGGGTGCTGGTGGAGCGCATCAGCCCTTCACCGCCCCGGCCGTGAGGCCGCGCACGAGCTGGCGCTGGAAGATCACGAGCACGATGGCGATCGGGAGCGCGGCGATGACCGTCCCGGCGATCGGCACGTTGAACCGTTCGATGTCGGGGACGCTCGAGTTGAGCAAGCGGAGGCCGGTCTGCACGGTGTTCATGTCCTCTTCGGTGGTGATCAGGTTGGGCCACAGGTACTGGTTCCAGCTGGCGAGGAACGAAAACAGGGCCAACGCCCCGAGCGTAGGCCGCACCAGCGGCAACGCGACCTCGCGCAGGAAGCCGAGGTGGCCGAGGCCGTCCATGCGTGCTGCCTCGCGCAGCTCGCCCGGGATCTGCAGGAACACCTGGCGCATCAGGAACGTCCCGAACGCGGTGGCGAGGAACGGCACGGCGAGGCCCTGGTAGGTGTTCAGCCAGTCGAGCGAGTCGATCGTGCGCCGATTGACCACGAGCGTCGTCTCGAGCGGCACGAGCAGCGTGGCCAGGAACACCGTGAACCAGAACGCCTTGAGCGGGAACCGCAGGAACGCGAACGCGTAGGCCGCCAGCACCGAGGTGACGAGTTGGGCGACGGTGATGATCGTGGCGACGATGGCGGAGTTCCACAGGTAGCGGCCGAGGCGCCCCTCGGTCCACGCGTCGCGTAGCACCGACAGGGTGAGGTGCTCGGGCACGAACGGCCGGTCGAGCACCTTGCCACCGGGCTTCAGCGCCGCCACCACCGTGGTGTACACGGGCAGCAGCACGGCGAGCGCCACCACGCCGAGCACCACGTAGCGCGCGACCATCCGCCAGCCCGGACGGACATGGTCGATGCCGATCGCCGTCGTCGCTCGGCTCCGGGTCGTCGTTGGGCTAGTTGCCATAGTGCACCCTCCGGCCGAGGCCACGCAGCTGCACAGCCGACAGCGCGAGCAGCACGACGAACAGCAGCACCGCCACCGACGACTGCAGCCCGGCGTCGTTGCGGGCGATCGAGCTGCTGCCGTAGACGAGGTAGGTGAGCGTGGTCGTGCTGTCCTGCGGCGTGGGCCCGCCGTTGGTGAGCAGATCGATCTCGCCGTAGGCCTGGAACGCCCGGCTGGTGAGCACGACGGCCACGAACACGAGCGTGGGCGACAGCATCGGCACGGTCACCTCGCTGAACCTGCGCCACGGGCCGGCACCGTCGACGTAGGCGCTCTCGTGGAGCTCGCGCGGGATGCTCTGCAACCCGGCGGTGACGACGATGAAGGTGAAGCCGAGGTTGGCCCAGATGCTCGACACCGCCACGCTGGTGAGCGCCGTGCCCGGGTCGTTCAGCAGACCCGGGTTCTTCATGACCGGGAACAGCTCGTTCAGCCAGCCGATGTTGGGCAGCACACCCCGCGACGGCTGCAGCAGGAACAGCCACATCAGCGAGGCGACGGCCACCGAGGTGGCCACGGTGCTCGAGAACACGGTGCGGAAGATGCGCATCCCGCGCAGCTGCTTGTCGGCCAGCACGGCGAGGCCGAGACCGAGCGCCACGCCGACGGGCACGGTGAGCAGTGCGAACTTCACCGTCACCCACAGCGCATGGCGGAACTCGTCGCTCTGGGCGACGTCGACGTACTGGCGCCAGCCGTTCGTGCGGCAGTTCCGGGCCTGCGCGTCGCAGCGTTGGCGGCCGAGGAAGATGGCCCGACCGAGCGGGTAGAGCACGAAGGTGACGAGCACCACGACCGACGGCAGGAGCATCGCGGCGGCGAGGCCCCACTCGCGCAGGCGTCGGCTCATCCGTCGACCGCCAGGCCGGTGGTCGGGTCGAAGTGGTGGCGGTGCTCGACGGGCAGGCGCAGGCCGACCTCGTCGCCGAGGTGGGCATGCACCTCGTCGGCCGACGAGCGCACGACGATGCGCGTGTCGCCAACCTGGCAGTAGACGAGCACTTCGTGGCCGAGCTGCTCGACCAGGGTGACCGTGGCTCGCACCGGGCCGGCGGGGTCGACGACGACGTGCTCCGGGCGGATACCGACCCGCTGGGTGCCGCCGGCGCCGGGGCCGTCGGCCAGACCGGCGGGCAGCACATTCATGGGGGGTGTGCCGATGAACTCGGCGACGAACACGCTGGCAGGCCGGGCGTAGACCTCGGCCGGGGTGCCGACCTGCTCGATCCGGCCGCGGTTCATCACGGCCACTCGGGTGCCCATGGTCATCGCCTCGACCTGGTCGTGGGTGACGTAGACGAACGTCGACGACAGACGCTGGTGCATAGCGACCAGCTCGGCGCGAGTCTCGCTGCGCAGCTTGGCGTCGAGGTTGCTGAGCGGCTCGTCCATGCAGAACACCGCCGGCTGGCGAACGATCGCCCGCGCCAGCGCCACCCGCTGGCGCTGACCGCCGCTCAGCTGACCCGGCTTGCGCTCGAGGTACTCGGTGAGGCCGAGCGCCGCCGCGGCCTGCTCGGCTGCGCGGGCCCGCTCGACCTTGTCGACCTTGCGCACCTTCAGCGGGAACTCGATGTTCGCCCGCACGGTCTTGTGCGGGTAGAGCGCGTAGCTCTGGAACACCATCGCCACGTCGCGTTCTTTGGGTTCGGCATCGTTCACGCGCACGCCACCGATGTGCACATCGCCGTTCGTCGGGCTCTCGAGCCCGGCGATCATCCGCAGCAGCGTGCTCTTGCCGCACCCCGACGGGCCGAGCAGCACCATGAACTCGCGGTCGGCGATGTCGAGGGTGACGTCGTCGACGGCGGTGACACCATCGAAGACCTTGGTGAGGGACTCGAGTCGCACGGTGGCCACGGCAACGACGATAGGCGACCCCGAGGGCCCGCCGCCGCCCAGGTAGCCTGCAGCCATGTCCGCCGACGAGACCGCCGCCGCCGAACAGGCCGGATCGGGTACCCCGCTCGACCTCGACGCCATCGAGCGCGACCTCGCCGACGTCGAGCTCGCCCTCACCCGGCTCGACAGCGGCGAGTACTGGCGCGACGAGATCACCGGCGCCGAGCTCGACGAATCGCTGCTCGCCGAACGCCCGACGGCCCGGCGGGGAGCCCCAGCAGGCGAGTGAGCACGGGCACCCCGCCCCGGGTGCCGTGGAAGGTGCGCCTCGCGCGCTCGGCGCGTGTGTGGCGGCTGACGCTGCGCAACGCCGGCCGGTACGTCGTGCACCGCATCCGTCGGGTCGGGGCCGGTCGCGACCGGCGCGCTGCGCTCGACGAGGCCTTCGCCATGCGCACCAGCGACGACGTCGCGCGCGAGCTCGGCAACATGAAGGGCGCGCTGATGAAGGCCGCGCAGCTGATGAGCGTGGTCATCGAATCGTTGCCCGAGCCGGCCCGCACCTCGCTCGCCTCGCTCTACGCCGACGCCCCGCCGATGAGCGCCGAGCTCGCCGAGGGGGTGGTGGCGGCCGAGCTGGGCCGACCCCCGGCCGCAGTGTTCCTCGACTGGTCGCCCACCCCGACGGCCGCGGCGAGCATCGGCCAGGTCCACCGCGCCGTCACCCGCGACGGGCGGGTGGTCGCGGTGAAGGTGCAGTACCCGGGCGCGGCGTCGGCGATCGAGGCCGATCTCGCCAACGCCGAGGGCATGTACCGCCTGCTCGGCTCGTTCACCCTGAAAGGCGTCGACACTCGGGCGGTGGTCGACGAGCTGCGGGAGCGGATGCGCGACGAGCTCGACTACCGCATCGAGGCCGCCAACCTCACCGACTTCAGCGAGGCCTACGCCGGGCACCCGTTCGTCACCGTCCCCGCGCTGGTGCCCGAGCTCAGCACCGCTCGCGTGCTCACCACCGACTGGGTCGACGGTCTCGGCTGGGAGGCCTTCCTCGCCCAGGCCGGCCCCGGGGCGCGCCAACGGGCCGGTGAGTCGATCTGGCGCTTCGCCCAGCACTCGATCCATCGCCTCGGCTGCTTCAACGGCGACCCGCACCCGGGCAACTACCTGTTCTCGCCCGACGGCGATGTCACCTTCCTCGACTTCGGCATGGTGAAGCGCTGGTCGCCGGGCGAGTGGGAGCTGCTCGCCCCGAGCATGGACGCGATCATCGTCGAGCGCGACCCGGGTCGGCTGGTGGCCACGATGGAGGCCAACGGCTTCCTGCGCCCCGGGCACGGCCTCGGGCCGCAGGCCGTCTACGACTACGTCAGCGCCCCCTACCGGCCGTACCTCACCGACGAGTTCACCTTCGACGGCGCCTTCATGCGCGACACGGTGGCCACGATCAGCGATCTGCGCGGCCCCCACGCCGAGGTGATCGCCGCGTGCGACCTGCCACCGTCGTTCATCGTGCTGAACCGCGTGGTGTGGGGCGTCAGCGCCCTGCTCGCCCGCCTCGAGCTGCGCGCCCCGTGGCGGGCGATGCTGCTCGAGTACCGCACCGATGCTGCGCCGGCCACCGAGCTCGGCCGGGCCGAGCAGCGATGGCGCGCGGGCCGTACCGGCGAGTAACCTTGCAGCGCGCAAGCGATCCGCTGTGGGGCGGAGCACCGATCCGTGGGGGGTCAACGTGGCCGATCCGTACAAGCCGAGAGCGCCGTTCGCGCCGTGGGACCGGCGTGAGCTGCCCGGCGTGTTCGACGTCGAGGAGTCGGCGCGGCGGGTCGGCAACTACAAGTGGGCCGAGATGAAGCTGTTCGAGGCCCTCGGCGGCTGGGTGGCCACGGTGCCCGAGCTCGACGTCAAGATGCGCCTCGGCACCCACTGCTACAAGCACGCCTGGCACGCCGAGCTGTGGCACAAGCGCCTGCCCGAGCTGCGCGAGATGAACCCCGACCGCCTCACCCAGCCGGCCAACGAGGCGATGGTCCGCTTCGTCGAGGCGCTCACCGAGCCGGAGGCGCCCGAGCAGACCATCGAGAAGCTCGTCGGCGTCTACCGCGTGTTCATCCCCCACTTCATCGCCGCCTACACGTTCCACAAGAACAACACCAGCCAGATCACCGACGCGCCGACGATCCGCTCGCTGCACTTCATCCTGCAGGACGAGTTCGACGACTGGCGCGACGGCGAGATGCTGATCCAGTCGCTGATCGAGACTCCCGAGGAGGTCGACCGCGCCGCAGCGCACCAGGCCCGCCTCGAGAAGCTGATGCTCGAAGCCGGTGGCATCGCCGGCCCGGGCTCGATCGGTCCCGTCACCACCACCAACACCGCAGGAGCAACGTCATGAGAAAGTTCCTCCCCGTCGACGACCTCGCCCGTGACGAGCGGTTCAACCGGCTCACCATGGCCGACCGGATGGCCGACCCGCGCAGCGCCCTCGGGCGCGACGACGAGCCGTCACGCCGCTCGTCGAACCGTCTGGTGCCGAGCCGCCCCGACGCCTCGAGCGCCGCTCGCAGCCTGATGCACGGCATCTTCGTGGGCGAGATCCAGGCCCTCGAAGGTGCCGGGCGCACCTGCCACGACTTCCGCACCCAGGGCGATCAGGCCCGCCGCCGCCAGGACGCCGTCGACGGCAACAGCGGTGAAGCCGCCGACTGCACCGACGCCGCACCGTTCGCGCTGAAGCTCGACATGGCCCGCCAGGCGTGGGACGAGGCCCGCCACGTCGAGATCAGCATCAAGCTCAGCGAGTGGATGGGCACCGACATCGGCGAGTTCGCCGAGAACACCGTGCTGTTCCAGGCTGCCTGCAGCAACGACCCCGTGCTGCGCCTGGCCGGTGTGAACCGGGCGCTCGAGGGCCTGGCGATCGACGTGTTCACCACGATGAAGGAGTTCGGCGACCTCGCCGGCGACCCGTACCTCGAGTTCTGCGAGGACTGGATGCTCGCCGACGAGGTGACCCACGTGAAGATGGGCAGCGACTGGCTGCGCCGGGTCACCGAGAACGACCCCGAGCGGCGGGCCAAGGCTCTCGAGTTCCAAGGCGTGGTCGACAAGCTGTTCAGCTACGGCGGCACCCGCTCCGACAGCAAGGAGTCGCCCATCGGCCTCGCCCGGCGGTTCCGCGAGCTCGCCGGGTTCACCGACGACGAGGTGCAGGAGATCGCCGACGTCAGCATGGCGGCGCTCGAGGAGCGCAAGGTCGCCGTGGCCAAGATGCAGCAGGCCGCCCAGCAGTTCGCCGACGCCTGAGCACGGCGCTGGGCCCGAGCACTCGTGAACGTCACCGTCACCCCGAGCCAGTTCCGGTTCGTGTCGTACGACGCGGACCTCATCGCGCGCAGCGCGGCCACGATCGCCGAGGCGATCGGCCTGGGTGACGTGCCGATCGCGGTCGAGGTCGACGAGACCACGCCACTCGCCCGGATGACGCTCCACCTGCCGGGCAGCCCGGAGAGCGACGCCGCCGGTGGGGCGATCGTCATCCGCGCCGAGAGCGGCGCGTTCGAGGACACCCGCCGGCCTCGCCACCAGAGCGAGGTGGCCACGGCCAACTCGCTCGGCCGGCTGCTGCTGCGTGCCCGCGACCGCCTGCTCGGCGGCTTCGGTGAGGCCCCCGCCGACGCCGACCTCAGCCTGGCCCAGGTCGCCGCCTGGGAGACCTACTGCGTCGGGCGCCTCGAACGGCTCGGTGTCAGCGTCAACCAGCAGCGCTGGCGCTACAACTTCCGCAACCGGCACGGCTTCTCCGACCGGGCCGACGCCGCGTTCGAGACGCTGTGGTCGAGCGACGGCCTCACCTGGGGCGAGCTCGACGCGATCAGCAACGCCGCCACCGGCGACGCACCGTCGGCCGCCTGACTCCGGTACGAGCCCGCCAGGGCCTCGGGCGCGAGACTCGGGCGATGAGCGAGATCTGCACCCACGACGTCGACCTCGGCGAGGTGACGCTGCGCGTCCACGAAGCCGGCGATCCGGCCAACCCCACCGTCGTGCTGAGCCACGGCTTCCCCGAGCTCGCCCATTCGTGGCGCCATCAGCTGCCGGCACTCGCCGCAGCGGGCTACCACGTCATCGCTCCCGACCAGCGCGGCTACGGGCACTCGACGGCACCGACCGACATCGCTGCCTACGGCGTGCGCCAGCTCACCGGCGACCTGGTGGCGCTGCTCGACCGGGCCGGCAAGGACCAGGCCGTGTTCGTCGGCCACGACTGGGGCTCGCTCGTGGTGTGGGAGACCGCCCGGCTGCACCCCGAGCGGGTGCGCTCGGTGGTGGGCGTGAGCGTGCCGCTCACCCAGTGGCCGGGCCGGCCCACCGACTTGATGAAGATGGTCTACACCGACCGCTTCTTCTACATCCTCTACTTCCAGCAGGTCGGCCCGCCCGAGCGCGAGCTCGGCGCCGACCCGTACCGGTCGATGGCCGCCTTCCTCTACTTCGCCTCCGGCCAGGCGATGGAGGGTCGCGAGTTGCCCACCGAGCTGCCGCCGATGGAGGGCACCGGGTTCCTCGACGTGATGGGACCGGCCTTTCCCGACCGCCCCTACCTCGGGCCGGAAGGGCCGTGGCTCACCGAGGACGAACTGCAGGTGTACGCCGACGAGTTCGCCCACTCGGGCTTCTTCGGGCCGGTGAGCTGGTACCGCAACCTCGACGCCAACTACGAGATCCTCAAGGACCTCCCCGCCGACCGGATCAGCATGCCGAGCTACTTCATCACCGGCGAGCTCGACGGGGTGAACCTGATGGACCCGGGTGGCATCGAGCGCATGCAGAGCCTGCTGCCCGATTTCCGTGGCTACTCGATCATCCCCGGCGCCGGCCACTGGGTGCAGCAGGAGGCGCCGCAGGCGTTCAACGACGCGCTGCTCGCCCACCTACGCAGCCTCTGAACGCGACGAGGGGCGGCCACCTCGCGGTGCCGCCCCTCTGTCGAACCGCGCCCTCGGCGCGTCAGCGGTTCTGGAACTTCGACAGCAGGCGCAACAGCTCGAGGTACAGCCACACCAGCGTGACGAGCAGACCGAACGCGGCGTACCACTCCATCTGCTTGGGCATGCCCTGCTTGGCCCCGCGCTCGATGAAGTCGAAGTCGAGGGCCAGGTTCATCGCGGCCAGACCGGCGGCGAACAGGCTGAAGGCGATGCCCATCAAGCTCGCGGAGCTGAAGATCCCGATGTTCACACCGAACAGGCTGAGGATCCACGACACGAAGTAGAACGCCATCAGGCCGAGGGTGGCCATGATGATCGTGCGGCGGAACTTGTCGGTGACCTTGATGACCTTGGTGCGGTAGAGCAC
>JBBATY010000010.1:0-13165 GCA_040398525.1 Ilumatobacteraceae bacterium | reverse complement strand
CACCAGCAGCACGCCGGTGGCGGTGATCGACCCGCCGACGGTCATCACGCCGCCCTTCCACGGCGAGACCGGGCCGTCGTCGGCCGGCCGGGCGCGTGTGGCGGGGTCCGGGGAGCCCCAGCCGGCGTCCGTGGCGGCCATCGTCGCCACGTTGGCGTCGACGGCCTTGGACATCGCCTTGTCGTTCAGAAAGGGGTTCGACATCGGTGCATCTCCTCCAGAGAACACACGTCGGGGCACGGAGCGTGCCCGGTTGATCCGCACGATACCGAATTCCGGTACGTCTGTTACGCCAGGTCGTGGGCGCTCGGCCCGTCCCACCGATCGATGTCGGGCGGGCCCGTCAGCACGCCCGTGCAGGCCCGTGCCATCTCGACCATGACCGAGCTGTCGAGATGCGCCTGGTGCAGGTCGGCCGAGTCCCATTTCTCGATCACGAGATAGCGGCCCGGCCGGGTCTCCGACGCGCACAGGTCGATGTTGCGGCAACCGTCCTTCATCCGGGTGAGCACGACGTACTTCGACAGCACGGCCACCAGCCCAGCCGCGTCGGCAGCGTCGAAGCGCATCGTCACGATCACGAGCTCGATGTCGTCACTCACCGCGCGCACAGTAGTCGCATGGTGCCGACCAGTGGGGTGACGAGCCGTTCGCCGGGGCCCGGAGGGCCAACGGTCCGGCCGATACCAGACAAGCAGGAATCAGGATTGACGATGAAGGTCCCGAATGCGTTGCGCCGGTGTGGCCCTGCCCAGACGGTCGGTAGTCTTGGCCATCACACCGGCCGGGCGTCCGGCATCGACCTCTCGAGGAGCACCTGTGGCGAAAGATCGCGTGGAACGCGACGAAGAGGACCTCGTTCGTCTGTACCTGTCCGACATCGGGCAGTACACCCTCCTCACCAAGGACGACGAGGTCCGGCTCGCCAAGCAGATCGAGGCCGGTAAGGCCGCAGCCACCGAGCTCGACGGTGCCGGCAAAGAGGTGTCCGCCGCCCGCAAGCGCGAGCTGCGCCGCCTGGTGCGCGAGGGCGAGGACGCCGAGCGCGCCTTCGTGCAGTCGAACCTGCGCCTCGTGGTCTCGATCGCCAAGAAGTACCAGGCCTCGGGCCTGCCGCTGCTCGACCTCATCCAAGAGGGCAACCTCGGCCTCATGCACGCCGTCGAGAAGTTCGACTGGCGCAAGGGCTTCAAGTTCTCCACCTACGCCACGTGGTGGATCCGCCAGGCCATCACCCGCGGCATCGCCAACACCGGTCGCACGATCCGCCTCCCGGTCCACGCCGGCGACACCCTCGCCCGTCTGCAGAAGGCCCGCAGCCGACTCGAGCTGAAGTACGGCCGGCCCGCCACCCTCGCCGAGCTCTCGAAGGAAGTCGAGATGCCCGAGGACAAGGTGACCGAGGCGCTGCGCTTCGCCGCCGAGCCGCTCTCGCTCAGCGAGCCGCTGCGCGAGGACGGCGACGCCGAGCTGGGCGACGTGGTCGAGGATCGTTCGGCCGAGAGCCCGTTCGAGGTTGCGGCCACGGCACTGCTGCCGGAGGAGATCGCCCGTCTGCTGGCCCCGCTCGACGAGCGCGAGCGCGAGATCCTGAAGCTGCGCTTCGGCCTCGACCGCGGCGAGCCGCGCACGCTCGAAGAGGTCGGCGAGCACTTCAACCTCACCCGCGAGCGCATCCGACAGATCGAGGCGCGGGCGATGAGCAAGCTGCGCCACCCCAGCTCCGACACCGGCGCACGCGACCTGCTCGCCGTCTGACCGGACCAGCGCCGCTCGGCCCTACGCCGTTCGGCATTGCGTCGGACGCTGCTCAAGCGCGCCGGGCGTGATGCCGATACTTCGTACGTGACGCACGTCGTGGCTCGGGACAGCAGAGGAGGTCGCTGATGGACCTGTTGCCGAGCTCGATGTCGTTCCGCGTCGTCGCGACGCTCGACATCGACGACGAGCTCGACATCCCCGAGGGCTTCACCGGTCGTGTCCGACTGCGGTTGGCGAACCAGCAACGCAGTGTCACCTGGCTGCGCGAGGGGCTGGCGAACGACCCGGCACGGAGCCATCCGGCGGTGCGCGTGCTGCGCCCGGACGGGTCGGTCAAGTACGAGATGCACTACCGGGACGGTCAACTGCACGACCCGTCGCCACGCTCGCCGGCCGTGCGCGGCTTCTTCGCCAGCGGTGCCGTCCACTACGAGGAGCGCTACTCGATGGGCCGACGCAACGACGGCCGCGATGGTGCCGCTGCACTGCGCAAGTTCCGCGCCGACGGCACGCTGCGACACGAGATCCACTACCGGCACGGCAACCGCGTCGGCTGAACGGCGCAACGCCTGAGCCGGCGCCGGCGCCGACTCAGGTCCGGCGTCGCCGCTGGCGTTCCATCAGGCTGCACCAGTCCCACTGCGCGCCGCCCATGGCCGTCACCTCGGCCAACATCTGGCCGACGAGTGAGGTGACCGGCAATGGCACGTTCATCGCCTCGGCCTCGTCGAGCACCAAGCCGACGTCCTTGCGCATCAGCGTGGTGGAGAACCCGTAGTCGTACTCGCCGGCCAGCATCCGCTCGGCGCGGTTGGCCATCTGCCACGACGCCGAGCTGCCCTGCAGCATCACGTGGATGACCCGGTTCACGTCGAGGCCGGCGGTCTCGGCGAAGTCGAGGCCTTCGGCCAGCGCCTGGCAGAGGCCCACCACGCAGATCTGGTTGGTCATCTTGGTGATCTGTCCGGCACCCGACGGCCCCATCAACACGATGCGCGCCCCGTACGCGGCCACCACCGGTTCGGCCGTGGCGAACGCCGCGTCGTCGCCGCCCACCATCACGGTGAGGGTGCCGTTGCGGGCACCGTCGACACCGCCCGACACGGGTGCGTCGAGGAACTGGGCACCCGTCGCAGCCACCACGACGGCCACCTCGCGCGACGCCTGCGCCGATGTGGTGGAGTGGTCGATCCACACCGTGCCCCGGGCGAGCACCGGCACGATGGCAGCCGCGACCGCGCGCAGCTGCGGGTCGGCGGGCAGCGACGTCACCACGAGGTCGCGACCCGCAGCAGCGGTTGCGGGCTCGGCCGCCGCCGCGCCGCCGTGCTCGGCCACCCACTGGTCGGCCAGCCCGGGCACGGCATCGCAGACCGTGACCTCGTGCCCCGCCTTGGCCAGATGGGCGGCCATGTGCCACCCCATCCGACCGATTCCGATGACGGCGACGGTGCTCATGCCGGCACCCCCGGCGTGCCGCGGTCGGCGAGGGTGAAGCCGCCGGCCAGACGAGCATGCACCCGGCCGCCGATCGCCATCGCCAGGATGAGCACCAGCTCGTCGGGACGCGGGCCGTCGGGCACACCCATCTCGATTGCGTCGTAGTGGCTGCCCACATAGCTCCACTCGAGGTTGGTGATGGGCACATCGAGCCGCGCCCCGACGGCGCCGACCTTCTTGGTGCTGGGCACGATGGCCGTGCCCTTGCCCAGCGCGGCGCGCATGCCGCCTCCGCCGGGGATGTGCCACATCGCACCGTGCTCGATCTCGCCGGCCGAGCCGACGATGGCGCCCTTGCCATAGCCATCGATCACGGACGCGTCGCCACCGAGATGGCCGATCAGCGTGGCGCCGAGACGTTCGCCGAGCGCACGGAGCTCGTCGGAGGCGGGGCTGAGGTCGTCGACATACCGGCCCACATAGGGGTTGGCGACGACGGCAGCGATAGCGCCCTTCAGCGCCGGCCGCTCGGGGGCGGGGCCGAGGTCGTGGTGGATCTCCTCGACGACGGTGACGATCTTGCGGACGGGGAACAGCATGGCGGCACTCCTCTGGAACGAGCGGAGAGCACCGTACCGTGCCCACCGCTCCCACTTCGGGGTCGGTACGAGCTCGGCCGGCCGTGGTCGGCCCGTGGTCGGTGACCCACCGCTCGCGACCCCGGGCCCGTGGCGCCGTGTGCGTATGGCGGAGGTGGACGGGAATCGAACCCGCCGAACAGGGATCGCCTGTCCCAACCGCTTTGAAGGCGGCGGCACCCACCAGGTATGCGGACACCTCCGCTCGGCACTGTAGCCAGACGGGGCGGCGGGTACCGTGCCCGCCGTGACCGACACCTCGCCGACTCCCGGATCGACGACGGAACGGCCGGTGCTGTTCCTCTCGGAGCGGCTGCTCGAGCTCGTGCGCCACGGCCTGCCGGGCCCCGAGCAGGTCGACATCGTCGAGTTCCGCCCCGGCGACTGGGTGGACGCCGACGACATCGCCCGGATCACCGTGGCCTGTCTGTCGAACGACCTCTACCCCGGCGGCGCCGACGCCTACATGCGGGTCGTCCTCGACGCCCCCAGGCTCGACTGGTTCCACACCTCGAGCGCCGGGATCGACCATCCGGTGTTCTCGATGATCACTGCGGGCGGGGCTCGCTTGTCGACCGGCAGCGGCAGCTCGGCCACACCGATCGCCCATCACGTGGTGATGCTCCTCCTCGCGCTCAGCCGCGACCTGCCCGGGCTGCTGGCCGACCAGCGCGCCGAGCGCTGGCGCACCAACTGGCACTTCGTCGACCTCGAGGAGCGCACCGTCGGCATCGTCGGGATGGGCCCCATCGGTTGCGAGACCGCCCGGTTGTGCACGGCGCTCGGGATGCACCCGATCGGTCTGCGCCGCACCGTGCAGGGCGACGAGCCGTGCCCGACATGGACCTTCGACCGGCTCGACGAGCTGCTCGGCACGGTCGACGACCTCGTCCTCGCCGCACCGCTCACCGACACCACCCGGCGGATGATCGGCGCCCGCGAGCTGGCGACGCTGCGGCCCGGGGCCCGACTGGTGAACGTCGGGCGCGGTGAGCTCGTCGACGAGGGCGCCTTGGTGGATGCGCTGCGCACCGGCCACCTCGCCGGCGCCGGCCTCGACGTCACCGCCACCGAGCCACTGCCCGCCGACCACCCGCTGTGGCATCTGCCGAACGTGATCGTCACACCGCACGTGTCCGGCGAGACCGACCTCACCGAACGGCGGGCCGCGACGCTGTTCATCGACAACGTGTGGCGCTACGTGCGCGGTGAGCCGCTGCGCAACGAGGTCGTCGCCCCGGGGTTGTGACCGGCCGGCTGGCTCGCTACCGTCGCTGCAACTTCCCCTGATCGACAGCGACACACGCTCTCGGGGGTCGTCATGCACACCATCTGCTGGTCCGCCAAAGGCGGTAGCGGCACCACCGTCACCGCCTGCGCACTCGCGCTCATCTCGGCCCGATCGGGGCCCACCGTGCTCGTCGACCTCGGCGGCGACGTGCCCGCCGCCCTGGGCATCGCCGAGCCCGCCGGGCCGGGGGTCGGCGACTGGCTGGCCGCGCCGAAGGCCCGGCCCGACGCACTGTGGCGGCTCACCATCGATGCCGCCGACGACCTGCGGGTGCTGCCCGCCGGCTCGCCACCCGCGCTCGGCCATGCGACCTGGCAGCGCCTCGTCGAGGCCTGCGCGGCGAGCGACGCGACCATCGTCATCGACGCCGGGTCGGTGGTGGCACCCGTTGCGGTGCACCGCGGCGCGAGCGCGTCGCTGCTCGTCACCCGGCCGTGCTACTTGGCGCTGCGTCGGGCGGTCCGCTGCACCGGTCTCGCCAGTGGCGTGGTGGTCGTCGGCGAGCCGGGTCGGGCCCTCACCTCCGTCGACGTCGAGCGAGCCCTCGGAGTGCCCGTCGTGGCCGAGGTGCCGTGGGATCCGGCCATCGCCCGATCCGTCGACGCCGGCCTGCTGGTGTCGCGCCTGCCCCAGTCGCTCGCCCGGCCGCTGCGCCAGGTGCTGGCCCTCGACAGCGCGGCGTGAGCGCCCGCGCAAGGACCCTCGCCCCAGGCTCGGCACCCGCCGCGATGGGCCTGGGCGCGTTCGGGTTCGGACCGCTCGACCCGTGGCTCGAGGACGCCACCGTCAGCGAGGTGATGGTGAACGCCGGCGGCGAGGTGTGGGTCGAGCGGGGCGATGGCAGGTCGCGCAACGGGCCGCAGTACGTCGGGCGGCTCGCTCCCGGCGTCGTCGACGCGGTCCTCGAGCGGATGCTCGCCCCGGTCGGCCGCCGGGTCGACCGCACGTCACCCGTGGTCGACGCGCGGCTGCCCGACGGGTCGCGGCTGTGCGCCGTGCTGCCACCCGTGGCCGTCGACGGGCCCTGCCTCGCGATCCGGCGTTTCCTCGACCGGCCGCTGGCGCTCGACGCCTTCGCCGGCCCCGAGGTGGTGGCGCTGCTCGAGGGCATCGTCGACGACCGCTGCAACGTCGTGGTGAGCGGCGCCACCTCCTCGGGCAAGACCACTCTGCTCAATGCGCTCGCCGCGCGGGTGGCGCCGCACGAGCGCATCCTCACCCTCGAAGACACCGCCGAGCTCGATCTGCCGGCACCGCACGTGCTGCGCCTCGAGGCGCGGCCGGCCACACCCGACGGGGTGCCGGCGGTCGATATGGCCGCGCTCGTCCGCACGGCGCTGCGGTTGCGTCCGGACCGGTTGGTGGTGGGCGAGGTTCGCGGCGCCGAAGCGGTCGATCTGGTGCAGGCGTTCAACACGGGCCATGACGGCTCGCTCACCACGCTGCACGCCAACTCGCCCTCCGATGCGCTCGCCCGCCTCGAGGCGTTGGTGCTCCAGTCGGGTGCGGCGTGGCCGCTCGACGCCGTGCGTCACCAGGTCCACCGTTCGATCGACGTGGTGGTGCACGTGCACCGCGATGCCGAAGGTCGTCGACGCGTAGCCGAAGTGGCCGAGGTGACCGCCGAGCCGAGCGACCGGACCGGGCCGACCCGACCGCTCGCCGACGCTCGCGGTGTGGTTGCCGAGCGACAGCGGGGCCGGCGGTGACCCTGGTCGTGGCGCTGTCGTGCGGTGCCGCGGTGGCGCTGATGGTGCTGGGCGCATCGCAGCAGCTCGGCCCCGTGCGGCGCCTTCCACCAGCGGGCTCGGACCCGCATCCGCCTGTCGCCGACCGGGGTGGCGCGGCCGGCCGCGCCACCGCCAGTTCGCGTGCCTCGCCCTCGGTCGACGACTGCATCAACACGGTCGAACAGGTGGCTCGCGAGCTCCGCTCGGGCAGTTCGGCCGGTGCCGCGCTGGCGACAGCATTCAGCGCCCACCCGACGGTGCTCGTCGACGTGCGCCGACACCTCGACCAGGGCGCCACGGTGCGCCTCGTGGCCGACCGCGTGCGCACCAGCACCGCCCACGAACGCCTGGTGCTCCAGGCGGTGCGGGTCGGCCAGCGGGCGGGCGGGTCGGGAGCAGGTGTCTTCGAGCGGGCGGCCGAGGTGTTGCGCGAGCACCAGGCCTGGGCGCTCGAACGCCGGGCGCTGACCGCCCAGGCGCGCCTCAGCGCCCGGGTGCTGACGGCCCTGCCGATCGTGTTCGCCTGCTGGAGCATCGCTGCCGACGACAGCGTGCGCCAGGCGTACCTCACCTCGCCGCTGCCGGCACTGAGTGCCACAGCAGGCGCGGCGCTCAACCTCGTCGGATGGTGGTGGATGCGCCGCCTCGTCAGGGTCGGGCCGTGACTCTTTCCGGCGCTCTGGCACCGCTGGCCACGGGGCTGTGCATGCTCGTCGTCGCCCGGCACCTGGTGCAGCGGATCCCCGTGCGCCAGCCCGGCCCGAGGGCCGCGGCTGCTGTCGGGCCCGCCAGCCGCCTCGCCCGTCGACGGCACCAGCGGCACCACGCACGGCTGCTCGACGCCGCGTTCCCCGAGCTGCTCGACCTGGTCGTGGTCTCCGTGCAGGCCGGGCTGTTGCCAGCCGACGCGCTGCGCGACGCGGCCACCCTCGTCGAGCCACCGTTGCGCCACGCGCTCGATGCCGTCGAGGCCCGCCTCTCCCGGGGAGAGCGGTTCGCCGACGCGCTCCAGGCACTGGTCGAGGAGCTCGGACCGCGGGCACTCGGCCTGGTGGCCACGGTGGTCGCCACCGATCGGCACGGTCTCCCGCTCGCCCCAGCACTCGATCGCCTGGCCGACGAGGCCCGCGACCATCGCCGCCGCCTCGCCGAGGCGACCGCTCGCGAGCTGCCGGTGCGGATGTCGTTCCCCTTGGTGCTGTGCACCCTGCCGTCGTTCGCCCTGGTGGCGATCGTCCCCTTGCTCGTCGGAGCCCTGTCGTCGCTGCAGCCCGGTTGACCGACCGCCGACCGCGACCCGCCTGTGCCGCACCCTGAAGGAGGCCCCGATGCCCCGACCACTGCTGTTCACCCACGTCTATTGCACGACCTTTGCCGCCCACCACCTCGAGCGCTGCACTGCCGCACTGACCCCACGGCCCCAGCCGACACACCGCCGCGACCGTGGCCAGGCCACCACCGAGTATGCGCTGGTGATGCTCGGTGCCGCAGCGGTCGCGCTGCTGGTCATCACGTGGGCCACGGCCGGCGGGGGCGCGGGGCGCATCGGTCGGTTGTTCGACCGGGTCATCGATGCTGTGCTCGACAAGGTCTGATCGCGCCACGACCGACCGCGGCCAGGCCGTGGTCGAGACCGCCCTCGCATTGCCACTGGTGTGCCTCGCCCTCTTGGGCGTGGTGCAGGTAGCCGTGGTGGTGCGCGCCCAGCTGGTCGTCGACCATCTCGCCCGCGAAGCCGCCCGCGCTGCAGCACCCGCGGCGGCGCCTGCTGCGGCAGCTCGTGCCAGCGTTGCTGCATCGGGCCTCGGCGGCACCACGGTGCAGGTCGCCGTCGACATCCGTCGGGTGACCGTCACGGTGCGCAGCGTGCAATCCACCGACGTGCCGCTCGTCGGTCTGCTGGTGCCCGACATCGTCGTCGAGCACTCGGTCGTGATGCAGCTCGAACCACCATGACCGAACCCGTCCGGCGAGCTGTCAGTCGACGGCCGGTATCGTTCGCCGCGATGGATCTCACCTGGCGCACCGCGGTCGTGGGCGAACAGCACGTCGTCTCGCTGGTCGGCGAGCTCGACCTGGCCTCGGTGCCCAACGTGCAGACGGTGTTGGCGCGAGCGATCGGCGACGCGCCCGGCCACACGGTGGTGGTCGATCTCGACGCGCTCACCGTGCTCGACGACACCGGGATGGGCATCCTCCTCGGCGCCGCAGCGCGGGCCCGTCAGCACGGAGGCGACCTGGTGCTGGTGTGCTCGAGCCCACGGTTGCGCGAGCGCTTCGAGCTCTCCGGTCTGGCACGGGCCATCGAGGTGCGCGACCGTCTCAGCCCGTGAGCGACGCGTCCGACCATCCGACCACCACCATCTGGGTGCTCGGCGACCAGCTGTCGCGCACGTCGAGCGCCTTTGCCGGAGCCGACCCGCGCACGCACCGCGTGCTGCTGGTCGAGAGCACGGCGAAGCTGTCCCAGAGGGCCTGGCACCGCCAACGCGCCCATCTGCTCGTCGCATCGATGCGCCGGTTCGCCGCCGAGCTACGTGCCGAGGGCTTCGAGGTCGACCATCGACGAGCCCCCTCGCTGGCCGAGGGCCTGCGCTCCCACCGCGCCGAGCACCAGCCCACGACGGTGGTGGCGATGGAACCGGCCAGCCGCGACGGCCTCGAGATGCTGCGCCGACACGGCGTCGCGCTCACCCGCTCGAACCAGTTCCTGTGCCATCCCGACGAGTTCGCCACCTGGGCCGCCGGGCGCAAGCGGATGGTGATGGAGGACTTCTACCGCTGGCAGCGCCGCCGCCTCGGCTACCTGATGGACGGCGACGAGCCCGCCGGCGGCCGGTGGAACTTCGACGCCGACAACCGTGAGCCACCTCCCCGCGACGGCCGCACCACCTGGCCGGCGCCGCTCGCCGACCCGCTCGACGACCTCGACCGCGAGGTGCTCGACGACCTGGCCGCCCTGCCCGGTGTGCGGCTGTGGGGCGCGCCGCCCGACGGCGTGTGGGCCACCTCGCGGCCCCGGGCGCTGCAGCGCCTCGACCACTTCGTCGAGCACCTCCTGCCGCGCTTCGGCCCGCACGAGGACGCGATGCTCACCGCCAGCTGGCACCTCGCCCACGGCCTGATGGCCCAGTACCTGAACATCGGCCTGCTGCACCCGCGTGAGGTGTGCGACGCGGTGGAGGCCGCCTACCGCGCCGGGCGCGTGCCGATCGCCTCGGCGGAGGGCTTCCTGCGCCAGGTCATCGGCTGGCGCGAGTACGTGTGGGGCCTGTACTGGCTGTGGGGCCCCGACTATGCGGCGCTGAACGAGCTGGGCGCCGAGCGGGCGCTGCCGCCGGCGTTCACCGGCCGCGCCCCCACGCAGATGCGCTGCCTGTCCACCACATTGCAGACCGTCCACGACCACGGCTGGGCCCACCACATCCAGCGGCTGATGGTGCTCGGCAACCTGGCGCTGCTCGCCGGCGTGAAGCCCCAGGAGCTCACCGAGTGGATGTGGGCCGGGTTCGTCGACGGGGCCGAGTGGGTGATGGTGCCGAACGTGGTGGGCATGGCCCTGCACGCCGACGGCGGGAAGATGGCCACCAAGCCCTACGCGGCCGGGGGCGCCTACATCGACCGGATGAGCGACTACTGCCGCGGTTGCCGCTACGACCGCACCAAGCGCACCGGGCCGGACGCCTGCCCGTTCACCACCCTCTACTGGGACTTCCTCGCCCGCCACGAGGAGCGCTTCGTGCGCAACCCGCGTGTGGCCCAGCAGGTGCGTGCCGCGCAGCGCCTCAGCGACCTTCCCGCGGTGCGCGAGCGGGCGGCCGAGGTGCTCGGCCTGCTCGACGCCGGCAAGCTCTGAAACTCACCCGTCCGCCCACCGGGTCGACAGGTACGGTGCGCGCATGGACCTGGACCTGCGCCCGCTGATCGATGCCGATGTCGACTGGATCCTCGCGGCGTGCCAGGACCCGGACATCCAGCGCTGGACCAAGGTCCCGGCCCCCTACACCCGCGCCCATGCCGAGGACTTCGTCGCCACTGCACCGGACCGACCCTGGACGTGGGCCGTGGTCGAGCGCACGGCCGACAGCTCGGGCACGGGCACGGCCGACAGCACGGGCACGGGCACGGGCACGGGCACGGGCACGGGCGACCCTGCCGTGCGCGGCCTGGCGATGGCGAGCATCCACGAGATCCACCCGGTCACCGGTGAAGCCGAGGCCGGCTACTGGGTGGCGCCCTGGGCCCGACGACGTGGCGTGGCTACGTGGGCCGTCGGTCAACTGGTCGAGCGGGCCCGGGCCATGCCCGAAGCGCGCTCGGTAGCACTGGTCATCGCCGCCGGGAACGTCGCGTCGCGGCGCACCGCCGAGGCCGCCGGCTTCACCGTCGTCCCCGAGGTCCCCGAGGCGACCGAGCACGCCCCCGACCGGCGCGACCCCGACCGGCCGTCGAACGATCAGCTCGTCGCCGCTGTCCGCTACCGCTTCGTGCTCACCGACAACTGAGCCCACACATCAACGCGGCCGCTGCTTGCGCACGCCGCGCCGGTCCTGGGCGCGCTCATGGGCGCGTTGCTCGTCCTCGAGGGCCTGCTCCTCGGCGACGAGCCGCTTCAGCGCGTCGAGCCGGCGTGGGTCGAGGCGTCCGTCGGCGATGGCGGCCTGCACCGCACAGCCCGGCTCGTCCTCGTGCTTGCAGTCGCGGAAGCGGCAATGGTCCGACAGGTCGAACACATCGGCGAACGCCCACTCGATGCCCCGCCCGCTGCTCCACAGGCTCACTGCGCGCACGCCGGGGGTGTCGATCAACCACCCGTGGCCGTCGGGCAGGGCGACCAGCTCGCAGGCCGTGGTGGTGTGCCGGCCGCGCTGATCGCCCTCGCGCACGTCGGCCACTCGTTGGGCATCGCGTCCGGTGAGGGCGTTGACCAGCGTGCTCTTGCCCACCCCACTGGCACCGAGCAGCGCCATGGTCTGGTAGTCGCGCAGATGCCCGCGCAGCTCGTCGATGCCCTCACCGCTCACGCCGCTCGCACACAGCACCGGCACGCCGACGGCCACGGCCTCGAGCGCAGCGATCGATGTCGCCGGGTCGTCGACCAGGTCGCGCTTGGTGAGCACGATCACCGGCGCAGCACCGCTGTCGAAGGCCAGCACCAGCTCGCGCTCGAGCCGGCGTTGGTTGGGCGGTGCGGTGAGCGCGTGCACCAGCACCACCACGTCGAGGTTGGCGGCGATGGTGTGGGCAACGGCCCGACTGCCCTCGAACGACGCCCGGCGGGTGAAGCCGCTGTGGCGCGGCACCACGTGCTCGACCCGTTCACCGTCGTCGCTGACGACCACCCAGTCGCCGACGGCCACGTCGGCGCCGATGTTGCGCACCCGCACCGGGGCACCGTCGGGCTCGTACAGCACCGTGCTCCAGCCACGGTCGAGCCGCGACACCCGACCGGCGGGCCGGGCGACACACAGTTCGGCCCAGGCCCGCTGCAGCAGATCGCTCCAGCCGAGGCGGGGGTCGCCACCCGACGGCTGCCCGCTCACGTCGGGCTCACTCCTTCATCCGGAACGCCGGCTCGAAGGCCGGGTCGTTCAGCGCCGGGCGATCGGCCCGGAACGACCCGATCGGATGCCGGCTGGTGCCCTCGAGGGCCACCTCGGCGAGGATCTCGCCGATCAGCGCCGCGAACTTCGCCGCATGGGCCGCACCGAAGCCGACCGTGATGCGTGGATGGCCCGGCAGGCGGTCGAGCACGAAGTCGCGATCGGGGGTCATGTCGTAGATGCAGGTGCGGCTGAACAGCTCGGGGCCGAGCGCACCGGGCACCCGACGGCGCAGGAAGTCGGCGAACATCTCGGTCTCCGACGGCTCAGGGTCGAACGAGCGGGTGTCGGCGGTGACCCACCGTCCGCTCACGTCGCGCGACACCTTCACCGCCACCTCGCCGTAGATCGGGAAGCCGTAGAACAGCGGCTCGTCGTGCCAGATCCACATCGGGAACCGGTCCGGCAGGAAGTCGCGCACATTGGGGGTGGCGAACCAGCTCACCTGCTCCTGGCTGATCGTGAAGCGCCAGTCGTAGCCGAGCGGCGCGAGCAGGTCGGCCGCCCACGAAGCGGTGCACAGGATCACCGAGCCCGCCTCGAACGTGCCCGCCGAGGTGACCACCTCGACGTGGGTGGGGTGGTGGCGCAGCGCCAGCACCTTGGTGTCGGCCAACAGCTCGACTCCACGCGCCCGGGCCAGCGCTCGGTGGGCACCGTTCGCCCGACGGATGTCGAGCAAGCCACCGTCGGGCTGGTACA
>JBBATY010000009.1:0-93912 GCA_040398525.1 Ilumatobacteraceae bacterium | reverse complement strand
GGAGCCGTCACGATCTCCGCCTCGACTGGAGCGGACGCTGCAGCGGGGGCGGAAGCAGCCTGAGCCGGTGCGCTCGTCGGCCGACGAGGAGGCGACGGCTTCTTCGCTGCCGGGCCCTGACCCGGGCGCGTCGGTCGCAGCGGCTTCGGTGCTGCCGCGCCTTCGGCGACCTCGACGCCGAACAGCGTGGCGACCTGGGGCAGCAACGGGCCGAGTCGGCGGACCGTGGCGAGCAACTCGTCACCGGGGGCCTCGGGGCGGGCCGTGGCGGTGATCTGGGCCCGGACCGGTGAGAACGCGGCGGCTTCGAGCACAGCAACCCACCGCTCGGTGGGGGCATCGGCGGTGAGCGAACCGCTCGTTGCGTCGGCGAGGCGCTTGGCAAGCTCGGACGGGAACGGCGTGCCCGCCTTGGGTGGCTGCGACGAGAGCTTCAGCGCCCTCACCACTCGCCCGACTCCGACAGCGGCGTCGATGTCGTCGAGCCAGAGGCGCATCTCTTTGTCCTGCTTGGCGCTGAGAGCCAGCTTCAGCTCGGCAGCGAGCTCGCGGGTCGACTCGTCGCGCGCGACCACCGGATCATCCCCCGCAGCCACCACGCTGCGCAGATCGCGCAGGTCGAGGTCGTCGATGACGGACTTGGCGGCGTCGGCTCGATCGAGCCACTCGGCGACGCGCAGCTTGGGGAGCAACTGCTCGGCCATCGCCAGCAGCCCGGCCGCGGGGACCTCGTCGAGACCTTGTGCACGGCGCTCGGCGTTCTGCTCGCTGATCGCCTGGCGTACCGCTGGGATGCCGCCCTGCAGCGCCCGCTCGGCCACAGGTCGCTGGGCCTCGGGCAGCTCGGCGAGCACTGCGTTGCGGTGCGCGCGCCCCGGCTTGAGCCGTTTGGCCTTCGGGCGCTGAGGCAGCTCGGGCGGTGGGGTGAAGTTCGGTCGTGTGCGACGTGCCGGACGATCGCCCTCGGGCCGCGCGCCGCGGGGCCGGTCGCCTGCGGGGCGGTCACCGCGGGGCCGGTCACCTGCGGGGCGGTCGCCGCGCTCGGGCCGGTCGTTGCGGTCGCCGCGAGGCCCGCGCTCGGGCCGGTCGCTGCGCGGGCGGTCACCTCGGTCGGGCCGATCGCCGCGAGGACGATCGCGGCGAGGCTTGTCGGAGCGCTCCTTGCGGGCGAGTTGCTGGGTGACGGCCTCGAAGGGCTTGTCGCTCGGGATCAACTCGAGCAGACCGCTGCGCGGTGAGCGACCTTTGGGGTCGGTGACGGACGTGATCGACAGCCCGTCGAGGTCGATCTCGGCTTCGGCCTTCAACACCTGCCCCACACGGGCATCGGCGGGCAAGAGGGACGAGTCGACGACCCCCTTCGGTTCGCGCGCCCCTGCGGCGCGCCACGTCCAGGTCCCGTCTGAGCGTGAGCTGGTGAGTTCGATGTCGATCCGGCGAGACATGGTTGGCCACGGTATCCGGTCGGGTGCTGGTTCTGCACGCTCGCGTGCTGCTGGGTACGGTGGACGCGTGCCTGTCTACGCTCTCGGCGATCAGATCCCCGACATCGACCCCACTGCATTCGTCCACCCTGATGCGGTCGTCATCGGTTCGGTCACCATCGGGGCGGAGAGCTCGATCTGGCCGGGAGCCGTTCTGCGCGGCGACGACGGCGTCATCAGGATCGGGGCTCGCACATCTATCCAGGACAACAGCGTGCTCCACACCACGCCCGCCGACCCGACAGTGGTGGGCGATGGCTGCGTCGTCGGCCACATCGTCCACCTCGAGGGCTGCACGATCGAGTCCGGTGTGCTGATCGGCAACGGTTCCATTGTGCTGCACCGTGCCGTGGTCGGCAGCGGTGCAATCGTGGCGGCGAACGCAGTGGTGCTCGACGACACCGTGGTCCCTCCCGGAGCGCTCGCCGTGGGCGTCCCTGCGGTCATCAAGCCCGACCGGGCCCGGCGCGAGATGATCGAGGCGGGCGTGGCGAGCTATCTCGCCAAGGCGGCTCGTTACCGGGCGACGCTGCGGCGCATCGACTGATCGCGTCATGCGCTCAGTGGTGGTGTCGGCGCCGGCCGACGAGGCAGAACTGGCAGCAGAGGTGCTCTGGTCGCTCGGTGTCGTCGCCATCGAGGAGCGTCACCTGGAGGGGAGCGTGGTCGAGCTCTGGACCTCGCTCGGCGAAGGCGACGAGGGTCTGGAGGCGCTGGGGATTGCCGTCGATGCGCGGTGGCCATGGCGGACCGTCGAGGTCGATGAGCGAGTGGCCGACACCTGGCGCGAGCATGCCACGGCTGTCCACCTCGACGACGATCTCGTCGTGGTGCCGGCCTGGCGCGACGACCTCGGTGGGCCGACCGCCGTCGGTCGCGTGGTGCTGGCGATCGAACCGGGCTCGACGTTCGGGCTCGGTGACCATCCGACGACGCGGGGGTGCCTGCTCGCCCTCCGGCGCGAGGTCGCCCGTCGGCCCGGGGCGTGTGTGCTCGATGTGGGGTGCGGCTCGGGCATTCTCTCCATTGCGGCTGTGCGGTTCGGTGCTGCCAGCGCCGTAGCACTCGACATCGCACCGGCCGCAGTCGCGATCACCAACGACAACGCACGGCGTAACGGGGTGGAAGGGGCGATCAGCGTGTCGACGACGCCATTGGCCGCAGTCGATGGACGCTACGACGTCGTGGTGGCGAACATCCTCGCCCCGACCCTCGTCGAACTGGCCGACGAGCTGATGGCTCGCGTCGCTGTCGACGGGGTGCTCATCATCAGCGGAATCCTTGCCGAACGCCACGACCACGTGCTGCATGCCCTGCACAACCTCGAGGTGACGTGCGTCGACGTGATCGATGGGTGGGCGACGGTCAGCCTGGAGCCCGCCCAGCCTCCCGCATGAAGCGCTCGGTCTCGTCGCGGGTCGGGATGGATGGCACCGCGCCGTGCCGGGTCGTGCTCAAGGCTGCTGCCGCTGCTGCGTAGTCGAGTGCGGTGCCGAGATCGGACCCGGCGGCGAGCCGGGCGCACAGTGCTCCGCAGAACGTGTCGCCAGCACCGGTGGTGTCGACGGGGGTCACTGCGAACGGCTCGATGTGCCGATGGGAACCGTGCTCGTGGAGCTCGGCCCCAGCGGCCCCGCGGGTGACGACGACGGCCCTCACCCCGGAGTCGAGGAGCGCGGTGACGCCGCCCAGCAACTCGACCTCGTGTTCGTTCGGGACGACCAGGTCACACAGCCCGAGCACGTCGTGTGGCAGCTCGGCTGCCGGTGCCGGGTTGAGCACCGTGAGCACGCCGAGGGATCGAGCGTGGGTGAACGCCACACGGATCGCTTCGAGTGGCACCTCGAGCTGGGCGAGGACGACCGAGGCCTCGGGGAGCTTGTCGACTTCCACCCGGTCGTTTGCCCCCGGCACGACGATGATCGAGTTCTCGCCGGAGTCAGCGACGCCGATCAGCGCACGACCCGTGGGTAGCCCGGGTCGTCGGGCAACGAACGCTCGGTCGACGCCATCTGCATCCATCACGGCCAGCAAGACATCGGCCGCAGTGTCGTCGCCCACCGCAGAGAGCAGGGAGGTCGCTGCCCCTGCCCGGGCGGCCGCGACAGCTTGGTTGAGACCCTTGCCGCCGGGATGCTCGTGGAAGTCGCGGCCGAGGACGGTCTCGCCGGGGTTGGGCAGTCGAGAGGTTGTGGCCACCAGGTCGAGGTTGGAGCTTCCGACGACGCAGACCTTGTTGGCGTGCATGTGCGCTGTCACTCGTTGCCCGCCGGCCGGAACAGGGGCGGCCGCCTGGCGAGGAACGCGGCGACGGCCTCGGCGTGCTCGGGCGACGCCCAACAGTCGGCAAGCATGCGTTGCTCGCGTCGCTGCACGAGGGAGAGATCGGTCTCGGCAGCGTTCTCGGTGAGCAGTTGTTTGGTCATGCGCAGCTGGCGGTCGGGATTGGCGGCGTACGAGCGGGCCACCTCGGTGGCGACGTGCACCAGATCGTCGGGCTCGACAAGACGGTCGACAAGGCCGATGCGGTACGCCTCGGTGGCGTCGATCAGGCGTCCCGAGAGGCACAGGTCGTTGGTCGGGCCGATTCCGACGCGTGCGGCGAGCAGCCTCGTGCTCGCGAGCTCCGGGACGAGCCCCATCTTGATGAATCCCATGCCGAACCGAGCCGCGGTCGACGCGACGATCTGATCGGCCGGCAGGCACATCGTCACGCCGATGCCCACCGCTGCACCGTTCACGGCGCAGACCAGCGGCTTGCTCGACCGTAGGAGGGCGACCCAGTCGAGCCCTGCGGGCATCCCTCCCTGGCCGCCGGCAGTGTCGCGCCCCGGATCGACACCATCGATGCGCGACTTGAACGTGGCCTCCATGTCGGCGCCCGCGCAGAACCCTCGGCCAGCCCCCGTCATCACGATGGCGCCGACAGTCGGGTCGTCGTTCGCCGCGCCGATAGCATGGGCCTGCTCCTCGGCCATCGTCGGCGTCCAGGCGTTGAGACGGTCGGGTCGATGCAGGGTGATGACCACGATCTCGCCGGTCCGCTCAGTGGTGATCTGGGAGTACTCCATCACTGCATCGTGCCATGGGGCTCAGGCCACGTCGTACAGCGGCGAGAAGTCGTGTCGATCGAACGCCGGCAGATAGGTGCGAACCGCGTCGCGGCGGAAGGCGGTGCACAGGTCGGGGCGGAAGAACCGCGCCCCTTCGCGCACGACGTAGTTGAGGATGAAGAACCGGTAGACCTCGGGCAGGAACCGGACCTCGTCGGCAGACATCGGGAAGACCTGCTGATAGGCGCGCAGCAGTGCCAGGAACGACGGCTCGGTCAGGGTGTGGGCGCCGTAGGTGAACCGTGTCCGATCGCCCGTCCGGCTCGACACGCGCGAGAGGAAGTAGAAGTCGAGCAGCCGGGGTTCGATGCGGAACCAGTCGTAGTCCCAGCGGCTGAACAGGCGGAAGCCCCCGTCGGTCGGGGCGACGGAGAAGTTGCCGAGGTTCCAGTCGATCAGCACGGGAATCTTCGGCCACTCGTCGTAGCCGACCTCGACGAGCCGCTCGAGGAAGTCGTGCGTATGACGCCAGAGCAGGCCGATCGCCTCGGGTGGTAGAGCGAAGTTCCGGGGGGCGAACGGGCTCTCGAGCAGGTCGAGCAGGTGGATCGCGTCGCTCTTGATCGTCTTCGAGCTCCCAGGGATCTGTCGGGCGACGTCGGTACAGGCGACGTGGAACTCTGCGATCTCCCGTCCCAGGTTTTCGACCATCTCGACCGACAGCACCTTGGGGAGCGCCTCAGCGCGCGGGACGTCGTCGTAGAAGACGGCCCACATCGTCCGGTCGTACCAGGTGAAGATCCGGTCGGGGCGTTCGCGCTCGGTCCAGACGTCGGCGAGCATTCCCCCGAAGCGGGTCTGGTCGAGAAGACGTGCGCACCGGTGGAGCCGGTCGTGGTCCTCGACGAACAGGAAGTACGAGCCGTACGACGACACCTTCGCCACGCACGTCGAGTCGTCGCCGAGGTGCAGGCGGTAGACACGATTGGTCGACACGTTGGCGCTCACCTCGTCGGCGCGCACGATTAGCCGCGGGTCGCCGTATGCCGCCCAGGCGTCGTCGAGGGCGTCGCGATGGCGGTCGAACTCGCTCACGTCAGCGAGCGTAGGCGGCGGAGTCAGCCGACGTCGCGGGAACGGACACCGATCGGAGCAATGAGTCGGTACCCGGCACTGTGGCGCTCGTCTTCGCTCTCGCCGCCCCAGAAGCCGTACTCGTGATGCGTGCGAGCGAAGTCGCGGCATGCCACCTGCACCGAACACGAACCGCAGACGGCGTGCGCCATCTCCTCACGGCGTTCGCGTGCCTGTGGGCGTTCGGCCGGGGTGGGGAAGAACAGGTGGGTCAGCCCCCTGCACGCAGCTTCCGACATCCAACGATCGTCGGTCGCCTGCCGCTGGTACAGCGCCTCGACTGCAGCCATGAGTGCCCCCTTGCACATCGACAGACCTACATCTGGCGATCCGGCGGTTGCCCCTCAGCGCCCCCGGGCTTCGGTCTCAGCCGACCCCCGGAGGACCCCGGATCTTGGCCGAATGGTACCAGAGCCCTTCAGTCAGTCAATTGCAGACGACAAGGATTTCCGGGTCATGACGTACGTCACACCGGCGGCGAACCGGTCAACATCGTCCACGGTCGTGTCCCACGCCGTCATCCAGCGCACCTGGTGCCGCGACACGTCCCACGGCCAGAAGAAGCACCACTGGCGCAGCGGCTCGATCACGTCCGGCGGAAGGATGGGGAAGACGCTGTTCACCTGGGGGGCGGCGTCGAAGGCGACCCCGGGAATCGATGCGGTGGCCTGATGGAGCCGAGTCGCCATCCCGTTCGCGTGCTCTGCCAGGCGGATCCACAGATCGTCGTGGAGGAGCGCGTTGGCCTGGGCGGCGACGAACCGCATCTTCGAGGGGAGCTGGGTCACCTGCTTGCGGATGAACGGGGCCCTGGTTGCGAGATCGGGCCGGAGGAAGATGACCGCCTCGCCGAAGGCGGCCCCAGCCTTGGTCATGCCGAAGCTGACGACATCGACACCTGCGTCGACCGTGAACGACCGCAATGCCTGGCGAGTGCCGCCGAGGGCGGCTGTGGCGTTGGCCAGGCGGGCCCCGTCGAGGTGGACGAGCATCCCGAGCCGATGTGCCGCGTCGCAGAGCGCCGCGATCTCGTCCGCCGAGTAGACGGTGCCGAGCTCGGTGCTCTGGGTGATCGAGAGCACCCCCGGCTGCGCATGGTGGACGTCGCCGATCCAGTGGGCGACGTCGGCGAGCTGCTCGGGAATGACCTTGCCGTCGGTGCTCGGCAAGGTGAAGAGCTTGGCGCCGAGCGCGCGTTCGGGCGCGCCCGTCTCGTCGACAGCGATGTGGGCCCAGGAGCTGCAGACCACGCAGTCGGCCGGCCGGATCATCGCCGCCAGAGCCAGCACATTGGCCCCGGTCCCGTTCCACACCAGCAGGCTCGACGTCTGGGGCCCGAAGAGGTCGCGGAAGCGGTCCTCGGCCTCGGCCGTCCACCGATCGGCCCCATAGGCAAGGGCATGTCCCTCGTTCGACTCGACGAGTGCGCCGAGCACCGCCGGGTGGGCGCCGGCTGCGTTGTCGCTGGCGAAGGCGCGCGACGGGGGAGGGGGGAACGTGTCCATCAGGCCATTCTGCCTGGCGGCAGAGCCGGACGGGACCTGGTGGGCGCCTGGTCGCAGGGTCAGGCTCGCGTGCATGGCGCAGCGCACCCGTGTGCCCGTGGACCCTGTTTCCCAGGGGCATCTGCGGTTCCTCGACGGCCTCCGTGGCTTGGCGTGCCTCTGGGTTGTGCTGGACCATCTCCACGTCGATGCGCTCGCGGCCGAGCTGCCTGCTGGCGTGAGCCGCTGGGTGTTCGACAGTGGGATCGTCGGGGTGATGGTGTTCTTCGTGCTGAGCGGCTTCGTGATCGCGCAGTCGTGGCGTGATGCCGTGCCGGGTGGGGCGTCCGTCGACGCAGGTCGCATCGGCAGGTTCCTGACGCGTCGGTGGATGCGGCTCTCACCCCCGTATTACGTCGCGATCGCGCTCGCTGTGGTGGTGACGGTCGGGGGCTCGGTGGTGCGCGGCGACGGAGGACAGGCTCCGTCGGTCGGTTCGGTGGTCGCCCACCTCGCCTACCTTCCCGGCTTGGTCGAGGCCGAACCGATCAACGCTGTGTTCTGGACCTTGGCGATCGAGATGCAGTTCTACGTGGGGTTCGCGCTCGTCGTGTGGGTCCTGCAGCGGCTCGCGTCCCGATCGATCGAGCTCGAGCAGTCGGCTCTGATGGTGCTGGCCGTCCTGGCAGCGATCTGGCCGCTCCGTGGGCTCGAGCTCGTCAACCAGACCCATCTCGGCGCCTATGCGTTCGCCTTCCTGTCGGGAGCATTCACGTGGTGGCTCTGGCAGGGGGCGCTCGACGTCGGCCTGTACTGGCTGTACCACGTGATCCTCGGCGCAGCCTGGCTGCGGTGGGGGGATCCGCTCGTCGGTGCCGTCGTGCTGACCGGCCCGCTGCTGCACGTCGCAACGGTCGGCGACCGGATGCAGCGCTGGTTGGGTCAGCGCCCGCTGCAGCGGCTCGGGGCAGTCTCGTACAGCCTGTACCTCGTCCATGCCCCCGTGATCGGCGTGGTCGACTGGTTCGGCGAACAGCTGCTGGGGGTCGGTGCGACGGGCCAGGCGCTGATGATCGTGCCCGCGGTGCTCGCATCGCTTGCGGTCGCCGCAGCGTTCCATCGTCGGGTCGAGCTGCCGGCGCTGACCTGGAGTCGCTCCCTGCGCCGGCCGGTCGAGCCGGTCGTCGTGACATCGTGACCTCGCCAGGTCTGCAGGTGAGCCACCCGAGTGGTCGTCACTTCTGCTTCGTGGACGGCCTGCGCGGCTTGGCCTGCCTGTGGGTCGTCTTCAACCACCTGAGGATCCCGGAGCTCGCTCCGGTGCTGCCGGGCGTGCTCTACGAGTGGCTCGTGCTCCGCGGCGGGATGGGGGTGCTGGTCTTCTTCGTCGTGAGCGGTTTCGTGATCGCTCACAGCCTGCTGCCCGTCGAGATGGACGGGCCGCGGATGGCGAACTTCCTCACCCGACGTCTGGTGCGGCTGTCGCCGCCGTACTACGCCTCGCTCGTGGTCGCCGTGACGGTCAGCGTCGTGGCGGCACGGGTGAAGCAGGAGGCATATGCCCCGCCCGGGATCGGGTCGTGGTTGGCCCACCTGGCATACCTGCCGCATCTGCTGGGCGTGAGGCTCGTGAACGGTGTGCACTGGACCCTGTACCTCGAGATGCAGTTCTATGCCGCGTTCGCTCTCGTCCTGTGGTGGATGCAGGTCCACGAACGTCGTCGACCCGGTGGATGGCAAGGGTGGGCCACGGTGCTGGCAGCGACGGCCCTCGTATGGCCCGTCGTCGGATGGAGCCTCGCGCCCCGGCCGGAGTTCATCGCCTACTGGTTCGCGTTCGTCTCCGGCGTGCTCGTGTGTTGGCGAGCGGCCGCTCTGATCGATGCTCGGCTGTGGTGGGGGTTCCACGGCCTGCTCGCGCTCGCCTGGGTCGTGCACCGCGAGCAGATGGTGGCCACGGTCGTCGTGACCGCCCCGCTGGTGATGGCTGCGACGCACGGGGACCGGATGTCGCGATGGCTGCGCTGGCGGTCGGTGCAGTTCCTCGGCACGATCAGCTACAGCCTCTACCTGATCCACGCTCCGGTGATCGGCGTGGTCGAGTGGCTGCGGTCCCGCCTGCTCGGCGACAGCGCCTGGGCGGAGGCGGTGATGCTCGTTCCAATGGTCGCAGCATCCATCGGCGCCGGGTGGGTGCTCTGGTGGGCCGTCGAGCGTCCGGCGATCCGCTGGAGCCGTGCGTTGCGCGTGCCGCAGGCGTCGGTCGTTGCGGTGGGCGGGGCCGACGTCGTCAGACGCCGAAGCGGGTGACGATGGTCCGGCCGTGTCGATCGGCAGCGCTGGGCGCGAGGTCGCTCACGACGAATGCCCGTTGGAGCCACCGGTCAGTGCCGTCAAAGCGCGGCCTGAAGGGTGACCGGCCGTGCACTGCGACGGTGTTGTCGACGACCAGCAGGTCGCCAGCCTCGAGCGCGATCGCCACGTGGTGCTCGGCGATCGCAGCCGACAGCGTGCGCAGCGCATCGTCGGCGGCGGCATCGACGCCAACCATCAGGTCGGCATCGAACACCAGCGTCGGTGCATCGGCGGCTCCGGACAGCACCGGCATGCACGGGCCGAGCACGTTCCGGCGGCCGTGGAGGTAGCTCTCGTCGACTGCTGTGCGGAACCGGGGCTCGAACAAGGTGTCGACGACATCAGCGGGAAGGTGGGGGAGCACTTCGCCGATCGAGGCCAGGGTGGTGCGTGCCTCGCTGTCGCCGCGGAGGCAGAGGAGCAGCAGGTAACGAGGACGATGTGGATGGAAGGCGGCCTCGGTGTGGAACATCAGCTCGACCTTCGACGAGGTCGACACCTGGCGGTTGCTCGCGGTCTGAGTGGGGACGATCTGCTGGACGAGGTCGCCCCCGTGCTCGGGGAGGTAGCCGACAGGTTGGCCGAGCACCCGTGCCACGGTGAGCAGGACCATCTCGGTGCGCAGATCCTTCCCGGTCGGGGCGGTCGGGCTCGACGGTGTGGGGGGAAGCTCGCCGATGGCGATGCCGCGGAGCAGCATGGCGCCGCTCCGGTGGGGCTCGTCAGCGAATGAGGTGAGCGCCTCGTAGGCCGCTGCTGGCAGCAATCGGCCAGCGCGTCCGGCGGCAGCAACGAGCGCCTCGGCGTCGACCGCGCCGGTCGGTGTCGGCAGTGAGAAGGGTGGGACCTCCACGACGAACGGAGCCACGGGTGCGGAGGAGGCAGCGACCAGCACGGAAGACATGTTCCAGATACTACACAAGCTGGAACAGATCAACCAGTGCCGCGGGATCGTGGTTGGTACACTCCGACCGTGGACGTCGCTGCTCGGATCGGGGAGCTGAGTGGGTCGCTGACCCGGTCGGAACGGCTCGTGGCCGAGGTGGTCCTGGCTCGGCCGCAGCTCGTCGCGTTCGGGACGGTTGCCGATCTCGCCAGCGCAGCGGGTGCTGGGGCAGCGACGGTGGTGCGGCTCGCCGCGAAGCTCGGGTTCGACGGCTTCACGGGCCTGCAGGCGTCGGTCCGCGACGATCTCGGTCGGCAGCTGCGCCCTGCTGCGGAGCGCATCCGCGAGCAGTCGGGCGGTCCACTCGTCGAGCAGCTGTCAGCCGTCGAGCGGTCGAACGTGCAGTCGTCGCTCTCGGGCGTCGATGCAGCGACCCTCGACATCGCGGCACGGCGGCTCGCCGATCAGACGGCGCGGGTGCTCGTCCTGTCGGGTGACGCGTCGCGTGGTGTGGCCCAGCAGTTCGCCGGCGATCTCGGGGTGCTGCGCGACGACGTCGTCCTCGTCGACGGCAACGAGATCGCCGTCGCCCGCCATCTGGCGCTGCTGCGCTCGACCGATGTGCTCGTCGTGCTCGATCTGCGGCGCTACGAGCGCTGGGTGGTCGACGCCGCCCGGACTGCGGCGGCCGCAGGGGTCTGGTCGGTCGCGCTCACCGACAGCGTCCTGTCGCCTCTCGCTGCTGTGGCCGATGCAACCTTCGTGATCAGCGCGGCCAGCTCGGGGCCCTTCGACAGCCATGTCGGCACGCTGGCGGTGTTCAACCTGTTCGTGGCAGCGGTTGCGGAACAACTGCGCGAGGTGGCCACGACGCGGCTCGATCGCCTCGAGGCGGTGTGGAGGCAGTCGTTCACCGACCAGTGATGCAACTGCGTCGGTGGTGGTGATGCCCGCCTAGGGTGCCGCCATGAGATTCGGATTGATCTTCGCCAACACCGGTATGGGGTCGTCGGCAGCTGGGGCGCGGCAACTCGCCGTTCGTGCCGAACAACTCGGCTTCGAGTCGCTCTGGACCGTCGAGCACGTCGTCGTGCCCTCGGGCTACGAGTCGCAGTACCCCTACGACCGCTCCGGCAAGATGGCCGGCGGAGCCGAGGAGTTCGACTTGCCCGATCCGCTCATCTGGCTGACCTACGTCGCTGCGGTGACCGAGCGCATCAAACTGGGGACGGGCATCTTGATCCTGCCCCAGCGCAACCCGCTGGTGGTGGCCAAGGAGGTCGCCACGCTCGATGCCTTGAGTGGCGGTCGGGTGATCCTCGGCACCGGAGTCGGCTGGTTGCGCGAGGAGTTCGACGCGCTCGGTGTCCCCTTCGAGGACCGTGGGCGGCGGCACGACGACTACGTGGGCGCACTCCGTGCGCTGTGGACGGGCGACAAGACCACCTTCTCGAGCACCTATACCTCGTTCGAGCGATGCATCAGCCGGCCCAGGCCGGTTCGGGGGACCATCCCGATCGTGATCGGCGGCCACACGGCGCCGGCCGCACGTCGCGCAGCCCGGATCGGCGACGGGTTCTTCCCCGGGAGCGGCAGCATCGATGAGCTGAGCGCATCGTTCGCAATGGTCCGCGACGAGTGCGCGGTGCTCGGCCGCGACCCGAACGAGGTCGAGCTCACCGCCGGGGGAGGCGGGCGGACGTTCGACGAGATGTCGACGCGCATCGAGCAGCTCGCCGAGCTCGGGGTGACACGCGTGATGCTGCCACCGCTGCCGGGTGAGCGTCTCGACGAGCTGGCGGCCGGGCTGGCCGCACGGTTCGGCATGGACGCCTGACGGTCAGCTGTCGGAAGCGGCGCACGGCAGTGATCCGTCACGGATCCGCCCGTTCGCGTACTATTTCGTCATGACGAAATTGTCCAGTGAGGGCGAGGTCCGGCAACAGCGGCGATGCCGGTGGTGTCGGATCCCGCTGGCGGAGCGGGTCGGCCCCGGTCGGCCGCGAATGTTCTGTTCGCAGCGCTGTCGGCAGTGGGACTGGGTCGCTCGGCAGCGTGCGGCGGAGCTCGCGTTGGGTGATGACGAGTTGGTGATGGCCAGGCGCGAGCTCGATGCGCTGCACGACGAGGTGTTCGTGCTGCAGTGCGCGGTCGCCGACACTCGTCGCGACCTCGAGCATCCGATGAGCCTGGCCGAGGTGCGGGATGCGCTTCGGTGGCTGCTGGACGCCGCAGAGCCGCTCGCGCAGCGTCGGCTCGGGCCCGGCTGAGCGGTCGGCACTCCACACCAGAACGCCCATAATCATCGTTATGTCAATACGGACGAGTGTGGGGATCGGACCGAGCGGACCCGTCGTCGGGCCGTCCTCTCCCGCCGGTTTGGGGCTCATCGGATACGCTCGCCGCCCGTGCGGGGATGGTGCCGAGTGGTCGTGTGGGTGTCGGTCCTCGTGTCGTCGCTGTTCGTGGCGAGCGCCGTGCCAGCGTTGGCTGCCGGGTCCGACGAGCACGAGCTGATCGATGCCTACCTCCCCCTCCTGCGCGTCGTCGAGCAGCCGGTGCCGTGTGGACCCGGTGAGCCGTATCGGGTGATGCATCCCGAGGCCGTGCTCGGTGTGGACGGCATCGGGCGCAATGGCGTGGTGTTGACCGGCGGTGACCAGGACATCGCTGCACCGACCGAGGCGGATCTCCCCGATCCGGGTGACGACAGCTGGCATCTCGACTATCCCGGCAACGCGCTGCGACCGAAGTGCGACTACGAGGAGTTGTTCGACGCATGGCGCACCGCCCCGACCGTGTTCGCCCGGGTGGCCACCGAGGATGGCCGTCCCGGAGAGTTGGTCGTGCAGTACTGGTTCTTCTACCTCTACAACGATTGGAACGACCGCCACGAGGGTGACTGGGAGATGATCCAGGTTCACTTCAAGGCAGACGACGCGGCAGAGGCGCGGTCGGTCGGCCCGTACCAGGTTGCCTTCGCACAGCACGAAGGGGCCGAGCTGTCGGACTGGAGCGGTGATGTGCTCGAGGTGGTCGACGGGACCCGTCCGGTGGTGTACGTGGCCGCCGGTAGTCACGCGTCGTACTTCCGTGCGGCTCGCTGGTTCGGCAAGAGCGCGGCGAGCGGGTTCGGCTGCGACGACACCCGCGGCCCGCACGAGGACGTGGCTGCCGAGGTGGAGCTCCTCGACGACTCACAGCTGCCGAGGTGGGCCCGCTACGAGGGTCGCTGGGGTGAGCAACGACCATCGTTCAACAACGGCCCGACCGGTCCGATCTCGAAGCGTCAGTGGTCCGAGCCGGTGTCGTGGGCGGACGAGGAGGGTCGTCGGGGCGCTGTCGACCTGCCGAGCGGGGGCACCGCAGTGACGGACGCGTTCTGCTCGGCAACCCGGCGAGCATCGATCGTGATGTTCGGTCTGTTCGACAGGCCGGTGGCGATGGGCCTACTCATCGTCGCTGTCCTGGTGGCGTTGGTGATGGCCCTGCGCGCCACGGTGTGGCGGCCGGTGGTGACCGCTCCTCTTGTCGTGCGTCGCCGCCTCGGGCAGATCGTGTCGACCGCGCTGACGTTCATTCGTCGGGCGCCGCGGCAGGTGATGCGCGTCGGTGCGCTGCTCCCGATCGCCGGCGCGCTCGGTGCCCTCCTCCAGGTGATCGTGCTTGGAGGCACCGACGTCGGTGACCTGGCCGACGTGGCCGACCGCTCGTCGGGCTCGGGGGGTGCTCTGGCGCTGGCGATCGGGGGCGTGTTCGTGCTTCCCGCCACCGCGACAGTGGCGGTAACCACCATGTTGATGGTGGAGGCGATGATCGACCGGGGCACTCCCCCGGCGTTCCGTGAGCTCGTCGGCATGGCATGGTCGCGGCGGCGGGTGATCGGGATGTCGTGGGGTCTCACGGTCGCTGCGCTGTCGGCGATGACCACGGTGGTGCTGTTCCCGGTGGTGATCTGGTGCCTCGCTCGCTGGGCGGTTGCCATCCCGGCTGCGTTGCACGGTTCGCACCCGCTGCGGCGCAGCACCGAGCTGACGGAAGGTATGCGATTGCGCTCACTCGGCCTAGCCGGCGTGTCGGTCTTCTTCGCGAGCGTGCTCCCGCCGACCGTCGGGATCGCAGCGCTCCTGATCACCGATTGGTCCTTCGGTGTGGTGAACGTCGTCGCCTCGGTGGTCGGCACGCTGTTCGCTCCGATCGCAGGCATCATGCAACTGCTGCAGTGGGCCGACCTCGAGGCTCGGGCTGACGGGGGCCCTGGTGCGGGCGACGAAGCCGAGGCAGCTACCGGCTCAGCGGGCTGAGCCGAGCACCTCTTTGCGTCTCGCCACGAAGTCGACCAACTGCTCGTCGATCGCCGGATCGAGCGCCGGCTGCTCGTAGTGGTCGAGCAATTGCTTCCAGATCCCGTTCGCGCGGGTGGTGGCGTTGGTCGAGCCCTGCTCGGACCAGGTCTCGAACGGGCGCCAATCCGACACCATCGGCGTGTAGAACGCCGTTTCGTAGCGCGAGAGCGTGTGCGGTGAGGCGAAGAAGTGCCCACCTGGACCCACCTCGGCGATGGCGTCGAGGGCGAGCGAGTCGTCGTCGACCTCGATCGGGCGCAGATATTCGGCCATCATCTGCAGCATCTCGGCGTCGATGATGAGCTTCTCGAACGATGCGGTGAGGCCACCTTCGAGCCAACCTGCTGCGTGGTTGATCAGGTTGGCCCCACCCATCACCGCGCCCCACAGCGACATCGAGCTCTCGTAGGTGGACTGGGCGTCGACGGTGTTGGATGCGTTGGTGTTGGACGAGCGGTAGGGCAACCCGCATCTGCGAGCCAATTGACCACCGGCTTGCGCAGCCTTGGTGTACTCCGGTGTGCCGAACGCCGGTGATCCGCTACGGAGATCGACGTTGGAGGTGAACGAGCCGTAGACAACTGGTGCGCCAGGTCTCACGATCTGGGTGAGGGTGACCCCGGCGAGGGCCTCGGCATGCTGCAGCGTGAGGGCCCCTGCAAGCGTGGCTGGTGCCATGGCGCCAGCCAGGGTGAACGGGGTGACGCACACGACCTGTCCTGCCTCGGCGAGCTCCATCAGGCTCTCGGCCATGGCGACGTCCAGCGTGAGCGGTGTGTTCGTGTTGATGATCGCGAGCACGGCTGGCTCGTCGAGCAGCCCGTCACGATCGACGCCGAGCGCGATCGCCGCCATGTCGATGGAATCGGCGGCTCGGTCCCGGCCGAGCGCATTGCCCTGCCAGTTCTTGTCGAGCAGACGGATCAGGCTGAGGTTGAGATCGAGGTGCCGCGTGTCCGGCGGGAGGTCGAGTGCCTCGAACGGGCCGCCGCCCTCCTGATGGATGACGCCGAGGCTCTGGATCAGCTTCAGGTAGTCGTCGACCTCGGCTGACGTACCGGCTCGTCGGCCGCGGTCGAGGTCGTGCACGAAGGCAGGCCCGCCGATGGCGCCGAACACGACGTGGTCGCCGCCGATCGTGATGGTGTGCTCGGGGTTGCGGGCCCGGAGGCGGAACTCGCTCGGAGCGGTCGTGAGCGCCTGTTCGACGAGGTCGGGGTCGATGCGCACCACGAGCTCGTCGACTGAGCAGCCCGCCGCTCGGTAGCGGTCGCGTGCTCCGGCGTCGAGGACGCGCATCCCCGTGTCGGCCAGCAAGCGCAGTGCCGCGCGGTGCAGATGCTCGACCTGGTCGACGGAGAGCACCTCGATCGGTCGGTACGGGTTGCGGAGCTGGCGGAACGGTTGCGATCGCACACCGCTGCCGCTGCGACGGGCGCGCAGTCGGTCGGCTCGACTCATTCGGGAGAGCGCCCTCGGCCTAGCGCACCGAGACGAGATCGACGACGAAGACCAGGGTCTCGCCCCCCTTGATCACGCCGCCGGCGCCACGGCTGCCGTAGCCGAGGTCCGCTGGGATCGTCAGTCGTCGCCGCCCGCCGACACGCATGCCCTTGACCCCACGGTCCCAGCCCTCGATGACCTCGCGCGCCCCGAGACGGAACGAGAACGTCTCGCCCCGGTTCCAGCTGGCATCGAACTCGCGCCCGGTGCTCCAGGCGACACCTGCGTAGTGCACCGTGACGCGCTTTCCGACCGTGGCCTCGTCGCCCTCGCCGACGATCTCGTCGTCGATGACCAGCTCGGTGGGAGGGGCATCTTCGGGGATGCTGATGCTCGGCTTGCTGCGATCGTCCATGGCGGTCACCCTAGCCGTGCAGCAGCAGGGGCGACCGACGTGGTCAGCCGAGGGCGATCAGCGCAACGCCGACAGCTGTGGCACCGACACCGAGGCCTTGCCACCAGCGCATCCGCTCGCGGTTGAACACGACCGACAGGATCACGGCGACCGTCGCGAACTGTGACGCGGCCACCGACACAGGTCCTGACGCGCCTGCACGGAAGCCGAGTTGGAGGAAGGCGATCGCGAACATGGCGACGAGACCAGCGAGGGCAGCTGTTCGTCGAGCGCTGTGGTGGGTGACGAGGAAGGGGTCGCGTCCGATGAGGTAGACCACCGTCAGGAGCAGGAACCCGGCCAGGCGCTGGGCGAGGACGGGCGCTAGGCCGGCGTCCTCGCCGACCTCGCCCATCAGGGTGAAGGCGATGCCGAATGCGACACCCGACGCAAGTCCGAGCACAGCGCCGAGCGTGGCACTCCCCTGCCCGCCAGGTGTGTACGAGGTGAGCACCAGGGCCACGAGCCCGATCACGATGCCGATCGCCCCGAGTGTGCCCGGTCGCTCGCCGCGGATCAGATCGACGATGACGGGCACCGCCGCGAGGAGCACCGACGAGGTCGGGGCGACAATGCCCATCCTGGCCACCTTGTAGCCGTGGTACAGCAGCATCAGACCGGTGATCATCGCGATGCCCGATCCGGCTCCGAGGAGTAGGTCGCGCCGTGTCGGCGCCGAGTCGACGAGGAGGAGCAGGAGGGGCGAGAACACGAGCGAGGTGCTGACGACGGTGCGCGTCACGCTGAGCGATGCAGCGTGCCGGGCCGCCCGGGCGGCCAGGAAGTCCGACAGGCCGAGGAGTAGCGCGGAGAGGACCCCGAAGGTGATGGCCATGGGTCGGTGCTCCTAGAGGGTCGAGCTAGTCGGCATAGAACTGCGCCGCCCACCGCCGGAAGGCGATGAAGGGGCCGTCGGTGTCGGCAAGTGCGGGTCGGTCGAGGTAGCGCTTGTGCTCCCAGATCGGCTTGTCCTCGAGCAACTGCCGCGAGACCTCGTCGACGAAGGCCGCACCGACGGTCGACGTGACGCGGTCGTCGGCGAAACGTCGCACCCGGAACGTGAAGCGCATCTCGCAGCGGTCGCGCTCGACGGGTGTGGCACACCCCAGCAGGAGGGTCTCGACGATGCCGGAGAAGCGGACCACCGAGAAGCCGGGGCCGTATCCGTCGCTGTCGATTCGACCCTCGGTCGTGCCGCGGGGTGTGACGAAGAACTGACGTGACCGCATCCGACTGCGATGGCCCTCGGTCTCGTAGCTGTCGAGGACAGGCACCTCGGCTGTGCCGTGGACGTACCTGAAGTGGGCGGTGTCGACACCGTTCTCGGCCATCTCCTGCCACGGAGCGGCGATGTCGAACACACGGCGGTGCGAGTCGCTGAACTCCTCGGCGATCCCGTGGTCGCCGAACTCGGGAACCTCGGGCACCTCCCAGAGCGGGTCGGCGGCGTGGGGGTGGTGCCAGGCCAGCACCAGGCCGTTGCGTTCGACGACCGGGTAGTGACGGAGCCGCGCGAGGCCATTCGTCCGCCCGCTGTACGGGATCGTTGCGTTGCGGCCCTGTGGGTCGAACTCCCATCCGTGGAACGGGCAGACGATGTTGACCCCGCGGACGCATCCCCCGTGGCCGAGGTGCGCCCCGAGGTGCGGGCAGTACGCGTCGTGCAGGTGGGCCGTGCCTGTGTCGTCGCGCCATAGCACCGTGTCGGCGCCGAACAGCCTCCGGGGGACGATCTGCCCTTGGAGCAACTCGTCCGCCCACGCGACAGCGAACCAACCGAACGGGACCGGCCATGGCCACCGCGCTCCCGATGTGTCGGGCACGGCTGTCGCGGTCATCGATCGAGCCCGAACACGCGCACAGCGTTGTCGCGAAGGAACTTCGGCCAGACTTCTTCGCGCAGCGGGACATCCGGGAGCTCGCGGAAGATCCGCTCGAGGCTGAGCCCCATCGGGAAGTAGCCGGCGTACATCACCTTGTCGGCCCCACGTCCGTTCGCGTAGTCGATGATCTCCTGCGGGTACCGACGAGGAGTGAACGCCGACGTCGAGTAGTACAGGTTCGGCCACTTCTGGAGCAGCTTCACCGCCAGATCGACCCATGGCTCTGCGCCGTGGCGCATCACGAAGGTGAGCTCGGGGAACCACCAGCACACCTCGTCGATCCGCTCGACGTGCTGGGGCGCCATCGGCACCCGCGGCCCGGGAACGCCGACGCAGCAGAGCACCGGTACCCCGAGCTCGGCGCACGTCGTGTACACGGGGTACATCCTGCGATCGTCGATCGGCACCGGCGGGGTGCAGCCGGACGGGAACAACGACACGCCACGCAGGTCGAACCGTCGGTGGGCCTCACGGATCGCCCGCACGGCGGCCATCCCGTCGTTCGGGTCGACATGCAGACATCCCACGAAGCGCTCGGGGTGGCGCTCCAACGCCTCGTTCTGGATGCCACCGTCGAGGCTCACCCCGATGAGGGCCCGGTCGATGCCATGACGGTCCATCTCGCCCAGCGTCCAGGCGATCATGTCGGCATCGGTGGGATCGTCGGGGATGTCGCGGAACAGGTGCTGGGCGGGCATCTCCATCGAACGGCTCTCGTCGTCGCGCAGGTTCGGGCGCAGGAACGAGTACCACTCGCTCCGTCGACCGGGCTCGGGGATGGCGAGCATCAGATCGATCACCCCGATGTCGCGCGGCATGCCCACGGCCGCGACCTTAGCGAGACGGCGCAGGCAGGACGAGTGCTGTCAGGGCCTCCTCGAGCCGGTCGAGGTCGGTCTCGCGGGTGTACGCCTGGATCGAGATCCGCAGGATCGGGATGTCGTTCCAGCGGTACACCGGCACCTCGATGCGCCAGTCGCCATAGAGGCGGCGCTTCAGATCGGCGACGTCGACCGCTGCCGGGAGACGAATCGCCACCATCTGTCCGAACCAGCGGGGCGAGCGTTCGTCCCCGGTGTGGAGCGGGCTGAGGGCCTGCTCGCCGAGCAGGGCGTGGAAGCGCTGCTGCGCCTGGTCCGCCAGCAGCTGGCAGCGGTCGCGAACGCGCTCCCAATCGTGAGTGCGCTGAAAGGTGATCGCCGCCGGAGTCGCCAGGTAGGCGCCGAGGTCGCGGGTTCCCTGCCACTCGAGCAGGTCGATGTAGCGCGACCTCCCAGGCTCGACCGGCTCCCATCCCCAGCTGACCACGAGGGGCTCGATGAGTGGCTGCACCTCGCGGCGAGTCCACAGGAAGGCCGATCCCTTGGGCGCGCACAGCCATTTGTGGCAGGCGCCGGTGTACACGTCGGCGCCGAGCGTGGCCAGATCGAGCGGCAGGTGGGCCGGGACGTGCGCTCCGTCGACGATGGTGAGGATGCCTGCCTCGCGGGCCCGGCTGCACAGCTCGTGTACCGGGAACACGAGCGCAGTGTCGCTGGTGAGGTGGCTGAGGAACAGCACCCGGGTGCGCGGCGTGACCGCGCTCCAGATGCGCTCGACGAGGTCGTCGTGGGTGGTGACCGGCACGGGGATCGGCACTTGGATGTAGCTGGCGCCGGCTCGCCCGCACAGGAACCGCCACGTGTAGTTCATGGCCCCGTACTCGTGATTGTTGCTCAGTACCTCGTCGCCGGGCTCGAGCCGCAGGCTGCGGGCGACGATGTTCACGGCCGTCGTCGGATTGGGCACGTAGACCACGTCGTCGGTCTCCGCCCCCAGATAGGTCGCGAGAGCGGCTCGGGCTTCGGCGAGCAGCCCGGTGCTGCGTCGGGCCAGCCACTCGACCGGTTGTCGCTCCATCTGGGCCTGGAGGTCCTGAGCCACGGCAAACACATCTCGTGGGCATGCACCGAACGAGCCGTGGTTCAAGAAGGTGACGGTCGGATCGAGCATGAACTCGGTCGCCCACCGGTCGGCATCGAAGGACGTGGGCTCGGGTCCGGGACGCTGCATCGCGGCGAGCGTAGGCGGCGCGCCCGCAGCAGCAGGACTAGGTTCGCAACCATGCCGCTTCCCGAGTCCAGCCGACCAGTCGCCGAGGTGCTCGCCGAGCTCGAGGCGATGCAGTCGAGTGATGTGCGGTGGCGTGACGGCCGTGCCTTCTCGCTCGCCTACAGCGCAGGGCCCGAGGTGCACGAAGTGGCCGACGAGGCCTACCGACGGTTCAGTGGCGACAACGCGCTGAACACCGATGCGTTCCCGAGCCTGCGACGGATGCAGGCCGAGGTCGTGAGCATCGTCGCCGACTGGGTGGGCGCCGGTCCGGACGCAGCAGGGTTCATGACCTCCGGAGGGACGGAGAGCATCCTCATGGCGGTGAAGGCGGCTCGGGAACGCGGCCGCGCCGAACGAGGTGTGACGAGCCCGAACATCGTGCTGCCGACGAGTGCCCATGCTGCGTTCGAGAAGGCCTGCCACTACTTCGGCCTGGAGAGCCGGCGGGTGCCTGTCCGCGCCGACTGGCGGGCCGACCCCGAGGCGATGGCTGGCGCCGTCGACGACGACACCGTGCTGATGGTGGGCTCCGCTCCGCAGTATCCGCAGGGCGTCGTCGATCCGATCGAAGAGATTGCCGCCCTCGCCGCCGCACGCGACATCAACTGCCACGTCGATGCCTGCATGGGAGGGGTCACCCTCCCCTACCTGCGCCGTCTCGGCTTCCCGATCCCTGCGTGGGACCTGTCCGTGCACGGGGTGACGAGCGTCTCGGTCGATCTGCACAAGTACGGCTACACCGCCAAGGGTGCGTCGGTCATCATGTATCGCAACCGCACGTTGCGCGCCTACCAGACCTTCGTGACCGACAACTGGCTCGGCGGTCTCTACGGCTCGTCCGGGGTGCTCGGCACCAAGGGTGGCGGCTCGATCGCCGCTGCCTGGGCGGTGCTGCAGCATCTCGGCGACGAGGGCTATCTCCGCCTGGCGGCGACGGCCCGCCGTGGCGCCGAGCAACTGGCAGCGGCGATCGCATCGACGCCGGAGTTGGTGGTGAGGGCGGCGCCCGACTCGACGCTGGTGGCGTTCGGGGCTGCGGACCCGGACCACCTCGACGTGTTCGCCATTGCGGACGAGCTGTGGCGACTGGGCTGGTACGTCGACAAGCAGGCACCGCCTGCGTCACTGCACTGCACGGTCAATGCGGTCCACGACGGCCTGATCGACGAGTTCGTCGGCAGCCTCCGAACAGCGATCGACACGGTGCTCGCGGCCCGCACCCGGGGAGAGTCGGGCGCGTACGGCACGGTCGACTGACCCACTCTGCTGCCTCACTCGTCGGCGGTGGTGAACCACTTCTGGTAGAGCTGTTCGAGCGTTCCGTCGCGTTGGAGGTCGAGCAACACCGGGTTGACCTGTTCGCGCAGGGTCGAGCCCACGGGGAATCCGATCCCGTACTTGTCGAGGTCGAACAGGCCACCCACCACGTCGACGTCGAGGCCGGGTCGGGTGTTGGCCCGGAACTCGAGGATCGGCGCATCGAACACCACACCGTCGACCTCGCCGTCCACCAGCAGGTCGATCGCCTGGTCGATGTTCGCCGTTTCGACGTAGTTGAGGCCGCGCTGCTGGACCGACGAGACCGCAACGGTGTCCTCGACCGTCGCCACGGGGCGGCCATCGAGGTCGGAGACCGAGGTGATGTCGCCGCGGATCTGCTCGACCGTGAGCGCCGAGGCGACCTCACCGGTGACGACCGCGACGGTGAACAGGCTGACGGCCATCCAGATGCCGCTCAGGATCCGGCCGGCACTGCGGTTGATCGACTTGTTGGCGTCGCTGCCCACGGTGATCATCGAGAACGCCCACCACATCCCGGCGGCCGAACCGCGCCGGTAGCGGCTCGGGAAGTCGGGGTTGTGCCGACGCTCGGCGAGCCACACGAGATGTCCGAAGACGATGGTGAGAAGGGTGAACACCAGCAGCGGGACGAGTAGCCGCGGCCGCAGGAGCACTCCCGTCGCCGTACTCCACAGCGAGCGCTCGTCGGCTGAACGGACCATCAACTTCATCCCGCTGTCGAAGTAGGGGTGCGAGAAGTCGATGATCTCCTCGCGTGCCTTGGTCATGCTGATCGCCGCAATGCCGGCGTCGACCTCGTCGAGTGAGAGGGCGTAGATCACCTGACCGACGGTCTCGTACTCGACCCAGGTGGTGTCGAGCGCCAGTTGGGCTGCGACCTCGTTCCAGAGATCGATGCTGTACCCGGTCGGCGGGTCATCGCCATTGAAGTAGACGAACGGTTCGACCGGCTTGATGGCCACGGTGACCGGTCCGGCCGAGGACGCCGGCTCCGGAGCGAGCAGGCTCGCCAGGCCCACCACGCCGACGGCGACGAGCGCCACTCGTCCGACAACATGCCTCCACCGACGATGGTCCATTGTCCGGGAATCTATGCGGTACTGGCCGGACCGCGACAGCCGCTCCGTCGCCTGTGACAGGATCTGCCCATGCCGACGTTCCGACCTCACCCTGCGCCGCTGCGGTTCGGTGTCTTCCTGCCTCCGATGCACCGTACCGGCGTCAACCCGACACTCGCCCTCCATCGCGACCTGCAGCTCGTCGAGCACCTCGATCGCCTCGGCTACGCCGAGGCCTGGATCGGCGAGCACCACTCGGCCGGGAGCGAGCTGATCGCGAGCCCCGAGGTTTTCATTGCGGCTGCCGCCGAGCGGACGCGTCACATCAAGCTCGGCACCGGCGTGAACTCGCTCCCCTACCACCATCCGTTCATCCTCGCTGATCGCATCGTGATGCTGGATCACCTCACGAGGGGGAGAACGATGTTCGGGGCCGGCCCCGGCCAGCTCACGAGTGACGCCTCGATGCTGGGCATCGACCCGATGCAGCAGCGCCCGCGGATGGAGGAGTCGTTCGACGTCATCATGCGGCTGTTCGCCGGCGAGACGGTGTCGGCGCAGACCGACTGGTTCACCTGCAACGAGGCTGTTCTGCAGGTCCGCCCCTACAGCGACTTCGACGTCGTCGTGGCCTCGTCGATCAGCCCGTCGGGATCGAAGCTGGCGGGTCGCTACGGCACCGGGCTGCTGTCGATCGCGGCCACCGAACCAGCCGGGTTCCAGGTGCTCGACTACAACTTCAACGTCTGGCAGGACGAGGCGGCACGTCATGGTCACGCCGCGTCGCGCGAGCAGTGGCGGCTGATGGGCCCGATGCACATCGCCGAGACCTTCGAGCAGGCCAAGGAGAACTGCCGCTACGGCTTGATGTGGGTGCTCGACTACCTCAGCCACATCATCCCGACGGGCGATCCGAGCGCTCCCCCACCACCGAGTGACTACGACGAGTTCATCGACTACGTCAACGAGAGCGGACGGATGGTGATCGGGACACCGGAGATGGCGATCGAGCAGATCGAGCGGCTCGTCGACAAGACCGGAGGGTTCGGCGCCTTCTTGTTCCTGGGTGCCGACCTCGCCGACTTCCCGGCGACACTCCGTCACTACGAGCTGTTCGCCGAGCAGGTGATGCCCCACTTCACGGGCCAGCTGGGAGCCCCGCAGGCGAGCTACGACCGCGTGGTCGGCGCGGGCTCCCGTTGGGTGGACGCGACGCTCGGCGCACAGCTCACGGCGATCGCCGCCTACGAAGAGGAGAAGGCCGCACGCTGATCGGTGGCCGAGGTGACCGTGTCGAGTCGCCTCGTCAGCCGGTCGAGGGAGGTCTCGAGGGTCTGGGTCAGCCGTTTCTTATCGCCGGTCGCGAGCAGCTCGATCACGATCCCGGTGAAGAGGACCTTCTGGATCGACGCCTCGACTCGGGCCAGCTCAGGCTCGAGGCCTTCGTTGACGAGCATCTTCTCGAACCCGCGACGCCAGACAGCGAGCTGGTCGGCGCGGACCTCGCCCGGAAGGCCGCTGACGGTGGTGTCGAGCGCAGCAGCCTCGTAGCCGAGGCGGACGAGGGCGAGGTTCTCCGGGGACGAGTTCATCCACCGCCACCACTTCCGGTGCAGCTCGGCCAGGGTGATGTCGGCGTCCCGGCGCATCCACTCGTCCTGCACCTCGGCCTGGAGCTCGACGACCCGACCGAGCGCGGTCGCGATCAGCTCTTCTTTGGAGCCGAAGTGGTGCACGAGCCGGTTGATGCTCACTCCCAGGGCCGTGGCCAGCGGTCGCAGCGTCACATGAGCCAGTCCGTGCGCGGCGAGGTAATCGACGATGCGGTCGAGCAGTTCCTGACGCCGTACGAGGTCGGGAGTCCTGGCCACGGGCGAACCCTACCTTCCTGGTGAGCGGTGCAGCGCTGGCCCCACCGTCGGCGCCCTACTGCTGGCGGAACTGCTGGCGGTACCCGCTGTCCGGTGCCGCTGTCGCCATCTGGCCCTCGTTGCGGTAGCGCTCGTGCATCCGAGCGAGTGCAACCCGATCGAGCTCGACACCGAGCCCCGGGCCGGTCGGCACCGGCAGGGTGCCGGCGCGAGGTGAGAAGTGGCCCTGCTCGATCACCACATCGCCGGTGTATCGGAACAGGCTCTGGTGGGGACGGATCATCGAAGGCTCGGCTGCCGTGAGGTGCAGGTATGCAGCCGTCATCACGCCGGCATCGCCGCTGTAGCACCAGAAGTCGATGCCGAGCGCGGCGCAGGCCCGGAGGAAGTCCTGGGTGCGGCGCACACCGCCCAACTCGGTGATGTCGAGGCAGAAGCCGTCGGGCACGCCTGTCCGCGCGGCGCGCGGCAGGTCGGCTTGATGGGTCGAGAACGAGATGGGCGCTCCGTCGGCTCGCAAGCGCGCCACCTCGTCGAGGGTGCGGCACGGGTCCTCGAGCCAGCCGACACCGAGGTCGGCGAGTCGCCGGACCACCTGCCGGGCCGTCGGAACCGTGTAGGCGCCGTTGGCGTCGAGCCGAAGCACCTTGCCCGGGCCAAGGGCGCGCACCAGGTCCGCCACGAGGGCCATCTCGTCGTCGACACCGAGCACCCCGAGCTTGCCCTCGAACCACGGCGCCTCGTGGTCGGCTGCCATCCGTTCGCAATAGCGGACGACGTCGGCCGGCGTCTCCTCGGCACCCACGCGCAGCGCGAAGTACTCGGTGAAGGCGACCTGGTCGCGCACCCGACCACCGAGCAGATCGACCAGGGGGACGCCGGCGCGTCGGGCACGCAGGTCCCAGAGTGCGAGCTCGATACCGCCGAAGGCGCGACGCTCGCGTGCTGCGTCGTCCCAGAGGCTGAACCCAGTCGAAGCGACACATGCTGCCTCGCACCCGTTGAGGTCGTCGACGTTCCGGCCGACGAGGCGATGCATCATCGCCTCGACCAGCCCCGTGAGATCGCCGTGCGGGGACTCCCCGATGCCGGTCACGCCGTCGCTGTCGGTGACCTCGATGATGGTCGTGGTGAAACTGGCCAGGGTGCCGAAGGAGAACCGGTACGGGGCCCGCATCGGGACGTTCACGGGTGTGGCCCTGATGTCGACGATCGTGCTCACCCCATGACCTCCCGCGGCTCGGGCACTGTGTCGGCTGCGCAGCCGTCATTGACAACACAACCGTACAAGGAATGATGTCGGCCGGTGTAGTGTCGCGCACCGTGAACGAGCCGCAGATCGACGCCGGATCCGTCCCCCCGAGCGACCCGGGCGCTGCGCCGCGACGTCGTGGCCGAGATCGCGGCGCGGGTGCCGGGCCGCGGCTCCCCGAGCAGCTGCCCTTCAAGCAGCCGCAGATGCGCCTCAACCACACCGAGGTCGTGTCGGCCGACGAGCTGGAGTCGATCCACGAAGCCTCGCTGGTCATCCTCGAGCGCATCGGCATGGAGTTCATGTGCCCCGAGTCGCGCAGCATCATGAAGGCGGCCGGCGCCGACGTCGACGAGAGCAACCATCGGGTGCGGTTCCCCCGCGAGCTGATCGAGTCGGCCATCACCACTGCGCCCAGCGAGTACACGCTGCACAGTTGGAACCCGGATCACAACGTGCGCATCGGTGGTCGCTGGCTCACCTTCGGCACCGTGGCGAGCACCCCGCACTACATCGACCGCAACGGCGTTCGCCGCACCGGTGACCGCGAAGGCTTCCGCGACCTGCTGAAGCTGGCCCAGATGCTGAACGTCATCCACTACGTGCCGGGCTATCCGGTCGAGCCGATCGACATCCACCACTCGGTGCGCCACCTCGAGGCGTCGCACGACATCCTGACGATGACCGACAAGGGGATGTACTGCTACAGCCTCGGTCGCCAACGCAACATCGACTGCATCGAGATGGTGCGCATCGCCCGTGGGGTCGATCAGGCCACCATCGACCGTGAGCCGTCGCTCATCACCGTGGTGAACACCAACTCGCCGCTGCGCCTCGACATCCCGATGGCTCAGGGGATGATCGAGTTCGCACTCCACAACCAGCCCGTCGTGGTCACCCCTTTCACGCTGGCCGGGGCGATGGCTCCCATCACACTGGCCGGTGCTCTGGCCCAGCAGAACGCCGAAGCGCTCGCAGGAATCGCCTTCTTGCAGATCGTCAACCCCGGCGCCCCAGCCATGTACGGCGGGTTCACCTCGAACGTCGACATGCAGAGCGGCGCACCGGCCTTCGGCACCCCCGAGTACGTGCGCACCGCAATCATCGGTGGCCAACTCGCTCGTCGCTACGGCATCCCCTACCGCAGCTCGAACGTGTGCGCTGCGAACGCGCTCGACGCCCAGGCCGCCTACGAGAGCGTCTTCGCGCTGTGGGGCGCGGTCATGGGTGGCGTCAACTTCATGATGCACGGCGCCGGGTGGATGGAGGGCGGCCTCCACGCCAGCCTCGAGAAGATGCTGCTCGACGCCGACCTGCTGCAAATGGTCACCAAGATGATGGAGCCGGTCATCGTCGACGCCGACACGCTGGCCATCGACACCATCGAAGAGGTTGGCCCAGGTGGCCACTTCTTCGGCACCGCCCACACCCAGGCCCGGTTCCGCGACGCCTTCTACCGCCCCTTCCTCAGCGACTGGCGCAACTACGAGAGCTGGGAGGAAGCCGGCTCGCCCACCGCCGACGGCAAGGCCAAGCAGCTCGTCACCAGGTTCCTCGAAGCCTACGAAGCGCCCATCATGCCCGCCGACCGACGCCAGGAGCTCGACGAGTTCGTCGCTCGGCGCGTCGCCGAGGGCGGCGTCGCCACCGACTACTGACCGTTCCCGTATCGCTCGTTCCCGTATCACTCAATCCGGCAGCTCAGCCACCTTCAGTCCAGGAGTACCGCATGAAAACCTCAACCCAGGTCGTCGTCATCGGTGGAGGTGTGGTCGGCGCCAGTGTGCTGTACCACCTCACCAAGGCCGGCTGGTCCGATGTCGTCCTCGTCGAGAAGGCGACGTACACCTCGGGCAGCACCTGGCATGCCGCAGGCGGCATGCACACGCTGAACGGCGACCCCAACGTGGCTCGACTCCAGCAGTACACGGTGAACCTGTACCGCGAGATCGAGGCCGAGAGCGGCCAGAACTGTGGCATCCACCTGCCCGGTGGCCTGCAGCTGGCCGACACCCCCGAGCGCCTCGACTGGCTGCGCATGGCCCATGCCCGAGGTCGCTACCTCGGCATGAAGACCGAGATGCTGTCGATGAAGGAGGCCAAGGAGCTGAACCCGTTGCTCGAGGAGCGCTTCTTCGTCGGTGCGATGTACGACGAGGACGAGGGCAGCGTCGACCCGACCGGCGTCACCAACGCCTACCTCATCTGCGCCCGCAACCGCGGGGCCGAGACCTATCAGCACACTTGGGTGAACAAGCTCACCCAGCGCGCCGACGGCACGTGGGACGTCCATTGCTACGACCCGAGCACCGGCGACGACAAGGGCGTCATCCACACCGAGCATGTCGTCAACGCCGGCGGCCTGTGGGCCCGTGAGGTCGGCCGGATGTGCGGTCTCGAGCTGCCGGTGCTGGCGATGGAGCACCACTACCTGATGACCGAGCCGATGCAAGAGGTGATCGAGTACAACCAGACGCACGGCCGCGAGTTGCCGCACATGATCGACTTCGCTGGCGAGATCTACGCCCGCCAGGAGGGCCAGAGCATCCTGCTCGGCACCTACGAGCAGGAGAACCGGGTGTGGTCGGCCAAGCAGACCCCGTGGGACTTCGTCTCGCAGTTGCTCCCCCACGATCTCGACCGAATCTCGCCCGAGCTCGAGCGTGCCTTCGAGCACTTCCCCGCTGTGGGGCGCGCCGGCATCCAGCGCTTCGTGAACGGCCCGTTCACGTTCAGTCCCGACGGAAACCCGTTGGTGGGCCCGATCAAGGGCATGCGCGGCATGTGGTCGGCGTGCGCCGTGATGGCCGGTCTGTCGCAGGGCGGCGGCGTGGGCCTCAGCCTCGCCGAGTGGATGGTGAACGGCGACCCGGGTGCCGACATCTGGGGCATGGACGTGGCCCGCTACGGCGACTTCGCCACCCTCGCCTACACCAACTCGAAAGTGCGTGAGAACTACTCGCGGCGCTTCCGCATCACGTTCCCCAACGAGGAACTGCCCGCGGCCCGCCCGCTGCTCACCACGCCCATCTACGACCGCCTCACCGCGCACAATGCGGTGTGGGGTGCAGCGATGGGGCTCGAGCACCCGCTGTGGTTCCAGAAGCCGGGCCTCGAGCCGTACGAGAACATCACGTTCCTCCGTTCGAACGCGTTCGACGTGGTGGCCGAGGAGAGCCGCGCCGTGCGCGAGCGGGTGGGGTTCAGCGAGGCCTCGAACTTCGCCAAGTACAAGGTCAGCGGCCCCGGCGCCGCGGACTGGTTGCAGGGCTTGTTCACCAACAGCCTGCCGAAGATCGGCCGCACCAACCTCACCGCGATGCTCAACCCACAGGGCCGCATCGAGGGCGAGTTCTCGGTCAGCCGCATCGGCGAGGACGAGTTCTTCCTGTTCGGCTCGCAGGCCGCCGAGGTGCACCACCCGCGCTGGTTCCTCTCGCACCTGCCCGAGGGCAGCCCCATCCGCTTCGAGAACCTCCGTCTGTCGATGGTGGGGCTCACCGTGGCCGGCCCGCGTTCGCGCGACGTGCTGCAGAAGATCACCGACACCTCGCTCGCCACGAAGGACTTCCCGTTCATGGCGTTCCGCAAGGTGAACCTCGGCATGGCACCCGTGTGGCTGAGCCGGATGACGTACTCGGGCGACCTCGGGTACGAGATCTGGATGGAGCCCGAGTACCAGCGCTACCTGTTCGATCTCATCTGGGAGGCCGGCCAGGAGTTCGACATGCGCCTGTTCGGCTTCCGTGCGCTCATCACGATGCGTCTCGAGAAGAACTTCGGTACCTGGTACCGCGAGTACCGGCCCATCTACACGCCGCTCGAGGCGGGTATGGACCGGTCGCTGAAGTTCGACCACGACTTCATCGGACGCGAGGCTGTCGAGGCCGAGATCGCCGCAGGTGGACCGAAGCGCAAGCTGGTGATGTTCCGTGTCGACGTCGATCCGGATTCGCCAGCCGACGTGATCGGTGACGAGCCGGTGTGGCACAACGGCGAGGTGGTCGGCTGGATCACCAGTGGCGGCTACGCCCACTACTCGCAGGTGTCGCTGGCCCTCGGCTACGTCCCCACCGAGATCGCCACGGCCGAATCGGGCTTCGAGATCGAGATCATGGGCCGTCGCCGCCCGGCGACGCTGCAGCACGAGCCGGTGCTCGACCCCGAGGGCCTGCGCATGCGGGCCTGATGGTCGGCGCCGAGCCGCTCGCTTCAGTGGTTCGGGACAGCCTGCTCGAGTGCCGCGGCCAACCGGCGGGCGAGATACCGGGAGAAGTCGTGCAGGGTCCCCTCGAACGCTGCGGGCGCGAGGGGACCTGCGCTGTGCCGTCCTGAGGCATGGCCGCGGGTGATCCCTTCGAGGACCGCACGATCCTCGGCATTGGTCTCCTGGAACAGCCGTGCCGCTGTCTCGATGTCGTCCTCGGTCCATCGGTCACCGAAGAACATCAACCCCAGCTTCAGGCGCACGCGGTCGACCGACTCCGGCTGCACGCAGATGAATGAGCTGTAGTCGGACGCGCAGCCGGCCACCAGCCCGGGCGGGACCGCGAACATGATGCAGTCGTCGACCTGCTCTGGTGTGAGGTCGGGGTGGCCGGGCTCGAGGCGCGGCAGGCCAGGCGTGAAGCCGGCGTGGTAGCCGAAGTAGGCGTCGCCGGGCGGATAGTGGCGGCACAATCGGGTGGGGTTCACCGGATGCAGCGTCGTGCGGTGCAGTGGCGTGAGGTGGTAGCCCTCCATGAAGTTCTCGACGAAGCACTTCCAGTTGGTCGGCCAGACCTCGTCGGCGACGAAGCGCGTGGTGGCGAGTTCGAGGTGATAGGGCCGCACCAGATCCTCGATGCCCTTGAGCTGCGGTGCCAGTGGCGCGGGTTCGTCGGCGAGCGAGACGAACAGAAAGCCCATCCAATCCTCGGTGGCGAACGACGGCAGCGAGCACTGGGCGGGATCGAAGGTGCGATGCTGCTCGAGCCGAGGCGCACGTGCCAGCGTGCCGTCGAGCTCGTAGGTCCAGTGGTGGTACGGGCATTGCAGGTGGCTCGCCGTGCCGCGACCCTCGGCGACCAGCGCACCGCGATGGCGGCACACGTTCGACAACACCCGGATTGCATGGTCGGCTGAGCGCACGGCGACCAGCGGCTCGTCGCACAGTTGGAAGGTCATGAAGTCGCCAGGCTCGGGGATCTCGTCGGCGCGCCCGATGCACACCCATTCGCGGCCGAACAGCTCCCGACATTCGAGGTCGAGCACCGCCTGCTCGGTGTAGAACGCGCTCGGCATCGCCCACGCCTCGTCGTACCCGGCCGCTTCCGCCCGGGTGAGCGCGTCGCGCACGTGTTGCAGGTGTAGCTCGCGTCGCCGCTGCGGGTCCATGTTCGTAAGCCTATGTCGGTGGCGATGTACGCAGCGCCGCAGCCGGCGTGCACCACAGCAACGGAGGTTGTTCCCCTACGACGCGTGCGCGTGCCATACTGATACAACCGTTTCGACAATTTTTGGGGGTCAACGTGAACAACAAGTCCTCGGGCCGCATCGACGCAATTCGTCGCTCGCAGGGAGAGATCAGCAACCACGTCATCGACGAGTACCTTGCCGGGCGCCTGTCCCGCCGGTCGTTCATCCGTCGAGGCACCGTGGTCGGCATGTCGCTGCCGACCATCGGCGCGCTGCTCGCAGCCTGCGGCGGTGACGAGGAGTCGACCGGCACGACCGCTGCGCCGGCGACCACCAGCGGTGGCGGCACGGAGACGACGGCTGCTCCGACCGAGACCACGGCCGCTCCGACCGTCGGTGGCACGCTGCGCTGCGCCAACTACGCACCCTCGGCAGCCTCGGCGACGCTCGACCCGGTGCTGATCAACGACGGTGCCGGCCTGATCCTGCTCAGCCAGGTCGGCCAGTTCCTCACGCTCTCGAACTCCGACCTGACGCTCAGCCCCTCGATCGCCGCCGAGTGGTCGGCGAACGCAGATGCCTCGGAGTGGACGTTCAAGCTCAACCCGAACGCCAAGTTCAGCGATGGCGCGCCGGTGACGGCGGCCGATGTCGTGGCCACGATGGAGCGTCTGGTCAACCCGGACAACAACTCCAACGCACTCTCCGCGTTCAGCACCGGCAAGCTCTCGCCGGGTGGCACGACGGCGCTCGACGACGCCACGGTCGTGTTCAAGCTCAATGGCCCGTTCGCCAACTTCCCGTACATCGTCTCGAGCGACAACTACAACGCGATCATCCTGCCGGCATCGGTGACCGACACGTCGAACTTCGCCGCCGACGTGGCCGCAGGCAAGATCGCCACCACGGGCCCGTGGACGATCAAGAGCTTCGATGCCGTGAGCGGCATCGTCTACGTGCCGAACCCCGCCTACTGGGGCAACCCGCTGAAGCTGGCCGGGCTCGAGTTCACCTTCTTCAGCGATCAGGCTGCAGCCGTCGCTGCGCTGCAGGCCGGCGAGATCGACGCCCTCCCGCAGTTCAACTTCTCTGGCGCCGAGTCGCTGTTCGACAACCCGGACTACATCATCAGCGAGATCGCGTCGGCGAACCATCGCCAGATCCACATGCGCTGCTCGGAAGGCCCGTTCGCCGACAAGCGCATCCGCCAGGCCATGGCCCTTGCGACCGACCGTGCGGCGATCATCGAGGCGCTGCTCGGCGGCCGTGCGGCGACCGCCTACGACTCGCCGCTGTTCGCGATGTACCCGTCGGCAGGCAACGTCCCGGAGACCCCGTTCGACGTGGAGAAGGCCAAGCAGCTGGTGGCCGACGCCGGCGGCGGCTTCGATGCCACGCTCTACGGCATCAACTACTTCGAGGCGCCCGACCTGGCGGTCATCCTGCAGAACAACGCCAAGGAGATCGGCATCAACCTGACGATCGAGCTGCGCGACGACTACTACGACAAGAACTGGGTCCGCACCTACGACCCGAGCGTTCCCGGCAGCGACATCGGCATCACCGACTACGGCCACCGCGGCGTTCCCGACGTCTACCTCAACGCAGCGCTCAAGAGCTTCACGAGCGTCGAGGACGGCGCGGGTGTGTGGAACGCGGCGGAGTTCGCCAATGCGGACTTCGACTCGCTGGTCGACACCTACTCGTCGTCGCCCGATCTGCAGAGCCAGGCAGCTGCCGGCGAGAAGATCACCGCGGTCCTGCAGGACGAAGTGCCGATGATCATCCCGTTCGCCATCAACTTCCTGTCGGCGACGCGTGCCAATGTCGCCGGTGCGGTGGCGACCGGCATGGGCCACTACTTCACCGACAACGCAACCATCTCCTGATCACCGCTGGGTGATCGTCACCGATGGGTCGTTTCGTGCTCCGCCGGCTTGGTCTGGCGCTCATCACGCTGTTCTTGTTGAGCGTGGTGGTGTTCTTCATTGCTGCGGTGCTTCCCGGCAGCGTCGGTAGAGCGATCCTCGGGCCGTTCGCCGACCAGCAGTCCGTCGACAACCTCAACCGCGAGTTGGGGGTCGACGGACCGCTGGTCGGTCGGTACCTCCGCTGGTTCGGCGGAGTGCTGACCGGTGATTTCGGGAACTCGTACAAGTACAAGGCGCCGGTGATGGACTTCATCCCGAAGGCGCTCTGGGCGTCGATGAAGCTGGCGGCGATGACGGTGCTCATCGTCGTTCCGCTCGGCATCGTCGGGGGTGCTCTCGCTGCGTTGCGCAAAGGGAAGGCCACCGACCGTGCGGTCACGATCACGGGGCTCAGCCTCGCGGTCACCCCGGAGTTCGTGATCGGGATCGTCCTGATCATCGTCTTCGCCGTGAAGCTCGGATGGCTTCCGCCAGGCGGGTCTGCCAAGGGCTCGTTGTGGGAGCAGATCGAGGTGCTCATCCTGCCGGCGGTCACCCTGAGCGCCATCCTGTTCGGGTACCTCGCGCGGATGGCCCGCGCCGGCACGATCGAGGCGCTCGCTGCGGATTACACGAGGACTGCAACGTTGAAGGGGCTGCCACGGCGCACGGTCTTGCGTCGACACGTGTTGCGCAACGCGCTGCTGCCCACGATCGCCGTGATCGCGGTGCAGATCAGCTACCTCCTTGGTGGCCTGCTCGTCACCGAGACGTTGTTCAACTACCGAGGCCTCGGCCTGCTCATCTTCGACGCTGCGAGCGATCGGGACATCCCGATGCTCATGGCCTCGGTCTTCATCGTGGGGGCCATCGCGATGCTCTTGAACCTCGTCGCCGACGTGTTGAGCGCATGGCTCAACCCGCGGATCAGGTACGGGTACGTCCAATGAGCGACCTGTCCGCTTCGGCTCCGGAGACCGTTTCGCCTGCTCCGACAGGAGTCGCGACCTCGAGCATTCGTCGAGAGACGCGGCGCATGCTGCTGCGCTCGAGGACGTTCCTCGTCGGTGTTGCGATCTTCCTCTTCTGGGTGCTCTGCGCAGTCGCTCCGGGGTTCTTCGCAACGCACGACCCGTCGAAGCAGGACCCGACCAGCAAGTGGATCCGTCCGTTCTTCAACGAGGGCTATTGGTTCGGCACCGATCGCTTCGGTCGCGACGTCTACAGCAGGGCGATCTACGGGGCGCGGGAGATCATGATCGTCGCGCCTGCCGCAGTCGTGCTCGGCACGATCATCGGTGTCGTGCTCGGGTTGTTGATGGGCTACTTCCGCGGCCCGATCGACGACATCCTGAGTCGGTTCATCGAAGCGCTGATGAGCCTTCCGCTCATCCTCGTGGCACTCCTCGCACTCACCGCTCTGTCGAGTGGTCGTTTCACGATCATCCTTCTGATCGGTGCGCTGTTCGGTCCGATCATCGCCCGAACGATTCGTGCAGCAGTCCAAGCCGAACGCAACCTCGACTACGTTCGTGCTGCCGAACTGCGTGGTGAGCGGTCGAGCTACATCATGTTCGTCGAGATCCTGCCGAACGTCATGGGACCGATCGTGGTGGAGTTCACCGTTCGCCTCGGCTACGCCGTGTTCACCATGGCGGGTCTGGCCTTCATCGGTTTCGGCACCCAGCCCGGCTCCCCCGACTGGGGTCGCACGATCTTCGAAGAGCGGGCTGGACTGCTGAGCGATGTCTGGTGGCCGTGTGTGGTCCCCGCCGTCGCACTTGCATCCCTCGTCGTGGCGATCAACCTGATCGCCGACGGTATCCAGGGGGTCCTCGACCGGTGAGCGACGCAGCACTGGAGTTCGTCGACCTACGGCTCGGGTACGTCGTGCGCGGGATCACGCGCGAGGTGCTCCGCGGGGTCTCGTTCGCCATCCAGCCGGGCGAGTCGTACGGCCTGGTAGGTGAGAGCGGCTGTGGCAAGAGCACGGCCGCGTACGCCGCCGTCCGATACCTGCCGGACAACGCTCGCATCCTCGGTGGGTCGGTGAGGCTCGGCGGGCGGGACGTGATGTCGCTCGGCAGCGACGAGCTCCGCCAGTTGCGTGCTCGCGATGCGTCGATCGTGTACCAGGACCCTGGACAGGCGATGAACCCGACCATCAGGGTCGGGCCCCAGTTGATGGAGGCGTTCGACGTCCTCGGTCTGGGTAGGGACGAGGCTCGCCAGCGCTCGCTCGAGATGCTGGCCAAGGTCCAGATCGCCGATCCCGAGTCGGTGCTGAGCCGCTACCCGCACCAGTTGTCCGGCGGCATGCAGCAGCGTGTCGTGATCGCGATGGCGCTCGCGTCGAACCCGCAGCTGCTCATCCTCGACGAGCCGACCACTGGTCTCGACGCCACCGTCGAGGCCGAGGTGCTCGACCTGGTCCGGGGACTGCGCCGCGAGTACGGCACCTCGGTGTTGTTCATCTCCCACAACCTCGGTGCGATCCGCTCCATGTGCGACAGGGTCGGTGTGCTCTATGCGGGCCAGGTGGTCGAGGAGGGCGACGCCCAGCAGGTGTTCGACGATCCTCAGCACCCGTACTCGGTCGGGCTGCTGAGGTGCTTGCCGCGGCACGGCTCGCGCAAGGAGGCCCAACGCCTCGAGACGATTCCCGGCTTCCTGCCGGTGCTCGGCGCCGAGCTGCCGAACTGTGTGTTCGTCGACCGTTGCGCGCTCGCGTCCGATCAGTGTCGATCGGAAGCGCCCCCGTGGACAACCCTCGACGGTCGTTCGGTACGTTGCCACCACACCGATCAGGTGGCTGGAATGGCGGCCGCCGAGCTCCCGAGTGGGTTCCCATCGGTCGTCGACCGCTCCGCCGGGCCCTTGCTGACCCTGCGCGGGGTGAGCAAGACGTTCCGTCAGGCCGGCAAGCCGATCTACGCAGTCCGCGACGTCGACCTCGACCTCTTCCCCGGTGAGACCCTCGGTCTGGTCGGAGAGTCCGGAAGCGGGAAGACCACGCTCGCCCACGCCATCTTGGGGATCACCCCTCCCGACGAGGGCAGCGAGCTGACCCTCGACGGGGCGCAGCTGCCGACGAGCACCAAGCGTCGAACGCTCGACCAGATCCGGTCCATCCAGATCGTCTTCCAGAACCCGGACTCGGCGCTCAACCGCCGACACAGTGTGCGACGCATCGTCGGCCGCAGCCTGCGCCGTCTCGGGCAGGTGCCGGCGGCCGAGGTCGAAGGCGAGCTGACCGCCATCACCAGCGCCGTGCGGTTGACCGAGCGCCACCTCGACATGCGGCCCGTCCAGCTGTCGGGCGGTCTGAAGCAGCGCGTCGCGATCGCCCGAGCGTTCGCAGGCAAGCCGCGCATCGTGGTGTGCGACGAGCCGACCTCCTCGCTCGACGTATCGGTGCAGGCAGCGATCCTGAACCTGCTCGGCGACCTGCAGCGCGACAGCCGCACGAGCTACCTGTTCATCTCCCACGACCTTCGCGTGGTGCGGTACCTGTCGGACCGCATCGCCGTGCTCTACCTCGGTCGGATCATGGAGCTCGGCCCAGCTGAGCGGGTGTTCGACGGGCCGCACCACCCCTACACCGAGGCCCTGCTGTCGGCAGCTCCGTCGGTCGACGGTGACAAGCGCGAGCGCATCCGTCTCGAGGGCGAGATCCCCAGTGCAGTGAACGTCCCCTCCGGCTGTGTGTTCCACACTCGGTGCCCCCGCTTCCTCGGCGACCTCTGTCGCACCACCGAGCCCCCTCTCACGCCTACCCCCGATGGCGGCGTGATCCGTTGCCATATCCCCTTCGACCAACTCGGCGGTCAACCGGTCACCATCCGGCGCGCCGACGAGACCTGAGAGCAGTTCATGCGTTTCGCGTTCGACGACTCCCCCATCTCGTTCGACGTCGGCGACACGATCGCCGATGCGATCATCCGCGCCGGCCAGCACCCCCAACACGGCGGCACCCTCTGCCTCGCAGGTGATTGCGGCAACTGCTCGGCCGTCGTGGCCGGCGTGGGCTTCACCCGCACCTGTCAGACGACTGCCGAGCCGGGTCTGGATGTGCGCCGCCATCCCCTGGTGGGTGGCCCGCCGCTGCGCAACGCTGTGCTCGCCGACCCCACCCGCATCGCACCTCCTGTGGAAGTGACCGTGCGCCGCGCCCATGTCGACGTCGCTGTCATCGGCGCGAGCGAAGCCGGTCGCGCCGAGGCCGGCACGGCACAGGCGGACGGCCACACCGTGCTCGTGCTCGACAGCGGGTCGGGTGACGACGTGGTGGGCGTCTACCAGGGGCCCACCGTTATCGTGCGCCGCTCCGACCACATGCTGCACGTGCACGCCCACGAGGTGGTCATCGCCACGGGTGCCGCCGAACTGCACCCGGTGTGCGAGGGCAACATGCTGCGCGGCATCCTCACTGCTGGTGCGGCCGCACACCTCGTCGAGCGCGGTGTCGAGCTGCACGACAGCGTCACCGTCGACCTCGACGACCTCGACCACTTCGAGGGCGACGACGGCTGGGTGCACACCGTGGTCACCCGTGATGGCACCCGGCACGCGTGCCGCAGCGTGGTGGTCACGAGTGCCCGCCGGGCACCCCGCGACCTGCTCGCCCGCATGACCGACGAACCCTCTGTCCGTGTCGTCGGAGCGGCCGCCGAGCGCTTCGACCTCCCCCCTGCGCCACAGGCAGGCACCGTGTGCCCCTGCTCGAAAGTGACCGTCGACGACCTCGACGGTGTGTGGCAGAAGGGCTTCCAGCACCTCGAACTGGTGAAGCGGGCCAGCCTGTGCGGCACCGGCACCTGCCAGGGCGGTGTCTGCATGCCTCACCTGCGTGCCTTCGTCGCCGACCGGTCGGGCACCGAGCCGGCGCCGTTCACCGGTCGCCCGGCGTCGCGCCAGCTCACCATCGCCGAAGCTGCCGCCGACGTGCACCTCGACGCCTGGCGGCGCACTGCACTGCACGACGAGCACCTCGCCCTCGGCGCCCACATGGACCGCTTCGGCGGCTGGTGGCGCCCCTGGAACTACGGCGACCACGTGCGCGAGTACTGGGCCGTCCGCGAGGCGGTGTCGCTGGGCGACGTGTCCACACTGGGCAAGATGATCGTGTCGGGCCCCGACGTCGTCGAGGCGCTCGAGCGGCTGTACCCGTGCAACGTCGCCGACATCCGCCCTGGCCGCAGCCGGTACGCCCTGCTGCTGAACGAGCGCGGCCATGTCATCGACGACGGGATGATCCTGCGCGAGAGCGATCACCGATTCGCGCTCAGCTTCACCTCGGGTGGTGCCTCGTTCGCCGAGATGTGGGTGCGCGACTGGATCGAGACCTGGGGCCTCGACGTGCACGTGCTCGACCGCACGTTCTCGCTCGCCGCCATCAATGTCACCGGACCGCTGGCGGGCGAACTGCTGCGCCGTGCCGGGTTGGCCGAGCCGCCGAAGATGTTGCAGCACGTGCACGCCGACGTGGCCGGTGTGCCCTGCCACGTGATGCGCCTGTCGTTCACCGGCGAGGCGAGCTTCGAGTTGCACCACCTCACGGCCCACTCGGTGGAACTGTGGCGCGAACTGATGCGGCTGGGTGCCGATCTCGGCATCCACCCGCACGGCCTGCAGGCTCTGTTCGGCCTGCGACTCGAAAAGGGCCACTTCCTGGTGGGCCTCGACTCCGAGATGGACTCCACCCCCGCCAGGTTGGGCCTCGACTGGGCCGTGAAGATGGAGAAGCCGTTCTTCATCGGTCGCCCGTCGCTGGCACGCACCGCGAGCCTCGACGATTCACGCCGCCTGTTCGGCATGCGAATGGACGGCCCGGCGCCGCTGGAAGGTGCCCCGATCTTCGACCGAGAGGGTGGTGAGGTGATCGGCCATGTGGCCACCAGCTTCAGCTCTCCCCTGCTCGGGCACGCGGTGCTGCTCGGTTGGCAGAAGCGCCTGCCGTTCCTCGACACGGTGTTCATCGACGGTCGCACCGCCACCGTCGCTCCGACCCCCTTCTACGACCCGGAGGGTGCCCGTGCCCGCCTCTGACGCACTCGAACCGATGCGATTCTCCACCCTGATGGGCGTGCGCATCACGGCCAAGCCTGCCGCCATCGACGCGGCCACCTGGCCAGCCGGCGCCATCATGGTGCGCGTCGCCCCCGACGACGCCTTGGTCATCGACGCCACCGTCGACGACGCCGCTGCGGTGGCCACCGCCGACCCGCATGCGATCATCGAACCCGAGGCCATGTTCCGTGGCGCCTGGCTCGATGCGGCGCAGTTGACGGCACTGACCCACAAGCTCGAGTGGCCGCTGCCCACCACCCGGCCGGCACTGGCCCAGGGCATGGTGTGCGGTCTGGCCATCAAGCTGGTGATGGAGGCCGACCGAACGTTGCTCATCGTGTCGGGCTCGGCGTTCCACGAGGTGCCCGACCGACTGGGGGCCGTGGCATGAACGAGTTCGTCGAAACCCTGCTCGAACTGGCCTGGCACGAACCGAAGTCGTCGTACGACGTCGTCATCGTCGGTGGCGGCGGCCACGGTCTGTCGACCGCCTATCACCTCGCCGAACGCCACGGCATCACCGACGTGCTGGTCATCGAGGCCAACTACATCGGCAGCGGCAACTCGGGCCGCAATACCACGATCATCCGCTCCAACTACGGGTTGTCGGAGTCGATCAAGTTCTACGACCACAGCGTGCGGCTGTACCAGCAACTCGAGGCCGAGACCGGCTGCTGGATCATGCACGACACCAAGGGTCTGATGTGGCTGGCCCACAGCGAAGCCACGCTGCGCACCCAGCGCGCCCGCGCCCTGCTGAATCAGGCCTTCGGGGTGGAGACCCACTTCATCGAGCCCTCCGAAGTGAAGCGCCTCTGTCCGCAGATCGACCTCTCCGGTGGCGGCCGCTACCCGGTGCTCGGAGCGAGCTACCACCTTCCCGGCGCCTCGGCCCGCCACGACCGCGTGGTGTGGGCCTACGCCCAGGGGGCGATGCGTCGTGGCGTGCACGTGGTGCAGAACACGCCGGTCATCGGCTTGCTGCGCGACGGCGGCCGGGTCACCGGCGTGCGCACCCCCACGGGCGACATCCACGCCGGCGCGGTGGTCAGCGCCGTGGGCGGCAACGTGTCGGTGCTCGCAGCACACGCCGACTTGCGCCTGCCCATCCGCACCCACCCGCTGCAGGCGTTCGTCACCAACAGCTACGCCCGCACGTTCCCCAACATCATCTCCGACACCGAGATGAACTCGTACATCTCGCAGACCGCCCGCGGGCAGATGCTCATCGGCCACGAGTACGAGCCGCAGGCCAGCTACTCGCTGCAGTCGTCGTTCCAGTTCCTTCAGCAGTGCTCGCGCAAGATGGCGATGGTGCTGCCGTTCACCCGCGACCTGCGCATCCTGCGCCAGTGGACGGGGCGGTGCGATGTGTCGGCCGACTTCTCGCCCATCATCGGCCACACCGGCGTCGACGGCTTCTACATCACCACTGGCTGGGGCACGTGGGGCTTCAAAGCCATTCCCGCCGGCGGCGAGCAGCTCGCCGAGCTCATCGCCACGGGCCGCGTGCCCGAGCTGATCGCCCCGTTCGCCCTCGACCGCTTCGCCAAGGACCAGCCGATGGCCGACCTCGGCTCGACCGGCACCAAGTAGGAGCCACGATGCTGACGATCCCCTGCCCACACTGCGGCCCGCGGCCGGTGGAAGAGTTCCGATTCGGCGGCGAAGACCCCGAGGCGCCAGCGTCGATCACCGACCCGATCGAACGCGACCTGCACCGGGTGTGGTTCTTCACCAACGGGTCGGGTGTGCAGACCGAGCGGTGGTTCCACTCGGGTGGCTGCCACCGCTGGTGCACCGTGCAGCGCGACACCAGCGTCGATCGCATCGTCGACTGACCCGCCCGCACCAGCGAGCGGGCACGCTGCCTCCGCAGCATGCCCGTCAGGCGTCGACCGAGGGCTTGCGCTGCAGCTCGACGAGGGTCTCGATGGGGATGTGGCAGCGCATCGCATGCCCCGGCGAGACCTCGCGCAGCGGTGGCTCGCTGATCTCGCACACCCCGGGCATGGCCCGCGGGCAGCGCGGATGGAACACACAGCCCGACGGCGGGTTGGCCGGGCTGGGGATCTCGCCGCCGAGGCGGACGCGTTCCCGCATACCGCCGTCGACATCGGGAATGGCCGAGAGCAGTGCCTCGGTGTACGGGTGGTTGGGCCCCGTGAACACCTCGTCGGTGGAGCCGATCTCCTGGATGCGGCCGAGGTACATCACGGCGATGCGATCAGCGAGATAGCGAACCACACCCATGTCGTGGGAGATGAAGACGTAGCTCGTCTTGTTCTCGGACTGCAGATCGGCGAGAAGGTTCAAGATGGCGGCTTGCACCGACACGTCGAGGGCGCTGGTGGGCTCGTCGCACACCACGATGCGCGGATCGCCGACGAAGGCGCGGGCGATGGCAACACGCTGCTTCAGGCCGCCCGAGAGCTGGCGCGGCTTCAGGTCGAGGTGGCGAGGGGTGAGCCGCAGGTGCGCGGCGAGGGCCTCGACACGGTCGTTGGCCTCCTTGCCCTTGATGCCGGTGAGCTTCTCGACACTGCGCACCAGGATGCGCCGCACCGACCAGCTGCGGTTCAGTGCCGAGTCGGGGTTCTGGAAGATCATCTGCATCGACCGTTTGTCGTCGGCCGTGCGGTCGACCGTGGACGCAGCGAGCTGGTGGCCGTCGAGCGACACCGAGCCACCGGTGTCGAGGCTCTCGATGCCGAGCATCGTCTTGGCGAGTGTCGATTTGCCGGAACCGGACTCGCCCACGATGCCGAGCGTCTCGCCCTCGACGAGTTCGAGGTCGACGTCGACGAGGGCTGGGATGGCCGTGTTGCGCTGCTTGAACGTCTTCGACACATGGCTGAGTTGCAACACGTCGGGGTGCGCCTCGTCGGACACCAGCATGCTGATGCCCACCTTGGTGACGTCGTCGTGGATCTGGTCGATACGGTCGACGTGGTGGCAGCGCGAGTACCGCGTGCCGTCGTCGCCAATGGGGGTGACGGGCGGAACCTCGGTGCGGCACACGTCGTCTGCCAGCGGACAGCGATCGACGAACACACAGGTGGGGAGATCGGCGCCGATGAGCGGCAGGATGCCCGGGATGGTGGCGAGCGACTTCTCGGTCTTGCGCGCTCCCCGGCGCGGTAGCGAGCGCAACAGCCCGACCGTGTACGGATGCTGGGGGCTGTCGAACACCTGCGAACTGGGCCCCTGTTCGACGATGCGGCCGGCGTACATCACGCCAACCCGATCGCACAACGAACGGATGATGCCGAGGTTGTGGGCGATCAACAGGACGGCAGCGTCGCTCTCCTTGCGCAGGGTCTGCACGAGGTCGAGCACCTCGGCCTCCACGGTTGCGTCGAGGCCTGTCGTGGGTTCGTCGAGCACGAGCAGCTTCGGATCGCAGGCCAACGCCATGGCGATGACGACCCGCTGCTGCATCCCGCCCGAGAGCTGGAACGGGTAGCGGTCCATCACGCGCTCGGGGTCGGCGATGCGCACCTTGCGCAGCGCCTCGATCGCGGAAGCCTGCGCCTGCTGCTTGTTCTGGCCGAGCAGGGTGAAGCTCTCGATCAACTGGCTGCCGACGCGGATCGTCGGGTTCATCGCTTGCGCAGGGTCCTGGTAGACCATCGATGCGTCGCGGGCGCGGAACTCGCGCAGCCGCGACTCGCTCATCGCCGTGACGTCCTGACCGCCCACCAGCACCTGCCCGGAAGTGATCCGGCCGTTACGCGGCAGGTAGCGAAGCGCGGCGTACGCGGTGGTGCTCTTGCCGCAGCCGGATTCACCGACGAGGCCGTAGGCCTCGCCCGGTGCGATGGCGAACGACACGCCGCGCAGCACGATGCGGTCGATGCCGCGGACCTTGTAGACCACCTCGAGGTCGCGGACCTCGAGCGCAGCCGTGCTCGAGGCAGGGCTGGACGCAGGGACGGCGAGGTCGGTCACGATGCCTCCAGGACCGACTGCACCGAGTCGGCGATCAGATTGACTGCGATCACCAGGCTGGCGATCGCCGCTGCCGGGAAGAACGTCGTCCACCAGATGCCAGCGCTGATCGAGTTGTACCCCTCGCTCACCTGGGCACCCCAGTCGGGCGACGGAGGCGGCGGGCCTGCCCCGAGGAACGACAGCGTCGAGATCGTGAAGACCGCATAGCCGATGCGCACCGTGAGCTCGACGACGATCGGGCCCATCACGTTGGGAAGGATCTCGCGGAACATGATGAACGACGACGACTCGCCGCGCAGTTTGGCCGAGGTGACGTAGTCGAGGTCGCGTTCGGCCATCACGGCTGCCCGCACCGTTCGAGCGACGATCGGGGTGAACAGCGCAGCGACGACACCCAAGACGACCCAGGCCGAGTTCCCGAGGGTGACGATGGCAAGCAACGCGATGAGCACGACCGGAAGGGCGAGGAATGCCTCGACGACGCGGCTGAGCACCATGTCGAGGCGCTTGCCGATGTAGCCCATGAGGAGGCCCAGGATCACACCGAACACGACGCCGAGGATCGCGGCTGCCGGAGCGATGGTGAGCACGTCGCGGGCACCGGCGATCACTCGGGACAGCACGTCGCGGGCGTTCTTGTCGGTGCCGAAGGGAAACTCCGCTCGGGGCGACAGGTGCACCTGCGCCCGGTAGTTGAGCGGATCGTGGGGCGCGATGCGGTTGCCGAAGATCGCGCACACCACCCACACCAGCACGATGAACACGCCGATGATGAAGGCCGGACGACGACGGATCAGCCGCCAATTCTCGCGCCGCGCAACCTTGCGTTCGCTCGCCTGCTGGATGCCCGTGGCGATCACGATCTCTGGATCGGGAGTCGATGAGGAGGTCTCATCGAGGGGTGAGTCCGTCGTCATGTCGTCTCCAGTCGGACCCTGGGGTTGAGGTAGGCGATCACCAGGTCGGCGATGAGCGTGGACAGCATGTAGATGATGCCGACGAGCAGCACGGCCCCCTGCAACAGCGGGATGTCCTTGGCCTTTTGAGCGTTCAACATCACGGTGCCGAGGCCGTTGTAGTTGAAGACCTTCTCGACTCCGATGATGCCGCCCATCAGGTAGCCGATCTGCACGCTGATGACGGTGATCGTCGGAGCCAGCGCGTTGCGCAGGACATGACGTCGCATGACCGTGCTCTGCGGGAGGCCCTTCATCGTGGCGGTCCGGGCATAGTCGGAGCTCTGTGCGGCGATCACACCCGCCCTGGTCATCCGTGCGAGATAGCCGAAGTAGGCGATCGCCATTGCTAACGCTGGCATGAGCAGGTAGCGGAGTTGCCCGAGCAGGGGTGTGCCGTCAGGCGGGTTGGCGTACACCTCGCCGATCTTCCAGTGCACGCAGAAGATCGACATGAGCACGGCAGCGGACACGAACTCGGGGATCGACGACGTCGCCAAGCCGGCGTTCACGATGGCCCGGTCGGTGAGCTTGTCCTGTCGGCGGGCAGCGATGATGCCGGCCATGATCGATAGAGGGATGGTGATGACGAACGCCAGGAGCGCCAGCTTGGCGGAGCGACCGAGTGCCGGGAAGATGATGTCGTTCACCGGCGAACTGGTCGAGTACGCATCGCCGAAATTGAAGGTGAACACCCGTCGCATCGAGTCGAGGTACTGCACGATGAGCGGACGGTTGGTGCCCAAGCGCTCGTTGTAGGCAGCGACGCTCTCCTGCGTGGCGAATGGCCCGAGGATCTTGCGTCCGACGTCACCGGGAAGCACGTTCACGATGAGGAAGACGATCGTCGCCAACAGCCACAAGGTGACGATGGCGGACACGAGTCGTTTGAGGAGGAAGCGTCGCATCAGGGTCCGTCAGGGAGCACTCGGGATGGTGTGGGATCGGAAAACGGGGCCGGGCCACTGCGCGAGGGCAGCGGCCCGGCCCCGTCCATCCGAAGGCTGCTACTGCAGATCAGGCCGTGAACCCGGCCTTGTCGCAGTAGAAGTGGCCGAGGCCGGTGGCGACGATGCCCGTCACCTTGTTGGTCGTGGCGTACAGCGAGTTGTAGAAGTACGGGATCACGTACGGCACGTCGGCGTTGGCGATCGACTGGATCCGCGACACCGGCTCCTTGCGATCCTCGAGCGTGAGCGCCGCCTGGTAGTCGGCGACAGCGGTGTTGAATTCGGCGCTGTTGTAGTGCGCCGAGTTCCACTCGCCGGTCGCGTAGGCCTTGACCAGGTACACGTCGGGCACACCGCGGTTGCCGTAGTCGACGATGCCGAACTCCTCGCCGCCGTCGCAGCCGGCCGGCTCGTTGGTCGAGTCGTACACCTTGCACCAGCGGTCGTAGAAGGTGTCGGTGCTCTCGACGTTCAGCGTGACGTCCATGCCGACTTCCTTGAGCTGGCTCTGGAGCAGCTCGGCCAGCTGCGGGATCTCCTGCAGCTTCGGCACATGCATGGTGATCGCCATTCCGGCGTTGCCGGTCTCATCGAGCAGCGCCTTGGCCTGATCGACGTCGCGCTCACGCTGGGGCTGGCTCGAGTCCCAGAACTCGTACACCGGGGCGATCGGGTGGTCGTTGCCGAGGTCACCCTTGCCCTGGAGGACGATGTCGATGCACGCCTGGCGGTCGACTGCGAGCGCGATGGCCGTACGGAGCTTCACATCGGTGAAGGTACCCTCGCGGACATTCATCCACAGCTGGCGGTGGGCCGCGCCACGGATCGTCTGGACGACGAAGTCGGAGCTGTTCAGGATTGCCTCGCCGCCGACGACCGAGAACTGCACGATGGCGTCAGCTGCGCCGCCCTGCAGACCCGACACCTGGGTGGCGAGGTCGTCGCTGAAGATGAACTCGAGACCGTCGAGGGTGGGCTTGCCGCCCCAGTACTCGGCGTTGGCCTCGAAGGTCGCACCGACGGCCACGTCGAACTTCGCCAACTTGAACGCGCCGGTGCCGTTCGGCGCCTGGTCGAGCGTCGTGCCGGTGGCGAACGCTGCCGGGGTGATGACGGTCTGCGGGTTCCAGTGGCAGACGTTGTACGGGAACTGGCCGTCGGGGGCCTTCAGGTTCATGGTGACCGTGCTGTCGTCGACTGCGACACAGCCGCCCGGGTCCATGTAGGCCGACAACTTGCCGGCCTCGATCATCCGCTCCATGGTGGCCACCACATCGGCCGACGTGAAGTCGGTGCCGTCGTGCCACTTCACGCCCTTGCGCAGGTTGAACGTCCAGGCGCTGCCGTCGGCGTTGGGCTCCCACGACTCGGCGAGCATCGGTGCCAGCCCAGCGCCTTCGCCGGGGCCGCAGAGGTACTCGAAGCACGTGACGACCGGGGTGTAGGCACCCAGGTTGTCCATGGCCACCGGGTCGAGCGGGCTGCCCGGGCGCTGCGCAGCGATGCGCAGGACACCGCCCGGCTGGAGGCCGCCAGGTGCCGGCGCGGCGGTGGTCTCGGTGCCGCCGCCAGCAGCGGTGGTCTCGGTGCCGCCACCGGCAGTGGTCTCGGTGGCGGTGCTGTCGTCGCCACCACACGCTGCCACGAGCGAGCCCATGAACGCTGCGCTCAGGCCCACCACGCTGCCGCGGACCAAGAAGGACCGGCGTGAGATGGAGCCCTGTGCAAACGCGTCGATGACCTCGCCCTGCAGCGGGCCGACCCCGCTACGGAGCTTGTCGAACTGTGAACTCATGTCCCCCCCAGGGTGTATCGGTCTCCGGGGCACAGATGTCCCGGAGCACGTAGAGGACCGTAGTTGTAGCACAGGAGCAGGTCAACGATGCTGCAAGCCCGGGTGATACCCTCGCCGCCCGACGAGGCATGATCCGGTCTGCTGTCGAGGGGGTCTGGACAATGGGAAGCTCCGACGACGGATTGCCGGCTCGACGTCGGGCAGGAGGTCGTGCCGGGCGGGCTCAGGCCCGCGCTGGCGCTGCGAGCCGTCAGGGAACTGCGTACATCACGCGCGAGATCCCCCCGTACGAGCTCGTCGGAGAAGAGGGACTTGCCACTATCGAGGCCCACGCGGATCGTCTCCTCCGTGACGTCGGCATCGAGATCAGGGGTGACGACGAGGCGCTCGAGCTGTTCCGTGCCGCAGGCGCGACGGTCGACGGGTCGCTCGTGCGATTCGACCCCGGGCACGTGCGTGCGCTGTGCGCCACTGCCCCACGTGAGTTCGAGCAGTTGGCGCGCAACCCCGACCGATCGGTCCGGATCGGGGGCAACAGCGTGGTCCTCTCCCCCGCGTACGGCTCGCCCTTCGTTCGCGACCTGCCCGGTGGCCGCCGCTATGCCACCATCGCCGATTTCGAACGATTCGTGAAGCTCGGGCAGTCGTCGCCGTGGCTCCACCACTCGGGAGGGACGGTGTGCGAGCCGACCGATGTCCCGGTGAACAAGCGCCACCTCGACATGGTCTACACCCACCTCCGCTTCAGCGACCGGCCGTTCATGGGATCGGTCACGGCACCCGAGCGAGCGGCCGACTCGATCGAGATGGCCCGCATCGCCTTCGGCGCCGATGTCGTCGATCGCTCATGCGTGATCCTCGGCAATGTCAATGTCAACTCACCGCTCGTGTGGGACGCGACGATGACTGGAGCATTGAAGACGTATGCCCGGGCGAACCAAGCCCCGGTCGTGGTGCCGTTCATCCTCGGTGGAGCGATGGGCCCGGTCACTACAGCGGGCGCGGTCGCCCAAGCCCATGCCGAGACCCTGGTCGGGGTGGCCCTCGGGCAGCTGGTGCGGCCGGGCTCGCCGGTGATCTACGGGAACTTCCTGTCGTCGATGGCGCTGCGCAGCGGGAGCCCGACCTTCGGCACGCCCGAGCCGGCGCTCGGATCGTTCCTGGTCGGGCAGCTGGCACGTCGGGTCGGCCTGCCCTTGCGGTGCTCGGGCGCCTTCACCTCGTCGAAGGTGCCTGACGGCCAGGCGATGACCGAATCGGCCGTCAGCATGATGGCGGCACTGCTGTGTGGCGCGAACTTCATCCTGCACAGCGCCGGTTGGCTCGAAGGCGGCCTGGCGATGGGGTACGAGAAGTTCATGATGGACCTCGACCTGTGCGGAGCTGCGCACACATTCCTCAAGGGCGTGCCGCTCGACGACGACCAGTTCGCGCTCGACGCCTTTGCGGAGGTCGGGCCCGGCAAGCACTTCTTCGGTGCACAACACACACTGAGGCACTACGAAACAGCGTTCTTCGAGCCGGCGCTCAGCGACAACGATTCGTTCGAACAGTGGCGCGACAACGGCTCTCACACATCCGAAGAGCGTGCGGCTGCGCTCGTCGCCGAGACGCTCGCCCGCTACGAGCCTCCGCCCATCGACGACGCCGTCGACGCCGAACTGCGCGAGTTCGTCGCCCGCCGCAAGGCCGAGATGCCCGACCAGTGGTACTGACATGTCTGCAAGCGGTCCCGACCGACACGCACACCCGGTGACGGAACACGGTGACGACTGAACATGGCCGACGATCCGCTCCTCGCCCCGTTCACCCTGAAGCACCTCACGCTGCGCAACCGCATCTTCTCCTCCGCGCACGAACCCGCCTACTCCGAAGACGGCATGCCGAAGGACCGGTACCGCGCCTATCACGTCGAGAAGGCCAAGGGCGGTGTGGCGATGACGATGACCGCCGGCTCGGCCGTGGTGTCGCCCGACAGCCCACCCGCGTTCGGCAACCTCCACGCCTGGAACGACGCCATCGTGCCGTGGCTGCGGGCCATGACCGACGAGATCCACGAGCACGGTGCCGTGGCGATGATCCAGATCACCCATCTGGGGCGGCGCACCGGATGGGGCCAGGACGACTGGCTGCCGGTGGTGGCACCGTCGCGTCTGCGCGAACCCGCCCACCGCAACCACCCGAAAGAGGCCGAGCAGTGGGACATCGACCGCATCGTGGGCGAGTACGCCGACGCTGCTGAGCGCATGGTGGCCGGCGGCATGGACGGCATCGAGATCGAGTCGTACGGGCACCTCTTCGACCAGTTCTGGTCGCCCGCCACCAACCGCCGCACCGACCTGTACGGAGGGTCGGTCGAGAACCGGATGCGCTTCTCGCTCGAGGTGCTGCACGCCGTACGCCGTCGCATCGGGCCCGACGTGCCGCTGGGGCTGCGCATGGCGGTCGACGAACGACTGCACGAGGCCGGTGTCGACGGCTTCGACGAACCGGCAGGGCTGGCGATGCTGCGCCGGGTGTGCGCCGACGGGCTGATCGACTTCGTCAACGTCATCCGCGGCAACGTGGCCGACGAAGTAGCGCTCACCGAGGTGATCCCCATCCACGGCATGGCCTCGGCGCCGCACCTCGATGTGACCGGGCGGGTGAAGGCCCTGCTCGCCGAGGTGGCGCCGCACGTGGCGGTGCTGCACGCCGCGAAGGTCGACGACGTCGCCACGGCACGGCACGCCGTGCGTGAGGGCCTCGTCGACCTCATCGGCATGACCCGCGCCCAGATGGCCGAGCCGCACCTGGTGCGCAAGATCCAGATCGGTGCCGAGCACACGATCCGCCCCTGCGTCGGTGCCACCTATTGCCTCGACCGCATCTACCAGGCGGGCGAGGCCCTGTGCATCCACAACGCGGCCACCGGCCGCGAGCTGGCCATGCCGCATGTCATCGAGCGCGCCGACAGCGCACAGCGGGTGGTCGTGGTGGGTGCGGGGCCGGCCGGGCTCGAGGCAGCCCGGGTGAGCGCCGAACGCGGGCACGACGTGGTGCTGCTCGAGGCGATGCCGTGGGCGGGTGGACAGCTGCATCTGGCTGCTCGCAACCCTCGCCGCCGCGATTTGATGGGCATCGTCGACTGGCGGGTGGCCGAGCTCGACCGGCTGGGTGTGGAGGTGCGCTACGACACTTTCGCCGATGCCGACCTCATTGCCTCGCTCGGGCCTGACGTGGTTGTCGTCGCCACCGGCGGCCTGCCCCAGCTGCCGCACGTCGAAGAAGGCGCTCACCTGCTCACCTCGTCGTGGGACGTTGTGGGTGGCGATGCTCGCCTCAGCGGCGACGTGCTGCTCTACGACGACGACGGCTCGCATTCGGCGATGACCACAGCCGAGATGCTCGTCCGCTCTGGGGTGCGCCTCGAGATCGTCACCCCCGAGCGCACTCTGGGCATCGACGTGGGCGGCATGAACCTTGTGCCCTACGCCCGAGCCTTCAACGAGACCGACACCCGCGTCAGCCTGAACCAGCGGGTCGTGGCCGTGCGCCGACGCGACGGGCGGCTGCAGGCCGAGATCGGCAGCGACCACAGCAGCCACCGGCGCACTGTGGAGGTGGACGCCGTCGTGGCCGACCACGGCGTGCTCGCCAACGATGACCTGTATCACCAGCTCGTTCCCGGCTCGGTGAACCTCGGCGAGGTCGACCACGACGCTCTGCGGGTTGGGCGGCCCCAAGCCGTTGTGCGGCAGCCCGAGGGCGCCTATCGCCTGCTGCGCATCGGCGATGCCGTGGCCGGCCGCAACATCCACGCTGCGATCTACGACGCGCTGCGAATCTGCCACCTGCTCTGAACCGGTACCTCCAGGCGATCGGCGGGTGTCGCTGACGTGAACACTGGATGTTCCGCATCGTGGACGGGTTCCATCATCCGGAACCTGTGCGCTATTCTCGGCACGAACGTTCCATGTCTGGGGGTCCACACATGTCCTTTCCGTCCGATCTCGCCATTGCTCGCGCCGCAACGCTGGCACCGCTCACCGACATCGCTGCGCAGATGGGCATCGGCCCGCACCTGCTCGAGGCCCACGGCGACGAACTTGCCAAGATCCGCCTCGAGGCCATCGACGAACTGAGCGACCGGCCGAAGGCCAAGTACGTCGTCGTCACGGCCATCACCCCCACCCCGCTCGGCGAGGGCAAGACCACCACCACGGTCGGCCTCGGCCAAGCGATGAAGCACATCGGCAAGAACGCCGTCATCAGCCTGCGCCAGCCCAGCATGGGCCCCACCTTCGGCATCAAGGGTGGCGCGGCCGGCGGCGGCTACAGCCAGGTCATCCCGATGGAGTTGCTCAACCTCCACCTCACCGGCGACTTCCACGCCGTCACCGCCGCGCACAACCTGCTGTCGGCCATGGTCGACAACCACCTCCACCAGGGCAACGAGCTCGGCCTCGACCTGCACAACATCACCTGGCGCCGCGTGCTCGATGTGAACGACCGCAGCCTGCGCAACATCATCGTCGGCCTCGGCGGCAAGATGGACGGCGTCACCCGCCAGACCGGCTTCGACATCACGGCCGCGTCAGAGGTGATGGCGATCTTCGCCCTGTCGACCTCGCTCGAGGACATGCGTGCCCGTATGGGTCGCATCGTCGTGGGGTACACCCCCGATGGCGAGCCGGTCACCGCCGAGCAACTGAAGGCCGCCGGCTCCATGGCCGTCATCATGCGCGAGGCGCTGAAGCCCAACCTGCTGCAGACCCTCGAGCACACTCCCGTCATCGTGCACGCCGGTCCGTTCGGAAACATCGCCCACGGCAACTCGTCGATCGTGGGCGACCTCATCGGCATCCGCGGCGGCGACTACCTCATCACCGAGGCAGGGTTCGGTGCCGACATGGGTGCCGAGCGCTTCTTCAACATCAAGTGCCGCAACTCGGGCATGGTGCCCGACGCTGCCGTGCTCGTCGCCACCGTGCGCGCCCTCAAGGCCCACAGCGGCAAGTTCAAGATCACGCCGGGCAAGCCGCTGCCCGCCGACCTGCTGGCCGAGAACCCCGACGATGTGCGTGCGGGCGCGGCCAACCTCATCAAGCAGATCGAGAACGTGAAGGTGCACGGCGTCTCGCCGGTCGTCGCCATCAACGCGTTCCCGGGCGACTACGCCAGCGAGCACCAGGCCATCCGCGAGATCGCCGAGAGCGTGGGCGCACGAGTGGCCGTGTGCACCCACTTCAGCGAGGGTGGCAAGGGCGCCACCGAGCTGGCCCAGGCAGTGGTCGAAGCCTGCGACGAGCCGAGCAACTTCCAGTTCTGCTACGACGACACCGACAGCCTGAAGACCAAGATCGAGAAGGTTGCCACCAAGATCTACGGCGCCGCCAAGGTCACCTACTCGGCCGCCGCCAACACCCAACTCGACCGCTACGAGCGCAACGGTTACGGCAACCTGCCGGTCTGCATCGCCAAGACCCACCTGTCGATCAGCGCCGATGCCTCGCTGAAGGGCGCCCCCACGGGGCACACGGTGAACGTGCGCGAGGCCCGCGCCAGCGTGGGCGCCGGGTTCGTCTACCCCATCTGCGGCGATATGACGACGATGCCGGGCCTCGGCTCGGCACCCGCCGCGTCGATCATCGACTTCGACGAGCACGGCGAGATCGTGGGCCTGTCGTGACGGCCATCGTCATCGACGGCAACGTCGTCCGCGACACCATTCTCGCCGAGATCCGCGCCACCATCGACGCCGCCGGCAACCCGCCGGTGTGCCTGGCCACGGTGCTGGTCGGCGACGACAAGCCGAGCCAGAGCTATATCCGCTCCAAGCAGAAGAAGGCTGGCGAGGCGGGCATCCAGTCGCGTCACACCGACCTGCCGGCCACGGCCAGCCAGGCACAGGTGAACGACACCATTGCGGCATTGGCCGCTGATCCGAGCGTGCACGGCATCCTGTGCCAGTTCCCCCTGCCCGACGGCCTCGACATGGAGCTGGTCCTCGACCAGATCCCGTTCGAGAAGGACGTCGATGGTCTGACCGAGCGCTCGATGGGCCGTTTGGTGCGCGGCCAGTCGGGCCACGTCGGCTGCACTCCCCTCGGCGTCATGCGCCTCCTCGAGCGCTACCACGTGCCCACTGCCGGCAAGCGTGCGGTGGTGGTGGGTCGTTCCACGCTCACCGGACTGCCGCAAGTGCTGCTGCTCGGCCGCAAGGGTTGCGATGCCACGGTCACCCTTGCGCACTCGCGCACCCCCGCCGCCGACATGATCGAGATCTGCAGCGCAGCCGACATCATCGTCGCCTGTGCTGGCCAGGCCCGCATGATCACTGCTCAGCACGTGAAACCGGGCGCTGCCGTCATCGACGTGGGCATCAGCCGCACCGAGGCAGGTCTGGTGGGCGACGTCGACTTCGACGCCGTGAAGGAGATCGCCGGATGGATCACGCCGATGCCCGGCGGCACCGGACCGATGACCATCGCGTGTCTGATGGAGAACACCCTCGCTGCGGCTCGCATGCAAGGAGCCTTCCCGGCCTGACCGGCGGTCGCTGTTCCGCAGTGCGGGCAGCGTCCCGTAGAGTGGGACGACCATGAGCACCGTGCAGTCGATCGACCGAGCGTTCGCCGTGCTGCGCTCGCTGACGGCCGGTCCGGCTGGTGTCACTCAGCTGGCCGAGCAAGTCGACCTGCCGAAAAGCACCGTTTCTCGACTGCTCGCCACCCTCGAGGAGCTCGGAGTGGTCGAACAGATCGCTGCGGGAGGCAACTACCGCATCGGCAGCGGCCTGATCGAGATCGCGTCGGCCGTCATGCCCGGACGGTCGCTGGTGGCTGCCGCCCGCCCCCACCTGGTCGAGCTCGCCCGTCAGACCGGCGAGGCGGCTGGGCTGGCGGTGCCCGAGGGACGGATGGCGCACTATGTCGATCAGGCGGACTCCGACAACCAGGTCCAGGTCCGCGACTGGACCGGTGAGCGCATCGTGATGCATGCGGTGCCCTCCGGCCTCGTCTTCCTCGCATGGGCCGAGCCGGCCTTCGTCGAGGCCTACCTGAAGGGCCCCTTACAGGCCTTCACCAGCCGCACGATCACCGACCCTGGCACCCTCCGGAGGCGGCTCGCCGAGATCCGCGAGACCGGCTACGCCTGGAACTATGAGGAATTTGCCGACGGCGCCAACTCGGTGGCGGCACCGATCCGCAACGAGCGTGGCGATGTGATCGCAGCCATCCATTCGCACGGACCAGCCCATCGCTTCCCCGGCACCCGGGCACCCGAGGAGATCGGCGGGCTCGTCGTCGCCGCAGCGCGACGACTGCGTGCAGCTGTGGAGCACGTATGACGATGCCCCTCGCTCGCTCCACGTCCCTGCCCCTGACCCCTGCCCCCACTTCTGTCCGAGAGACGAGGCTCCACGATGTCCGGTGAGATGTACGACTACGTGATCGTCGGCGGTGGCTCGGCCGGCTCGGCGCTGGCCAACAGATTGAGTGCGGATCCGGCGAACCGGGTCCTCGTGCTCGAGGCCGGACGACCGGACTACCGCTGGGACGTGTTCATCCACATGCCCGCTGCGCTGATGTTCCCGATCGGGAGCCGCTTCTACGACTGGAAGTACGAGAGCGAGCCAGAGCCGCACATGAACGGCCGGCGGGTCTACCACGCCCGCGGAAAGGTGCTCGGAGGCTCGAGCAGCATCAACGGGATGATCTTCCAGCGGGGCAACCCGATGGACTACGAGCGCTGGGCTGCCGACCCTGGGATGGACACCTGGGACTACGCGCACTGCCTGCCCTACTTCAAGCGCATGGAGACCTGCCTCGCCGGCGCCGACGACTTCCGCGGTGGTTCGGGCCCACTGGTGCTCGAGCGCGGGCCCTCCGACAATCCACTGATCGAGGCGTTCCTCGAGGCGACCGAGCAGGCCGGCTGGGAACGGACCACGGACGTGAACGGTTACCGGCAGGAAGGTTTCACCCGCTTCGACCGTAACGTCCATCGCGGCCGGCGTCTGAGCGCAGCACGGGCGTACCTGCACCCCGTGATGTCGCGGGCGAACCTCACGGTCACCACGCGGGCCCTGGTTCACCGGGTGCTGTTCGACGGTGTTCGCGCGACAGGCGTCGAGTACAGCGTTCGCGGCAAGGTGCGCACGGTGCGTGCCGGCGAGGTGGTGCTCTGCGGCGGGGCGTTCAACAGCCCCCAACTGCTGCAACTGAGCGGTGTGGGCGATGCCGAGCATCTCGCGCCATTGGGCATCCCGGTCGTGCACCACCTCCCTGCTGTCGGCCAGCACATGCAGGACCACCTCGAGGTGTACGTCCAGCATGCATGCAGCCAACCCGTGTCGCTACAGCCGAACCTGCAGTTCTGGCGCCGCCCGTTCATCGGTGCGAACTGGCTGTTCCGACGCAAAGGACCCGGAGCCAGCAACCACTTCGAGTCCGGCGGGTTCGCCCGGAGCAACGACGACGTGACGTACCCCAACCTGATGTTCCACTTCCTGCCGATCGCCGTTCGCTACGACGGCTCGGCACCGGCAGGCGGACACGGCTATCAGGTCCACATCGGCCCGATGTACTCGAACTCCGAGGGTTCGGTGCTGATCCGCAGCAGCGACCCCCGCGAGAAGCCAGCGCTCCGCTTCAACTACCTGTCGACCCCCGAGGACCACCGAGAGTGGGTCGAGGCGATCCGAACGGCGCGGCGCATCCTCTCCCAGCCCGCTCTGGCACCGTACGACGGCGGCGAGATCTCCCCTGGGCCGCAGGTCGAGACCGACGAGCAGATCCTCGAGTGGGTCCGCAAGGACGGCGAGACAGCGCTCCATCCCTCGTGCACCTGTCGAATGGGCCGCGAAGACGACGACAGCGTCGTCGACCCGCTCACGATGAAGGTCCACGGGGTCGAGGGCGTGCGCGTCGTCGACGCGTCGGCGATGCGCTACGTCACCAACGGCAACATCTATGCACCGGTGATGATGATGGCCGAGAAGGCTGCCGACCTGATCCTGGGCAACACGCCCCTGGCACCCGAGCACACCGAGTTCTACCGGGCGCCGCACGCCTGAGCCCGGACGCGACGAGGGGGCGGCCGCAGCCACCCCCTCGATCACGCTGTCGGGCCGGACGGGGTCAGCCCATCCACCCCTTGACGACATCAGCGTTGGCCTCGACCCACTTCGTGGCCGCATCCAACGGCGTCATGCCGTCACTGTCGATCATCGCAGCGATCTCGTTCTGCTGATCGGTCGTCAATTGGAACTTCTTCAGGAAGTCGAAGGCCATCTTGTTCTTGGCCTCGAGCTTGGCCGATCCGGCCTTGTAGAGCTGGTCGACCGGGTAGTCGCACACGTACCCGCCGTCGCCGGCAGCGGCCGACGCCGCGCAGGCCTCGGTGACCTCGGGGAGTTTCACCTCGGTGAGATCGACCTTGCTCTGGAGCCAGTGGGGCTGCCAGAACTGCAGCAGCAGCGGGGTCTTTTCGTCGACGGCCTTCTGGATGGCCGTGATGAGGGCCGTCTCGGAACCGGCGACGACGTACTTGAGCGGCAGCTCGAGGTTGGCGATGATCTGCTCGTCGAAGGTGACGTAGCTCGGGTCGCCCATCAGGAACTGGCCGAGGTCGGCGCCGGACTCGTCGGTTGCGAACAGCTTCGCCAGCTCAGCGTCCTTGAAGCCCTCCCACGTCGCCAGGGCCGGGTTCTCGTCGACGACGAACGTGGGCACGTACCAGCCGATCTTCGCCTGCGGGCCGAGCAGGCCGAGGTCGACCACCGAGCCCTTGCCGGTGATGTAGGTCTCGTAGTCGGCGGCGTGACCCGAGGGCCAGACCTCGAGCACGGCATCGATGCTGCCGTCGTCGAGGCCCACCCAGGTGGAGTTCTCGTCGATGTCGAGGATCTCGACCGGCGTGCCTGCTGCTTCGAGCGCGACCTTGGCCACGTACGCGTTCACAGCCGAACCGGTCCAAGGGTTCGCCGCCAGGACGATCCCCGCCCCAGCTTCTCCGCCGCCACCGGAGTCGGCAGTGGTGTCGGGTGCTGCTGTGGTGGTGGCTGCCTCGTCGTCGCCGCCACAGGCGGCGAGCAGCGCGGCGACGGCGAGCCCGCCTGCCAGCAGCCGAGTCCTGCGTGGTGTTGTCTTCATTCGGTTCCCCCTGTTGGTGTTGTGCGAGTCACGGCGCCGGACGGGTCCGGCGTGGTGTTCCCCATGCCTGGGTGATGCGGTCGAGCACCACGGCAAGCAGAACGATAGCCACGCCACCAGCCGCGCCGGAGCCGATCTTCAGGATCGGTTTGGCGAACGCCTCGTACGACACGAGGCCGAGTGCGCCAGCGCCGATGAGCGCAGCGATGATGACCGTGGCGAGCACCATCAGGATGCTCTGGTTGATTCCCAGCATGATCGAGCGGAACGCCAGGGGCAACTGGACCTTGAACAGTTCCTGGCGGGGCGTGGCACCGAACGACACCGCTGCTTCGCGAGGCGCCACCGGAACCTCTCGCAGCCCGAGGCTCGTCAACCGGATGCACGGAGGCACGGCGTAGATCACCGACGCCACGACACCGGCCCCACGGCCTGGGTCGAACAGGAACAGCACGGGGATCAGGTAGACGAACTGTGGCATCACCTGCGCCGCGTCGAGGATGGGTCGCAACGCTGCATCCACCCGTGGCGACCTCCCGGCCCAGACGCCGAGCGGCAGCGCGATGAGGACGCTGATCACGATGGCGAGCAGCACCTGGCTGAGCGTGTTCATCGCCAGGTCCCACAACGACGTCCTGCCCCCCTCACCGCCGGGAATGTCGCCCAACGCGCCGATGGCGACGAGGCAGGCGGCGCAGCCGAGGGCGAGGCGCCATCCCCGGCTGGCGTAGGCGATGGCAGCGACCGCCACCACGACCACGAGCCACGGGGTGGCGGTCAAGAACCTGCGCATCGGCTCGAGCAGATCGGTGACGATGACCCGGTTGATCGTCTCGGTGATGTCGACGAGCGCATCCTGGAACCAGTCGACGACCTGATTGACGCGGTCGGAGATGTCGACGGTCAACGAGCTCGGAAACGTCTGCTGGCTGAAGACGTAGGCAGCTGCGATGGCCGCGATGACCACGCCGGCGGCGATGAGCGTGTCGCGCCGCGTCACGGTCGACCCATCCGGCCGCTCCCCCGTCGACATACGGTCGAACGCGATGGCGAGCAGCACGATGGCCAGACCGGGAACGAAGGCGGCTCCGACGTCGTTCTTCTGCAACCCCTTCAGCACCAGGCCGCCGAGGTCGTCGACGCCGAGGACCGAGGCGATGACCACGATTCCGAACGCCATCATGATCACCTGGTTGAGGCCGAGCAGGATGGCTCGCCGGGCAAGTGGGACCTGTACCTTCACCAGCTGCTGCCACGAGGTGCAGCCGAACGACACTGCCACCTCGTTGCTCACCACGGGCACGCTGCGCAGGCCGTGGCTGGTGAGGCGCACGGCTGGGGGCACGGCGTAGATCACCGTTGCCAGGACTGCCGGCGGGTACTTGATGCCGAAGAGCACGACCAGCGGGATCAGGTAGACGAATGCCGGCATCACTTGGGCGGTGTCGAGGATGGGTCGCAGGATGCTCTCGACCCGTGCCGAGCGAGCACTCCACACTCCGAGCGGGATGCCGATAGCGAGCGCGATGGTGACGGCGACGAGCATCACGGCCAGGGTCACCATGGCCGGGTCCCAGACGCCCAGCACGCCCACACCGAGCAGTGCAGCGCTGGTTGCTGCACAGGCGCGCCACCCGCCGCCGCGCCACGCGATGGCGCCGGCAATGGCCAGCACTCCCGTCCACCTCAACCAGGAGAGGAGGTCGATCGCCTGTCGGACCAGCCAGTTGATCGCTGAACCGATCGGTTCGAAGATGTAGGAGAAGATCCAGTTGTCGCTGTTCTCGACTGTCCAGAGGTAGCGGTCGCGGACCCATTTCTGGAAGCCGATGTCGAGCCAATCGGGCACATCGGGCGACGCCGCAAACGCGACGACGAACAGCGCAGCGAAGACCCCCACCGGAACCAGCCACCGACGCGCTCCCACCGACCCGACCGTCGGTGACGGGGTCAGCGTCGCCGCGGTCACCTCACAGGTCCTCTCCGGCGATGACGGCCAACACCGCTGCGCGCGTCACCTGGCCGGCGGGTTGACCCGCGGCATCGAGCACCCGTATCGGCCGGTCGTGGTGCGCGACCTCACCCACCACATCGCGCACCTTGGCCGAGGCCGGCACATCGCTACCGAACGGGCCGTCACCGAGCGGTTCCATCACGGCTCCCACGGGCACGACGTGCGATCGCGGCACATCGCGAACGAAGTTGCGCACGTAATCGTCGGCCGGTTCGAGCACAACCTCTGCGGGCGTGCCGACCTGCACGAAGCGGCCATCACGCATGATCGCGATCCGGTCTCCGATTCGCAGGGCTTCGGAGAGGTCGTGGGTGATGAACACCATCGTGGTGTTCACCTCTCGACGCAGGCGGATGACCTCGTCCTGCATCTCGCGACGGATGAGTGGGTCGAGCGCCGAGAACGGCTCGTCGAAGAGCAGCACATCCGGCCCGGTGGCCAGTGCACGAGCCAAGCCCACCCGCTGCTGCTGGCCCCCGCTCAACTGGTGCGGCCGGTAGTCGCCCATCCCCGCCAAGCCCACGAGCTCGAGTTGGGCGAGGGCCCGAGCCCGCCGCTCGGCCTTGTCGGCCCCACGCACCTCGAGGCCGAATGCCACGTTGTCGACCAGGCTGCGGTGGGGAAGGAGTCCGAAGTGCTGGAAGACCATGCTCACCTTGTGGCGTCGGATCTCGAGCAGAGCGTCGCCGCTTGCGGCGGTCACGTCGGTGTCGCCGATGCGAACGGTCCCGGCCGTCGGCTCGATGAGGCGCGTCAGGCAGCGCACCAGGGTGCTCTTGCCGCTGCCGGAGAGGCCCATCACCACGAACACCTCACCGGGGGCGACGTCGAGGTCGATGTCGCGCATCGCCACGACGTTGCCGGTTCGCGCCTCGAGTTCCTTGCGTGGCAGATCGGCCTCGGCCGAGCCGACGATGCGCTCAGGCCGCGGTCCGTACACCTTCCACAGGTTGCGCACCGAGATCATGGGCTCGCTCACCAGTGGTCCTCCTCCCCCGACCCCGCAACCAATCCGAGCCCCGCCTGCTCGGTTGGTCGAGCATAGACGGCGCGCTCGATCGACCCGGGCGAGGCGTCGACGAGCCGCATCGTTTCGAGGAGCGAGGCGAAGTCCGTCGCAGGTGGGCCGTCGCTGACGACGATGTCGCCGGCTCGGAGCCCCTCGACAGCCACGAGCGCGCAGCGTCCCCACTTCGAGCGATCGACCGCCATGATCCGTGTGTCGGCGATGGCCGCCATCGCCGCCGACATCTCGGCCTCGGCGCGGTCGTGCACCATGAAGCCGCGCCTTGCGTCGACCGCCGAGGCCGACAGCACGGCCCACCGCACGCGCATCGACTGCACCACCTCGAACGCACGCCGATCGAACGACGCGCCGTCGTGGCTGCGTAGTTCGGTTCCTGCGATGTACACACGGTTCCCAGGAATGGTGGCCAAGCTCGTGGCGATGAACGCAGAGTTGGTCACCACGGTGAGCTCGCGGTGTTGCCGCAGGGCCTGGGCGATGTAGCCAGTTGTCGAGCCGGTGTCGAGCACTACCGAATCGCCGTCTGCGACCAGCTTGGCCACCTCGGCTGCGATGGCGACCTTGGCGTGGCGAGCCACGTTCATCCGAGCGAGGAATGGCTGCTCGCCAGGTCGCTGCGTGGCGACCACCGCGCCGTGGACCTTGGCCACCTGGCCGCGGGCCACCATCGGGCGCACGACCCGGCGAACCGTCTGCTCGGACACGCCGAGGAGCACAGCCAGGTCACGTACCCCCATCGAGCCGCGCAGCGACACGACGCTCAGCACGTCGTGCTCGAGCCGGTGCTCGACGGTCCCCATCGCGTCATCTTTGCGCCTCCCTCCAGAAAACGCCAGGACTGTCCGATCATGTTGGAACCAACGACTACGGTCGCAGCCATGAGCGACTTCCCCACATCGGCCCGGGCCGTGGTCGTGGGTGGCGGCATCGTGGGGTGCTCGACCGCCTACCACCTCGCCAAGCTCGGCTGGACCGACACCGTGCTCGTCGAGAAGCATCAGCTCACCTCGGGCTCGACCTTCCACGCTGCCGGTCTCGTCGGGCAGCTGCGCACCAGTGCGAACATCACCCAGTTGCTCGGCAACAGCGTCGACCTGTACCGACGGCTCGAGGCCGAGACGGGACAGGCGACGGGTTGGAAGATGAACGGCGGCCTGCGCCTGGCCTGCAATGACGAGCGGTGGACGGAGGTTCGGCGCCAAGCCACGACGGCGAAGAGCTTCGGGCTCGAGATGCACCTGCTCTCACCACGTGAGGCACAGGAGCTCTGGCCGCTGATGGAGATCGACGACCTGGTCGGAGCAGCATTCCTGCCCACCGATGGCCAGGCCAGCCCGAGCGACATCACCATGGCCCTCGCCCGTGGCGCCCGGATGGCCGGGGCGACGCTGTGCGAGCACACCGAGGTCCTCTCGATCGAGGTGGTCGACGGCCGGATCCGTGCTGTCGTCACCGATCGCGGCCGCATCGAGTGCGAGAAGGTGGTGCTGTGCGCCGGGCAGTGGACCCGCGAGCTGGCAGCGACGGTGGGCGTGAGCGTCCCGCTCGTCTCGGTCGAGCACCAGTACGTCATCACCGAACCGTTCACGCCGGAGGTTCCGCGGTCGTTGCCCACGCTGCGCGACCCCGACCGGTTGACCTACTACAAGGAGGAGGTCGGCGGCCTCGTCATGGGCGGGTACGAGCCGAACCCGATCCCGTGGGCGGTCGACGGGATCCCGCGACCGTTCCAGTTCCAGTTGCTCGACGCCGATGTCGACCACTTCGCCCCGATCATGGAGCTCGCCATCGGCCGTGTGCCGGCGCTGGCGGAGGTGGGCATCCGAACCCTGATCAACGGCCCGGAGAGCTTCACGCCGGACGGGAACTTCATCCTCGGGGAAGCTCCCGAGCTGCCGAACCTGTTCGTCGGTGCAGGCTTCAACGCCTTCGGCATCGCCGCGGGTGGCGGTGCGGGGCAGGCGCTTGCCGAGTGGGTGCACGACGGACGGCCCCCGTTCGACCTCTGGGTGGTCGACCTGCGGCGCTTCGGACGGCCACATCGCGATGTCGACTGGGTGCGCAGCCGCACGCTCGAGGCCTACGCCAAGCACTACACGATGGCGTGGCCGTTCGAGGAGCACCACAGCGGACGACCGGCGCGGGTCTCGCCACTGTTCGAACGTCTGCGTTCGGCCGGTGCGGTGTTCGGCGAGAAGCTCGGATGGGAACGGCCGAACTGGTACCACGACCCGACGCAGGGCGAGGCCGACCACGACGTCTACACCTATGGGCGCCAGAACTGGTTCGCGGCAGTCGGGCGCGAGCACCGCGCCTGCCGCGAAGCTGCAGTGCTCGTCGATCAGACGTCGTTCGCGAAGTACGCGATCAAGGGTGCCGATGCTGGCGCAGCCCTCGACCGACTGTGTGCGAACAACGTGCGCAAGCCCGTCGGATCGCTGACCTATACGCAACTGCTCGACGAGCGCGGCGGCATTCAGTGCGACCTCACCGTCGCCCGTGTGGGTCACGACGAGTTCTACCTCGTCACGGGCACGGGGTTCGCCACCCACGACCTCGACTGGATCGAGCGCAACCTGCCAGCCGATGCCCACGTCGAAGCCTTCGACGTCACCTCGGCGTGGTCGACCCTCACGCTGATGGGTCCCGAGTCCCGCAGCATCCTCCAGCACGTGACGCGTGCTGACGTCTCCAATGAGGCGTTCCCGTTCGGCACGGTGCAGACCATCGGCGTCGCCGGATGCCCGGTGCGGGCGTTGCGCGTCACCTACATGGGCGAGCTCGGCTGGGAGCTCCATCTCCCGGTCGAGTACGCGACCCGGGTGTACGACCGGCTGATGGATGCCGGCGCTCCCCACGGCCTCGTCAACGCCGGGTACCGGGCGATCGAGAGCTGCCGCCTCGAGAAGGGGTACCGGGCGTGGGGCTCGGACATCGGGCCCGACCACACGCCGATCGAGGCAGGCCTCGGCTGGGCCGTCAAGCTGCGCAGCGGGATCGACTTCATCGGGCGCGAGGCGATCGTGGCCCAGCGCGAGCAGGGCGTGCGCAAGGTGCTCACCACCTTCACGGTGGACCCAGGGGTCGTGCTGCTCGGCAGGGAGACGATCTACCGCGACGGTGATCGCTGCGGGTGGCTCACCAGCGGCGGCTACGGCTACACGGTGGAACGCTCCATCGGCATGGGCTACGTGCGCAACCACGCCGGCGTCACCGCCGACTGGGTGCTCGCCGGGTCGTACGAGCTCGAGGTCGCCACCGAACGGGTGCCCGCCGAGGCGACCCTCTCCCCCCTCTACGACCCCACCAATGCACGCGTGAAGGCATGACCATGAGCGATCCGACCATCCCCACCCGTGCCCGCATCGTCGTGATCGGCGGCGGCATCCTGGGCTGCAGCGTGGCCTACTGGCTCACCAAGATGGGTGAGACCGACGTGGTGCTGCTGGAGCAGCACCAGCTGACCGACGGCGCGACCTGGCACGCCGCAGGTCTGGTCGGTCAACTCCGATCGAGCCGCAACACCACCCGGATGCTCGAGCAGTCCGTCGAGATGTACCGCGGCCTCGAGGCCGAGACCGGCCAGGCGGTCGACTGGCACGAGACGGGAAGCCTGCGCCTGGCGTGCTCTCCCGAGCGGGTGATGGAGCTGCGGCGCCTGGCGACGATGGCGAAGAGCTTCGGCCTGCCCATGGAGATCGTGTCGCCCGAGCGCGCCCAGGAGCTGTTCCCGCTGATGAGCACGGTCGACGTGCTCGCGGCAGCGTTCCTGCCCACCGACGGCTACATCGATCCCGCGAGCGTGACGATGGCCATCGCCAAGGGGGCGCGCCAGCGTGGCGCCCGCGTGGTCGAGCACACGAGGGTCGAGCGGATGACGGTCGACGGGCGTCGCGTGACCACCGTCCACACCGATCGCGGCGACATCGAGTGCGAGATCGTCGTCAACGCCGCCGGCATGTGGGGCATGGAGGTCGGCAAGATGGTGGGGGCCCGCGTGCCCGCAGTCGCGGTCGAGCACCAGTACCTGCTGAGTGGCCCGATCAGCGAGTACACGCCCGCCGAGCTGGGCCGCATGCCGACGATGCGCGACCCCGACCACCTCGTGTACTACAAGCCCGACGGCCCCGGGCTGCTCGTCGGGGGCTACGAGCCCGACACCGTGCCGTTCGGGATCGACGGGATCCCGCATCCCTTCCAGCGACAGCTGTTCGACCCGAACCACGACCGATTCGCCCAGTTGGCCGACCTCGCCGTCAAGCGCACGCCGGTCCTCGAGACGGCAGGTATCCGTTCGTTGATCAACGGGCCGATCCCCTACACCGCCGACGCCGACTTCGTGATGGGACGGGCACCCGAGCTCGACAACTTCTACCTCGCCACCGGCTTCCTCTACGGGATCGCCGCTGGAGGCGGGGCGGGCAAGATGATGGCCGAGTGGATCCTCGACGGGCGTCCGTCGCTCGACCTGTGGCCGCTCGATGTGCGTCGATTCTCGTTCCACCACACCACGAAGCACTTCATCGGCCCGCGCATGGTCGAGCTCTACGGCCACCACTACAAGCTCGCGGCGCCGGGGTCGGAGCATGTCACCAGCCGCGGAGTCCGTCGCAGCCCACTCCATGACGTCCTCGCCGCGAGGCGAGCGGTGTTCGGGTCGCGCGGTGGATGGGAGCGTCCGAACTGGTTCGCCCCGGAGGGGGTCGAGGCCGTCGATCGTCCGTCGTTCGGGGCGCCCAACTGGTTCGACCATGTCGGTGACGAGGCCGCGGCGGTGCGCGAACGAGTCGCACTCATCGATCAGACCTCGTTCGCGAAGTTCGAGATCGCCGGGCCCGGGGCGCTCGCAGCAGTGCAGTGGCTGTCGGTGGCCGACATGGACCGACCGATCGGCACCGTCACCTACACGCAGCTGTGCAACGAGCGCGGCGGCATCGAGTGCGACCTCACGATGGCCCGCACGGCGCCGGACACGTGGTACGTGGTGACCGGCGCCGCATTCGGCGCCCACGACATGGGGTGGATCCGCAGCCAGTCGCCCGACGATGGCTCGGTGACGGTCCGCGACGTCACCTCGGCCTATGCCGTCGTCAACCTATGTGGGCCGCACGCCCGCGACGTGCTGCAGTCGGTGTGCGAGGACGACGTCTCCAATGCGGCATTCCGCTACGGGCGGGCACGCTGGCTCACCATCGCATCAGCACCGGCGTTCGCACTCCGGGTCGGCTACACCGGTGAGCTCGGATGGGAGCTGCACATCCCCACCGAGTATGCGGCGCACGTCTACGAGACGCTGCGGGAAGCCGGGCAGGCGTACGGCATCGCCGACGTCGGCTACCGGGCGATCGACCGGCTCCGCATGGAGAAGGGCTACGTCTACTGGAGCACCGACGTCACCCCTGACACGTCTCCGTGGGAGGCCGGTCTCGGGTGGCGCGTCGACCTCGACAAGGGCGACTTCTGCGGGCGCGATGCGCTCGTCGCGCAACGCGAGGCCGGGGTCGCCCGGCGGCTGTGCACGTTCACTCTCGAGGAGATGGCATTCCCCGTGAGCGGTGAGGCGATCATCGCCGACGGGCGCGTGGTCGGCTTCACCACGAGCGCCAACTTCGGGCACACCGTCGGCAAGCCCATCGCCTATGGGTACGTGCCCGTCGAGCTCGCCGATCGCACCGACTTCGTGATCGAGGTCTACGGCGAGGCGATTCCCGCTCGTCGCCACGACGGCGCGCTCTACGACCCGAGCGGCGCGAAACTGCGGGCATGACGAGCGAGCTCGACCAACTGGCGGCTGCCTTCGCACGGGTCCCCCTGCTGAGCGGCTGCGATCCCACCACCGCCACTCGCCTCGCCGGGCTGACCAACCTCAACTACCTCGTCGCCACCGACGATGGCCGGATGGTGCTCAGGCTTCCCGGGCTCGGTACCAGCGAATACATCGATCGAGCATCGGAAGCTGTGGCTGCAGCGAGCGCAGCCGAGGCGGGTGTCAACGCGCCGTTGGTGCACTTCGACGCCGCGGACGGCTTGATGGTCACCCGCTACGTCGAGGGTTCGGTCACCATGGACGCGGAACGGTTCCGCGACCTCGGTGGTGTCGCCCGAGCGGGCGAGGCCTTCGCCCGGCTCCACCGCACTGCAGCACCGTTCGCGGTCGACTTCCGTCTCTTCGCGATGATCGACGAGTACAAGGGGTTGCTCGCATCGAAGGGCGCCACCCTCCCGGTCGGATACGACGAGTTGCAGTCCCGGGCCGAATCGGCCCGCGCCGCGCTGGAGGCACACCCGGTGCCGCTCGTCCCGTCGCATTGCGACCCCCTGTGCGAGAACTTCCTCGACACGGGTGAGCGGATGTACGTCATCGACTACGAGTACTCGGGGAACAACGACCCGATGTGGGATCTCGGTGATCTGTCGGTGGAAGGTGGCTTCGATGCCGAACAGGATGCCGTGCTGCTGCAGGCGTACTTCGGTCGGACTCCTCCTGCCTCGGCGGTCGGGCGGATGGTCGTCTACAAGGCCCTGTGCGATCTGCTGTGGACCCTCTGGGGCGTCATCCAGCACGCGAACGGCAACCCGGCCGACGATTTCTGGGCCTACGCGACGGGCCGCTTCGAGCGATGCCGGGCGTTGATGACGGGCGACGGCTTCGACGACCACATCCAGGCCATCCGCACCGGCTCCTGATCCGACGAACGCTTCGCTCTCCGGTCCGACAGCTGCTAGCGTTTCGGCATACGGACACGATTCCGCATCGTGGAACAGCACCGGAAGTGAGACTGCACAGATGAGCGACGCAGGCGACGATCTCGACCTCTCCAGCCTGTCCGACGAGGACCTGGTCACCCAGATGCACGAGGACCTCTACGACGGCCTCGGCCCCGAGATCGTCGAGGGGACGACGATCCTGCTCGACCGTGGATGGACGCCCGACAAGGTGCTCAACGATGCCCTCGTCGAGGGAATGCGCATCGTCGGCATCGACTTCCGCGACGGCATCCTGTTCGTGCCGGAGGTCCTCCTCTCTGCCAATGCCATGAAGTCGGGTATGGAGATCCTCCGCCCACTGCTCGCCGAGACCGGCGCCGAGCCGATCGGCAAGGTCGTCATCGGCACGGTGAAGGGCGACATCCACGACATCGGCAAGAACCTGGTGGCGATGATGCTGGAGGGTGCCGGGTTCGAGGTGATCGATCTCGGCATCAACACCGACGCCGACGAGTTCCTCGCTGCGCTCGACGAGCACAAGCCGGACATCCTCGGGATGTCGGCGCTGCTCACCACCACGATGCCGTACATGAAGGTGGTCATCGACACCCTGGTCGAGCGCGGCCTGCGCGAGAAGTACATCGTGCTCGTCGGCGGCGCTCCGTTGAACGAGGAGTTCGGTGCCGCCATCGGGGCCGACGCCTACTGCCGCGATGCTGCGATCGCCGCCGAGACGGCGAAGTCGTTCGTCCAGGCCCGCCGCGGCAAGGCCGAGCCACCCGGGCCCTCGGTCCGCTGAGGCCGATGTCGGACCGCTCCATCCCCACGAGCGAGACGCGTCCACTCGTCATCGCCTGCGGAGCCCTGGTGAGCGAGCTGCGCGCCGTGCTTGCGGCCGCCGGCCTCGAACGCGCCGTCGAGGTGCGCTACCTGCCCGCGGCGCTGCACAACCGCCCCGAACGCCTTCCGGGTGAAGTCGACGCTGTGCTGGCCGAGACCGATGCTGTGGCCAAGGGTCGCACCGTGCTGCTCGGCTACGGCGACTGCGGAACCGGAGGAGGCTTCGATCGTCTGATCGACAACCTGCCGAGCGCTGTGCGGCTCCCCGGCGACCACTGCTACGAGTTCTTCACCGGCTCGGAGGCGTTCCACGCCGAGCACGACTCCGAGCTCGGCACCTTCTACCTCACCGACTTCCTCGCCAAGCACTTCGATGCGCTTGTCTGGCAGGGGCTCGGCCTCGACCGTCACCCGCAGCTACGCGACATGTACTTCGGCAACTACCGGCGTGTCCTGCTGCTCACCCAGTCCGGCGACCAGGCCGTGATCGATGCCGGTCGTGCCGCTGCCGAGCGACTCGGTCTTGCCTTCGAGGTCCGCCGGACGGGGCTCGGCCCCTTCTCAGCGGCCGTGCAGGTGGGGATCCGCACCCGAACCGAGGAGACCGTCTGACATGCCCCGCAACTCCAACGAGCTCGTCATCATCATGTGGCGCGACATCCCGGCCCAGGTGAACGGACGCCTCGGCAGCGAGCGCCACCAGGTGATGCTCCCCCACCGTTTCCAGAAGGCGATCGACCGCGCCGCGATGGTGGCCGGCAAGAAGACCGCCCAGGAGTATGTGGGCGAGTGGCGGCGAACCACCCACGCGGTCGTGGGCGACCTCGTCGAGTGCGTCACCACGACCGCCGAGCACATCGAGCGCGAGTTCACCAACGAGCGTCTCAACACCCTGGTCACCAACGGTGGCTGGGACCCGAACGATCCCGACCGCGACCCAGCGGCCAACGAGAGCCAGGACAGCCAGCCATGACCGACACCCTCATCAGCTCCGCCACCAAAGAAGTGGTGATCGGCCACGACCGGCCGTTCGTCATGATCGGCGAGCGGATCAATCCGACCGGGCGCAAGCTGCTCGCCGAGGAGATGAAGAACGGTGACTTCAGCCGTGTCGAGGCCGACGCCCTGGCCCAGGTCGAGGCAGGTGCGCAGATGCTCGACGTGAACGCCGGCATCCCCCTGGCCGACGAGCCCGCACTGCTGGCTCGGGCGGTCCAGTTGGTCCAGTCGATCACCGATGTGCCGCTCTCGATCGACTCGTCGATCATCGAGGCCCTCGAGGCCGGGCTCGCCGTGTACAAGGGCAAGCCGCTCGTCAACTCGGTCACCGGAGAAGAGGAGGTGATGGAGCGGGTGTTGCCGCTCGTCGCTAAGTACGGCGCCGCTGTCGTGGCGATCAGCAACGACGAGACCGGCATCTCCGAGGACCCCAATGTCAGGTTCGAGGTGGCCAAGCGGATTGTCCATCGCGCTGCCGACTACGGGATCCCCGCGTCCGACGTGGTGGTCGACCCGCTCGTGATGCCGATCGGGGCGATGGGCACCGCAGGCCGCCAGGTGTTCGCCCTCCTGCGCCGGCTCGTCGACGAGCTCGGTGTGAACACGACCTGCGGAGCATCGAACGTCAGCTTCGGGTTGCCGAACCGCAACCAGATCACCGGCACGTTCTTGTCGATGGCGATGGCCAACGGCATGTCGTCGGCGATCATGAACCCGATGCACCCGGAGGTGAAGTCGGCGATCATGGCCGCCGACGTGCTGATGGGCAACGATCGCGACTGCTTCGCCTGGATCAAGGCCAATCGCGACCCCAACGCCTCCGCTGGTGCCCGCGAGGGGCGCGAGGGCAGGCGCCGCAGTCGCGGCTGACCGGAGACCATCGTGCCGCGCGTCGTCTTCACCCCGTCCGGCCTCACGGCCGAGGTCGAGCAGGGCACGTCCCTGCTCGATGCCGCGCGCGGCCTCGGGGTCGATCTCGACTCGGTCTGCGGTGGTCGAGGGATCTGCGGTCGGTGCCAGGTCACCGTCGAGGACGGCTCGTTCGCGAAGTGGGCGATCGACGTCGGACCGGAATCGCTGAACGCCTTCACCGAGACCGAGACCCGCTACCGCGACCGCAAGGGACTTGCACCGGAGAGGCGCCTCGGCTGTTGCGCGCTCGTGCAGAGCGATGTGGTGGCCGACGTCCCGCCGGAGAGCCAGGTGCACCGCCCCGTGGTGCGCAAGGCGCTCGCTCTCGACGACGTCACCCTCGACCCGGCGGTCTCGCTCGCCTACCTCGAACTGGCGCCGAGTGTGCTCGGCGATGCAGCGAGCATGAGCGATCTCGTCGTCGAGCAACTCGCCACCGACTACCAGCGCCACGTCGATCGGCTGACGCCTGCAGCGCTCCGGCAGGTGCACCGCGCCTTCGCCGGTCAGGACCGAGCAGCGACGGTGGCCGTTCGTCGTTCCGACGACCCCAACTGCCCGGGCCAGGTCGTTGCAGTCTGGCCCGGATTCGTCGAGCGGATCGCCGGCATCGCGGTCGACATCGGCTCCACGACCATTGCCGGGCACCTCTGCGACCTGGCCTCCGGTGAGGTCCTCGCATCGAGCGGACGGATGAACCCGCAGATCCGGTTCGGCGAGGACCTGATGAGCCGTGTCTCGTACGTGATGATGAACCCGGGCGGCGACGAGCAGCTCACCACCTCGGTCCGCGACGCGCTGTCCGACCTCGTGACCGAGCTGGCCGCCGAGGCGGGCATCGGGCTCGACAGGGTGCTCGAGATCGTCCTGGTCGGCAACCCGATCATGCATCACCTGCTCCTCGGGATCGACCCGACCCCGCTCGGCCAAGCGCCGTTCACGTTGGCCACTGCCGAGGCCGTGCAGCTACCGGCGCTCGAGCTCGATCTCCCGCTGCCCAGTGCCCGCGCCTACGTCGGACCCTGCATCGCCGGCCACGTCGGTGCCGACACTGCGGCGGTGGTCCTGGCCGAGGGGCCCCATCGATCGGCGACCACCCAGTTGGTCGTCGATGTGGGCACGAACGCCGAGATCGTGCTCGGCGACAGCAAGCAACAGTTCGCCGCGTCGAGCCCGACGGGCCCCGCATTCGAGGGCGCCCAGCTCAGCTGCGGCCAGCGCGCCACGGCGGGGGCCATCGAGAGGGTCCGCATCGACCGGACGACCCTCGAGGCGCGGGTGAAGGTGATCGGCAGCGACCTGTGGAGCGATGACCCCGGCTTCGCCGAGTCGGTCGAGCACCTCGAGATCTCCGGCATCTGCGGTTCGGGCATCATCGAGGTGGTCGCCGAGATGTACCTCGCCGGGGTCATCGACACCGACGGCGTGATCCAGGGCGGGCTGGCCAAGCACTGCGCCAGGGTCGTGCCCGATGGTCGGACGTTCCGCTACGTCGTCTTCGAGCGCGGCGACGTGCAGCTGTCGATCACCCAGAACGACGTTCGAGCTATCCAGCTCGCCAAGGCCGCGTTGCGTGCCGGGATCGATCTGCTCGTCGCCCACGCCGGCCTCGAGACGCTCGACGACATCCGGCTCGCCGGCGCGTTCGGCGCCCACATCGATCCGCTGTACGCGCTGGTGCTGGGGCTCGTGCCCGACTGCCCGGTCGATCGGGTGCGTTCGGTCGGTAACGCTGCCGGAGTGGGCGCGGCGCGGGCGCTGCTGTCGCTGGCCGCCCGGCGCGAGATGGAGCAGGCCGTTCGGAGCGTCGAGAAGATCGAGACGGCGACCGAGCCCGACTTCCAGCGGCTGTTCGTCGCCGCCATGGCGTTCCCGCACGCGTCAGCACCCTCACCGCACCTCGCCAGCGTCGTCACGCTCCCCGAGCGGAGTGCAGCCTCCGCTGCCGGTGGCGAGCGGGGCGGGCGCCGTCGGCGCCGCGAGGGCCGATCATCCGAGTCCACGGTCGATCCCATCGATGCAGGGGGTACGTCATGACCGAACCAGCAACCGCTGAGGCCCCGTCGAGCGGCGGTCGTCGCTCCGGCGGGCGTGCCGGCCGCCAAGCGATGCGCGCGTCGCACGCGATCGAGCGGGTGGCGTACCTGACGCGGACCATGAAGCCCTACGAGCTGGTGAGCGACGAGGGCCTGGCGATCATCGAGCAGAACGCCGAGACCATCCTCGCCGAGATCGGCGTCGAGATCCGCGACTACCCGTCGGCGCTCCCCGTGTTCGCAGCTGCAGGCGCCGAGGTCTCGGGTACCCGGGTCCGTTTCCCTCGCGGTCTGTGTCGCAGCATCGTGCAGGCCTCCGCGCCCGCCGCCTACACCCAGCACGCGCGCAATCCCGCGAACAGCGTCGTCATCGGCGGCGACACGACGGTGTTCGCGCCGAACTACGGCTCGCCATTCGTGCACGACCTCGACAACGGCCGGCGGTACGCCACCCTGGCCGACTTCCAGAACTTCGTGAAGTTGGCGCACATGTCGCCCTACCTCCACCACTCCGGCGGGACAGTGTGCGAGCCGGTCGACGTCCCGGTGAGCAAGCGCCACCTCGACATGGTGTACGCCCATCTCCGTTTCGGTGACAAGCCGTTCATGGGATCGGTGACCGCCGGCTCGAGGGCGCAGGACAGCGTCGACCTGGCGCGCATCGCCTTCGGCGGCGACCTGCAGGATCGCACCGTGATGACCAGCCTGATCAATGCCTCGTCGCCACTCGTGTGGGATGGCACCATGCTTGCGGCAGCCGAGTGCTACGCCCGCAACAACCAGGCGACGATCATCACCCCGTTCATCCTGGCCGGAGCAATGGCTCCCGCCACCTCGGCCGGCGTGTGCGCCCAGACACTCGCCGAGGCGCTCGCCGGGATGGCGTTCACCCAGCTGATCCGCCCCGGTGCGCCGGTGATCCTCGGCTCGTTCGCCAGTTCGATGAGCATGCAGACCGGGGCGCCGACCTTCGGCACCCCTGAGCCGGCCATCGTGCTCTACACGATGGCGGCCCTCGCCCGGCGGCTCGGTGTGCCCTTCCGCTCCGGCGGCTCGTTGACGGCCTCGAAACTGCCCGATGCCCAGGCCGCCTACGAGAGCGCAGCGACCCTGTTGCCCACCGTCATGGGTGGCGTCAACTTCGTCCTCCACGCCGCAGGCTGGCTCGAGGGGGGCCTGGCGATCGGCTACGAGAAGTTCGTGCTCGACCACGACCAGCTCGGCATGATGACGACGTTCGTCCGCGGCCTCGACTTGAGCGAGAACGCGCAGGCGATGTCGGCCTTCCGCGAGAACGAGCCCGGCCAACACTTCCTCGGCACCGGCCACACGCTGGCCAACTTCGAGACCGCGTTCTACCGCAGCGACACCGCCGACAACTCGAGCTACGAGCAGTGGAGCGAAGAGGGCGGCCTCGACGCCGCCCAGCGCGCCAATGCCCTGTGGAAGCGGCGCCTTGCCGACTACGAAGCCCCGTTCATCGACGACGCGATCGACGCCGAGCTGCTCGACTTCATCGCCCGTCGCAAGGCCGAACTGCCCGACGAATTCGCCTGACGAACATCACACCCTCTCTTTCCAGCCAACCGCACGCATCGACCTACTCGGAACAGGAACCCCATGTCGGCCGCACCGCTCCCCCAGTCACCCTCCAGCCTGCAGCGCCACCTCGTCGCCGAGGCGCGCTACGAGGTGATCCCGATGAAGAACCTCGAGGCCCAGATCGACTTCCTGCCCACCGGGTGCTCGGTGTCGGTCACCTGTTCGCCGGCCAAGGGCATCGCCGCCACCCAGGAGCTGACCCTCCGCCTGCAGGCCAAGGGTCACCTGGCCGTGCCGCACTTCTCAGCCCGCCTCACCACCGGCCCCGACCACGTTGCCGAGCTGGCCGCGTGGTGCAAGACCAACGGCCTCACCGAGATCTTCCTCGTCGCCGGCGACGCCCCTGAGGCCGCCGGCCCGTACGAGGGTGCGGTCGACTGGCTGCGCGACTTCCTGGGCACTGACTCGGGCGTCACCCGCATCGGTGTCACCTCGTACCCCGATGGTCACGCGATGTTCGACCCGTCCGTGATGCACGAGGCCTTGCACGCCAAGCAGGCGCTGCTTGCAGAAGCAGGTGTCGAGGGCTTTGCCAGCACACAGATGTGCTTCGACGCCGACCAGATCAAGCGCTGGCTCGCTGCTGAGCGCAAGGCCGGCCTCACGCTGCCGGTGCACATCGGTGTGCCGGGCGTCATCGACCGCACGAAGCTGATCACGATGAGCGTGCGCCTCGGTATCGGTTCGTCGGTGCGCTACGTGAAGAAGAACAAAGGCATCATGGGCCGCTTCTTCACCCCCGGCGGCTACGACCCGACCAAGCTCATCGCTCCACTCAGCAAGGCCGGCGTCGAGCTGGGCATCGAGGGTCTGCACGTGTTCACGTTCAACAACGTCGACGCCACCGCCCAGTGGCAGCAGGCGCAACTCGCCCGCCTCTCCTGACCTCCATCTTCCCGAGCGCGCACGCGGCTTCCCGCGCGTCGAGGCCGCGCTCACGACCACCCCTACGGGCGCGGTCGGCGGCGGCGGTGGATACCCATCGACACGATGTTGGCGGGCACGAAGAATGCTCGGGCCGGCACTGACGTCTCGCTCCAGGGTCGCGTGGTCAGCGGGGCGTGCCAGGCACGGATGCGGTACGCGAGGAACAGTGCGATGACGCCGTGCAGCACGATGATCGACCAGAGGTACCCCTGGGTGCCCAGCACATCGATGAATCCGGCTCCCACGAACGGGCCGATCATCGCCCCGATGCCGTACAGGGTGACGAGCTGACTGGCGGCAGCACTGAGTTGGTCGGGGTCGAGCCAGTCGTTGGTGTAGGCCGCGGCGATCGAGTACAGCGGATAGCTGAACCCACCCACGACGATCATCAGCACCACGGCCATCGGGCTGGAGGCCGGACCGAGCAGCAGCAACCCACCGGCGACCATCGCCCCCAGGCACGCCACGACACCGACGACGCGCCGGTCGATCTCGTCGGACGCTGCCGACACCGGGAAGGTCATCACCATGCCACCCAGCTGCAGCGCCGCCAGCAGCAGACCGGTGCGGCCCACGCTGAGGCCCTCGCGGGTGGCATACACGGCTGCCATGCCCATCATCGACCCGTGTGCCAAGCCGACCAGCAGGTTGGTGGCCATGCCCGTGGGGACGATCTGCGCCAGTTCGCGCATCGACAACCGGCTGTGCTCCTGGGCTTCCGGCACCGTCGCCTGCTCCGACATCGCCACCGGCACGACAGCAAGCGAGGCGATGATGGCAGCGATGGCGTAGCCCGTCACAGCTTGCGCGTCGAAGTCGAACACGGCCAACTGGCCGACGCCGTAGCTGGCTGCGACGATCACCGCATAGGTGGCCAGCAGGCGGCCACGGATCTCGTTGGTGGCAAGGCCGTTCAGCCATGACTCGGCGACCACATACACCCCGGCGAAGCACAACCCCGTGACGGCCCGCAGCAGGAGCCACAACACGGGCAGATCGAGGAGACCGATGGCCAGCACCGCAGCCGACAACATTGCCGTGAGCGCGCCGAACACTCGGATGTGACCCACCTTGCCGAGCGCCCGCAGCGCGAACCGCGACCCCACCAGGAACCCGGCGTAGTAGGCGCCGCTGATGGCGCCACTGAGCACCGTCGGCAGGCCCTCCAACTCGGCACGCACGCCGAGCAGGGTGCTGAACATGCCTCCTGACAGCAGCACCATGCCCACCGCTGCCATCAGGCCCCACGTGGCCAGCATCAGTGAACGGCGCGACGACGTCATCACCGCTGCAGTGACAGGCGCAGAGCTCACCCGCTCAGTCAACCATGGCTAGCTGCGACGGCGTCGGATCTCGGCGCTGATCGCGGGGATGACCTGATGGAGGTCGCCGATCACTGCGTAGTCGGCCTTGGTGACCATGTTCGCCTCTCGATCGGTGTTGATCGCGAGGATCTTCTTCGAGGCCATCGCCCCGACCCAGTGCTGGATCGCACCGGAGATGCCGCAGGCGAAATACAGGTCCGGCGCGATTCGGGTGCCCGTCTGACCGACCTGATCGGTGTGACTGCGCCACCCGTTGTTGGTGACCGCACGCGAACAGCCGACCACGCCGCCGAGCAATCCGGCGAGCTCTTCCAGCGGGGCGAAACCGTCCGGGGAGCCGACACCTCGACCACCACCCACCACCACCGGGGCGGTCGCCAGGGTGACTCCTGCAGCTCGCTCGACACGCGCACGCACTGTCGTACGGGCAGCCGACCCGGCCAGGCCGGGCACGAACGTCGACACCGCGCTCTCGGCCGGGTGCTCCGTCGCCTCGACGGCGTGATGGGCAAAGCTGATCAGCTTGCGTCCGGCGCTCAATGTGCACTGCTCGAGCAACGATCCGCCCCAGCGAACCCTGGTGATCGCCCACGGACCGTCCGACGGGACGACCTCGACGCAGTTGGCGACGAAGGGCAGGTCGGTGATCGCGGCCAGGTGGGCCATCACCTCGTTGCCCCGATCGGTGCCGCAGGCCAGCACCACGTCCGGCTCCAACGACCACACCAGTTGGGCGACAGCGTCGCCCCAGGCCTCGGGCCCGTAGTCGGTGAGCAGATCGTGATGGACCTGGTGCACCGCGCTGGCACCATAGGTCGCAAGGTCGCCAGCCAGTCCATCGGCCGCCGCACCGAGGGTGACGGCGTGAACGGTGCCGAGGCCACGCGCTGCAGTGAGGGCCTCGAGCGTGGCGGCGGCCAGTGAGCCCCGGTCGTGCTCGGCGATCACGAGGACCTTCACTTCAGCACCCCCAGTTCCTCGAGCACGTCGACCACGGCTGCAGCGGCTTCCGGGCCGGTGCCGAGGATGATCGTGCTGCTGACCTGCTCTGCCGGTTGGGCGAGCGTCACCAGTGCCTGTCCCCCGGGCTCGCCGTGCGGCGCGATCTGACCGACGTCGACCTTCTTCGATGCCAAGCGGCCCTTGAGCGTCGGATAGCGGGGCAGGTTGATCCCCTCTTTCACGCCGAGCACGGCCGGCATCGGGAGCTCGTAGACCTCCATCCCCGCCTCGGCCTCGCGCCGGGCGGAGACCGTGCCGTCACCGACCTCGATCCCCTTGATTCCGTTCACGATCGGGCGACCGAGTGCTCGCGCCACACGGACACCGACCTGGAAGCCGCCCGAGTCCGCAGACTCGTTGCCGAACAGGATCAGGTCGAACGCGCCGTCGGTCGCCTCGATCGACAAGATTGCCTCCGTGAGCGCCTTGGCGGTGCGCTGGGGGTCCCAGTCGCTCCCATCGGTCGGCAACAGCACGGCTCTGGTGACGCCGAGGCTCGCTGCGTACCGCAGCTGCTCGTCAGCCTCTGCTGGGCCCAGTGTCAGCACCGTCGATTCGCCTCCGTGGCGCTCGACGAGCTGCACGGCCTCCTCGACCGCACACTCTTCGTGCGGGCTCGTGGTGAAGGCGAGATACGCGGTGTCGATGGCCCGACCATCGGAGGTGATGTTGATTCGTGCTCCCGGGGCCGGGACGCGCTTGACGCACACGAGGACCCTCATGTCAGCTCTTCATCCGGCTGTCGTCGGGATCGAACAACGGCGTGGCCCCGGCCCGCTCGACGGTGACCGGGTAGCACTCGTTCATGTACATGACCTGCAGCTTCGCGCCCTCGACGGCGTGCTCCGGCGGGAGGTACGCCAACAGCAGGTACTTGCCGAGCGAGGGTGCAGCTCCGGCGGTGGTGACTCGCGAGACGCGGCCCTTGGCGTCGACGATCCGCTCACCGGCGAGGGTGAGGATCGGCTCGTTGCCTCCGGTCGGGAAGCGGTCGTAGCCGTCGGCGCAGCGCTGGCTGTCCATCGACAACGTGCACATGATGGCTGCCGGTGCCTCGTCGCGCGCCTTGAGGTAGGCCGACTTGCCGATGAAGTCGGCCGACTTCACCTTGGGCCGGGCGAGCCCTGCTTCGACCGGTGTGTACTCGCTCTCGAGCTCGGCGCCCATCAGCCGGTAGCCCTTCTCGATGCGACCGGTCACGGCGTACACCCCGATGCCGACGGGGATGATCCCGAAGTCCTGGCCTGCGGCCCAGATCGCGTCCCACAGCTTCAGGCCGTGCTCCATACGGGTGTAGATCTCCCACCCGTTCTCGCCGACGTAGCTGATGCGGAACATGGTGGCCGGGATGCCGTCGATGTAGACCTCGCGGACTGCGCCGTACGGGAAGCCCTCCTGGCTCAGGTCGTACGCGGCGGTGGTGTGATCGGTGACGATCTTGGCCATGGTGGCTGCGGCGTTCGGGCCCCACACCCCGATCGTGCAGAGGCCCTGCGAGCGATCGGTGAAGGTGCACGAGCCGAGGCCGTGCGCAGCGTTGAACTCCTCGAGGCACTTGGTGAACCAGTAGTTGTCGCGGCCACCGTCGAACGCGCCCGTGATGACACGGTACTGGTGCTGGCCGAGGCGCTGGATGGTGAGATCGCTACGGAACCCACCGTGCTCGGTGAGCAACGGGGTGTAGACACTGCGGCCCACGGGTACGTCGACGTTGTTGACGCACACCCACTGCAGGAACTCCATCGCCTTCGGGCCCTCGAAGTCGAACTCGTTGAACGCTGTCAGGTCGACCATGCCGACGCTCTCGCGCATCTGCAAGTGCTCGGCGTTGATGACCGGGTGCCACCACCGGGCGTCCCATTCGTGGGTGCGCGCCTTGCAGGCGTCGCCGAACTTCACCATCAGGTGCTCGTTCGACGAGTACCACTGCGGCCGCTCCCAGCCGCGAGCGTCGAAGAAGGTTGCGCCGAGCGCCTCCTCGCGAGCGTAGAACGGGCTGCGGCGCATGCCGCGCTGACTGGCCCACTGTTCGCGCGGGTGCACGATGCCATAGGTCTTGTTGAAGTGCTCGTTGCAGCGCGCGTTGATGTGCCACTCGGTCTTCTCGTGCGGGTAGAAGCGCGAGATGTCGCTGCCATGCGGATCGCACATGTGCGGGTAGCCGTAGGTCATCCACTCGGCGACGAGCTGGGCGATCCCAGGGCCTTCCTTGATCCAGACTGCGGCAGCGCTCCACAGGTTGCGGACTTCGACCGTCTCGCCGAGCACCGGGTTGGCGTCGGGTGTGAGGCTGAGCAGACCGTTGATGGCGTACTTGATCTCGGCGTCGCCCAGCATCTCCATCAGCTCGATCGCCTGCTCGAGCTGCGGGTCGAAGTCGTCGTAGGTGAGAGGCAGCTCGGTCGGCGTCAGCGCTGATGCTTCGTTGGACGGGATGTCGTCGGCACGCATCAGGATCGCCCGGTGGGCATAGCTCCCCACTTCCATCGAGCCGGCCGACTGGCGCTCGTAGCAGAACGTGTCCATGTCGCGGATGATCGGGAACGCGACTTCGGTGTTGGTCTCGACCAGCACGTCGAGCGGGCCGACATCGGCCATCTGGTGCACTGCCGGGGTGAGCGGGATGTTGGCGCCGGCCATCGCGGCCACACGCGGGCTCCAGACACCGCAGGCGATGACCACGTGGTCGGCCTCGATCCGGCCCTTCGATGTGACGACTGCCCTCACCTTCGGGAGCATCCCCGGACGCTCCTCGGTCTCGATGTCGTAGACCTCGGTGTTGGCGAAGACCTGGAGAACGCCGGCGGTCACGGCCTCTTCGCGCATCCGGGTGCCGGTGGCGAGAGAGTCCACCACCGAGACGCTCGGGGTGTAGTAGCCGCCGAGCAGGATGTCCTCGTTCACGAAGGGAACGAGTTCCTTGATCTCGGCCGGGGTGACGAGGCGGGCGTCGATGCCCCATGCCTTCGCCGACGTCATCCGCCGCTTGAACTCCTCGAGGCGCTGGGGCTCGCGTGCCACCTCGATGCCGCCGCAGGTGTGGTTGAGCCCGTGGTCGATGTACTGGTTCTGGCTCTCGACCGTGAGGAAGGCCATTTCCTTGTTGTGGTCGGTCGGGAAGATGAAGTTCGACGCGTGGCCGGTCGAGCCGCCCGGGTTCGGCAGCGGGCCTTTGTCGATGAGCACCATGTCGGTCCATCCGAGTCGGCTCAGATGGCCGACGAGGCAGTTGCCGACGATGCCGGCACCGATCACGACGACCTTCGCGGTGGACGGGACGGTCGGGGTGGACGCTTCGCTCATGGTTGCTCCTGCACGAACGCTCCGGTTGTCGGAGCTCGGTCACTGATATATCTTGACCATATCACAGTCGGATACCGCTCGGAAGTGGGCGGGCCGACCGAACAGATGCAGCCGAGGCCCAGCCGAGGTGCAGCGAAGGTGAAGCGATGTCGGAATCACTGAGCGAGCGCGCGTACCACGAGATCCGTCGGATGATCGTGCGCCTCGAGCTCGCGCCCGGGGATGTCATCGACGACGATGCGTTGCAGCAACGCCTGGGCATCAGCCGGACTCCTATCCGTGAGGCGCTCCAGCGGCTGGTCCGCGACCAGTTCGTGACCGTGATGCCGCGACGCGGGATGTACGTGTCGGGCATCGAGGTCGCCGAACTGACCCTGCTCTACGAGACCCGAGCGATGCTCGAACCCTTCGCGGCGCGCCTTGCGTGCGCCCGCTCGAAGCCGCACCACTGGGAGCACATGGCGGCCGCACTCGCCGAAGCGCGTCCCGGAGCCACGGCCGATGAGCTGATGGCGATCGACCGGCGATGCCACGAGATCGTCTGGCAGGCAGCCGACAACCGATTCCTCACCGACACCCTCGACATGCTCTATGCGCAGAGCGATCGCTTATGGCACATGTACCTCGCCGACGTCGATGACATGGCCCACGCTGTCGCCGAGCACGTCGAGATCCTCGAGGCCCTCTCCGACGCGGAGGCCGAGCGTGCGGCAGCACTCTCCGAGGCCCACATCCGCAGCTTCGACGAGCAGATCCGCGACGCAGTGCGACGTCAGCTCGAATCGCCCCTCGGCGAGCGCTGACCGGCCGGGCCCGGCGCTGCACACTGGCGACGGCGGTGGAGCAGGGCATCCTCGAGAGCCCGACCTGCGGCACCGCCGACACCCGCTTCCGACCAGGGATCGTCACGGCGGGCACGGCGGCAGCGATACGGTGAGCGCATGAGCGCATCGTCGTCCGGAGCCGGTTCGGGAATGGGTGATCTGCTCGGCCTGTTCGGCCAGAGCAACCCCCTGTCGCAGATCACCAAGTCGTTCGGGCAGTTCCAAAAGGGGCTCGACGACTTCCTCCGCCTCGTCGAGCAATTCGGTTCCACCATGGAGCAGATGGGCCGCATCGCCGATCGGGTCAACACCCTCCTCGACGATGTCGAGCCGCCCATACGTGCGTTCATGCCGCAGGTGACCCGGACGATCAAGGCGGGCGATGTCATCGTCGACAGGATGGGCTCGGCAGTCGACCTGCTCGGTGATCTCGCCAAGGGTCTGCAACCTCTTGCCCAACTCGCAGAGAACGCAGGTGGTCTGCTCGGTCTGAAGAACCTCAGTGCGCTGCGGGGATCGAGCCCCGGCGATCTCGTCCGTCGGGCAACACAGCTCGCAACCTTCGCCGACGTTGGCGGGACCGCGGCAGCACCCGCCGAGCGGTCACCGGCCCGCCCACGACAGGCATCGTCCGCTGCCGCGCCAGCCAAGAAAGCTGCACCAGCGAAGAACGCTGTACCAGCGAAGAAAGCCGCACCAGCGAAGAAGGCCGCACCAGCGAAGAAGGCCGCACCAGCGAAGAAAGCGTCTCCGACGAAGAAGGCCGCCAGCGCAGCCGGGTCGTCGCGTCGCGCCTGACCGAGGTGCTCACGACCTCGAGTCAGCGCCTCACGCGGCACCGCTGCGGGGCAGACTGTCGCGCCAGTGGGGTCCAGAGCACCCCACTGCCCGTCGCGAGCTAGGCGCTCATCGAGCGAGAGCGGCTGCTGGCGGCACCACGTCGCGTTCGTCGAGGGTGACGAGCTGTTGGTCGAGCTCGAGTTTCACGCCGCCGATCGGCAACACGTTGAGGACACCCTGCCCGGCGTTCCGCAAGACGTCGATCAAGGTGTCGCCGTCACACAGGACGACGTCACTCCCGCTGATGACGAGATGGGCGGCCGCGATGTCGACATCGACGTGCTCACGGAGGTAGCTGAACGCCTGCCGGACTGCTTCGAGCCGGATGCCTGCGTCGAGCAAGCTCTTGATCACCCGCAGCTCGAGCAGGTCACGGTACGAGTACGAGCGGCGCGAGCCACTGCCGCTCGCGTCGGTCAGCGATGGCCGGACCAGGTCTGTGCGAGCCCAGTAATCGAGCTGCCGATACGTGATGCCCACGATCCGGGCTGCACGTGTCCCGCTGTATCCCTGCTCGTCCGCCATGTCGCACACCTCGTCGAACTCGTTCTGGGCACGGTCGCACAGGTCGTGCCGCCCGCCGGTCACGGATCACACGCACGTAACTACGTCGACGTGACCCGAGCGTCACCCTAGCGGCACGTGTGAGCAGGTTCAACCACCCTCCGCGCGAGATATCGCGCGGAACGCACGCGTCAGTCGGCGCGGAAATCGTCCGGGTTGAGATCGTCGAGGAAGTCGCGGAACTCGTCGATGATCGCCTCGTCGTCCTCCTCCGCGGCCGGCGGGACCTGGCCGGCCTCGGCAAGCAGTTCCTCGGTCGCGAAGATCGGGCACCCGGTGCGCGCGGCGATGGCGAGGCCATCGGAGGGACGGCTCGACACGTGGTGCTCGGCACCTGCCGCGTCGCGGACGTGCAACTCGGCATAGAAGATGTGGTCGCGCATCTCGGTGATGACCACCTGGACGACGGAGGCCTGGAGTGCGGACAGCACATCGACCATCAGGTCGTGGGTGAGCGGACGTGGTGGCTCGATGCCCTCGAGCGCAGCGTGGATCGATGACGCCTCCGGCGAGCCGATCACGATCGGGAGCAGCCGCTGCTGGCCGCTCATCTCGCGCAGGACGACGACAGGCGTGTTCGCCGGCACCTCGACCCTCACCCCGACCAACTCCATCGGCACCACGCTTCGATCGTACCGACTCCTGGCGCCGGCGCGTCGGCGACGCCGGGTCAGTGATCGAGGAACTGGTGCATCATCGATGCGACCAGCGCAGCCCGCAGTTGCGCACCGAGCGCAGCCATCTCAGTCGCCGTTGTTCCCGCGTCGGAGCGGGCTCGCGGGTTGCGCTGTCGGAGCAAGGGTGCGACCCGCTGCTCGATCAGCGCCACCTCGCGCTCGGCGGCCTGCCGCCACGCCCGCAGGTGGCGCGGCTCGATGCCCTGGCGCAGGAACCCAGCAGCGATTCGTGCCACCTGCAGATCGGCATCGGTGTAGGTGGCGCCGGACCCGGTCCCCTGCCCAGCGATCAGTCCGAACGACTCGAGCTCGCTGAGCTGCTGCGCGCTGAGACCAGCCAGCGTGCAGAACTCGGGCCGCACGTAGACCCTCGGCTCGGGCTCGGGTGCCCTCGGTGCGGGATGAACCGGTGTCTGCACCGCTGCGAGCGTTCGCGCCTGAGCAGCGGGGTGCCGATTGGTCACGACGGAGGCAGCGTTCCTCGACACCGTGCCGGTGGGGTCGTCGCGCTCGATGCCGTCGGTGTGATCGTCGTCTGCGGCGAACGGGACGACGTTGCGCAGCCCACGTGGCAGCGGCATCGAACCAGAGTCGTCGATCTCACCCGTCTCGAGGCGATCGCGTATCACTCGCAGCGGGAGATAGTTCTCCCGCTGCTCGCGCAGGATCACCCGTAGCCGCTCGATGTCGGCGTCGTAGAACTTCCGGTAACCCGAGGACGTGCGCTCCGGCTCGATGAGCCCCTGGCTCTCGAGGAACCTGATCTTGGAGATGGTGACATCCGGGAACTCTTCGAGGAGCAGACCGAGCACCTCTCCGATCGAGAGATAAGGCCTCTCGTTGACCCCGCTGCTCACGACGCTGGCTCCCCGAGGGCGAAGAACACCAGGCGGAACTTGCCGATCTGGATCTCGTCGCCCTGGTGGAGCTCGGCGCGGTCGACCCGTTCGGCGTTCACGTAGGTGCCGTTCAACGAGCCGTCGTCGATGATGCTGTAGCCAGTGCCCGTGCGCACGATCTGCGCATGTCGACGCGACACGGTGATGTCGTCGAGCATGATCTCGCTGTCCGGGTGGCGGCCGAGGTTGGTGACCGCAGCCCGCAGCGCGAAGGTCGAGCCTGCCTGCGAACCACTCCGGACGACGAGCGACGCGACTTCCGGGGCCAGCGCGCCCAGGTCGACGACCACGTCGTCGGCCGAGCCGGGTGCGTCCTGGAGCGGATCGATCTTCGACAACACGATGGTGTGATCGACCGGTCGGTCGAGCAGCGCCCCGCAGGACGAACAAAAGACCGACTCGGCTGGGTTCCGATGGCCACACTGGTTGCAGAACACGTACCCCATGGCGGGCGCGACTCTAGCCCTCGATCAGGGCCCGGTAGCCACCGGCGTCGAGGAGGATGCTGATCTCGTCGATGTCGGAGAGCTCGATCTCGCAGATCCAGCCCGCGCCATAGGGGTCGCTGTTGAGCAGTTCGGGCTGTGTGCCGAGCGCATCGTTGGCGGCGCTCACGGTGCCCGACAGCGGCGCATAGATGTCGCTCACCGACTTGGTGCTCTCGACCTCACCGAGGGTGCCCCCGGCCTTCACCGAGCTGCCGACGGCAGGCGCCTGCACGTAGACGACGTCGCCGAGAGCGTCCTGGGCGTAGTCCGTCAGGCCGATCCGTGCCCGAGAACCGGTGATCGCAACCCACTCGTGATCGCTCGAGTAGAGGAGATCGTCGGGAACGCCCATTCCTTCCAAGCTAGCCGCGCCGGTTCAGCGGCCGGTAGCCCTCAGCGGACGAGTTGGCGAATGCGGCGGGCGTACTCCTGGACCAGTTGACGGGCCTCGACATCGGTCGCCGCCTCGGCCCACAGATGGGTCACGGGCTCTTCGGGATCCGGGAGTGCAAGGACCCAGCCGCTCCCGTGCCCGATCTTCACACCGTCGACCAGTTCGACGTCGCGTGGTGCCATCTCCATCAGGCTGCGCATGACCATGCCCTTCTGGTCCCACGGCGTCACCACTGTGTCGTGGACGAGGTGCACCCGCGGAAGTGTGTCGACCACCTCGCTGAGGGGCCGCGAGCTACGAGCAAGGAGGTCGAGCATCTTGAGCAGCGCTGCGGCACCGTCGAAGGCCGGCATGAAGCCCGGCAGGATGTACCCACCCGCCCCGTCGGCGGCGAAACCGACTACCGGATCACTGGCCGCCACCATGAGGGCCGCGGTCGACAGCTTCGTCGGAACGACTTGGACGCCATGCGCTCCGGCGATCTCGGACGCGCGCAGGGTGATGTTCGTCGGGAGCGCGATGGTGTCGCCCACGAGGAAGTCGGACACGAGCTCGACGAAGGCCAGCAGGGCCTCGGTGTCGGTGAGGATGCGCCCCTGGTCGTCGACGAGCCGCAAACGCTCGCCGTCCGGGTCGATCAGCGCGCCGAGGTGGGCACCCGAGGCGCGGACGAGCGCAGCGACTCGCTCGAGGCCGGCGACCGCATCAAACCCGACCCGACCCGCGGTCGACACGTAGGGGTTGACCGCCAACACGTCGGCCCCGAGCTTGCCGAGCAGGGTCGGCATGACTGCGCTGGCAGCACCGAAGGAGTAGTCGACGACGAGCTTGAACCCGAAGGCACGGATGGCAGCGGTCTCGACCGTCGCCTCGAGGGCAACGGTGTACTCCTCGAGCGCTCGATGCGGGAACTGGATGTCGCCGATGTCCTCGGCGAGGGCTCGACGGGCGTCCTCGCGTTGGAATAGGCGCTCGATCTTGCGCTGGGCGTCTTCGGTGATGTCGGTGCCAGCTGTGTCGAAGAATCGAACCACCACCCGGTCGACGTCGTGGTCGAGACGGACGGTGAGCCCACCGAATGCACGCGGTGACCGGGCGAGGAACCGAGTCACCGGCACGCTCGCCACCTCGAGGTCGAGCACGTCGATGCCTGCTGCGTTCAGTCCCGCCATCATCGCCCGCTTCAGCATCCGGGCAGCACGGCTCGAGTCGCGCGACGTGACAATGGTCGCGCCCTTGCGCAACGACGTGCCGTAGGCCATGGCGACCCGCGTGGCGAGCTCGGGGGTGATGTCGACGTTCGCCAGGCCCTTGACCCCGTCGCGGCCGAAGAGGCTGCGCGCCCCTTTGCTCTCCCAAACGATCGAGGTGTTGACGACCGCCCCGTCCTCCACCGTCTTGAACGGGTAGATCTTGACGTCGCCCGTGATGATCGCGTTGGAGCCGACGAACACCTCGTCGCCCATCACGACACCCTCGTCGACGCGGACGTTGCTGCGAATGCTGGAGCTCCGCCCAACGATGGCGCCCCGGATGCGAGAGCCGGGTCCGACGTAGACGTTGTCGTGGACCACGGTGCGCTCGAGCTCTGCGTCGCGGAGCACCCGCACATTCGACCCGAGCACCGTGTACTCCCCCAGGCGACACCCTGCGTCGACGATGCAACCGGGTCCGATCACACACGGGGCCTGCACCTCTGCATCCGGGGAGACCTCGGCGCCTTCCCCCAGCCAGACGCCTTCGTTCACCCGGAAACCCGGGATGTCGACCACCACTTTCTGGTCGAGCACGTCCTTATGGGCCGACAAGTAGGCCTCGAGGGTGCCGACGTCTTCCCAGTAGCCCTCCACGACTGCGCCGAAGAGCGGCTTGCCTGCCTCGAGCAGGGCCGGGAAGACCTCGCCGGAGAAGTCGACGCTGCGGCCGCTCGGGATGTAGTCGAAGATCTCCGGTTCGAGCACGTAGATGCCCGTGTTGATGGTGTCGCTGAAGACCTGACCCCAGGTCGGCTTCTCGAGGAAGCGCTCGATCGAGCCGTCGTCTCGAGTGATCACGATCCCGAACTCGAGTGGGTTGTCGACCGCCGTGAGGCCGATCGTCGCCATCGAGCCCCGCTCGCGGTGGAAGGCCAGCACCTTGCCAAGGTCGATGTCGGTGAGCACATCGCCGGAGATGACGAGGAAGGTCTCGTCGAGGAAGTCGCGTGCGTTGCCGACGCTTCCGGCCGTCCCGAGAGGAATCGGCTCGTCGGCGTAGCGGATAGAGACGCCGAGCTCGCTGCCGTCGCCGAAGTACGTGGTGATGTGGCTCGCCAGGAAGGCAACCGTCACGACGATCTCGTCGAAGCCGTGGCGCTTCAGCAGGTGGATGACGTGCTCCATCATCGGACGATTGGCGATGGGGAGCATCGGCTTGGGCGCGTTCGAGGTGAGCGGCCGCAGACGGGTGCCCTCTCCCCCGGCCATGATGACCGCCTTCACGAGGCCTCCTCCGGCTGGTTCGATGAGAGGTGAGCAGCTCGACCAGCGCGGACTCCGTCGCGCACGAGCGGGACGTAGGCCGCGGCGACGACGTAGCTCAGGATCAGGGCAGGGATCCCGACGGTCCAGCCGAGCGCCCACCAGAACTCGTGCGTCGGGAACGACTCGTCGGAACCGACGATGAGCGCCGGGATGGCACCCATCAGGAGGAAGGTCGCGAGCTTCCCGCGGTAGGTCACGTCGAAGCGCTGCATCTTGAACGCGATCGTGGCGATCGCCATGGTCGCACCGACCAGCACCTCACGCACGAGCACCAGCACGAAGAACCAAGTGGGCTCGATGCCGTAGGCGATCACGGCGGTCAACGACACGAAGAACAGCAGCCGATCAGCTGTCGGGTCGAAGACCTTCCCGAAGTCGCTCACCTGGTCGAAGCGCCGGGCCAGCCAGCCGTCCACCCAGTCGGTCGCCCCGATCGCGAGCAGCAGCCAGCCTGCTCCGGCCACCTCATCGCGACCGATCAGGAGCCACAGGAACAGCGGGAGGCAGCACAGCCTGAGCAGGGTGAAGGCGTTCGGCGCTGTGAGGAACCGGTTTGTCGACGGGAGGGTGTCGGTACCGGCCATTGCGGCGAGCGTACAAGCCAGGCGCCATCTGCTCCAGCACCTACGATCGCTGCATGGAACATGGTTCACTCAGCGGCCAGGTGGCGTTCATCACCGGTGCCGGATCCGGCCTCGGGGCGGCCTTCGCCCGACGCCTCGCCGCAGACGGGGCGACGGTCGTCGTCAACGACATCAGCGCCGACGCTGCGTCGGCGGTCGCCATCGACATCGGAGGCGACACCGCTGTGTTCGACGTCTGCGACTCGGCCGCCTTCGATGCCGAGGTCGACAAGGCGGTCGCTCGGCATGGCCGTCTCGACATCCTGGTCAACAACGCCGGCATCGCGCCACCCCCGGACCCGGCGCGGACCGCCCGCTCGATCGAGAACCAGATGAAGCGGATGGAGGGTCGACTGGCCGACATGGTGCCGCCCGATTCGACCGTCGGGTTGAGCGATGCCGATTGGGACAGGATGATCAAGGTGCACCTCTACGGCGCCTTCTACGGCACACGTGCAGCGCTGCGCCACATGACTCCCGCACGCACGGGCTCGATCGTGAACATCTCGTCGGTGCTCGGGTTGCGGCCGCTCGCGGGCGCGCTCCACTACGCCACTGCGAAGGCGGGCATCATCGCCCTCACCAAGTCGGTCGGCCAGGAGGTCGCTCCCTTCGGTGTCCGGGTGAATGCCGTGTGCCCGGGCTGGGTCGACACTCCCCTGCTCGCGCCGATGGACCCGATGATGATGGCCGGCATCGTGATGCAGATCCCGCGAGGACGCATGGCCACTGTCGACGAGTTGGCCGAGCTCGTCCGCTTCCTCGCCGGGCCGGAGAGCTCGTACTGCAACGGTGATGTCTTCGCAGCGTCGGGCGGATTCGTCTGATGGCGACGATCTTCACGCGCATCATCGACGGCGAGATCCCCGGCACATTCGTCCACCGCGACGACCGGTGCGTCGTGTTCATGTCGATCAACCCCCTCGCGCCCGGCCATGCGCTGGTCGTGCCAATCGCCGAGGTCGACCACTGGGTCGACCTCGAGCCCGACCTGGCAGCTCATCTCTTCGCCGTCGCCCACCGGGTCGGGCGCGCCCAGCAAGCCGTTTTTGCCTGCGAACGTGTCGGGTTGATCATCGCCGGCTACGAGGTGCCGCACACCCACCTGCACGTGGTGCCGACCAACAGCATGCGCCAACTCGACTTCGCCAACGCCGCGCGCACGGCCGATCGCGCCGACCTCGAGTCGACTGCAGCTGCGCTCCGCGCCGCCCTCTAGCGGCACGCTCAGCTCGAGACGGTCTCGATCAGCTCCGGCCCCTTGTTGCGGACGTTGTTCACCGCGGTCGAGACCCGATCGGCTGTGAGGAGCGACTCCGGCGCCGGTACCAGGAGCGACGAGAGGCTCTCGGTGTCGCGATTGGTCGGGTCGAGCCATTCGTCCCAGTGCTCGGGCGACAGGAACACCGGCATCCGGTCGTGGATCGGCGAAACGGTCTGGTTCGCCATGGTCGTGATGATCGTGAGCGAGTGCAACCACGGCCCGTCAGGCCCCTCCGCAGGGTCGTGCCAGGCAGCCCACAACCCGGCCGCGACGAGGATCTGGCGGTCGGGTCGGTGCAAGAACAGTGGTTGCTTCACCTTCGACCCCGGGACGGCCTGCCATTCGTAGAACCCGTCCATCGGCACCAGGAGCCGACGCGAGCGGAACAGAGTCTTGAACGCCGGCTTCTCGGCAAGGGTCTCAGCGCGAGCGTTGATCATCTTCGACCCGATGCGTGCATCCTTGGCCCACGAAGGCACCAGCCCCCAACGGAAGGCGCGCACCGACCGATCACCGTCGTGAGGCTCGACCACTGCATACACCTCGTTGGTCGGAGCGACGTTGTAGCTCGCGGCGAGCGGCTCCGCGTCGACCGAGGCTGCGAACACCTCGGCGAGCTGCTGGGGGCTCGACGTCGATACGTACCGTCCGCACATTGCCCGCACCTCCTCGACGCCTCCTATTGTGGCAGGGTCGCTCGACCAGCTGCGGTCGGTCAGCCGACCACCCACGAGTTCACGGCGTAGGCGCCGTTCTGGTTCACCTGCACCAGTGCCGTGGAGGTGATCGCCGGTGTCCCGCTCGTGGTGGTCGTGGTGATCTTGAACATCCGCTGCACGATCGGCAGGACCACGTCGAAACGCAGCACCTTCGGCCGCACTGTGCTGACCCATACGCTCGTTGCGAGCACCCCGCCCTCGAACAGTGCCTCGACATTGTTGGTGGCCGTCATCGGGCTGGGCAGGTTGACCGAGAGCGCTCCCTGCGGGACGGCGACGTAGCCGGGAACCAGGAGCTTCACCGGGATGTTGTGCTGGGCGCGCACCGCAATGATCGACCCGAACGTGGCGAGCGATTCCGAGGGTGCCGGCACCCGGGTGGACGGCGCGTAGCTCTGCTCCGTCGCCAGACGACGAGTTGCTCCGCCGACCCACGATCGGGGGACGCTCACGCGGCCGGTCTGGGTGAAGTCCGTGAGCGATCCGCTGCTCGTGGTGCCGTTGACCGACATCATCGAGACGCCTGCCGACGGCAAGCCGTTGAGATCGATCGGGTCCACGTAGCGCTGGTTGAACTGCACGCTGAGCTGTCCCGTCGTCGACACGGTGTCGACGACGAACCGACCGAGCTCACCGAAGACGAAGGTGGCGCCCGCGCCGGTGATGGCATGCATCATGGGTGCGCCATTGGCATCGAACGCAGCTTCCTGGTCACTGGCGCAACCCGGCACCGCTCCGCTGCCCACAACCACACGAGCCGGGTTGTTGATGGTCAGCACGTTCGTGAAGTAGTAGACACCCGACGTGAAGTAGTAGTTCCGATCCTGGTTGAGCGTCACCGGTGTGCTGTACGTACCAGGGAAGAACACCGTGCAGTTGCCGTAGTCCGACGGCATCGTCCAGCCTGAGGCCAGTCGCGTGGTCAGGTCGTGCACCGGAAGGTCAGGGAGCCAGACCTTGCTCGACGTTTCGAGCGTCGTCGAATCGGTGATCCACTTGCTCACGTTGGTCCCCGCAGAGTCGGGATACAACCGGCTCAGCTCCGGGGCGAGGGCCACACCGGCGCCGATGATCGCGTTGGCATAGCGGCCGGTGTCGGTCGCCGCCGCCGCAGCGACCTGCGCGCAGGTGGTCGTGATCGGCACCGAGATCCCGGCATTGTTGAGCCTCAATGGCGATGCCACCGAGGTGCCGCCACAGTTGCGATAGAGCTTGATGGGGTCGGCGAGCGCCATTCGCAAGCCGGCCTTGGCCCCTTCGATCCGGGCGACCTTGTTGTGGGCGACGCGGCTCTGGCGCACCACGCCGGATCCGTAGTCGAGCAGGGGGAAGATCATCAGCCCGCACACCACGACGAGCAGCATGGTCAGGACGAGCATCGATCCGCGATCGCGCTCGACGAGGGTGCCCCTACCGCATGCAGGAGCTCCGGGAGCGAGCCTCCGAGAGCGACATCGCTCACACACTGCTCTTCACCACCTCGATGGTGCGCGTGATCTCGAGGCGCGGTGAGCTCACTGTCACCACGACCATTTGCAGCGTTCCAGGCTCGGGTTGGGCACCGGCGCAGGCGCCGTTCAGCCAGGTGCCGGCAACCATCGGGGTTGCACCGGGGACGAAGCGCTTGTGGGTCGTCGTCACCTGGGCGCCGTCCCAGCCCAATGCCAGCGCCGCTGCCTGGGCGTAATTGCTGTAGCTGCAGGCGAGCGGTGCGCGGTTGACCCGGTCGGCTGCGTCCTGGAGGACGGTCTGCACCCTCGAGGACTCGTTGGCGAACGACGACACCCGCACTGCTCCCCACAACGAGTCGAGCAGGGGCACTGCGATGATCGCCATCACGGCGATCGAGACGACCACCTCGATGACCGAAAAACCCGTGTCCGGACGCGACGCTGCGTCCGCGGTGGCGCTCCTCCGCTGACGGGCTGTCCAGAGTCTCGACGTCGTGCTCACTTCACCAACGATTGTTCGAGACGAACGCCGCGACGCCAGGAGGGGCGCAGCCGCGACGGGCCCGACCGCGCCCCGCACGTCCGTGCCCGAGCGGGCTCATTGGACGGTGAGCTTGCACGACAATGCCTCGTTGACGTTCACTTTCACCCTGATCCCGGTGAAGGCCGAGCCTTGGATGGGGATGGCCGTGAACGCGCGATCGGCACCGCGCGATCGACAACTCCACCCCACTGGCGAGAACCCGTCGAGGTCGCTCAGCGAGGCCGGGACGATGTCGACGGTCAGGTAGCCACCGGTGCTGATCGAGTAGTCGAACGTCCCACTCGGATAGGACGCCGACGTCGTCACCGTCGTCAGGTTCACGTCGGCATCGGATCCGTTGGCGAGCTTGGCTGCTGTGTTCTGATAGCTGACCGGATAGTCGTGGGGCGAGCCGTCCCTGATCGTCTGCACTGTCAGGGTACCCCCGCACTTGGCGAGCGCGATGGCCTCGACCGCGCCGGCGAACTTCTCCCACTCCGGAAGCGTGTAGAGGTTGGCTACATCGGCGTTGTTGAAGTTGCCTGACGCGTCGGTGGTGGCGGGGACACCGGTGGTCGTGCCGCTCACCAGCTTGGCGATGCTCTTGACGTTGTTGACGTTCTTGGTGACGGTGCCGACGCCAATGCCGATGAAGCGCGTCGTGATGCCCCGGTAGAGGCCTGCCCAGTACTCGGCACGGAACTGGGCGTCTTGTGCGGTCGTGGACCCGTACCCACTCGGGCCGGGCGGGTTCGTCGGAGCGCTCGCGGTGTTGAAGGTCCAGGTCTGTCCGCCGCTCTTCACGTTGTTGCCCCAGAGCCTGCTGCCGTACACCTGACCGTCGGTGAAGAACATCACCGTGTCCGGGATCACCGTCTGTTGGGTGCCGTCATCGTTGCGGAACATCCGGAAGATGCCCTCTTCGTAGTTGGTCCCGAACCGCAGGGTCATGCTGTTGATCCCTGCCTTCAACGCCGTCACGTCTGCCTCGTTGAGCATGTCGAACCAGCGAGGCGTCTTGCCGTCCGCGCTCCCGATGATCCAGCCGCGGTCGCCGAACGTGGTCATCTGGATCTTGATCGGGGTGCCGCGGAAGGTGTCAACGAACTTCACCAGGCCGGTCTTGATGTTCGAGAGTTGGTTGCCGATCGAGTTCGATGCATCGACGATGAGGCCGAAGTTCCCGCCGCATCGCGAGCGCATCGCTCCGAAGCTCGGCGCACCGTCCATGCTGGCCGGGTCGAGGTCGTTCACCAGCTTCGTGCTGCCGGCCGTGATGATCACCGACGTCAGCCCACCGGTCGTCCCGCTCTGGGTGGAGCCACCGTGCACGTTCAGCGTCACTCGCGTCGCGTTCTTCGCCTGCGAGTCCGACGGGGGCACGGTGGTGCCCGTGCCGGGATCGATCGGGTCCATCGGCTGGCTGACCCCGATCGCCCAACTCGGATACGTCGTCCCGGCCGTGAAGCCCGTGCCGGTCGGAGGAGCCGCGATGCTCCGCGACACGATCTTCTCGCCGCACGACCACGAGCCGCCGGTCGTCCGATCGCACTGCACGCGGGTGACCATCCAGACACCGCCCCGCTGCACGTAGCGGTACGAGACGTTGGTCGTCTTCATCGTCGGTGGGGCCCCAGGAGCCACCATGGTCTGCCAACTCAGCATCACCATGTTCGATCCCTCGCTCGAGGTGCCGGTCGTGCAGCCCGGCCCGCAAGGCCGGGCCCCGGGGGCGGTATCGACCGCCTGCGCCGAGGCCAGGTCGGCGGGCATCCACATCCCAAGGGCTTGCTCGGATCGCGAGGCGTTGAAGCGACCTTCGGACGAGGTCTGTTGACGCATGACGATGACCATGATCGACGACAGCGTCGCCATCACGACGCCGACCACGAAGACGGTGATCACCAACTCAGGCAGCGTGAAGCCCCCGTCGGGGCGGCGCAAACGACGAATGGAGTGGGGCGAGGTGCGGCGATCGGAATCCATGAGGCTTCCGTGACGACCGTCCGGACCGACACCACGCAATGCCACCATCTTGCCGACATCATGACGATGCGCCGACGATGAGTCAGGCTCGAGGCACCGTCTCCGGCGCCCCGAGCCCGACCGGCCCGCTGGTCGGGCTGGGGAGATTTGAACTCCCGACCCCTTGTCCCCCAG
>JBBATY010000008.1:39128-97984 GCA_040398525.1 Ilumatobacteraceae bacterium | reverse complement strand
GGCGTGGTGGTGCAGGAAGTGCGCAAGCAGTTCGCCGACGGCAAGATCATGCGCGGCGAGAAGGAGCCGGACTACGCCCCGGTCATCGACATCTGCACCGCAGCGTCGCTGCGCGAGCTCACCACCCCGGCGCTGCTCGCCGTGCTCACCCCGGTGATCATCGGCTTCGGCATCGACTGGAAGGCGCTCGGCGCGTTCCTCGCCTCGGTCATCGTGGTCGGCCAGCTGATGGCCAACTACCTCAGCAACGCCGGCGGCGCATGGGACAACGCCAAGAAGTACATCGAGGACGGCCACCACGGTGGCAAGGGCAGCGACCCGCACAAGGCCGCCGTCATCGGTGACACCGTCGGCGACCCATTCAAGGACACTGCCGGCCCGGCGTTGAACCCGCTGATCAAGGTGATGAACCTGGTGTCGCTGCTCGTCCTCCCGGCGATCATCAGCCTGCAGGACAACAACGGCGCCCGGTACGCCATCGCCGCTGCGGCGCTGGTGGTGCTGGTCGGCTCGATCGTCTTCTCGAGCCGCAAGGTGACATCGCTCACCGCAACGGCCTGATCCGCCACGACGGACCCACTCCGTTCGACAGCCCCTCGCCCACCGGCGGGGGGCTGTCGCCGTTTTCCGGCTCCCCTCCCGACGCGACGAAACCGTCAGTCGACGGGCGGCGCGACGAAGTCGACCAGCTGCTCGACAGCGCCCACCAATTCGGGGCGCAGGTCGGCGAAGGTGCGCACCTTGGCCCGAAGCTGCGGCCAGAACCGCACAGGGTCGGCGCCGAGTGCTGCGCAGATGCCGTCCTTCCACGGGATCGAGCGCGGCACCTGCGGCCATGCCTCCAGGCCCACCAGCCGAGGCCACACGCCTTCCCACACGTCGATGAAAGGGTGGCCCGTCACGAGCACGTCCCGGTGGGCACGACGCACCTCCTGCGCGAGGCGTTCCTCCTTCGAGCCCGCGACGAGATGGTCGACCAAGATGCCGAGCCGCCGCTCGCGCGATGGCGCGAACTCGGCGACACGCCCGACGAGGTCGTCGATGCCGTGCATCGGTTCGACGACGATGCCGAGCTCGCGCAGGTCGTCGCCCCAGACGTGCTCGAGCAATTCGGCATCGTGCCGACCCTCGACCCAGATACGGCTGGCCCGGGCCACCCGGGCCCGTGACACACCGGTAGCAGCGACCGAACCGCTGTTGGTCGTCCGCGCCGCGGGTGCAGGAGCGGCCGGAGCGGGACGGACGAGGGTGACCAGTCGACCGTCGATACGGAAGCCACCCGGCTTGTAGCGGAAGTTGCGCAGCCCGCCACGACGGTCGCGCAGCGTCACTCCTTCACCGGTGATGCTGACGACATCGCCGCAGAACCCACTGGCGGCGTCCTCGACCACCATGCCCGGGCGGACCTCGACCGTCGCGTAGCGGGGTCCGGAGCGCTCGCGCTCGAACTCGTCGAGGATGTCGCGCGGCACGGTCAGCTCCCCCGCTGGGCAGCGACGTGCCAGCGGGGGCGTCCGCCGGCGACGGTGAGCACCTGGTCGACCAGGCCTCCGTCAGCACGTCGGTAGGGCGCCCGCAGGCCACGCAGATCGGTCGGCATCGCGAACGATGTTGGCAGGTGTGGCGTCCCCCAGACGTGCACCCGCTCGGCCGGGCCCACGACGTGCAGGGGGCCTTCGAGCAGCTCGATCCGTGCGTCGATCTCGCCCACCTGCCGGTATCCGCCCGCCCCGGCGACGAGGTCGTCGAGCGGCTCGGGATCGGCGCTGGCGTACCACTCGACGTCGAAGGTCACGGGCACGGGGTCGCCGTGGGCGCGCCGCCAGGCCTCGGTCGGGTCGTCGAGCAACACCCCGTGGGCCTCGTTGCCCACGCTCCATTGGCGGAAGGCCACATCGCACACGTGGTCGGCCCACATCTCCGGCGGCTTGATCTCGAGCCCGGCACGCAGGCCGGTGCCGTCGAGCTCCTCGACGTACAAGTACGGCTCGTCCTCGCGCACCAACCCCGCCCAGTAGTCGAACCGGCGACCGCGCAGCTCGAAGCCGACGAACAGCCCCACCGTGCCGAGGCCGGCGACGGTGCCGCTGCCCCACCACCACCACGCCTCGACCGCGGTGTCGGGATGGCGCAGCTCGTCGTGTGGTGCGAAGCCGGTCACGCCGACGGCAGGGGCGAGTAGTAGGGCCCCTCGTCGACCACTCCGGAGTTGTCGCCCTCCATCGCCGACACCATCTCGTACAGCTGGGGGTCGATGTCGCGCGGCACGGTCCAGTCGAGCTGGTCGGCGATGCCGGCCTCGACGGCGAAGGGCCGCAGGAAGCTGAAGTAGACGTAGGCGCCGGCACGGATCTTGTCGTCGCGGCTCATCGCTGCGATGCGCCGGTAGTGCGCCGCCTGCGCCCGCCGGATCGCCGCCACCAGCGGATCGAGCGCCTCGTCGGGCACCGGCTCGAGCACGCCGCGGTCGGTGGTGTAGAGCGCGAAGCCGACGAGGTGGTCGAGGTAGTCCTCCGGAGTGGTGTTGCTGGTGCCGAAGTCGGTGATCCGGTCGATGCTGACACCCTCGAGCACCATGGCGGCGGTGAGATGCTGGTAGGGCACCTCGGCTGCGACATCGCTCCACGGGAAGTCGCTGCTGCCCATCTGGTAGTAGTCGCGCACCAGTAGCACCCGGCCGTCGGGCAACGGGTAGGGGCCGCTGTCGCCGGTGCCCACCCGGGTGTCGAAGTAGAGCAGGAACAGGTAGCTCACCAGCGTGGCGTTCACCCGGATCAGCCGGCTGCGCCGTTCGTCGTCGACCGGCGCGACCCCGGCGAGCAGCTCGGCCACGGTGTCGGCGGGGTACGCCGGGACGGTGCCCGTGTCCCAGGCCTGACGGGTGCCGTCGGCGCGGAAGCCCTGCGCGGCCCGCTCCCAGAAGTCGGCGATCGTGGCGAGGTCGGACACGTCGTTGGCACGTGCCGGGTCGATCAGCTCGAGCACCTTGCGTCCGACGAGCGGAAGGTTGGAGATGCTCCACAGGTGCACCGTGTTCACCCGGCACCCGGGCCGGCGCGCCCGCCGACCGATCTCGTCGGCCGGCATCGCCTCGTCGATGCGGCGCATCATCTCGGGGTAGCGCAGCAACGCCTCGATGCAGGCGGTGACGATGTAGGCGCTCACCGGGATCAGCCGGCTTTCGAGCGAGGTGCGCTCGGAGGTGAGCTGGCGGGAGATGTGCGAGTGGTAGGCGAGGAACTCGTCGACGTACTCGCGACGCAGCGCGTGGTACGGGCTCGAGTCGCGGTCAGCCACGGATGACGCCCTCCGGCCCGCTGCAGTCGACCTCGACCTCGGTCCCGGGCGCCGGCTCCCCGTCGACGAAGGCCGCAGCCATCACGCACGGCACCTGGAACTCGCGCGAGACGATGCCGATGTGGCTGCGCGGTGTGCCGCTGGTGCACACCACGGCCGTGAGCTCGTGGTAGATCGGCGCGAGGAACGTGGCTCCGGCGTCGCGCACGAGGGCGACGACTCCCTCGGCACCGGAGTCCATCAACCCGATCACGTCGTCGGGTGTCTCGATGGGAAGGAAGCGGCCACGCACTGGGGCCGCATCGAACACCTTGGTTCCTCTGCCGATCGTCTCCATCATCGGGCAGACTAGGCGGCGATGGTTCGGTATCTCAGCCTGGAATGGATCGACGCCCTCAGCCGCGAGGTGGCCGCGAGGCCTGCGCTCGCCGCGGTCGGCGCGGCCAACTCGATCGGCGTCACCCAAGTGGTCACCGACGGTCCGGAAGGCGACGTCGTCTACCACCTGCAGGCGACCGCTGAAGGTGTGTCCTTCGGCGCCGGCCCCGCCGAGCCGGAGGACGTGCGGATGGAGCAGTCGTGGGAGACCGCCGCCGGGGTGGCCACCGGCACGGTGAACGCGCAGGAGGCCTTCGTCACGGGCCGCATCCTGCTGCGCGGCGATCAGGCCAAGCTGATGGCTGCCCAGCCGCTGTTCGGTGCACTGGCCGAGGTGTTCGCCGCCGTCGGCGCCGAGACCGACTACGCCTGACGCGGGGTCGATGTGCCCGAGCTGCCCGAGGTCGAGGCCCACGCCGAACGGCTGAGCGAGCGGTTCCGGGGTGCGGTCCTCGACAGGTTCGTCCCGTTCAACTTCACGGCGCTGAAGACCGCTACGCCGTCACCCGACCTGGCCATCGGCACCCCGCTGCTCGGGGTCGGTCGACGCGGCAAGTACCTGCTGCTGAGCTTCGGGCCCGTCGTGTTCGTCGTGCATCTGATGCAGGGCGGCCGTCTCGTGGTCGACGAGGCGCTGTCGGCCAAGCCACGTCACGGCCAGGCCAGGTTCGTCTTCACCGAAGGTCCGGCGCTGCTGCTCACCGAAGCCGGCCGAGAGCGACGCGCCGGGGTGTGGTGCGTCGCCCCCGACGCGCTCGACGGGCCGCCACTCCACCGGCTCGGGCCCGATGCGCTCGACATCACCGTCGAGGCGCTCGCCGCATCGTTCGCTGCGCACAACATGCGGCTGCACACGTTCCTGCGCGACCAGCACCTGATCGCCGGGTTGGGCCGGATGCTGGCCAACGAGGTGTGCCACCGGGCGCAGTTGTCGCCGTTCGCGATGACCGGCAAGCTCGGCGCCGACGGGGCGGCGCAGGTACGCGACGCGATCCACGGTTGCATCGCCGAGGCGCTCGCCCACGAACGGGCGCGCACCGACATGAGCTCGTCGGCCGACCGTCCGGGGGCCGTGCACCACCGGGTCGGCCAGCCGTGCACCACCTGCAGCGACACCATCCGCTCGGTCACCTACAGCGGCTACACCGTGGCCTACTGCCCCACCTGCCAGACCGGGGGCAAGGTGCTGGCCGACAACACCACGTCGAAGTTCGTGAAGTAGCAGCGCAGCGCCGAGCCCACGGGCGCCGAGCACTCACCGCACTACGCTCGATCGCATGCCGATCCACCTGCGCGCCGAGCCCTCCGACTACGCACCGGCGGTGCTCGTGCCGGGCGACCCGAAGCGGGCCACGTACATCGCCGAGCACCACTTCGACCCGGGCGCCCGCCTGGTGAACAGCGAGCGCGGCATGCTCGGCTACACCGGCACCTACCAGGGTGAGCCGATCAGCGTGCAGAGCGTCGGCATGGGCGGGGCCAGCGCAGCGATCTACTACACCGAGCTCACCCAGCAGCTCGGAGCCCGGCGTCTGGTCCGCGTGGGCACCGCTGGCGGGCTGGCACCAACGCTGCGGATGGGCGACACCGTGGTGGCGATGAGCGCCACGGCCGACGACCCGATGGTTGCCATCCTCACCGACGGCGAGGCCCATGCCCCGACGGCCACGTGGGGCTTGGTCGACCTCGCCGCGCGGCTCAGCCGCGAACGAGGTGTGCGCACGCATGTCGGCCCGATCGTGACCAGCGCGATCTTCTACGACCGGCGCGACGGCATCATGGCCCGCTGGCGCGACCGTGGCCACGTGGCCGTCGAGATGGAAGCGGCCGTGCTCTACACGCTGGCCGCGATCCACGGCTTCGAGGCACTGGCGGTGATGACCGTGAGCGACCTCATCGCCTCGGAGACCGACACCGAGCGGATCAGCGACGAGGAACTGCAGCGCGGTGTCGACCAGATGATGCAGATCGCGTGCGACGTGGCGATCGCCGACATCTGAGCCTGCTCGCCGTCACCCCACGCTGATCAGCGCAACCCGGGCCCGCCCGAGGGGCTCGACGACGCCGACCTCACCGATCGCGGCATCGTGCGCCTCGAGCCGCTCGCCCCCGATGGCCACCGCACCGTCGAGCACGACACTCACCGTCACACCGTCGAGCGAGCGGGGGCCGTCGAGCCACACCACCTCCATGGCGCCAGCGGCCCCGCCGTGGCGCACCATCAAGTTGAGGTCCTGCACCGGTCCATCGAGCAGCCGACAGGTCGTGGCGGCACCGCCGTCGAAGGCGAACGCAGGCGACTCGGCCGTCACCTCGACATCGACCCCGTCGACCGTCAGCGCCATGCCAGCGCCCGTGGCCACCGCGATCCAACGGTCGACACCGGGCAACGCCGAGAACGGGCCATCGGCCGACACATCGGCGATGCTGACGCGCCAGACCCAGTCATCGCTGTCGGGCTCGCGCGCCACGACCGCAGTGACACCGAGCCCGTTGGCCCAGGGGACCCGGACGTGCTGCTGGCGACGCCGGATCAGATGAGGCCGAGCTCGCTCACGGCGTCGCGCTCCTCGGCCAGCTCGCCGGTCGAGGCGTCGATCTTGCCGCGCGAGTAGTCGTCGATGTCGAGGCCCTGGACGATCGACCACTGGCCGTCGGCGCAGGTGCAGGGGAAGCTCGACACGAGCCCTTCGGGCACCCCGTACGAGCCGTCGCTCACCACGGCCATGCTCACCCAGTCGCCGGCCGGGGTGCCGAGCGCCCACGAGCGGATGTGGTCGACCGCCGCGTTCGCGGCCGAAGCGGCCGACGATGCGCCGCGGGCGTCGATGATCGCCGCGCCGCGCTTGGCCACGGTGGGGATGTAGGTGCTGTCGACCCAGTCGTGGTCGCCGACGAGCTCGTAGGCGCTCTGGCCGTTCACCTTGGCGTGGAACAGGTCGGGGTACTGGGTGACCGAGTGGTTGCCCCAGATGGTCATGTTCGTGATCGAGGTGACGGGCTGGCCCGTGCGCGCCGCCAACTGGCTGATCGCCCGGTTGTGGTCGAGGCGGGTCATGGCCGTGAAGCAGCGCGGGTCGAGCTCAGGTGCGTTGCGCTGAGCGATGAGCGCGTTGGTGTTGGCCGGGTTGCCCACGACGAGCACCTTCACGTCGCGCTTGGCGTTGGCGCTGAGCGCCTGGCCCTGCGGCTTGAAGATGCCACCGTTGGCGCTCAGCAAGTCGCTGCGCTCCATGCCCGCCTTGCGCGGCATTGCGCCGACCAGCAGCGCCACATCGGCATCACCGAAAGCGACGTTCGCATCGTCGGTGCACACCACGCCGGCGAGCAACGGGAAGGCGCAGTCGTCGAGCTCCATCCGCACGCCTTCGAGCGCCTTGAGCGCCGGGGTGATCTCGAGCAACTGCAGGATCACGGGGGTGTCGGGGCCGAGCATCGAGCCCGAGGCGATACGGAACAACAGGCTGTAGCCGATCTGACCGGCAGCTCCGGTGACGGCGACACGAACGGGGGAAGTCATGGCCGCGAGCGTAGGCCCTGGCCAGGGCGCGTGAGAAGCCAGTGGCGGTGCTCAGGCGACCGGCACGACCAGGTCCGGTCGACCGATCGCGTCGAAGATCGCGTTGGCGTACGTCTGCTGCGCCGAGGCCTCGCACAGGTGGAGGCCGTCTTTGCACAGGCCGGGCACCTGGCCGCTCACCACGAGCTGCTTCCAGTCGACCACCTTGACGTTCGGGTACTTCGAGGGCAGCGCCGTGATCAGCGCGTTGTTCGCCTCGATCCAGCCCCGCTCGGCCCACACCGTCAGGAACACCACGGTCGGGTGCTCGGCCGCCGGCAGGCTCGCCATGATCTGGTCGTAAGTCTCGGCCGACACGCTGCCGTTGGTGCCCGTCTGGATGACCACGACCGGTCCGAGCTTGCCACCTGCCTTCAGCAGCCCGACCACCTCGGCGGCCTTCTTGCCCTGCCGGCTGGTGTCGGCGTTCACGGTGAAGCCACCGGCTTGCAACTGCTTCGCCGCACCGAGCATCACCGACTCGCCGATCGCGATCGGAGGTGCTGGTGCGGCGGGGACGGCGGTGACGACCGGGGCAGGCACCGTGGTGGCGGTCGGGTCGCCCGGCACGCCGGTTCCCGGCACCGTGGTGAGCGCCGGATCGGGCACCACCGCAGGGTCGGTCGTGGTGGTGGTGACCTGGGCGAGCGCCTCACGACCGGCCTCGCTCGTGCACTCGACCTCACCAGCACACTGGTTCGGCGCGAGCGCCACGCTGATCCCCGAGCCCACCACCAGCACACCGGCGACGACGCCTGCGATCGTGAGCTGCTTGCGTCGGGCAGCGTCGGTGGCCCAGCCGGGACGCTGCTCGCGGCGCAGCCAGGCGCCGATCGCGCCCTTGCGGATGGGCTGCTCGACGAGGCGATAGCTGGCCTCGGTGAGCGGGACCGTGAGCGCCATCGCCAGCAGGAACTGCCACACGCTCATCTTCACGCCGGCCTGACCGCGGATGATCTGGTAGATCGGCCAGTGGAAGAGGTAGAGCCCGTAGCTGCGTGTGCCGATCCACGCGAGCACCGGGGTGCCGAGCAGCCGCCCGGTGAGCGACCCGCTGTGAGTGACCGCGGCGATGATCATCACCGTGGCGAGGCCGGCGAGGAACAGCCCACCGCGGAACAGCCACGGGTCGAACCGCGAACCGGTGAGGATGTCGACGGCCGGCTCGGCCAGGAACACCTGCCACATCATCACCGCGAGGATGACGGCCCCGACCAGCGCGATGAGGTCGAGTTGGCGACCCTTGTCGCGCAACGGGCCGCGGGCGATCGCCACCGGCCGCCACAGCATGGCGAATGCAGCGCCGAGCATCAGCCCACCGGCCCGGGTGATGGTGCTCAGGTAGAGGGTGTCGTTGATGCTGATGCACCGACCGGCGATGCTCCAGTACCCGCTGGTGCCGCCGTCGAGCGAGCACGTCGAGTCGATGTCGCCGGGCACGAACACCGCGGCCATCAGCACCGTGATGGCGATCGAGACTCCGACGAGCCACAGCGCTACCCGCGGCAGGTGCTCGCGCCCACGTCGCAGGATGAGCATCATCACCAGCGGCCACACCAGGTAGAACTGCTCCTCCACGGCGAGCGACCACAGGTGCCGCAGCGGGGCAAAGGCTTCGGCGGCGGTGTACCCCGCACCGACCCAGATCTGGTACCAGTTGCTCACATAGGTGAGCCCCGCGATGATGTCGCCGCGGTTGCGGCCCTGGGCGCTGCGGTTGAACAGCGCCAGGTACACCACGAGTAGCGCCAGCATCAGGTACAGGGCCGGAAGCAGGCGTCGGAAGCGGCGGACCCAGAACGCCTTCAGGTCGATGCGCTCGTCGCGTTCGTGCTCGGCGATGAGCAACAGGGTGATCAGGTAACCGGAGATCACGAAGAAGACCTCGACGCCGAGGAAGCCGCCGTGGAGCCAGCCGCTGTTGGCGTGGTAGATCATCACGGCCACCACGGCGATGGCGCGCATCCCGTCGAGGCCCGGCAGGTGCGGGACTCGGCTGATGTGCCCGCTGGGCGCGCGAGAAGATGACCGGACCGACATCAGGGCGCAAGTATTCCAGCAATCCGGGGCCGAACGGCGGCAGCGGAGCACCCCGCTACCGCGCCTCCGACGTGCTCAGAGCTGCAGTGACTTCACCTCGAGGAACTCCTCGAGGCCGAACGCGCCGGCCTCGCGGCCGAGCCCGCTCTGCTTGTAGCCGCCGAACGGGGCCATCACGTTGAAGGCCCCACCGTTGACCTCGACCTGTCCGGCGCGGATCCGGCGGGCGACCTGCTTGGCCCGCTCGGGGTCGCCGCTCCATACGCCGCCGGCAAGGCCGTAGATCGTGTCGTTGGCGATCGCGATCGCCTCTTCCTCGGTGTCGTAGGGGATGATCGACAGCACCGGGCCGAAGATCTCCTCACGAGCGATCGTCATGTCGGGGGTGACGTTCGAGAACACCGTCGGCTGGACGAAGTAGCCCTGCTCGAGGCCTTCCGGGGCATCCGGTCCGCCAGCGATGAGCGTGGCGCCCTCGTCGATGCCGGTGCGGATGAAGCCGCGCACCCGCTCGCGCTGGGCAGCCGACACGAGCGGCCCGAGGCGGGTGGTGCCCGCGAACGGATCGCCAGGGGTGAACACGGCCGCGGTGGCGCCGGCGATCTGCTCGACCTCGGCCAACTTCGCGCGCGGCACGATCATCCGGGTGAGCGCCGTGCACGTCTGGCCGGAGTTCAAGAAGCACTTGCCCACACCGTCGGCGACGGCCTTGGCGAGGTCGGCATCGTCGAGGATCACGTTGGGGCTCTTGCCACCGAGCTCGAGCGCCACCTTCTTCACCGTCTGGGCGGCCACCTCGGCCACCCGCTTGCCCGCCCGGGTCGACCCGGTGAAGCTCACCATGTCGACGTCGGGGTGCGCGGCGATCGCCTCGCCCACGACCGGCCCGACGCCGGTGACGAGGTTGAACACACCGGCCGGCAGCCCGGCTTCGTGGACCACCTCGGCAAGCACGAATGCGTTGATCGGGGCGACCTCGCTCGGCTTGAGCACGACGGTGTTGCCCGCCGCGAGGGCCGGGGCCACCTTCAGGGCGATCTGGTGGAGGGGGTAGTTCCAGGGGGTGATGCAGCCCACCACGCCGATCGCCTCGCGCACGACGAGCGAGTTGCCCACCTGCTTCTCGAACTCGTATCCGGTGGCCAGGCCGGCGGCGATCTGGAAGTTGGCCTTGGGCAGGCCGACCTGGATGATGCCCGCCAGCTTCACGGGCATGCCCACCTCTTGGGCGATGGTGGTGGCCAGTTCGTCGCTGCGGGCCTCGAGGCCGGCGTGGATCTTCATCAGGTAGCCGGCGCGCTCGGCGCCGCTCAACGCGCTCCAGGCGGGGAACGCGGCCCGGGCGGCAGCCACGGCAGCGTCGACGTCGGCAGTGCTGCCATCGGGGATGCTGGCGATCACCTCTTCGGTGGCGGAGTTGGTGACCTCGAGGGTGCCGGTGCCCGACGAGGGAACCCACTGGCCGTTGACATAGATGGAGTCGAAGACGCGCATGGCCGGACCCTAGATGGCCGGGCCGGCCGGGCCCGAACCGACCTGCGACGCGCGGCTCAGTGGCGGAAGTGGCGGGTGCCGGTGAACACCATGGCGATGCCGTGCTCGTCGGCGGCCTCGATCACCTCGGCGTCGCGCACGCTGCCGCCGGGCTGCACCACGGCTCGCACCCCGGCTGCCGCAGCGACATCGAGGCCGTCGCGGAAGGGGAAGAACGCGTCGCTGGCACACACGCCGCCCGCGGCTCGACGTCCGGCGCGCTCGGACGCCAACCGGGCACTGTCGAGGCGGTTCTGCTGGCCGGCACCAATGCCGACGGCCCGACCCTCGTTGACGTACACGATGGCGTTGCTGCTCACCGCTGCGCACACCTGCCAGGCAACGAGCAGGTCGTCCCACTGGCGCTCCGTCGGCTGGGCCGTCGTGACGACGCGCCATGCGGCCCGGTCGACCACCACCCGGTCGGGGTGCTGCACCAGCAGGCCGCCGTCGATGCTGCGGACGTCGAACGGCGATCCGACGGGCGGCGGACCGGACACGACCCGCAGGTTGGGCTTCGCCGCGAACACCTCGAGCGCCGCCGCGTCGAACTCCGGGGCGACGATCACCTCGGTGAAGACCGGCGCCAACGCCTCGGCGACGGCGGCCGGCACCGGCCGGTTGAGCGCCACGATCCCGCCGAACGCGCTCACCGGATCGCAGTCGTGGGCGCGGACGTACGCCTCGGCGATCGAGTCGGCGACGGCGACGCCGCAGGGGTTGGCGTGCTTCACGATGACGCACGCGGGCCGGTCGAAGCGGTGCACCAGCCGCCACGCGGCCTCGGTGTCGTAGAGGTTCAGGTAGCTGAGGTCCTTGCCGTTGTGCTGCACGGCATCGTCCCACCAGCTGCGCTCGCCGACGTTGCGGTAGCGGGCCCCTGCCTGGTGAGGGTTCTCGCCGTAGCGCAGCGGCTGGGCGCGCTCGAGCGACAGGTGGATCGTGGCCGGCAGGCCGCCCGGCTCGGTGTCGGCAGCTTCGAACCAGGTGGCGATCTGGGCGTCGTAGGCGGCGATCACCGCGAAGGCACGCCGAGCGAGCCGCCGCCGGGTGTCGGGCCCGATCGCGCCGCCGGCCCGGACCTCGTCGGCCACGGTGCCGTAGTCGGCAGGGTCGACCACGACGGCGACGTGGGCGTGGTTCTTGGCCGCGGCGCGCACCATCGCCGGGCCGCCGATGTCGATCAGGTCGATGCTGGGGCTCGACGCGAACGGGTAGAGGTTCACCACCACCATGTCGATCGGCTCGATCCCGTGGGCGGCCATGTCGGCACGGTGGGCCGGATCGGTGGGGTCGGCGAGCAGCCCGCCGTGCACCACCGGGTGCAGGGTGACCACCCGGTGGTCGAGGATGGCCGGCAAGCCGGTGAGCTCGGCGACGTCGACCACCTCGAGACCTGCGCCTGCCAGGGCGCGAGCCGTGCCCCCGCTGCTGAGCAGGCGCCACCCCGCCTCGTGCAGCACCGAGGCGAGCTCGACGATCCCCGTCTTGTCGTACACCGAGAGCAGCGCCGTGGGCATGTGCTCACCGTACCGACACCTGGCGACCGCACCGCAGCCGCATTGACAACGTGTACGGTTCGCGTCTGCGGCAGCCCGCCGCCCTGACTGCTTGCGGAGGATCCGTGAAGAAGACGATCTCGCTCGCCAACCTGATCCTGCTCGGTGGGTCGGCAATCACCCTGCTGTTCTCGCTGTTCAAGTTCGCCGGCGCCGGCTCATTCGGCTACTCGGCGTGGAGCACCGATGGGCTCGCCTTCGTCAGCACCATCCCGGCGATCCTGGCGCTGGCGGCCATCGTCTGGACGGTGCTCGAGCTCGTCGGGGTGAAGCTGCCCGCGCAGGTGCTCAGCTTCACCGGCACACAGCTGAAGGCCACCTGGGCGATCAGCTCGGTGGGCATCATGCTCGCCTTCGTGACCACCGACTTCGACAAGAAGTTCGGCTTCTGGATGATGTTCCTCGGCACGATCGCCATGGCTGCCGGCGCTGTGCTCAACCTGCTCGGCAAGGGCACCGACGAGGTCGACCTCGGCCAGCTCGCCCAACGGGCCACGAGCCAGGCGCCCTCGGCGGCTGCTCCCCCGCCGCCACCGCCGGCACCCGGTGGCGCGACGCCACCGCCCGCACCCGGCGGCACGACCCCGCCGCCACCGCCGCCCCCGCCAGCCGGCTGAGGCGGCAGCCGCTCGGGCTGCGCTGCGTCAGCCGCGCAGGCCGGCGACGATCTCGGCCATCAGCTCGCCGGCCTCGGTGGGGTTGAGGCCCACCTTCACCCCGGCGGCGCGCAGGGCGTCCATCTTGCCCTTGGCTGTTCCCTTGCCACCCGAGGTGATGGCGCCGGCATGGCCCATCTTCTTGCCCTCGGGTGCCGTGACACCGGCGATGTACGAGCTCATCGGCTTGGTGACGTTGGCGCGGATGAACTCCGCCGCCTCCTCCTCGGCCGAGCCACCGATCTCGCCGATCATGATGATCGCGTGGGTCTCCGGGTCGGCCTGGAACTCCTTCAAGCAGTCGATGAAGTTGGTCCCCGGCACCGGGTCGCCACCAATGCCGACGCACGTGCTCACGCCGATGCCGCGCTGCTTGAGCTCGTAGAGCGCCTGGTAGGTCAGCGTGCCGGAGCGGCTGACGATGCCGACGTTCGGGCCCGAGGCGCTCGGCAGCTCGGCGATCTCGCCGGCGGTGATGCCGATGTTGCACTTGCCTGGGCTGATGATGCCCGGGCAGTTCGGCCCGAGCAGGCGGGTGCCCGGGTAGGTGCGCACCAGGGTGTTGTAGACCTTGGCCTCGTCCTGGGCCGGGATGCCCTCGGTGATGCACACGACGAAGCCGATGCCCGCCGCGGCCGCTTCGAGGATGGCAGCAGAGGCCGCCTTGGGCGGCACGGCGACGAACGACGCATTGGCGCCGGTGGCAGCGACGGCCTCGGCCACGCTGTCGAACACCGGGATGCCCTCGACGTCGGTGCCGCCCTTGCCGGGGGTGACGCCGGCGACGACCTGGGTGCCGTAGGCACGGTTGCGCAGGCCGTGGTACTTGCCCTGGCCGCCGGTGAGGCCCTGGACGATGACCTTGGTGTGCTCGTTGACGAAGATGGCCATGGCTCAGGCTCCAGTTGCGATGGCGACGGCCGCGTGTGCGGCCTCCAGCATGGTGGGCTTGGAGATCAGCTTGCTCTCCGGGATTCCGGCAGCGGCGAGGATCTCGCGGCCCTGCTCGGCGTTGGTGCCGTCGAGACGGATGACGATCGGGGCACGCAGATCGACCCGACCCAGCGCTTCGACGATGCCCTTGGCGACTTCCTCGCCTCGGGTGATGCCGCCGAAGATGTTGATGAAGATGCTCTTCACGTTCTGGTCGAAGTTGATCACCTCGAGCGCTGCCGCCATCACGTCGGCGTTGGCGCCGCCGCCGATGTCGAGGAAGTTCGCCGCTGCACCACCGACCTGGTTCACCACGTCGAGGGTGCTCATCGCCAGGCCGGCGCCGTTGGCGATGATGCCGACCGTGCCGTCGAGGCCGATGTACTGCAGGTCGTGGGTGCGGGCCAGCTGCTCGCGGGCGTCGAGCTCCTCGGTGGCCCGGAACTCCTCCCACTCGGGATGGCGGAACGAGGCGTTGTTGTCGAGGCTCACCTTGGCGTCGAGGGCGTGCACGCCGCCGTCCGGGCGCAGGATGAGCGGGTTGATCTCGGCCAGGTCGCAGTCGCCTTCGGTGAAGCAGCGGTAGAGCTTCACCAGCATGTCGGCCACACCGTCGACGGCCTCGGCGTCGATCTTCGCGTCGACGGCCGCCTGACGGGCGGTCGCCGGCGAGATGCCGTCGACCGGGTCGACGTACACCATCACGATGGCGTCCGGATCGGTGGCGGCGACCGCCTCGATCTCGACACCACCCTGTGCGCTGAGCATGAGCAGATGCTTCTTGGCAGCACGGTCGAGGGTGTACGAGGCGTAGTACTCCTTGGCGATGTCGCTCGCGTGCTCGACCCACACCCGCTTCACGACATGGCCCTTGATGTCCATGCCGATGATGTTCCCGGCGTGGAGGCGCACCTCGTCGGCATTGTCGGCCAGCTTGATGCCACCGGCCTTGCCGCGGCCTCCCACCTGCACCTGGGCCTTCACCACGACCGGGTAGCCGGCCTGCTCGGCAACGGCCACTGCCTCGTCGACGGTGTAGGCGACGCCGCCGGGTGACACCGGGATGTCGTAGCGGGCGAAGTACTGCTTGCCCTGGTATTCGAACAGGTCCACTGGATCAGTCCTCTCTGGCGTCGAGCGCCACTTCCAACCACTGCGCGATGGCCTTGAGCGACGAGCCCGGGCCGAAGATCTCCGCGACACCCTGCTCGCGCAGTGCTCGCGCATCCGCGTCGGGGATCACCCCGCCGCCGAACACCATCACCTCACCCAGGCCGCGCGACCGCAGTTCCTCCATGGTTCGAGGGAACAGCGTGAGGTGGGCACCCGACAGCAGCGACAGGCCGACGGCGTCGGCGTCCTCCTGCAGGACCGTCTCCGCGATCTGTTCCGGGGTCTGGTGCAGACCGGTGTAGATGACCTCGAACCCGTGGTCGCGCAGCGCCCGGGTGATGGTCTTGGCTCCGCGGTCGTGCCCGTCGAGACCCGGCTTGGCGACGACCACTCGGTATGGACGCTTCACGAGTCGGTGACCCTAGGCGCGTCGGAGCGCCAGCGACCAACCGATCGCCACCACACCCGCCGACTCCGCGTTGGCGAAGTCGCAGGTGGCGGACAGACTGTGGCCGTGCGCCGCCCCGCCATGCCGCAGTCGACCCTCGCTCGGGCCGTGTTCCCAGTGCTCGGTGGCGTCGTGTTCTTCACGGTCATCGGGCTGATCCTGTGGGGTGCGGCCTCGCTGCTGTCGCGCAACCCCGAGGACGTGAGCGAGCGACTGGTGCCCACGGTGTTCGAGGTGGGCAACACCGAGAACATCGCCCGCATCATCGACGAGGACGGCCCGCTGCTGTTCCAGGGCCTCACCGGCGCCGAGGGCGAGCGCAGCATCGTGCTCGACCACACCGGAGACAACCCGAAGAAGGGCTGGCGCGCCTACTACGCCTATCCCGCCGACCGCGACCCCGCGTGCCTCGTCGAACAGGTGCGCGGCACCCGGCAGTTCACCGACTGCGAGGGCCGCACGATCGAGCCCGAGCAGCTCGCGCCACCGCCCGGTGTGAAGGTGATCCTCGGCGACAAGGTGTCGCTCGACCTCCGCGGGGCCACCACCGCCACCGCACCGGCCACGACGTCCCCCTGAGCCGGGGCCCGCCGGCGTATCGACAGCGCCGTCGGCGACCGGTCAGGTCGATGCGAGCGTGGACGGCAGGTTTGCGAGCAGACGCTCGACGAAGACCTCCGAGTGCGCCTCGAGCTTGGCCCGGTTGAGCGCCAGCCCGCCGATCACGTCGGCACCACGGTCCATCAGCGCGGTGGTCATCTTGTCGAGCGTCTTGCCGGGGTTCAGCGCAAAGGTGCAGAACACGGCGGCCTTCTTGCCCCGCATCGTCGGCAGGTGGCCGATGTGGCCGAGCGCCCACGGAGCCTGGCCCACCACGAACAACCCGTGCACCCAGGTGCCGACCAGCACGAAGTCGGCCTCCTGCAGCGCAGCGTGGTTCGGCTCGCGGAGCGGGTCGAACCCGGTGATCGACCAACCCTCCTGCTGGAGCAGGGAGGCGATCTGCTCGCCCGCACGCTGGGTGTTGCCGGTGAGGCTCTCGTAGAGGACAGCTGCCTTCATGCCCCAGATTCAACCACGTCGGGGGCAGCGCGTCGCTGCTCCGTAGGATGGAGAGACCATGCAGACCGACCGCGCCGAACCGAGCGGCCTGAACCCCGACCAACTCGACGCCGTCATCCACCGTGGAGGGCCGCTCCTCGTCGTCGCTGGTGCCGGGTCGGGCAAGACTCGGGTGCTCACCCATCGCATCGCCCACCTCGTCGACGAGGGTGTGCACCCGATGCAGATCCTGGCGATCACCTTCACCAACAAAGCCGCTGCCGAGATGCGCGAGCGGGTGGCGGCGCTGATCGGCCCGGTCGCCCACAAGATGTGGGTCAGCACCTTCCACGCCGCGTGTGTGCGCATCCTGCGCGCCCACGCCGACCTGCTCGGCTACCCGCGCACGTTCAGCATCTACGACCAGTCCGATGCCGAGCGGCTCACCGGGTACGTCATCCGCGACCTCGGCCTCGACTCCAAGCGCTTCACGCCGCGTGGCGTGCATGGTGTGATCAGCCTTTGGAAGAACGAGCTGATCAGCCCCGACCAGGCCGCCGAGCGGGCCGCGCACATCTTCGACCGCAAGCACGCCGAGGTCTACCGCGACTACCAGCAGCGCCTCCACCGCGCCGGGGCGATGGACTTCGACGACCTGCTGATGCAGACCGTCGAGCTCTTCCGCCGTCACCCCGATGTGTTGCGCAGCTACCAGGAGCGGTTCAAGCACATCCTGATCGACGAGTACCAGGACACCAACATCGCCCAGAACGAACTGGCCGTGCTGCTCGCCCGCGAGACCGGCGCGATCACCGCCGTCGGCGACCACGACCAGTCGATCTACGGATGGCGCGGCGCCGACGTGCGCAACATCAACCAGTTCGAGGACGCCTTCACCGACGTCACCACGATCGTCCTCGACCAGAACTACCGCAGCACGCAGGTCATCCTCGACGCCGCCAACGCCGTCATCTCCAACAACGCGGGTCGTCGTCCGAAGGAGCTGTGGAGCGAGCTGGGCACGGGTGACCGCATCGTGCGCTACCACGCCGAGGACGAGCACGACGAGGCCGCCTGGGTGGCGCGCACGATCCACCGGCTGCACGAGACCGACGCCCAGCAGTGGCGCGAGATCGCCGTCTTCTACCGCACCAACGCGCAGGCTCGGGTGGTCGAGGAGTCGCTCATCCGTGTGGGCGTGCCCTACAAGGTCGTCGGCGGCACCCGGTTCTACGACCGGCGCGAGGTGAAAGATGCGCTCGCCTACCTGCGCGCCGCGATGAACCCCGCCGATGAAGTGAGCCTGAAGCGTGTGCTCAACGTGCCGCGGCGCGGTGTGGGCGACACCAGCGTCGCCAAGCTCGACGCCTACGCCGCAGCGCACGGGGTGAGCTTCCTCGACGCGATGCGCGCCGCCTCCGAGGCGGGCGTCACCGGCCCGGCAGCTCGGGGCATCGAGTCGTTCACCACACTGCTCGACGACCTCGCCATCCTCGTCGCCGCCGAGGGCGGGCCCGCCGAGATCATCCAGACCGCCCTCGACTCGAGCGGCTACCTGGCCGAGCTCGAGGCCGAGGCCTCGGTCGAATCGCAGGGCAGGCTCGAGAACCTGGGCGAGCTCGTCGGCTCGGCACGCGAGTTCACCCGCGTCGACGAGTTCCTCGAGCAGGTCTCGCTCGTGGCCGACACCGACCAGCTCGATGGCGACAACCGTGTGGTGCTGATGACCCTGCACTCGGCCAAGGGCCTCGAGTTCCCGGACGTCTTCCTCGTCGGCCTCGAGGAGGGTGTCTTCCCCCACACGCGGGCGCTCACCGAGCCGACCGAGCTCGAAGAGGAACGCCGTCTCGCCTACGTGGGCATCACCCGGGCCCAACGCCGGCTGCACATCACCCATGCCTGGAGCCGCACCCTGTTCGGCGCCACCCAGTACAACCCGCCGAGCCGGTTCCTCGACGAGATCCCGTCCGAACTGGTCGAGAGCCTGGGCAAGGTGGGCGGCCGCGGCGGGCAGGGCCGGTCGAGCTACCGCTCGCAGAGCGACACCGGCTATCGCCGCGGGGCTGCGCTCAGCTCGTTCGACCCCGACGACGACGTCGCCGCGCACCGCGAGCGGGTGGTCGAGGCCGCGATGCGAGCCGGCCGCAGCACGCCGGCGCCATCGGGTGCCGATGGGCTCGGCCTCCGGGTGGGCGACGACGTCGTGCACCCGACCTTCGGCGAAGGTGTCGTCATCGAGGTGCGCGGCGAAGGCGACCGCGCCGAGGCGTCGGTGCGTTTCGCCGGTGTCGGCACCAAGCACCTCTCGCTCGCCTGGGCGCCGCTCAAGAAGCTCTGACCCCGTGCTCGGCCGCCTCGCCCGCCTGATCGGAGACGGGGCGCTCGGTGCTGCATCGGGGCTGCTCGCCGGCCTCGCCTCGTTCGTGTTCCTCGAGGCGCTCGATGCAGTCACCGAGCTCCGCGTCGAGCAGGGCTGGCTGATCTGGTTGCTCCCACCCGCCGGGTTGATCGTCGGCCTCGCCGTCCGACTCGCCGGCGCTCGTGCAGCGGGCGGCACCGCGCTCGCCGTGGGTGAGGCCCGGCGCTACACCGAGGGAACCCCGGGGCGGACGGCACCGCTCGTGCTGTTCGGCACGCTGCTCGGCCACCTCGTCGGCGCCTCGGTGGGCCGTGAGGGCACCGCGGTGCAGATGGCGGCGTCGCTCACCGACTCGGCCGCCCGTGCGGGCCGCCTCGACCGCGATCGGCGCGCCGTGCTCGCCCGGGCTGCGCTCGCCGGCGGGTTCGGATCGGTGTTCGGGGTGCCGTGGGCGGGTCTGGTGTTCGCCCTGGAGACGAGCCGACGACGATCGCTCGGCACCCTCGTCGCAGCCGCCGCTGCATCGTTCGTCGGGCATGCCGTGGTGGTCGGGCTGGGCCACGAGCACGTTGCCCGACCATCGCTCGACCTGCCGTTCGGCCCGCTGCTGCCGCTCAGGCTGCTGCTGGCCGGCCTGCTGTTCGGGGTGGCCGCGCGGGTGTTCCACAGCTCGCTCCGCCGACTGCGGCGGCGGTTCGCGCGCCACGTGACGCGCCCGGAGCTGCGGCCGATGATCGGCGGCGCGGCCACGCTGGGCCTGGCGCTGCTGGTGGGGCGCGACTCGCTCGGCCTGTCGCTGCCACTCATCGACGATGCGCTCGGCGGGGTCGACCTCGGCTGGTGGGTGCCCTGGCTGAAGCTGCTGTTCACCGTCGTTGCGCTCGGGTCGGGCTTCGTCGGTGGTGAGGTGACGCCACTGTTCGTCGTCGGGGCCACCCTGGGTGCCGTGGCCGCCGGCCCGCTCGGCGTCCCGCAGGCAGCGCTCGCCTCGATCGGCTTCGTGAGCGTGTTCGGCGCAGCGGCACGCGTGCCTCTGACCGCCGCGGTGATGGCCGCCGAGCTGTTCGGGTGGCAGGCCCTGCTCCCTGCGCTGTTCGTCACCTGGGTGGCGCGCGCCGTGGGCGGCCGACGTGGCCTCTACGACGTCGAGACAGCCTCGCCGACAGCGGCACGCTGACGGCCACCGAGCGGCACGACAGCCACCAGCGCCGACCCGACCACCATGAGGGTGATCGAGGTTGCCCACCCGAGCGGCGGCGACCACACCGCCTCGCCGAATCGGACGCTCTGGCCGATGCCCCGGGCGTGGCGATGGGCCGCGCGGAGCAACATCGCCAGGTGCCCGATGGAGGCGACGACCAACACCGCACGCACCACGCCCGGCGCCCAGGGCGCAGCGCGCTGCGGGGCCATCACGAGGATCACCACCCCGATCGCCACGATCGGCAGCAGGAACCTGGCCTGGAGGCCGAACCCGGCGACACGGAGCCCCATCGCGAGCTCCACTCCGACCAGCAACCCCACGGCGGCCACGCCGGCGACCACGCGCTGCACCCGCGCGGCGACCCGGGTGAGGACCGCGCCGGCACCCACCGCAGCGGTCACCACCCAACCGTTCTCGACGAGAGGATGGACCCGGGTGTCGAGCCAGCCCACCAGCCCGACCGAGGCCGGCACGACATAGCCGACCTCGGACAGCCCCGTCGCCACCTCGCCCCAGCTCGCCGGCCAGCGGAGGATCGACACCTTGTTGAGCAACTGCCAGACGACCGCACTCACCGCGCCCGTCGCAGCCACCAGCACCGGCACTCGGACCTCGCGGCGATGCGACCCCAGCGCGGCCCCGAGCGACGGGTCGACGAGGGCGACCGCAACGAGGGCCAGCACCACGGTGGGTGCGCCGAGGTCGCGCGACCAGCTGGCGATGACGGAGCAGATGGCCGCACACCAGAGCCAGCGCGACGACCACCGCACCGCCAGCACCATCGTCGATGCGGTGCATGCAGCCACCGCCAGCAACTCGGTGCCGTTCGGAGCCAAGGTGCCGGCCATGAACAGCACCAGCGGCGTCACCGACATCGTCAGCACCACGGCCGACCCTGTCGACAGGCGACCCAGCACGCTGCAGCGAGCGCGAATGGCTGCCGCCACGACGACGAACAATGCAGTCGCCTGCAGGAGGAAGCCGACCCGGCCAGCGAAGAGGGTCTGCCACATGGTGCCGCCGACCCTGCTCGCCGCGGCCGGCAGCACGTACGCGCCCGGCAGGTAGCGGGCGTGGTACGAGATGTGCGAACCGCTCGGCGTGTCGACGGGCGACCACGCACAGGCGAACGGCAGCTCCGGACGGAAGGCATTGCACGGTTCGGGGGGTGTGAGCAGTCGCGGCAGTTCGTAGCGCCCGGCCTCGCTGTTCATCCGCGCGATCGCTTCCGGTGTAGGAAGGGCACCGGGTGTCGGGGTCGCCGGATCGACACGTTCGCCCACCAGGTCGCCGCGGGCGAGGCCTACCATGCGGATGTAGTGCGACGGCTCGTCGGGGGCTGCCCCGGGCGGTGTGCTGAGCGCCCAGGCCAGGCCGAGCACGACGAATGCGAGGGTGGCGACCACCGGTGCTGTCCAGGCACGGCGGAGCACGTTCAGCACGCCGCGACCGTACAGGGCCGCACCGGCGGCGATCAGCTGCGCTCGAGGATGCGCACCGGCAGCTCGCGGGGCCCGCGGATCTGCCCGACGCTCCAGCGCACGGCAGTTGGGTCGGCCAGCTCGAAGCGCGGGAAGCGCGCCACGAACGTCTCGACCGCCACCCGCAGCTCGAGCCGCGCGAGGTTCGAGCCGAGGCAGCGGTGGATACCGAGGCCGAAGGCCGCGTGGCGATTGACCTCGCGGTCGATCAACACCTCGTCGGCCCGGTCGAACTCGGCCGGGTCGAGGTTGTAGGCCGGGAACGGCAGCAGCACCCAGTCGTTCTCCTCCATCGGACAGCCGTTGAAGTCGTGCGACACGGCGACCTTGCGAGCCATCGTGACCGGGGCGTAGGCGCGCAGGAACTCCTCGATCGCCGTGGGCCACAGCTCGGGCTCGGCCACCAGTCGGGCGAGGTCGGCCGGCGTGGAGGCGAGGTGCCACAGGCTCGAGCCGATGGCGCTCCAGGTGGTGTCGATGCCGGCGATGAGCAGCAGCGCAATGGTGCCGCGCACGTGCTCGTGGCTGAGCGGCTGGTCGAAGATCGTGGTGTTGAGCAAGAAGCCCGTGAGGTCGTCGCGAGGGTTGGCGACGTGGTCCGCGATCTGCTCGTCGAGGTACGCGTCGAGCGCGGCGAAGGCCACCTCGCGGTGCCCGGCAGGCTTGTTCACGTTCTCGAGCACCTCGTGGACGAAGCCTCGGAAACGAGGGGCGTCCTCGCGCGGGAAGCCGAGCATGCGCGCGATCACGTCGACCGGGATGTGCTGCGCGTACTGCACCGCGGCATCGACCTCATCGACGTCGCCCATCTGGTCGATCAGGTCGTTGCACAGCGCCCGCACCTCGTCGTACCACGGGTCGATCTGCTTCGGCGCGAACGGGGGCAGCAGCAGGCGCCGGGCATGGTGGTGGAACGGCGGGTCGCTGGTGATGGGCGGCGCGCCACCGATCGGCGCAGGGTCGAGTGCCTCGGCAGTGCTCACCACCACGGCGCGCGACGTGAAGTGCTCGGTGTCGTAGGCGATGCGCGAGACGTCGGCAGCAGTGACGGGCAGCCACGTGCCGCCGTACCGCTCGGTGTGCGCCACAGGGCAGCGACCACGCAGATCGGCCCAGATCTCGTGGGCGTGGCGGTTGTAGTCGGGGTCGGCGTGGTCGAAGTCGGTCGCCCAGTCGGCGACCGGGCCGTAGAGGCTGGCCGGGTCGTCGAAGTGGTCGGCGAGCTCGGTCATGTCACTCGCCTTCGATCGAGATCGCGTACTCCGGGCAGTTGGCGACGGCCAGACGGGCCTTGGCCTCGAGCTCGGGCGGCACCTCGCCGTCGTTGAGCACCAGGGCCTGTCCGTAGTCGTCGACGTCGAACAACTCGGGGGCGAGGGCGTAGCAGCGGTTGTGCCCTTGGCACTTGTCGGGGTCGATGATGACGCGCATGCGCGTATCGTAGGCCACAATTGAGACGTGGCAGCGAAGAATGTCTCACTGACGCTGCTGCTGCCACCGTCGGAGGGCAAGGCCCCCGGCGGCCGACCGGGCACCCCGTGGGAACCGGCCAGCGGGCAGTTCGCGGCCGAGCTCGGCCGACGCCGCGCCGAGGTCGCTGCTGCGCTCGCCGCCGTCGGCGGTGGCGACGCCCGGCTGCTCGGGGTGAACGGCGCGCACCTCGAGCGGGCCCGAGCTGCGAACTCCACCCTTGTCGGTGCGCCCACCCTGCCTGCCGGGCAGCGGTACACCGGTGTGGTGTGGGACGCACTCGACCTGGCGTCGATGCGGGCGCCCGTGCGCCGCCGGGCGGGTGGTGCGGTGCTCGTCGTGTCGGGGCTGCTCGGTGTGGTGGGCGTCGACGACCCGACACCCGACTATCGGCTGAAGATGGGCGCCTCGCTGGCACCCCTCGGCAAGCTCGCCACGTGGTGGCGGCCCGCCGTGACGGCGGCCATCACCGCAGCCACTCGGCGCAGGTACGTCGTCGATCTGCTGCCCAACGAGCACCGCGCCGCGTGGGAGCCCGACGAACGCACCGACGGGGTGCGGGTCGGGTTCGTCGAGCGCTCGGGCAAGGTGGCCGGCCACGACGCGAAGGCAGCCAAGGGGCGGTTGGCGAGGTACCTGCTCGAGTCGCCGGGGCACCCGCTCGACCTGCTCGACGCCTGGCAGGACGACCGCTTCGACCTGGCGATCACGAGCCTCTGACGAGCAGGTCCCTCAGCGCAGCCAGGGCATCCGGCGCGGTGAGGTCGACCAGGCCGGCAACCGGCCGGCCGGGGCCGACGACCTCGTCGAGCGCACGCCCGCCCGAGGCCGAGCTCGGCAACCCGCAGTGCAGCACGGCGTATCGGTGCGTGGGCTCGTGCACCTGCACCACAGCCGCCTTGGCGATGGCTTTCCACACCACGTCGATTCGCTGCAGGCCCGGCCGCGACCCCGTACGCCCGCCGGCGACCTCGAACCACCACACGGTGCCGTCCGGAGCGACGGCGCGGAACGTAGGCTGCACACCGGCGAGCACCGCCACGTCGTCGCGCATCGCGGTGAACCCTGCATCGACCAACAGTTCGCGGGCCAGGTCGCGTGCTGCTGCCCCAGTGACATCCAGCGGCAGGTCGCGCGAGCTGCCAGGAGGCAGGGCGACCTGACCGTCGATCGGGCGCGTGGCCAGGGCCCGGGCCGTCGCTGCGTCGACGTAGGCGGAGTCGGTGTCGTAGCCGAGGTAGTGACGGCCGGTGCGCACGGCGGCGACGGCCGTCGAGCCCGACCCCATGAACGGGTCGAGCACCACGTCGCCGACATAGGTGTAGAGGTGGATCAGCCGCTCGGGCAACGCCACCGGGAACGGGGCCGGATGACCGACACGCGAGGCGCTCTCGGCGGGCATCTCCCACACGTCGAGGGTGGCCTCCATGAACTCGTCGCGGGTGAGGCTGCTCACGGCCGGTAGGCCGCGTTTGGCTCTGGCGGCGGCCGGCACGGCCCGGTCGAAGCGACCTTTCGCGGCGATGATGATGCGCTCGGACACGTCGCGCAGCACCGGGTTGGCCGGCCGCTGGAACGACCCCCACGCACACGATCCGGACGCGCCGCGCTGCTTCACCCACACCACTTCGCCGCGCAGCAGCAAGCGCAGATCGTCCTGCAGGATCGACGTGACGTCGGCCGCGAGCGAGCGATACGGCCGGCGGCCGAGGTTGGCGACGTTCACGGCGATCCGGCCGCCCGGCTCGAGCACTCGCACGCACTCGGCGAACACGTCGCGCAACATCTGCAGGTAGTCGAGGTAGGTGGCCGGGATCGAGCCCTCACCGAGCGCCTCCTCGTAGGCCTTGCCGGCGAAGTAGGGCGGAGAAGTCACCACCAGCGCCACGGAGTTGTCGGCCACCTCGTGCATGTGGCGCGAGTCGCCGACGACGATGCGGTCGACGACCGACGGCGGCCGCACGGTGTCGTCGTCGCTCACCTCGGGTGCGGCGAAGCGGGCGTAGAACGACGACGCGTCGTGGTTCTCGCGCCTCGACACGCCGAAGTTCGACGTCTTCGTCCCGCGCGTACGTTCGGCCACGCGGTGATGCTACGCGGTGCCCGCGCGCGGGCGCGCGACCCTCAGCCGGGGTTCTCCTGGCGGGCGGCCCGCTCCATCCGCTCGACCGGCAGCTGGCGCATGTCGGTGTGGGTGAGGATCCAGAACTGTTCGGCGCGGATGGCGTCGACCACCGCCGATGCCACATCGGTCGCGTCGATCCCCTCATCGATTCCCTGGGTGAGCGCGGCGTCCATCAGCTGCGCCATCGGGGTCTGCGCGGCACCGGGGTCGGTGCCGAGGCGGTCCTGCCACTTCTGGCCCCGGGCGAGGTTGGTACGCACGAACCCCGGGCACAGCGCGCTCACCCGAACCGGCGACCCCGTGGCCTTCAACTCGAGGTGCAGCCCCTCGCTGAGGGCCACGACCCCGGTCTTGGTGACGTTGTACGGGGCTGCGCCGGGCACGGCCACCAGACCGGCCATCGAGGCCGTGTTGACGATGTGCCCCTCGCCCTGGTCCTCCATGATCGGCAGGAAGGCGCGGATGCCGTGGATCACCCCGTAGAGGTTGATGCCGACCACCCACTCCCACACGCTCATCGGGCTGCGCCAGGCATCGCCCTTGCCGATCACACCTGCGTTGTTGCACAGCACATGGGCTGCGCCGAACCTCGACAGCGCAGCATCGGCCAGTGCCTGCACCTCGGCCTCGAGCGAGGTGTCGCAGAGCACCGAGAGCACCTCCGCACCACCTTCAGCCAACTGCACCTCGGTGCCGCGCAAGGTGACCTCGTCGATGTCGGCGAGCACCAGCTTCATCCCCTCGGCCGCGAACCGCTCGGCGAGCGCACGGCCGATGCCGCTCGCCCCACCGGTGATCACGGCCACCTTCCCCCGCAGGTCGTCCATGGCCGCACCGTACCCGGTGGGCCCTCCCGGTCGCGTACGGTTCGCCCATGGGCGACTCCACCAGCTCCGTCGGCACCGTCGATCCGGCCGAGGCACGACGCACCTGGCGCAGCCTCGAGGCCGTCCACGGGATGATCTACTTCACCCCCGAGGCGCCACCGCGTTACGCCGAGGTGGGCATCGCCGCCGGCCGCACCGGGTACTTCGCCTCGCGGTCGGCAGCCATGGGCGCCGTCGGCGCCGAGGTGGTGGTGGCCACGTTCTACAACTTCCACCCCGCGCTGGTGCGCCGGGCGATGCTCGACGTGTGGGACGTCACCTCGCCTGCCGCGGTGCTCGGCGCACGCCTCGCCGCCGTCGACGCGTCGCTGCGCCTGGCCTTCGGCGACGAGCTGCTCGCCTCACCCGAGCTCGCCGACGCTGCGACGCTGCTGCGACGTGCCGCCGAGGTCGCCTGCGAGCGCCCTGAGGGCCGACCCCTGTTCGCCGGGCACGCCCAGCTCGAGTGGCCCGACGAGCCCCACCTCGTGCTCTGGCACGCCCAGACGCTGCTGCGCGAGTTCCGCGGCGACGGGCACATCGCCGCCTTGACCATCGAGGGGTTGAGCGGCCTCGAGGCCCTGGTGTCGCACGCCGCGTCGGGCGACGTCCCTGCCGCAGCGCTGCGCACCACCCGGGCGTGGAGCGACGACGAGTGGGCCGCCGGGGTCGATGCCCTCGCCGCCCGTGGCCTCGTCGACAGCGAGGGCGCGTTCACCGAGGCCGGCCGTGCCCAGCGGGCCCGCATCGAGGACCTCACCGACCGGCTCGCTGCAGGCCCGTGGGCAGCACTCGGCACCGAACGCTGCGCCGAGTTGCGCGCCCTCGGCCGCGTGCTGTCGCAGCGCATCGTCGATGCAGGGCTGCTCGCGATCGGACGGCTGCGCCTCGACGACTAACCTGAGGCGGCAATGGCGATCGACCTCGGCTCCCCCATCGACTGGCTGCCGTGGGTTGGGGCCGCGGCCGCCGTGGCAGTCGTGGTGGGCCTGCTCTTCACCCGCGATCTCCACTCCCCCGTCGACTGGCTGCGCTGGATCGGACGCAACACCAAACGGATCGCCGTGCTCATCGCCGGCTTGGCCGTGCTCGGCGCTGGTGTGACGATGCTGGTCCTGCCCGGCCCGGGGATCGTCGTGATCATCCTCGGCTTCGCGATCCTGGCCACCGAGTTCGCGTGGGCCGAACGAGCCCTCGACCGCACCACGGGCACCGCCGCAGCGGCGGCGAGCAAGGTGTCGAACAACCGGGCCGGCCGGGCTGCGCTGCTGCTGTCGGGCCTGGCGCTCGTCACCGGCGGCGGCTTCGTCGCCACCTTCGTCGAGGAGTACCGCGTCATCGGCATCTCGCTCACGATCGCCGGGTTGATCGGTCTGCTGACCCTCCTCCCACGGGTCCAGGGCTGGATCGACGTCAAGGCCAACTCCCGGACGAATGGCACGTCCTCCGACCAGCAGGCAAGCGCACCGACCTCCGTAGAGTGACGGCCATGGCGTACCGGTACCTCTGGACCCCGCTCGAGCTGGGCCCGGTCTCGACGCGCAACCGCATCGTCTTCTCGGCCCACCTCACCAACTACGCCCGCGACGGCAAGCCCACCGAGCAGCACGCCGCGTACTACGCCGCGCGCGCCGCCGGCGGTGCGGGGTTGATCATCACCGAGGAGCACTCGACCCATCCCACGGACTGGCCGTACGAGAAGCTGATCCACGGCTTCCACCGCGACGTGATCCCCGGCTACAAGGCCATCACCGACGCCGTCCACCGTCACCGGGTGCCGATCTTCGCCCAGATCAACCACAACGGCGGTCAGGCCAGCTCGATGTACTCGCGCCTGCCGGTGTGGGCTCCCTCCGCCGTGGCCGACCCGCTGTTCCGCGAGGTGCCCAAGGCCGTCGACGAGGCCGAGATCGACGAGATCATCGCCGGCTACGCGATGGTGGCCGAGCACTGCGCCGAGGGCGGCTTCGACGGCATCGAGCTGCAGTGCAGCCACTCGTCGATCGTGCGCGGCTTCCTGTCACCGGCCACCAACGTGCGCACCGACCACTACGGCGGCAGCGTCGACAACCGGGCCCGGCTGCTCGTCGAGATCGTCGCCGCCGTGCGCCGGGTGATCGGCAACCGCTTGGCACTGGGCGTGCGCCTGTGCGGCGACGAGCTGATCGAGGGCGGCACCACCATCGACGACGCCGTCGACGTGGCGCGCATCGTCGAGGCGACCGGCCAGGTCGACTACATCAACACCTCGATCGGGGTCGCCACGGCGAGCCTGTTCATGATCGAGGCCAGCATGCACATCCCGCCCGGCTACGCGCTGTTCATCCCCAGCGCGTTCCGCAAGGCGGTCGACCTGCCCGTGGTGGGCGTCGGCCGGTTCAAGGACCCGCTGCAGGCCGAGCGGGCGTTGGCCGAGGGGCACTGCGACCTCGTCGGCGTGGTCCGCGGCCAGATCGCCGACCCCGACTTCGCGGCCAAGGCGCGCGCCGGGGCCACCGACGAGATCCGCCTGTGCCTGAGCTGCAACCAGGAGTGCGTCGGCCGGATGGGCCTCAACCGCTGGCTCGGGTGCATCGAGAACCCGCGTACGGGCCGCGAGGCCGAGTACGCCGACCGCGCCGCCGTGGGGCCCAAGCCCACCGTGCGCGACGTGATGGTGGTCGGCGCCGGGCCCGCCGGGCTGCAGGCCGCCATCAGCGCAGCGCGTGCCGGGCACCGGGTGACGGTGTACGAGCGTGAGGCTCAGGCCGGCGGGCAGGTCCGGCTGGCGGCCTCGGTGCCCAACCGGGCCGAGTTCGGCGACCTCGTCCGCAACCAGCTCACCGAGTGCCGGCGCCTCGGGGTGCACATCGAGTACGGCGTCGCCGTGTGGCCGGGGCTGGTCGCCGAGAAGCACCCCGACCACGTCATCGTGGCCACCGGCGCCGAGGCGGCGCGGCCGTGGTGGGCACCTGCCGATGCGCCGAACGTGTGCGACGTGCGCGATGTGCTCACCGGAGCCGCCGACCCGCACGGCGACGTGGTGGTGATCGACGAGATCGGCTTCCATCACGCCACGAGCGTGGCCGAACTGCTCGCCGACCGTGGGTGCCGGGTCGAGGTCGTCACCAACGGCATGGTGGTGGGCCAGGACCTCGGCATCACACTCGACATGGAGAACTGGTGGATGCGCGCCCATGCCAAGGGCATCGTGCAGAGCACCGACCTCGTGCCGATGGGCCTGGCCGGCAACGAGCTCACCCTGCTCCACCACCCCACCGGCGCCAACCACACGCGAGTCGCCGATTGGATCGTGCTCGCCGTGCCGGCCAACCCGGTCGAGTGGCTGTACCACGACCTCAAGGCCGCCGGGGTGAGCGTCGAGCGGGCCGGCGACTGCGTCGCGCCGCGTCGGGCGCACGCCGCCGTCGTCGAGGGCGAGCGCGCCGGGGCAGCCGTGGCGTGAGCACACCACTCGTCGCCGTGGTGATGGGCTCGACCAGCGACTGGTCGACGATGTCGCGCTCGGTCGAGGTGCTCGAGCAGTTCGGTGTAGCGCACTCGGCCGAGGTGCTCTCGGCGCACCGCATGCCCGACGAGATGTTCGCCTTTGCTGCGGCTGCCGAGCAGCGCGGCCTGCGCGCCATCATCGCCGGGGCCGGTGGCGCCGCCCACCTGCCCGGCATGCTGGCCGCGAAGACCACGGTGCCGGTGCTCGGCGTGCCCGTGCCGTCGAAACACCTCGGCGGGCAGGACTCGCTGCACTCGATCGTGCAGATGCCTGCCGGCATCCCGGTCGCCACCTTCGCGATCGGCGAGGCCGGCGCCACCAACGCCGCACTGTTCGCCATCGCCCTGCTGGCTGCCGACGACCCCGAGCTGCGCGAGCGGCTGCACAGCTATCGCCGGGCCCGCCACGACGAAGCGGCGGCCGGTCAGCTGCCCCCCTCATGATCGACGACGACCTCATCACCGTCTGCGGCCGGATGATCGACCGGGAGCCACGCCGATGAGCATGCGGCCCGTGCTGCCGCCAGCCACCCTCGGGGTGCTCGGCGGCGGTCAGCTCGGCCGGTACCTCGTCATGGCGGCGCGCACCATGGGCTACCGCACGATGGTGCTCGAGCCCGACGCCACCGCCCCTGCCGGCCAGGTGGCCGATGTGCACCTCGTCGCCGCCTACGACGATGCCGACGCGCTGGCACGAATGGCCGCCGAGTGCGCCGTGGTCACCACCGAGTTCGAGAACCCGCCCGCGTCGGCCCTCGACCTCCTCGTGCGCCACACGCTGGTCCGACCCGGCCCACACGCCATCGCCGTCACCCAGGACCGCCGCACCGAGAAGCGCTTCCTCGCCGAGCACGGCTTCCCGACCGCGCCGTTCGCCGTCGTCGAGTCGGCCGCCGACCTCGGGTCGGTCGACATCGGCCTCCCGGCCATCGTGAAGACCGCCCGCCTCGGCTACGACGGCAAGGGGCAGGTCGGCGTGGCCAACCACGACGAGCTCGCCGCGGCCTGGCGCCACCTCGGCGAGGTGCCCTGTGTGGTCGAGCAGCGGCTGGCGCTCGACCGCGAGCTCTCGGTGGTGCTCGCCCGCAGCACCCATGCCGACACCGCAGCGTTCGCCGTCACCGAGAACGTCCACGTCGGCGGCATCCTCGACATCAGCACGGCACCAGCAGGGGGCGGGCTCGCAGCGGCAGCCACCGACCTCGCCGTCGCGGTTGCCGAGGCGATCGACTACGTCGGCGTCCTCGGTGTCGAGCTGTTCGTCGTCGACGGCCGGCTGCTCGTGAACGAGCTGGCGCCTCGCCCCCACAACAGCGGTCACTGGACCCTCGACGCGGCGCGCACCAGCCAGTTCGAGCAACAGGTCCGCGCTGTGTGCGGCCTGCCGCTCGGCGACCCGACGATGACCGTGCCGGCCGTGGCGATGGTGAACCTGCTCGGCGACCTGTGGGCCGAAGGCGTGCCCGATTGGTCGGCCATGCTCGCCGAGCCGCAGGCCCACCTCCACCTCTACGGCAAGCACGAGCCGCGCCCCGGGCGCAAGATGGGCCATCTCACCGTCACCGCCCCGACGACAACCGCTGCGTCAGCCACCGCGGTAGCGTGCCGAGCGCATGGTGGCAGGAGTCTTCAGCTGGGTCACTGACCTCACCGAGCTGCTCGGTGACTGGGCGTCCAACCGCTGGTTCCTCGCCGTCATCTTCACCATCGCCCTGCTCGACTCGGTGGTGCCGATCGTGCCGGGCGAGACCAGCGTCATCATCGGCGGAGTCGCCGTGGCGACCGGCGAGGCCCCCTACGGTCTGGGCTGGGTGATCGCCGCAGGTGCACTCGGCGCGTTCATCGGCGACAACCTGGCCTATCTGATCGGGCGGCGTTTCGCCGGGCTGTTCGAGCGGCGGGCGGCACGCAAGGAGGCGTTCGGACGCCGCCTGCTGTGGGCCGAACAGCAGATCGCCACCCGTGGCGGCCCGCTGCTGATCACCGCCCGGTTCATCCCGGGGGGTCGCACCATCATCACCACGGCGAGCGGCGTCACCCGCCAGCGCTGGCTGTGGTTCGCCAGGTGGGCGCTGATCGCCGGCGTGGTCTGGGCCACCTACGCGGCCGGGCTGGCCCGCATCGTCGGTGCGCCCTTCCGCGACAACCACACCGCTGCGTTCTGGGCGGCCTTCGGCGCGGCGCTGTCGGTCACGATCGCCATCGAGGTCGTCCGCCACCTGCGCATGCGCCGCAAGGTGCGCCGTCTGGAAGAGACCGACAGCTGGGACGAGCAGGCAGCACCCGGTCGCCTCTAACCTGACCGGCGTGTTGGCCGTGATCCCCGTCCGCGACGGCGTCCTCCCCGCAGGTGCCGCCGAGACTGCCGCCGAGTGCGGCGGCCGCGCCGTGGTCGTCGGCTCGGGCGCCGAGGCAGCGGCCCACGAACTGGTCGACCTCACCGGCGCCGGCGAGCTCCGCTGGAGCGACCTCGGCTCGTACCGCCCTGCCGCGTGGGCGCAGGCCCTCGGTGCAGCGCTCGCCGACGAGGCCGTCATCGTGCTGCCCGGCTCACCGGACGGCCGCGACCTGGCACCGCGCCTGGCCGCAGCGCTCGACCGACCACTGTTCGCCGGCGCGGTGCGCTTCGGCGCGACGAGCGTCGTGTGCGCGCGCAGCGGCGGGCTCACGATGCTCACCCTGCCCACCCCCGCTGCGTATGTGGCGACCCTCCAGGTCGGCGTGCGTGGCGTCGATCGTCGGCAGCGAACCGGCGGCGCCCCGGTCGAACTGGCACTCGGCGCAGCCGCGCCCACCGCGGGCTCCACTCCACTCGACGCCACATCGGTCGAGCTCGTCGGCCCCGACCCGGCCACGATCGACCTGGCCGAGGCCGGCCGGATCGTCGGTGGTGGCGCAGGCCTGGGCGGGCCCGAGCAGTTCGCCCAGCTCGCTGCGCTGGGGAGCGCGATCGGCGCAAGCGTCGGTGCCACCCGGGTGATCACCGACCGCGGCTGGCTGTCGCACGAGCGCCAGATCGGCACCACCGGGGTGGTGGTCGCACCTCAGCTCTACCTCGCCTTCGGGGTGAGCGGTGCTGTCCAGCACACGAGCGGCCTCGGCCATCCCGACCACATCGTCAGCGTCAACACCGATGCCAGCTGCCCGATGATGCAGCTCGCCGACCTCGCCGTGGTTGCCGATGCCAACGAGGTCCTCACCCACCTGCTGGAGCTGCTCGATGGCTGACACCCGCGACGTCGACGCGATCGTGGTGGGTGCCGGCCCGGCCGGTTCGTGCGCGGCCATCGTGCTGGCCCGCGCCGGGCTGCGCACGGTGCTGCTCGAGCGCGGCCCGTTCCCCGGCAGCAAGAACATGTACGGCGGGGTCGTCTACCCGCGCATCCTCGACACGCTGATCCCCGAGTGGTGGACCACGATGCCCGTCCAGCGCTGGGTCACCCGACGCTCGACGATGGTGCTCGCCGAGGGCAAGGCACTGACGGTCGACTTCCGCAACGACGCCTGGGGGGCGCCGCCACACAACGGCGCCACCGCCTACCGCCCGGACTTCGACCACTGGCTCGCTGGCCACGCCGAGGCGGCCGGGGCCGAGGTTGTGTGCAGCACCACGGTCACCGGGCTACTCCGCGACCAGGCCGGCCGGGTGGTCGGCGTGCGCACCGACCGACCCGACGGCGAGCTCACGGCACACGTCGTCATCGCGTGTGATGGGGTGAACAGCTTCCTCGCCAAAGAGGCGGGGATGTACCGCCACACCGACGCCGCCAACTTCACGCTCGGCGTGAAGGAGACGCTCGCCCTGCCCAAGGACGTGATCGACGAGCGGTTCGGCGTGCGCGGCCGCGACGGTGTCGACATCGAGATCCTCGGCGGCACGGGCGGCGTCAACGGTGGTGGCTTCGTCTACACCAACCTCGACACCCTGGCCGTGGGCGTGGTGCTGAAACTGCCCAAGCTCGCTGCGCAGCAGGCCCGACCCGAGGAGATCATCGCCCGGCTGAAGGCGACCGAGGCGATCGCTCCCCTCGTCGAGGGCGCCGAGCTCAAGGAGTACTCGGCCCACGTCATCCCCGAGGCCGGCCTGACGATGATGCCCGAGCTCACCGGCGACGGCCTGATGGTGGCCGGTGACGCTGCAGCGATGTGCCTCGCGGCAGGCATCTGGCTCGAGGGCGTCAACTTCGCGATGGCCAGTGGCATGTACGCCGGCGAGGCGGCCATCGACGCCGTACGTGCTCACGACACCAGCCGCAGGGGCCTGGCCGGCTACGAGCGGCGGCTGCGCGACACCTTCGTGCTGCGCGACCACCGCAAACTGCGCCGCGCCCCCGAGCTGGTGCTGAGCGACCGCGTGCAGCACCTCTACCCCGAGCTGATCACCGGCATCGTCGACCGCGTGTTCCACGTCGACAATCCGCAGCCCAAGCCCGGTCTGCGCCGGATCGTGGCCAGCGAGCGCAAGCGGGTCGGTGTGCGCCGGCGCGACCTGGCCCGCGACGCCTGGACCGGACTGAGGAGCTTCGGATGACCATCGAGCGCGACCCGACCTGGCCGGAGATCTCGTTCCAGGAGCGCATGTCGACCGCCCGCTTCGACGTGGGCGAGCGCGCCCACATCGTCGTCGACGGCAAGGTGTGCAGCGACTGCAGCACCCGCGAGTGCGTCGTGGCCTGCCCGGCCAACCTGTTCGTGCCCACCAGCGACGGGGGCATCGTGTTCAACTACGAGCAGTGCTTCGAGTGTGGCACCTGCTACCTGGTGTGCAACCGCGAGGGCGCGATCAGCTGGAGCTACCCCGACGGCGGCCACGGCGTCGTGTTCCGCCGGACGTGAGAGGCCGAGTGCATCTGTGATCGTCGCCTGCCTGAAGTGGAGCTCCCGTCCGGACGCACCCGACGACGACCGCTTCGCCGGAGTGTCGCCGGCCGACCAGGCCGCGCTCGAGACCGCACTGGTGCTCGGTGCAGCTCGCGGCGAGGACGTGGTGGCGGTCAGCGTCGGGCCTGTCGGCGCCGAAGCCGCGCTGCGCAACGCCCTCGCTTGTGGTGCCGGCCGCGCCGTACGTATCGAGCTCACCGGACCGGCCGAACCCGCAGAGGCCGACTCACGCGATGTGGCCGCTGCCCTGGCAGCGGTCGCCGTCGGCGCGTCGGTGGTGGTGTGCGGCGACTACTCGCTCGACCGCGGCAGCGGGTCGGTCCCTGCGTTCCTCGCCCACCGTCTCGGCGCAGCCCAGGCACTGGGCCTCGTGGCCGTCGATGCTGCCGGCACCGGCCCGGTGCGCGCCGTGCGCCGGCTCGACGGCGGCCGACGCGAGGTGCTCGACGTGACCGGCCCGTGCGTGCTGTCGGTCGAAGGGTCGGTCGCGGTCCTCCGGCGAGCGGGCCTGAAGGCGGCGCTCGCCAGCCGGCAGGTCGATATCGAGGTGCTCCGCGCCGGCGCCGACCACCAGCCCCACAGCGGCTCGGCTGCCCCATACCGGCCGCGGGCACGGGTGCTCGCTGCACCGCAGGGCGCGGCAGCGCTCGACCGCCTGCTGGCACTCAAGGACGGCGGCGGCAGCTCGCACCGCGGCGAGACCATCGAGGCGGCTCCAGCCGAGGCGGCCGCCCGAATCGTCGACGCGCTGCGCTCGTGGGGCTACCTGGGCTGACGAGCGATGGCCTCCCACCTCGGCGAGCAGACCTGGCCTGAGCTCCACCACCGTCGTCGCCGTCCACTGCTCGCGGTGCCCGTCGGCTCGTGCGAGCAGCACGGCCCCCACCTCCCACTCGACACCGACACGCGCATCGCTGTCGCCCTCGCCGAGGGCCTGGTCGGTTCGTTCGACGCCGGTGACGTGATGGTGGCGCCGCCGATCACCATCTCGGCCAGCGGCGAGCACGCCGGGTTCCCGGGCACGTTGTCGATCGGCACCGCGGTGATGGAGCAGGTCCTCGTCGAGTTGGTCCGCTCGGCCGACTGGAGCGCCGGCGTCGTGCTCGTCAACGGCCACGGCGGCAATGCCGCTGCGGTCGCCAGGGCGGTCGCCACGCTCGAGCACGAGGGCCGCCGCGTGCTCGCCTGGTGGCCGCGCGTGCCCGACGGCGATGCGCACGCGGGCCACACCGAGACCTCGCTGATGCTGGCGATCGCTCCCGAGACGGTTCGGGTCGACCGGGCCGAGGCCGGCCCCAGCGCTCCCGTGTCCGAGCTGGCGGCACGCCTGCGCGCCGACGGGGTGCGGGCCGTCAGCCCGAACGGCGTGCTCGGTAACCCCGACGGCGCCGACGCAGTGCACGGCCGTTCGCTGCTGACCCGGCTCACCATCGACCTCGTCGCCGCCGTCGACGAGTGGTGGACCTGAGCCGGCCGGGCCATGACCCGCTTCACCCTCGACAGCAGCTGGCGCCGACCCGATCGGGGCGCCACTCTCGTCGCCGGCTCGCCGCTGCGCGTGTTCACCCTCGGCGCAGCAGGTGCCCGGGTGGTGGAGGCGATCGAGGCGGGCAGCGAGCCACCGCCCGGCCACGCCCCGCTGACCCGTCGCCTCGTCGACGCCGGGGCGCTGCACCCGGTCCTCGACCCGACCCCGCTCTCGCCCGACGAGCTGACGATCGTGGTGCCCACCCTGGGTGCACCACCGCATCTGCGACCGCGCCGCTGCCGCACCGTGGTGGTCGACGACGCGAGCCCGCAGCCGGTCGAGCTGCCCGCCGACCTGCCCGCCGAGCTGGTGCGCCTGCCCCACAACCGTGGGCCGGGCGGGGCCCGCAATGCCGGTCTCGAGCACGTCACCACGCCGTATGTGGCATTCGTCGACGCCGACGTCGAGATCGACGAGGACGACCTGCTGGCACTCGGCGCCCACCTGCGCGACGAGCAGACGGTGCTGGTGGCGCCCCGCATCCGCGCCCGCGCCGGCGTTCGGCGCGACGCGCTCGCCCGTTTCGAGCAGACCCGCTCACCACTCGACCTGGGCGGCGAAGCGGCGCGCATCGCACCGACGACGCGGGTGTCGTACGTGCCCGCGGCAGCGCTCGTCTGCCGCACCGAGGCCGTGCGGGCTGCTGGCGGGTTCGACGCCACGCTGCGCTACGGCGAGGACGTCGACCTCGTCTGGCGCCTCGTGGCGAGCGGTGGCCACTGTCGGTACGAGCCCTCGATCGAGGCCGCCCACGACACCCGCCCGGACCTGCGCAGCTGGCTGCTGCAGCGGTTCCGCTACGGCACCTCGGCAGCACCGCTCGCCGCCCGCCACCCCGGGGCGCTGGCCCCGGTGCGGATGAGCGGTTGGAGCGCAGCAGTGTGGGTGCCCGTGCTCGCAGGCCTCCCGGTCGTCGGCGCGGTCGTCGCGGCGGGGACGGCAGCTGCGCTGGTGCGTCGGCTCCGCGCCCTGCCGCCCGCCGAGTCGCTGCGGCTCGTCGGCCTCGGGCACCTGCACGCCGGCCGACTGATCGCCGCCACCCTCACCCGCGCCTGGTGGCCGATCGCCGTCGCCGCAGCGCTGTGCTCGCGGCGGGCACGTCGGCTGCTCGGCCTGGCAGTTGCGGTGAACGTGGCGACGTCGTGGTCAGCTGAGCGGCCAGCGCTCGATCCGCTCCGCTACGCAGCCCTGCGGTTGGCCGACGACGCCGCCTACGGTGCAGGCGTGTGGGCCGGCGCCGCCCGCGCTCGGCGCATCGATGCCGTGGCTCCGTCGTTCGAAGCGTGGCCGCCGCGCGACGAGCGCTCGAGCACCGCTAGCAGCCGCTGACGCTGAGCGACCGTCGGCTCAGGAGGCCGACGATGCCGTCTGCGCCTCGACCCGCTCGTGCAGCCGGGCGCTGATGTCGTTGCACGCCTCGCACACGTCGGCGGGGATGACCCCCCAGCGCATCAGCCGGTTGAACACGATGCAGCCGAGGCACACGGCGAACACGGACTCGAGTGTGGCGGCCATCGCGAGGCCGACGATCAGCACCACCGCCACCGTCTCGGCGCCGGCCAGCCAGGCCACCAGTGCCCCGCCGCTGAAGGCCAGGCCCACGCCCTGCGCGAAGCGCTTCGGCGGGCCGGGCACCATGCGGTGCTCGCCGCGGAGCCGCGGGGTGACCACCTCGGTGACGATCCGGCCGAGCGGGCTGAAGCGCGGACCAGCGAGCACACGGGCCGCGAAGCCGTAGGCGAGGACCGCAAGGATCCACCACTGACGCAGCACGAGGAAGGCGACCGCCTGCAGCACGACACCACCGGCCACCAGACGGGCCGAGGTCTCGTTCACCGGGTTGGGGAAGCTGAACAGACGACGCGACGACATGCGGGTCAGGATAGGGGCATAATCCCGACCAGACAAGTCGGAATTCTGCTCATCGGGAGGGTCCGCCGGACGAGTACCTTGACGACCGATGACCCTGCGGCTCACCGTCGACGACGTGGCATGGCGCGCCCATCTCGAGGCTGTCACCACAGCCGTCGACGGGCTGGTCCCCGTCGTGAAGGGCAACGGCTACGGCTTCGGCAGGGCGCGCCTCGCCGACGTCGCCGCCGGGTTCGCCCAGCGGATCGCCGTCGGAACGGTGCACGAGCTCCACGACGTCGCCGTCGACCGCTTCGACGAGGTGCTGGTGCTCACCCCAGCGGTCTCACCGCCCGACGACCTGCCCGCTGGCAGTGTGCCCACGATCGGCGGCACTGCCCATGTCGAGGCCCTCGACGGGGCCGGCTGGCGCGGCCCGGTGTCGGTGAAGCTGGCCTCGTCGATGCACCGCTACGGGGTCGAGCCCGACGAGCTCGCCTCGCTCGTCGGTGCTGCTCGTGCTGCCGGCCTGCAGCCGTGCCGCTACCTCTTCCATCCGCCGCTCGTGACGGCCCAGCACGGCGAGACCGATGTGATGGCCGCCGTCGAGGCCTGGCTCGACCATCTCGACCCGGCCCTGCCGTTCTCGGTGAGCCATCTCGGCCCCGCTGCGTTCACCGCACTGGCCCGCTGGCACCCGACTCGGCGCTTCGAGCTGCGTCTCGGCACGGCGCTGTGGCACGGCGACAAGTCGATGCTGCACCTCAACGCCGACGTGGTCGACGTGGCCCCGGTCGAGGCCGGCACGGCTGTCGGCTACCGCGGGGTGCGGATCGGCGTCGACGGGCATCTGGTGATGGTGGGCGCCGGTTCGGCCCACGGTGTGGCACCACTGGCCGATGGCCGCAGTCCGTTCCATTTCGCGCGCACGCGGCTGGAGTTGGTGGAGGCGCCGCACATGCACACGTCGATGGTGCTCGTCCCCGACGATGATCCCTGCCCGAAGATCGGCGATCGCGTCGATGTGCAGCGCCCGCTCATCAGCACCTTCGTCGACGAGTTGGAGTGGTCGTGACCGAGCCGTCAGCAACCGCGTTCGCCAGCGTGGCCGGCATCGCCTCACCCCCGCCGGGAGCCACCTTCCACCCTCGCACCGCACGCGTGCGCCTGGTCGGCCCCGACGTCACGCGAGCGCTCGCCCTGATCGGAGTCGTGGTCATGAACTACCACGGCTACCTGAACCAGGGTGCCGCCGCCTTCATGACCGACCCGACCTTCGCCCAACGCCTGTTCAACCCCTGGACCGGTGTGCTCGCGACACGCTTCGCAGCGACCTTCACGCTCGTGGCCGGCGTGGGTGTGACCCTGCTGACCAACCGCAGCAGGTTGAGCGGCGACCGCGCGTCGATCAGCGCCGACCGGTGGCGCCTGGTCCGACGCGGCACGCTGCTCTACTGCGTCGGCATGGTGCTCGACTGGATCTGGAGTGGGACGATCATCCCCTTCTACGGCGCGATGTTCGTGCTCGCTGCGGTGCTGTTCACCCTCCGGACGCGATGGATCGTGGCGGTCGGCCTCGCCTCGATGCTCGGCGCAGTGGCGATCCAGTGGTGGGGCATCGGGCGCGAGACCCAGGGCGGCTACCCGAGCTGGCTGTTCTACCCCGACACACTCGTCACCCGCTCGCCACGCGGCCTGGTGTTCGACCTGTTCGTGAACGGCACACACCCGCTGCTGCCATGGCTCACCTTCTTCTGCGCCGGCATCGTCCTCGGTCGCTTCCTGCCCCACGTGCGATACCTGTGGGTGGCAGCAGGGGGCATCGCGCTCACGGCAGTCACGTACGCCATCAACCACTGGGTCACCGTCGACGACCCCTTCGGTCGGGCGGCCCGGGCCCTGCTGTCGACCCGTCCGTTCGACCGCGCGCTGCTCTACACCCTCTGCACGCTCGGCACCTCGCTCGCTGCGTTCTGCCTCGTCTCGCTCGTCGCCGGGCGCTTCCCCGACTCGCGTCCGGTGCGCGTGCTGCAACTCGCCGGGCAGACCTCGCTCACGCTCTACCTGGGCCACGTGCTGGTGTTCAACCTGGTCGTGAACCGTCTCGAGTGGGTGCGCCCGACCGGCCTCGACACAGCGCTGCTGTTCGCGCTCGGCTACTGGGTCGTCGCGATCACGGCTGCCAACCTGTGGCAGCGGCGATTCGGGATCGGCCCCGCCGAGTGGGTCTATCGCCGCTTCGGCGACTGACCGGGTCAGATCGCCCGGCCGCGACCTTCCCAGTACGGCGCGCGCAGCTGACGCTTGACGAGCTTGCCCGCTGCGTTGCGCGGCATGGTGTCGATGACGTCGAAGCTGCGCGGCACCTTGTAGCCGGCGAGCTTCTCGCGAGCCAGCGCGACGATCGATGCCTCGACCTCGGGGCCCCATGCGGCGCCCTCGGCGAGCTGCACGGTGGCCTTGACCGCCTCGCCGAACTCCTCGTCGGGCACACCGAACACGGCCACGTCGACCACGGCCGGATGGCCGCCGAGCACACCCTCGATCTCGGCCGGGTAGATGTTCACCCCACCGGAGATGATCATGTCGATCTTGCGGTCCGACAGGTACAGGTAGCCGTCGGCATCGACGAAGCCGACGTCACCCAGGGTGAACATGCCGGGCTCGCGGTGGGCCTCGGCGGTCTTGGCCGGATCGCCCAGGTACTCGAAGTCGGTGCCCATCGCGTTGCGGACATGGATGACACCCTGGGCGTGACCGTCCTCGGTCTGCTCGGGCACATCGTCCTCGGGAACGATCTTGACGACGAAGTTGGCCATCGGCTTGCCCACCGAGCCCGGCTTGGCCAGCCACTCCTCTGCCGTGATCAGCGACACGACACCACCCTCGGTGGCGCCGTAGTACTCGGTCACCTTCGGGCCCCACCAGTCGATCATCTCGCGCTTCACCGTCGGCGAGCACGGCGCAGCTCCGTGGAGCACGAGCGCCAGCGAATCGCCGCGGAATGCCGCCTTGCGCTCGGGCTCGACGCGCAGCAACCGGACGAACTGGGTGGGCACGAGGTGCACATTGGTGATGGCGTGCTCGTCGATGAGCTCGAGCGTCTCCTCGGGCACGAAACGACGCTGCATGACGATGCTCGAGCCACCGATCATCGGGAAGAACGAGAAGGCCCACTGCGCCGAGTGGTAGTGCGGCCCGCACAGCAGGGTGCGCCCGTGCGTCGGGAAGCCGATGTTCACCATGCCGGCGGCCATCAACTGGTACACCTCCGGCGGCACACCACCGGCGAACGCAGTGTTGCGCACCCCCTTGGGCCGACCGGTGGTGCCCGAGGTGTAGAACATCACCCCGCCCATCGTCTGCTCGGCGGGCTCGTCGGCGCTCGACGCAGCGAGGAGCGACTCATAGTCGTCGCCGAACGCGATGGTGGGCACCTGCACCGTGGCTGCGTTGGCGGCGAGCTCGGGCTCGACGATCGTCAGCACTGCCCCGGAGTTGGCGACGACGTACTCGACCTCGTCGGGCGCGAAATGCCAGTTGATCGGCACGACGAGCACACCCATGTGCGCCGCGGCGAGGATCACCTCGTACACCTCGCGCCGGTTGCCCGACAACAGCGCGATCCGTTCACCGGGCTGCACCTCGGGCAGTGACCGCAGATGGTTGATCAGCCGATTCACCCGGGCATCGAGCTCGCCCCACGAGGTCACTCCGGTGTCGTCGGTGAGGGCCGGCTCATGGGCCTTCGCCGGACTCGCATCGATGAGCGCCTTCAACAACGTTGCCATCTCGATCCCCCTGTGTGCAGCTGTCGCCGACTGATGCGATGTTACCGATCGGCCGAGCGGGCCCTGCGACGAAGCCCGCGAAGACCGACCGCACCGGCGCCGATGAGCGGCCCCTTGTCGCCGAGGCGGGCCGGCGTCACCCGCGCCCCACGGCTGAAGTCGAGCCGCGCGTGACGGTCGAGCTCGGCCTGGGCCGAGTTGAAGAACGTCGCCCCGAACCCGAGCGCCACCGACCCGCCCACCACCACGAGGTCGAGGTCGAGCAGGTTGCACACCGACGCGACGGCGCGCCCGACGAGCTCGCCGGTGCGCTGCATGATCTCGTAGCTCGGCTCGCTCGGCGGTCGACCGGTGATCGCCTCGATCGCCCGACCCGAAGCCTCGGCCTCGAGGCAGCCGCGCGACCCGCACGAGCACCGCCGTCCGTTGGGCTCGACCACCACGTGACCGATGTGGCCTGCATTTCCGGTGGCGCCGTCGAGCAACTGCCCGTTCAGCACGACCCCACCACCGACCCCGGTCGACACCACCATGGCGAGGAAGTTCGACGATCCCTGTGCTGCGCCGAGCCAACCCTCGGCGAGGGCCAACGACTTCGCATCGAGATCGCCATGCACCGGGAGGGCGAACTGCTCCTCGAGCCGGGAGCGCAGTGGGAAGTTGCGCCAGGCCTCGATGTTCAGCGGCGAGATCGTGTCGACGTTGCCCTCGATCGGCCCGGCCGACCCCACACCGATCGCGACGGGTACGACGTGATGGTGGCCGGCGGCCCGGTCGATCATCGAGGTCGTCAGCTCGGCCAACGAGTCGAACAGCCCGTGCTCGTCGAGGGTGTGGTCGACGGCGACCTGCGCCCGGTCGACGAGCTCGCCGCGCAGCGTCATCAACCCGGCGGCCATCTTGGTGCCACCGATGTCGACCGCGACGATGACCCGGTCCGGCGAGCTCACGACGCGCCACCGTAGTGGAGTGGTGGGCAGAATGGGCACCGATGGCCACCACGGACTGGAACCCACTGCTGCGCGAGCAGCTCGACCAGCCGTACTGGGCCGAGCTGCGCGCCTTTGTCGAGGACGAACGTCGTCGCGGCCCCGTCTACCCGCCGGCGGCCGACGAGTTCGCCGCGCTCCACCTCACCTCGTACGCCTCGACCCGCGTGGTGATCCTCGGCCAGGACCCGTACCACGGTGCCGGGCAGGCGCACGGGCTCTGTTTCTCGGTGCGGCCGCCCACACCCGCACCGCCGTCGCTCGTCAACATCTTCGCCGAGCTCGAGGCCGACCTGGGCATCACTCGGCCTGGGCACGGCGACCTCACCGCATGGGCCCGCCAGGGTGTGCTGCTGCTCAACACCTGCCTCACGGTGCGGGCCGGGCAGGCCGGATCGCACCACGGCAAGGGCTGGGAGACGTTCACCGACGCCGTCCTGCGCGCCGTCGACGCCAAGGCCCACCCGGTGGTGTTCGTGCTGTGGGGCGCGCAGGCACGCAAGAAGCGGGCTCTGGTCGACGCAACACGCCATGTGGTGATCGAGTCGGCGCACCCCTCGCCGCTCAGCGCACACAACGGGTTCTTCGGCAGCCGCCCGTTCAGCCGGATCAACGCCGCGCTCGAAGGGCGCGGGCTCGATCCGATCGACTGGCGGCTGCCGTAGCGATCCCCGGGCTCAGCCGCCGGCCGGGCTCGGGTAGGTCGGCGGCTCCTCCCCAGGAGGTGGCGTGGTGTAGAAGGCCACCGCGCCATCAGGGTCGAACAGCTTCGGTTCGCTCGGCCACTCACCGGGCAGGTAGCGAGTGCCGCCGTCGACGTACTGCCACATGCCCTGGCCCTCCTTGCGGAGCTCGTCCGGCCCGGTGGCTTGCGGGTCCCACCAGAACACCGTGGCGTCGTCGACCCCGTGGTAATCGGGGTAGTCCCAGATGCCCTTCTCGCCCCAGCTGAGGAACGGCTGGCTGATCGCCTGCCGGGTGCCGGTGCCGGCGAACAGCGCGTCGCGCCAGGTCTCGTGGGTGAGGTTCGGGCCGGTGCCCTGCAGCACCGAGAAGAACAGCGACGGGTTGGGGGCCATCACGGGAAGGCGTCCCGGGGCCGGCGGCTCGGCGCCGTTGAACCACTTGTACAGGGCGTACGAGCCGACCAGGTTGGTGTCGGTGCGCACGGCGCCGAAGGTGACACCGAGGGCGTGCTGCCACTGCTCCTGGTCGTAGGTGCGCGAGAAGGCGTTGGTGTCGACCAGACCCGAGCCGGCCACCACCCACTCGGGGAAGTACTCCTGGGCGGTCGCCTCACGGGTGAAGTCGCGCGGGGCGACGGGGTCGCCGGAGAAGACGACCGTGGTGACGCCCGCCGACTTCAGCTTCGAGATCGCCTGCGACGCAGTGGCCTGGATGGTGGCGGGGTCGAGGGCGTACACCACCACCTCGGCAAAGGGGGCGCCCGCCGCGTCCATGGCGTCGATGAAGTTCTGGGCGAGGTCGGCAGAGGCACCGCTCGAGTCGAGGTAGAGGTAGCCGAACGTCCGCGGCTGGTCGCGCACGTCGTCGCCGCCGTACTCGGCATTGCGGCCGACCAGCTGCTTGGTGACGAACTCGATCACGTGTGTCTGACCCTGCGCCGAGCTGGTGCCGAGGCTCCACACCAGCGGGTCGCGCTCGGCGTAGAACTCGGTGGGCTGGCCGGGTGTGCAACCGATGCAGAGGATGCCCCGGGCCGACAGCTCGTCGCCGAACGCGCTCGTCAACGCCGGGCCGCCGAGCACGGCGAAGGGCTTGTACTCCTCGGCGATCAGCGCTGCGTCGGCCCGAGCGGCAACGTCGTCGGTGGCGATGCCAGTGCCTTCGAAGTTGATCAGCTTCACCTTGCGGCCGTACAGCTCGTAGTAGGCGTGGTAGTACTCGACCAGGTCGAGCATCGTCTGGCCCTGCTGCTCGTTGGTGTCGTTCACCGCCACTGCGTCGGTGATGTAGTTGATCACCGGGTCGCCTTGGATGCCGAGGTAGTTCACAACGACGATCTCCTCGGCGGTCACCCCCTGGTCGGTGGCACCGCCGTTGTCTCCCTCGAACGGAGCGAAGCACTCCGGGGCGAAGAAGTCGGGCACCGCCACGCGCCCGCTCGTGGTGTCGCAGCGATCACCCCAGTCGATCTGGTCGGCCACACCGAGCTCCTGCGCGCCGCTGAAGCTGAGCGGATACGTCCACTCGGTCGATGGTGCCGTGGTCTCGGTGCTCCCACCCGTGGTGGTGTCGGTGCCACCGCCCGCTGTGGTCTCGGGCGCAGCTGTGGCAGGCACCGTCGTGGCAGCGGCCGTGGTGTCGGTCGCCGCGTCGTCGCCCCCGCCGCTGGTGGCGACGATCACCCCGGCGCCGATGGCCACCACGGCCACCACACCGACGATCGGCCCCCACCGCTTCAATTGCCGGTTCCCACCCGATCCGCCGGGACCGGCAGTGCCTGCTGGCTGTGCTGGTTGCATGGTTACCCCCTGGTAGTGCTGTCGTTCGAAGGTGTTGCGGCGCCCGACCTGCCGAGCGCTGCGGCATCGGTGCCGAGGTAGCTCTGCACCACGCCCGGGTCGGCCAGCACATCGGCAGGTCGACCCGACGTGACGACCCGGCCCTGGTCGAGCGCGATCAGCCGGTCGCTGATCGACGACACGAGGGGGATGTCGTGCTCGATCACCACCAGCGCCGACCCCATCTCGTCGCGCAGGCGCAGCAGCAGTGGGGCGAGCGCCTCGACCTCGCGCTGCGCGATGCCACTCGACGGCTCGTCGAGCAGGATCACGGTGGGCCGGTGGGCAACCAGGCAGGCGAGGTCGACGATGCGGCGGGTGCCTGTCGACAGCTCGCGCACGAAGGAGCGGCGGTAGTGGCCGAGGTGCATCAGCTCGAGCAACTCCTCGACCCGCATCGCCGACCGTTCCTCGTCGTCGAACACCGCGGGCAGGCGCATCGCCGCGGCGAGCGCACTGCGGTTGGTGACGAACCGTTCCTGGGCCACCTGCAGCACCTCGGCGACCGTCATCTCCGGGAACAGCTTGGCGTCCTGGAAGCTGCGGCCGAGGCCCGCAGCGGCCCGATCGGCGGGGTCGAGCTCGGTGACGTCGGCACCGCCGAGTACGACGCGACCTCCCGCCAGCGGGCTGAAGCCGCTGATCAGGTCGAACAGCGTCGTCTTGCCGGCACCGTTCGGGCCGATCAGGCCGACGATCTCGCGCGGGCGCACGGCGAACGACACCCCGGCGACCGCGCGGATGCCGCCGAACGAGCAGGCCACATCGACCACCTCGAGCGCTGCCGGGGCATCGCCGTCGAGCGCGACGGCGCTGGTCGCGTGCTCGCCGACCGAGGCATCGGAGAGGAACACCGAGCGCAACAGATCGGTGCGGCCGAGCAGTTCGGCGGTCGAGCCGCTGAAGCGGATCCGGCCACGCTCGAGGAAGTAGGCGCGATGCGCCACGGTGAGCGCCACGTTCACGCTCTGCTCGACCAGGACGACCGCCACCCCCTCGTCGGCGAGGCGACGCACCACCGGGAGCAGCTGGCCGACGACGACGGGGGCGAGGCCGAGCGAGAGCTCGTCGATCAGCAGCACTCGCGGCCGGGCGATCAGCGCCATGCCGAGCGCGACCATCTGCTGCTGACCACCCGACAGGTCGGCCGCCGGGGCGTCGAGCCGCTGGGCGAGCACGGGGAACAGCTCGAGCACCTCGGCCCTGGCGCGGGCGACACCCTCGGCGTCGCGGCGGCGGGTCCAGCCGGCGAGGTCGAGGTTCTCGGCCACGGTGAGGCCGCCGAACACGCCCTGCCCGCCGGGCATCTGGCTCACGCCCAGGGTCGCGATCTCGTTCGGCGGGGCGTGGGTGATGTCGCGCCCGTCGAGCACCACGGCCCCACGATCGGCCTCGACCACACCACTGATCGCCTTCAACAACGTGCTCTTGCCGGCGCCGTTGGTGCCGAGCAGCGCAACGATCTCGCCCTCTTTCACGTCGATGTCGACGTCGAACAGCACCTGACGCTGGTCGTAGCCCACCTCGAGCTGGCGGATGAGCAGCAGGTCGGCCTCACCGCGCCGACGTTGGTAGAGCGCCTCGCTCCGCGCCGCCGAGGCCTGCCACACCTGGGCGATGTCGGCATCGATCACCTTGCCGACGGCGTTCAGCATGTACGACCCGATCAGGAACAGCGGCGTGAGCACGAGCATGCCGACCCGGATGCCGAGGTTCTCGGAGATCCAGCCGATGAACGGCAGCACGAGCAGACCGGGGATCACCCACAGCGACGCGACCGAAAAGCCCGTGGCCCTGGCCCGCGCCGGGATGCCGAGCGACAACGACACGAGGATGCTCGGCCCGACGATGGCCAGGGCAGCGGCGATCACGCAGTTGATCGCCACGGCGACGGCGATGTTCGGCGACAACGCGAACAGCACCGACAGCAACGAGGTGAAGGCTGCGATCTTGGCCCCGAACTGGTTGACGCCGCGCATGTTGCCGGCGTAGCGCCGGGTGACGACGCGGGTGCCGACGATCAGGCCCACCAGGGCGAACGGCTCGGCGATGGCCGCGGCGATGCCCCGGCCGCGCTCGTCGAGGCCGAACTCCTCTTCGTACATCAGCGACGCCAACGTGGTGAACCCGATCAGCGAGGTGGCGAGGAACGGCAGGCTCCACCACAGCCGCTTCAGGCTCTCGACCTTGTGCACCGTGCGCCAGCTCTCGGCGAACGACGGTCGGGTCTCCTCGGTGTTGATCACCTCGTCGCTCATGCCCATCGCCTGGCGCTCCCAGCGCCCGCGCACCGGCTCGCGCATCCGCAGCGCCATCGCCGCGAAGATGAGCGTCGGCACCACGAAGACGATGAAGGGCACCCGCCAACCGAACGCATAGGCGAGCAGGCCGGCGCTCAGCGGCCCGACGAACGCCCCCACCGCGTTGGCCGCGCGGTGGAAGCTGTACACCTGGCTGCGCGCCTCGATCGGGTAGTAGTCCGACAGCAACGAGTTGTGGGTCGGGTCGATCACCGCCTTGCCGAGCGCGCTGCCGCTGCGGGCGATGCCGAGCACGACGATGCCGGTGGCAAAGCCGGTCATCCCGCTGAAGAACGCCCACAGCACGGCGCCGCCGATCGCCAACGGCACACGCGGGAAGCGGTCGGCGTACTGGGCGATCGGCACCTGCAGCGCCAGCGCCGCCAGTGAGACGACGGCGACGAGCGTCAGCACCCCGCTGTTGTCGAGGTCGAACGCGTCGCGGATGTTCGGCAGCAGCACCCCGAACGCCGCACGGTCGAGCTCGTCGACCGCGTTCAGGCCGAACAGCACCACCAATGGGTACGCCGACTCGCCGTGGCACATCTCGCGTAGCCAGAGCATCGGGTGGCGCAGTGCCGCACCGGCACGACGCGTCCAGGGTGCCTGCTCGCCGCTCACACCGCCTCCTCAGGGGTCACGGACGCAGCCGTGCCGTCGTCGGCGGCGCTGACCGTCGCCTCATCGACGGGCACCAACTTGCGCACCACCAGGTCGCGGGCCCGCACCCAGAGGCTGCCGAGGCCGCCGGGCAGCACCAGCAGCACGAAGAGCACGCCGAGCCCGGTCGACAGCAGCTGCCATTCCGACGAGGTGATGAACCACCGTGTACCACGCAGGTACAGCGCACCGAGCAGGGCACCGCCGAGCGAGCCGAGGCCACCGATGACCGCCGAGGTGAACACCGCGAAGCTCTCGGCCGTGCCGTAGCTGGTGACGACGAACGACTGGTTGAGGTAGACGTAGAGCGCACCACCCACACCGGCGACGGCCCCGGAGATGACGAAGGCCGTGAGCTTCGTGCGCACGGGGGTGATCGAGTAGCTCTGCGCCGAGCGCTCGTTCTCGCGCATCGCCACGATCGCCCGCCCGGTGCGCGATCTGCGCACGCTGCGCAACGAGCCGTACACCAGCGCGAGCACGATGGCCGTGTAGGTGTAGTAGCGCGTCGGGGTGCTCACGTCGATCCGCCCGAACAGCGGAGGGCGCTCGAAGCGCTCGTCCGATGCCGGGAACCAGCTGAAGAAGCGGTCACTCAGCAGCCAGTACTCGACGCTCAGCCCGAACGCGAAGGTGGTGACCGCCAGGTAGAGGCCGCGCAGCCGCAGCGCGGGGATGCCGACGGCGAAGGCCGCAGCCGCACCGACGATGCCGCCGAGCACGAGGCCGAGGCTGATGTCGAGGTTCCAGCGATAGGTGCACGTCGCGCTGACCGCTGCACCGAGGCCGACGATGCCCATCTGCCCGAGCGAGATCTGCCCGGCCCATCCGGTGAGCACCACGAGCGACATGCCGATGATCGCGAACACCATCAGCGCCGTGCCCTTGATGACGTAGTCGACGCCGAGCACGATCGGGAAGAGCACCACGCTCATCACGCCGAGTGCGAGCAGGGTCCAGCGGATGGTCGACACCCAGGCGTTGGCCCGGGCAGCAGCCGACAGTGGCCTGACTTCCTCGGCGCCACGCCAACTGGAGGTGGTGTCCTGGTCGCGGCGGGTCGAGCCGGGGCGCTGGATGAGCAGCACCGCGAACATCACCGCCGACATGATCGGGTAGGCGAGGAACGGCGAGTCCGCGTTCCACAGCACACCGGCGCGCAGGATGCCGAGCGCCAGCGCCATGCAGGCGATGGTGGGGAGCCGCTCGAAACGGCCGATCACCAGCGCGGCCAGCGCCTGCAGCATGGTGGGCAGGCCCACCGCGCTGCCGAGCGGCACACCGGTGATGCCGCTCTTCAGGAACAGCGCCAGATAGGCGAGCACAGCAGCGAGCGCCCAGACGACGGTGTTGATCCGACTGACGGGCACGCCCAGCATCGAGGCCCGCTCGGACCGCTCCGAGCTGGCCCGCACAGCGAGGCCGAGACGGCTGCGCGACAGGAACAGGGCCACAGCCACCATCGCGGTGGGAGCGACGATCATCGCGATCAGGTCGTTGGCGTTGAGGATGAACCCACCGACCGTGAGCTTCCAGTCGACAGGGGGCTCGATGCGCTCGCTGGCGAGGTTGCGACCCCACCAGCGCGGCACGAGGATGCCGAGGAACACGAGCAACTGGGTGATCCCGAGCGTCGCTACGGTCAGCACGAGGCGTGGCGCCTGCTGGAAGCGCCGGATGATCGCCATTTCGACCACCACACCGAGCACCACGGCTAGCACCAGGCCGGCGCCGAGCCCGAGCAGGTAGGGCCAGCCCCAGAACAGGATGAACGCCGCCGCGAACGCCGTGGGCACGGCGCCGAGGTCGGCCTGGGCGAAGTTGACCACCCGGTTGGCGCGATAGATGAGCGCCATCCCCATGGCGAGCATGGCGTCGAGCAGGCCGAGGACCCCGCCGCGGATCCAGTTGCCCGCCGGCATCGGGAACCAGACGAGCTGGATCACCAGGACGACGACGACCGAGGCCGTGGCAACGGCCCGGGTCCGATCGACGTTGCGGAGCACCCCCATGCTCGCCACGGCCGTCACCGTAGCCGAGGCCGAGGGTGGCCCGTGACGGGCTCAGCCCTTGGCGGGCGTGCTGGCGATCGCCGCGATGATGGCGCCCTCGTCGATGCCCGGGGTGGGCATCCCGCTGGAGTAGCGGTAGAGCGCCACCCGCGAGTAGCTCGAGATCGCCCCGAGCACGAGCGCAACGTAGAAGATCGCCACACCGAGGACGATGCCGACCACGACAGCAAGCGCCGAGTTGACGTTGGCGAGCACGACGACCACGACCACCGCGACGATGGCGGCGATGATCAGACCCAGCACGTAGACGGCGAGGCGCAACTGCACCCGGGCCGTGCTCGACCACTTGTCGCGGAAGGTGGCCACCGACTTCTTGAGCGCCGGCCACGGTCCGAGGTTCTCACTGGCGATGATCGGGATGACGAAGAACGACGCGATCGAGAACGCCATGCCCCCGAGGGTGGAGGCGATGTTGCCGGCGGTCTTGAACTTCTCCTTCAGCGCGTTCAGCACCAGGCCGACCGTCGCCGACAGCAGCGCCCAGCCGACGACCGCCTTCTTGTGCTTCCAGGCCTGAGCCATGGCCGACTTCACGCTCGGGTTGCCACCGTTCATCCGCTCGTGGGCGCCAGCGGCGAGGGCGACGGCGAAGAACGTCGCGATGATCGCGAGGATCATGGCGCTGATGATGGCGAGCACGACGTAGATCCACTCGCCGCCTTCGGGGACGACGACGAAGCCGATGACGATCGGGATCATGGCCAGCAGCGAGATCGCGCCCCCGACGACGGGCAGCGACACCAACGACTTGTCCTGCTTGAGCGCCGCCCACGACGCCTTCACCAACGAGCCACCCTTGGGGTTCGAGCGGGCGGGCACGGCTTGCCCGGGCGCTGGCGGCGGGGTCGGCGACGACGGAACAGGCGGCGGTAGATCTGTCATGCAGCGAACTGTAGGGCATCACCGTGCCCGACCCTGTCGGAGACGCCCGGCCGACGCCTATGGCTCGTAGAAGCCGCACTCGACGGCGATCTCCCCCGCCCGCTCGGTGGCCGGCTCGACCCACCAGTCGCCCGCCGGGTCGTGGACGATGAACACCGCCGCACCGTCGGCGAACAGCGCGGTCCACGCCCAGCCATCGTCGACGGGGCCCTCGTTGGTCCAGTCGCGCACGTCGTAGCCGCAGTCGAGCAGCAGCAGGTCGAGGATCTGCAGGCTGGCTTCCTGGAGCAGCTCGTCGGCGGTCGTGGCCGGCGGGGTGGCGGGCGGCGAGGTCGGCACGGTGCCGACGACGGGCGGAGCGCTCACGCCGACCCGGCCGCGCACCACGCTGAAGCCGACACCGCCGGCTTCGTCGTTGGTCGACCACGTCGACGGCTCGGAGTCCCACACGGTGTACGTGCCCGCAGGGATGACCACCATCGGCTCGACGGTCCAGTAGGCATCGCGGACACCGCCCTGGCCCTCGCTGCCCACCGTCTGCCAGGGGCCGTAGAAGGTGCCGTCCTGGGCGGTGAGCCCCACCTGCCCCGGAGGGGTCTCCGGGCCGTAGTGGTAGTGCCGCATGTAGGTGATCAGCGTCGGGGCGTCGACGGTGAACGTCGCTGCCAGCTCGGTGCCGGGGAAGACACCGCCGATGTTGCCGACATCGACCAACGTCGACTCCGGCACGAACACCTCGTCGCTGTCGCCCGGGCCGAAGCCGATCGGACGGACGATCAGCTCGCCCGTGCCGAGGTCGACGATCACCAAGCCACCGTCGAAGGGGTCGCCGACGATCACCACGACCACGACCTGGGGGTCGAACCCCGGCCACGGGTCGCCGACGTAGGTCGGCCCGCTCGGCAGGGGGACCGGCGGTGCCAACGGGTTGCCGCACGAGCACTTCGCCCGCGGCACCCCGTACTCGTCGACGAGCACGGCGTGGCCGGCCTGCAGCACCGACGGGTGCGGGCGTGCCTTGCCGTCGGCGTAGCCGTGGTTGGTCACCCGTGTGTCGCGCGTCAGCACCACCGGGGTGAGGTCCTCGATGTAGTCGCGGATGTCCGACGGGTCGATGCCGTGCACTCCGGCCCAGGCCGCAGCCTTCGCCGGATCGGCCTCGAGGAACTCGATCATCTGCTGCTGGTCGCAGGCCGTCACGTCGCGCGTGCCCCCATAGAGGCCCGGCTCGTTGCCCACGATCTGCGCAAGGGGCACCTGACCGGGAGCCAGGGGCGCCGTCGTGGTGGGCAGCGGCAGATCGGGCAGCACCACCGACGGCGCGGCCTCGGTGCCGACCGCCACGGTCTCGGTGAACCCATCGGCCACGGCGACGCCGACTGGCTCGAGCAGGACTTCACCGGCCCCGAGCATGCTCGGATCGAGCCCGGCGACGGCCGTCGTCGTCGTCTCGGCAGCCGTGGTGCTCGGCAGCGTCTGCGCAGTGGCGGTCGTCGACGGGGAGGTCTCGTCCGCCCCGTCACGAAGCACCAGCACGAGGCCGAGTGCCACCAGTGCGGCGACGGCAACCCCGATCGCGACGATCGTCACCCACGGCCGTCCCGATCGTCCCGCGACGGAGGGGCCGGTCGACGGTGGTGGAGGCGGAGCGCTCCAGCCAGGCTGGGCAGACGTCATCGGGATCCTCCTCGTCGGGCCCCAGCCGGGTGCTCGGGACGACGCGGTCGACGGTAGGAGCACTTCGGCAGCCGCAGCAGGGTCTGACGGCCTGTCGCACCGGGCCTTTCGAACCAGGATGTGCCGTCCCGATCGGCCAGCCTCACCTCGGTAACGTGGGCGTTCGTGAGCGACGCCGGCTGGATCGAGCACCCGAAGGTGCTGCGGCTTCGCCGTCGGTCGGTCGCGCTCGACGTGATCGCTCGCGTGGCCGACGCCTACAGCCGCCACCGCACCGGGCGGAACGCGGCGCTGCTCGCCTACTACGGGTTCCTGTCGGTGTTCCCGCTGGTGCTGTCGCTCACCGCGGTGCTCGGCTTCGTGCTGCAGGACAACCCCGATCTGCAGGAGCGGATCCTCGACTCGACGCTGTCGCAGATCCCGATCATCGGCCAGACCATCGGCACCAACCCGGAGAACCTGCGGGGCAGCACGGGGGTGCTCGTCATCGGTCTGCTGCTCAGCATCTGGTCGGGCATGCGCGCCTTCACAGCGCTCCAGGTGGGCCTCGACGATGTCTACGAGCTCGACCGTCGTCAGCGGGCGAACTTCGCCAAGACCCGTCTGCAGGCGCTCGGCGGGATCCTCGTGCTCGGCGGCGCGCAGGTGCTGACCGCCGTCACCAACGCGGTGTCGGCCAGCGCCGCACTCCCCCGCCTGCAGGACGTCCTGCTGCTACTCGGCACGGCGGCCATCAACGCGGGCATCCTCGTCTACTCGTACCGCTACATCTGCAGCACCACACCGCCGATGCGCGAGGTGGCACCAGGGGCGATCCTGGGCGGCATCGCCTTCTCGCTGCTGCAGTACTTCGGCTCGACGGTGGTGGCCCGCTCGCTGGCCAACGCCTCACCGGTGTACGGGTCGTTCGCCAGCGTCATCGCGCTGACCTTCTGGATCAGCCTGCACGCCACCATCGCTCTCGGCGCCGCCGAGCTGAACCGCGTGCTGCGCCGCCCCTGACGCGCGAGGCAGCGGCACACCGGGCCCGTTGCCGTCGACCCGGCGCTGTCAGCCCGGAACGCCGACGACGCCGGCGACGTGCAGGTCGCGCGACGAGCTGCCCACGCACACCCGGTAGGTGCCCGGCGGCACCACCCAGGCTCGCGTGGCCACGTCCCACACTGCGAAGGCCCGCTCGGGCAGCCACATCACGGCCTCGACCGTCTCGCCCGGCGCTGCCGTCACCCGGGCGAAGCCGCGCAGCTCGCGCCGTGGCCGCCGTGGGCCCTCGGTGACCGGCTCGACGTAGCACTGCACGACGGTGCCGCCAGCACGTGCACCGGTGTTGGTGACGGGCACGGTGACGGTGACCCCATCCTCGATGTCGCCGGTCACCGTGCCGGGCCCGTGCTCCCAGGTGGTGTACCCGAGCCCGTGGCCGAAGGGGAACAGCGGCTCGATCTCGCGGGCGTCGTACCAGCGGTAGCCGATGAACAGCCCCTCGTCGTAGCGAGCCACCCCGCTCTCGCCGGGGTGCGACAGGTACGCGGGGGTGTCGGCCATCCGCCGGGGGAAGGTGACCGGGAGCCGACCACCCGGTTCGGCGTCACCGAGCAGCAGGTCGGCCAGGGTGTTGCCCACCTCCTGGCCGGGGAACCAGAGCTGCAGCACTGCGGCGACGTCGTCGATCCACGGCATCGTGACCGGCGACCCGGCGTTCACCACCACCACGGTGTTGGGGTTGGCCGCCGCCACTCGGGCCACCAGCTCGTCCTGCGCGCCGGGGAGGTCCATCGACGCCCGGTCCTCGCCCTCGGTCTCCCAATCGTCGTTGGTGCCCACCACCACGACGGCCACGTCGGCCGAGGCCGCCGCCGCCACTGCGCGAGCGATGCCGTCGTCGTCGCTCGGCGGCTCGGCGCCCAGGATCAGGCCGCGCATCGTGCCCGAGGTCGCCACGCCGTAGTCGACCTCGATCGCGACGGCGACACCGGCCTCGAGCGGGGCCGTACCACGCACCTCCGGGCTGCCCTGGCCGAAGAACGCTCCACCCGTGCGCGGCTCGGAAAGGTCGACCACGACCTCGCCGGCGACCCGCAGCACCGCGGGCCCGACAGCCGTGAGGCCGAAGCTCCAGTCGCCGGTCACCGTCGGCGTGAACGTCCCCGTCACGCGCGCGCTGAAGTTGTCGAGCTCGATCCCCGGCGCCGGAGCATCCATCCACATCATCCGCACCCTGTCGACGGCCTCGCTCGCCGTCTCGCCGTGCGCACCGCGGTACTCGATGACGTAGTCGCCGCGCAGCGGGGCGAGGCGCTTTTCGATCGAGCAGCCGCGTTCGTGCACCACGTCGAGGCCGCGGGAGCGCAACTCGGCGAGGACGCCCACCGGGCGGTTGGCCCGCACCCGCGCGCTGCCCCCACCTTGGATGTGGCCACGCTCGGAGTTCGGGCCGATCAGCGCGATGCGCGCCCCAGCAGCGAGCGGCAGCACTTCGCCCTCGTGCTTCAGCAGCACCGCCGCCTGGGCCGCAGCTCGCCGGATCAGGGTGCGCGTCGCAGCGGAGTCGTCGGTCACCTCCGGGCCGCGGCGCCCGTCGGTGTCGGCCTCGAGCCCGCACCACTCGAACAGCCGCAGCAACCGCAGCACCGCCTCGTCGACGCGGGCTTCGCTCACCTCACCGGCCTGCACAGCCGCCAGCAGCCGGCCGCCGCGCTCGCGGGGCGGCCCTGGCATCTCCAGGTCGAGGCCGGCCTCGAGTGACTGCGCCGCGCTGTGGGTGCCGAACCAGTCGCTCACCACGACACCGTCGAAGCCCCACTCGTCGCGCAGCACGCCACGCAGCAGCGGGACATGGTCGCACGCGTAGGTGCCGTTGATCCGGTTGTAGCTGCTCATCACGGCACGCACCCCGGCGCCGCCGTCGTCGACCGGGCGCACCGCCGCCTCGAATGGCACGAGGTACAGCTCGCGCAGTGTGCGCTCGTCGACCTCGCTCGAGATCGTCATCCGTTCGTGCTCGGTGTCGTTGGCGATGAAGTGCTTGATGCAACAGGCGACGCCTTCGCTCTGCACGCCCTGCACGTAGGCGACGGCGATGTGCGCGGTCAGCGTCGGGTCCTCGCTCATGCACTCGAAGTTGCGGCCACCCACCGGTGTGCGGTGGAGGTTCACCGTCGGCGCCAGCAGCAGGTGAGCGTTCTTCGATCGCGCCTCGCGCCCCAGCGCGGCACCCACCTCGGCCACCAGCTGCGGATCGAAGGTCGCGCCGAGTGCCGTGCCGCACGGGAACGACGCCGAGTGGGGCCCGGTCCACGACGTGCCGCGCACCCCGGCCGGCCCGTCGCTGCACCGCAGCACCGGCACACCCGGCACGCCGGGTGTGGTGTGCCAGGTGTCGGACCCGGCGAGCAGCGACACCTTCTGCTCGAGGGTCAAGGTCGCGAGGAGCGCCTGCGGATCGATCGCCATCGGGCGATTGTGGCAGAGCCAGGCAGAGGCACCCGCAGGAAACGTGCTCGGGCCAGGTGGCCGCTGTGCGATGATGCCGCCGTTCCCACGCTCCCGGAGCTCCCACGATGACCGAGACTGCGGCCGGACCTGGCACCGGCGACACCGACAGCGCGCCCGACCTGAGCACGAGCCCACCCGACGACGTCACCGTGTCGTCCGCAGTGAAGCAAGCCGAGGTGCTCGACGACTTCAGCGAGAAGCTGGCGGCCTTCAACGCCCTGCGCAAGAACGACAAGGAATCGGCCGACAAGATCCTCGATCTGCTCGGTAGCACGGGCCCGGTCGAGCAGACGATCATCCGCGAGCTGGCCCTTCCCAAGCCGATCTACCTACCCGATCGCTTCGACGAGGCCCACCGGCTGGTGATGAAGAGCCTCGAGGTGCTGCGCCGCAACGGTGCGCGCGCTGTCACCCTGCGCGAGGGGAAGGGGCCGCTACGGTCGGTCGCCGCCATGTTCATCAACTTCGTCGTGAAGATGATGGTGATGAACTACCTCGGCCGGGCCAGCCGACGGCTGTTCGAGCTCTACAACCGACGCAGCACCTGGGTGCCGCCGGGGGCGCCGGAGAACATCCAGTTGCGCCGGGCCCGCATGCAGGTGCAGCGCGTGCTGCCGAGCTACCAGAGCGAGAAGTTCAGCTTCCCCAAGTTCCTCGTCGGCGGCGCCGTGCTGAGCTCGCTCCTCGGCGCGCTGCAGTCGGCCGCCATCAGCGTGCGCGAGAACCCGCTGCTGGTGATCGTCACCACCGCGGCGCTGCTCCTGCTCCTGCTGGGCGGGGCATGGTGCGTGGTGCGCGCCGCGGCCATTGCCCGCAAGCGCATCCGCCTGACGACCGACAAGCCGTTCGGAGCGCTCTACCAGGTGATGGGCGCGGCCGGCGAGCCACCGTCGGACGACACGTTCCAGTTCGCGCTGTTCGCCCTGATCGGCATGGCACTGGCGTGGATCCTCGTGCCGATCGGGCTCTTCTTCGTCTTCAACTGATCACTTGGATCGAGACGAGCCGCCCTCCGGGCGTGTGGCATCATGACAGCCATTCCTATGGGCGACACCACCAACAACACCGCCAAGGTCAAGCCGACGGCCGACGAATTCGCCGCCAAGGTGGCCGCAGGCAAGACGTCGGCAGCACTCGACGAGTTCGGCGAGAAGCTCGCCGCGTTCAACGCGCTCCGCAAGAGCGACAAGGCTGCCGCCGACGCCGTGCTCGACCAACTCGGCAGCACGGGCCCGGTCGAGCAGGAGATCATCCGCTCGCTCGGCCTCCCGAAGCCGATCTTCAACCCCGACCGCTTCGAAGAAGCCCACGAGCTGGTGCTGAAGAGCCTCGAGGTGCTGCGCATCATCGGTGTGCGCTCGGTGTATCTCGAAGAGGGGAAAGGCCCACTGCGCAAGCTCGGGGCACTGGTCGTGCAGCTCTTCGTCCGGCTGATGCTGATGAACTACATCGGCCGGGCCGTCAAGCAGCTCGACTTCCTCTACGCCCGGCGCACCGGGTGGGCGCCGAAGCACACCCGCGAGTCGCAGCTGCTGCAGCGGGCCCGGCTCACCACCGGCCTGGTGCTGCCGCACTACACCGGTCAGCGCGGCGGGGGGTTGCCCAAGTTCCTCGTCGGCGGCGCCATCATCAGTTCGGCGCTCGGTGGCCTGCGGTCCGCAGCCGGCACGATCCAGCAGAACCCGATCCTCGTCAGCGTCACCACCGTGCTGCTGCTCGGCAGCCTGCTCGGCATCTCCTGGTGCATCCTGCGCGCCGCAGCAGTCGCCCGACGCCGCATCCGGCTCACCAGCGACCGACCGTTCGAGGCGCTCTACGAGGTGATCGGCATCACGCCGCGGGTGCCCCAGGACCACTGCATGCGCATCGCGCTGGTGTCGCTGATCCTGATGGCCATCGCCTGGATCGTCATCCCGGCCGGCATCTTCTTCATCTTCAACTGAGTTCGGGCGGAGGCAGTGGCGCGCCGCTGAGCGGCGCGAGCACGAAGCCGATGCACGCCCCACCGTCGGGGCGGTTCGCAGCGAAGACCGAGCCACCGTGATGCTCGGCCATGTCGCGCACGATCGCCAGGCCGAGGCCACTGCCGGGCAACGACCGGGCGGCATCGGACCGGAAGAAGCGATCGAAGATGCGCGGCAGGTCGGCGGGAGCGATGCCCGGGCCGCGGTCGAGCACCTCGACCCGTCCGCGATCGACACGCACCTCGACCGGGCCATCGCTGAACTTCACTGCGTTGCCCACCAGGTTGGTGAGGGCCCGCTCGAGCGACTGCGGACGGACCATCACCACCGAGTCGTCGGCCGACACGTCGATGTCGCGCCCCGATCGGCGACAGGCGCGCTCGACGACCCGCTCGACCACCTCGGCCACGCGAACCGGCGCAGGCGACTCCTGAGAGGCTTGATCAGTGGCGAGGGCGACGAGCTCGTCGACGAGGGCGCTCAGCTCGCGGGTCTCGCTGCCCACGTCGGCCAGCAGGCGCTCGCGCGATGCCGGTGACAGCTCGTCGAAGCGCTGCATCACCTCGACGTTGGTGCGCAGGCTGGTGAGCGGCGTGCGCAGCTCGTGGCCGGCGTCCTGCACGAGCTGTTGCTGGGCGCGCTTGGAGCGCGAGAGCGATGTGAGCATCGACTGGAACGCGCGTCCGAGCC
>JBBATY010000008.1:36705-39028 GCA_040398525.1 Ilumatobacteraceae bacterium | reverse complement strand
GGCACCACCGCGAGGCTCGACGACGATGCGGCCCTCGGCATCGATCACCTGCACGAGCACCTGCTGGAAGCCGCGCTCGCCTCGCCCACCGGGACGACCGACCTCACCGAGTTGCCCGGCGGCGCCGATGCCGAGTGCGTCGAGGCGCCTGGCAGCGAGGGCGAGCGAGGCGTCGACCTCGCGTTCGAGCACGTTGCGCGTCGACAGGTAGCTGGCGGACCCGACGACGATCGTGGCGAATGCCGCCAGCGCGGCGAGTGACAGGGCGAGCTTGGTGCGCAAGCTCACGGGACGCGCAGCGTGTAGCCGACGCCGCGGACGGTGTGGATGAGCTTCGGCAGCTCGCCGGTGTCGACCTTGCGCCGGAGGTAGCTGATGTAGACCGCGAGGTTCTTCGAGTCCGGCCCGAAGTCGTAGTTCCAGATCCGGTCGTAGATGAGCGAGTGGTCGAGCACGATGCCAGCATTGCGGGCGAGGAGCTCGAGCAGGTCGAACTCGGTCTTCGACAGCTCGATCTCGGTGTCGGCACGCCAGGCCCGGCGGGCCTGCGGATCGATGCGCAGGTCGGCGACCTGCAGCTGCGCGGCCGAGACCGGATCGACGGGATCATCGGGTCGGCTCCGACGCAGCAGGGCCCGCAAGCGGGCCAACAGCTCGACGAGGTCGAAGGGCTTGGGCAGGTAGTCGTCAGCGCCCGCATCGAGACCGGCCACTCGGTCGGCGGTCTCGGTGCGGGCGGTGAGCATCAGGATCGGCAGACGGTCGCGCTCGGCACGCAGCACTCGGCACACCGTCAGGCCGTCGATGTTCGGCATCATCAAGTCGACCACGGCGACATCGGGACGGTCGGCGCTGATGGCAGCGAGGGCTGCGGCTCCGTCGGGGGCCAGACGCACGTCGTAGCCCTCGAGCTCGAGTGCCCGGGCCAACGACTCCCGGATCGCCCGATCGTCGTCCACCACGAGCACCTTGTCGGCCGCTGCCTTCGCCATCATCGTTGCCGGTGCCGTCCCGATGCCGGTGGGGGGTCAGGCCGACGGGTCGGCCGGGGCAGGCTCGCCGCCGCGGTCGGGGCGGCCGTTGTTGACGAGGTCGGTGATCTTCTCGGTCGCCTTGGCCAGCTTGGCATCGGCCTCTTCCTGGGTGAGCTCGCCGGAAGCGACGTGCTCGTCGAGATGGGTCTCGAGCTCGGCGACCATCGCGTCGATCACGGTCTGCACCGCGACGCCCTCGTCGGCCGCGATGTCGGCCAACGTGGCACCGTCGCGCAACTCGACACGCAGCTCGTCGGCCGTGAGGCCGAGCGCCGTGGCCGCCGCCTCGAGGCCATGACCGCCACGGCCGCCACGCGGGCCGTCGTGATCGCCGCGGCCACCGTGGCCACCGCGGCCACCGCGGCCGTCACGCTCGGGGGCGTTCTCCATCAGCGTCTCGACCACCGTGTCGAGCTGTTCCTGGGTGAGCGTGCCGTCGGCGACGAGGGGCTGGAGCACCTCGGCGAGACGGGCGCCGAGCTCGGCGGCACGATCGCTGGTGTCGGTGTCGTCGACGACGACGGCGCTCGGCAGCGCTGCACTGGCACCGGCGAACCCACCGCTGGTGAGCACGAGACCGGCGCCACCACCGGCGACGAGGCCGGCGACCAGACCGGCGATGACGATCTTCTTCTGCTTCATGACATGTCCTCCAAGGGGGTTGGCGTTGTTGGTGAGCACATCGTGCGCCCCGTTGGTGAGTGGTCTATCCCGTGGAGGTTAGAGCCGGGTGAGAACCGTCGCGTGCGCCGATCCACCCCGGTCTGGCTACGCTGTCGCCCGGGCGGCCCTCGTTCGCGTCCCTTTGCGCCTCGCCCATGAAGCTCTCGACCTGCCCCGCCTCACACCCCGAGCCGACGCTGTCATCGCGTCGCGGCCGGTGGTCGCTGGTCGTGGCAGCTGCAGTCGCCACGGGCACCATCGTCGCCCCTTCGGCAGCGCTCGACTCGCGGCCCACCGCCGCAGCCGACGAGCCCGTGCTCGCCCAGGTCACGGCCGGCGCCACCGTGTCGGCCACGGCCGACCGCATCCGGCCCACCTACCGGCTGGTGTTCCCGGTCGATCCGGTGCCGCGCTGCTACGTGCTCGACAACTTCGGCGACCCCCGCAGCGGCGGGCGGATCCACGCCGGCATCGACATCCTCACCACCCAGGGCCAGGCGGTCTACGCCGCGATGGACGGGCTGCTGACCCGCAAGACCATCGCGGGCAACCCCGACGCAGTGCTGTCGGGCAACGCCTGGGGCATCACCGGGGTCGACGGCGACTATTACTACTACGGCCACCTG
>JBBATY010000008.1:31776-36605 GCA_040398525.1 Ilumatobacteraceae bacterium | reverse complement strand
CGCTCGAGCGTCTTGGTCATCGCCTCGCGGGTGCGGGCCCGCATCGGCTGCACCGCCTTCTTGACCCGCTCCTGGCTGATGTCCCAGCTCTCGCGCACCAGGGTGCCACCCTCGACGGCCTCGAGCTCGTAGCGCCAGATGCGCCCACCGACGAAGCGGCGCATGAACTTGATCGACGGTCGCGTCTGCCAGGCGATGCGGCGGTCCTGCTCGAACTCGATGATCTCGTTCTCCATCGAGTACGGGATGCCCATCTTCATCGACATGCCGAACGTCGAACCGAGCGCCACCTGCTGCGAGCCGCCGGCGGCCTCGCGCACGGTGCCCGAGCCATCGATCTCCTGATGGCGCGATGGGTCGGCCAGCACGGCGAAGATCGCCGCGGCCGGAGCAGCGATGACCCGCTCGACGCTCTCGACGTCGTCGGTGGAGGCGGGCCCGGGTGCAGCAGTGGAGTCGCTCATGACCGCACGGTACCCCGGGGCTGGGCCTCCACGTAGAGTGGAGCCATGACGTCGATCCGTTCCGTGTCGGCCCTAGCGGCGCATCTCGAGGTCGTCTGGGACGACGGCCGGTCGAGCTCCTACCCCTGGATCTGGGTCCGCGACCACGCCCACGACCCGGCCACCTTGCACCCCGTCACCCAGCAGCGTCAGCTCTACACGGCCGGCGTCGACCCCCACCTGACGGCCCGCTCGGTCGAGCTGCGCGGCGACGACCTCGAGGTCGTGTGGGCCACCGACGAGCCCCCGTCGTTGTTGCCCACCCGGTTCCTCGCCGAGTTCCGCACCCCACGACGCCCGGCCGCGCGTGTGTCGACCCCGCGCGTGCTGTGGGACGCCGCCGCCATCGTGCCGACGCCGTCGACGCCGTACGACGACATCATGGGAAGCGACGACGGGCTGCTCGCCTGGCTCACCCAGGTGGCGAGCTACGGCTTCGCGCTGGCCACCGGCACACCCGCCACGGCCGAGGCCACCGAGGCACTGATCCGTCGCGTCAGCTACGTCCGCGAGACCATCTTCGGCGGGTTCTGGGAGTTCACCGCCGACCTCAGCAAGGCCGACACCGCCTACACCAACCTCGAACTGCGCCCGCACACCGACGGCACCTACTCCCACGACGCGCCCGGTCTGCAGCTGCTCCACTGCCTCTCCTTCGACGGCACCGGCGGCGAGTCCACCATGGTCGACGGGCTGCGCATCGCGGCCGAGCTGCGCGAGCACGCGCCGCAGCACTTCGACACGCTGTCGACGGTGGCCATCCCCGGGCAGTACATCGGCGACGGCTCGCACCTGATGGCGGCGCGCCCGGTGTTCCGCCACGACCACAGCGGCGAGCTGGTGCAGGTGTCGTTCAACAACGCCGACCGTGCGCCGTTCCTCCTGCCCCCCGACGAGACCGTGGCCGTGTACGACGCGCTGCGGGCCTTCGACCTGCTCGCCAACGACGAGCGCCTGCAGTGGCGTCACGTCCTCGCCCCGGGCGAGGCGATGCTGTTCGACAACTGGCGGGTGTTGCACGGCCGCACCGCCTACACCGGTGTGCGCCGGCTGTGCGGCGCGTACCTCAACCACGAGGACTTCGAGAGCCGGCTGCGTCTGGCCGGGATGCGCTGAACCAGCGATAGCGTGGACCGGCCATGAATTCTGAACTCGGCGATGAGCTGGGCGGCATCGCTGAGGACTCCGGGGGCTTTGCTGCCCTGGGCTTGCGGGCCGAACTGCTCCAGACGCTCACCACGCTCGGCTACGAAGAGCCGACCCCCATCCAACGCGAGGCGATCCCCGCCGTGCTCGCCGGCCGCGACGTGCTCGGCCAGGCGGCCACCGGCACGGGCAAGACCGCGGCCTTCGCCCTCCCGGTGCTGCACCGCCTCGGCTCGCGACCGGCCGGTGCGCCCGTCGCACTGGTCCTCGTCCCCACCCGCGAGCTCGCCATGCAGGTGGCCGAGGCGATGACCACGTACGGTCGTTCGCTCGGCACCCGGGTCGTCGCCGTCTACGGCGGCCAGCCGATCGGTCGCCAGCTCGGCGCACTCGAGCGCGGCACCCACGTGGTGGTCGCGACCCCGGGTCGGGCCCTCGACCACCTCCGGCGCGGCTCGCTGTCGCTCGACTCGATCGAGACGGTCGTGCTCGACGAGGCCGACGAGATGCTCGACATGGGCTTCGCCGAGGACATCGACGAACTGCTCACCGCCACCCCCGAGGCCCGCCAGACGGTGCTGTTCTCGGCCACGCTGCCACCGCGCATCAGCGGCATCGCCGCCCGCCACCAGCACCAACCGGTGACGGTGAAGGTGGGCAGCGACCGTGCCCCGGACGCACCGGTGCTCGTCACCCAGCGGGCCCACATCGTGATGCGCGCCCACAAGGCCGCCGCGCTCGGCCGCGTGCTCGACGTCGAGGCACCGACGGCCACGATCGTGTTCTGCCGCACCCGCACCGAGGTCGACGAGCTCACCGAGTTGCTCGGCCGGCGCGGCTACCGCGCCGAGGCGCTGCACGGTGGCATGGGCCAGGAGCAGCGCGACCGGGTGATGCAGCGGATGCGTTCCGGAACCGCCGAGCTGCTGATCGCCACCGACGTCGCTGCGCGTGGCCTCGACCTCGATCTGCTCACCCACGTGGTCAACTACGACGTGCCGTCAGCGCCGGAGGCCTACGTCCACCGCATCGGCCGAGTCGGTCGAGCCGGGCGCGAGGGGATGGCGATCACCATCGCCGAGCCCCGCGAGCAGCGGATGCTCGCCAACATCGAACGCCTCACCCGGCGGCCGATCGACATCGAGCCGGTCCCCTCCATCGCCGAGTTGCGGGCCCGACGCAGCGCTCGCCTTGCCGCCGAGCTCGAGGCCGAGCTGGCCGCAGCACCCCACGCCGATGCCGACGACCCGGTCGCCACGATCGTGGCCCAGTTGAGCGCGCAGCACGATCCGGCAGCGGTCGCCGCAGCCGCGGTGCGGCTGCTCCACACCGCCCGCTTCCCGAAAGCGGGCGACGATCGCGAGATCCCCGATGCATCCCGCCCGGCACCGCGGGCCAAGCCAGCCGGCAGCGACCGCCCCACACCGGGGCGCGTCGAGCGTGGTGAGCGCAGCTCTCGCCCGCCCAGCAGCGGCGAGCGGGCGCGGCTCTACATCGGCCTCGGCAAGAACGCCCAGGTCCGACCTGGCGACCTGGTGGGCGCGATCGCCAACGAGACCGACCTGTCGGGCACCGAGATCGGCCCGATCCTCGTGTCGTCCACCTACTCGCTCGTCGGTGTGCCCGAGCACGAGGCCGACCGGGTCGTCGACGCACTGCGCCAAGCCACCATCCGCGGCAAGCGGGTGACGGTGCGCCGCTACGTCGAGCAGTCAGGCCGCGACGACAGCCGCGAACGGCACAGCGCGCCCAAGCCGCGCCGTGACGACGGCCAGCGGCCGGAGCGGGGTCAGACGACGGACCGCTCGCGCCGCCAGCCGCGCAGCCGCTGATGCTCGACGCCGATGTGGCGGTAGCGGTCGAACAGCACCATCACGAGGGTGAGCAGCAACACGAAGAACAGCGTGTTGCCGAGGCGTAGCTGATCGTCGTCGCCGCCGAGCAGCGCCCAATAGAGGATCGTCAGGCCGAGGCCGAGCACCGACATCGTGACGAACTGCGTGCCGGTCGAGCGCCAGCTGACCTCGCGTCGGGCCAACCATTCCGACACCAGGGTGAGCGCAGCGACGACGATGGCGACCGAGATCACGATCTGCAGCGGCGAGGCCTCCACACCGGGCAGGACGTGGCTGAAGATGATCGCGATCATCGAGGTGAGGGCCACCTTCTCGGCGAACGGCCAGCCGAACGCAGCGGTCGGCTCGGCCCGCTCGGCCGGAGGCTCCCAGCCGAGGTGGCGACCCTGCACGTCGGCGTCGATCGTGCGCTCCCAGTCGCGCGGCGGCAGCTTGCGCAGCAGTGTGCGGATCAGCGCCAGCAGGGCGACGATCAGCACGACCAGCCCGATGGCCACGAGCGGCCGGTTGGAGATGGCTTCGCCCCACCCCTGCTCGTAGAGGTCGGCGCCGTTGCGCGGATCGGTGCCCGTCGACTCGAGGCCGAACACAGTGTGTTTCATGAAGTTGGTGAAGTCGAGCTTGGCCACGTGGATCCAGTACTCCTGCGGCAACTTGATGAAGATCCAGATCGTCGCGGCGATGGTGATGATGGTCTTGTTCGACAGCTTCATGTGGTTGCGCGCCAGCTTGTAGGCCTCGATCGCGATGAAGTAGTACTCGAAGGTGTTGGGGAACACGAGCAGCAGCCAGCGATAGCCGAGGCTCTCGAACAGGACCACGCCGACCAGGCGGTAGTACCACAGGAAGCGGGCGACGCTGAACGCGATGCCCCCACCCCAGTTACGCATCGTCGACACGTAGGCGATGGTGAGGTAGTAGATGTCGAGGGCCTTGTCGTACGACTGGTACGAACCGGTCTCGGTGGTGTCGATGTCGGTGAACTGCTGGAAGATCGTCTGGTCGGCCGCGTCGAGCACGAGCGCAGCGACGATCGCCGGCAGCGGGAACCGCGGGATCAGCAGCGGGATGCCGAAGCGCAACCCCACCACGATGAGGAACACGATCGTGTCCTGTGTGCTCACGCTGCTGGCCCCCTTCGCCCCTCAGGGGAGGAGCAAGCAATCACTGTAGAACATCGCGCGACGACCAGAAGTGTGTTCGGCGCGCGACCATGGGCTCCCCCCTCACACCATGGAGGTGCCATGCGCTCCACCCTCCCCCTCCTGCTGGTGCTGACGCTCGCCGGCTCGGCCTGTGTCGGCGACGGCAGCTCGACCACGAC
>JBBATY010000008.1:11548-31676 GCA_040398525.1 Ilumatobacteraceae bacterium | reverse complement strand
CCACCACCGGGCCCGCCACCACGGCACCAGCCACCACCGGGCCGGCCACGACCGCTCCGGTCACGACGGGTCCGGCCACCACCGCACCCGCGACCACAGCGCCCGCGACAAGCCCGCCCACCACCACTGCGCCCCCACCCACGACGGCGGCCTGCACCTTCAACGGCAGCACGCGGACCCGGCTCGACGGGTTCCCGGAGCGGATGACCGCCGTCGTCGGTGTCGACATCCGCACCGGCGCGCACCCCTGCTACGAGCGGATCGTGATCGAGTTCGCCGACAGCAGCGCCCCGATCCCCGGCGGGATGCCCGGCTGGGTGGTCCGCTACGCGGACGGCCCGATCTACCTCGGCGAGTCCGACGAGACCGTCGACCTCGAAGGCGACGCCACACTGCTCGTCTCGGTCGCCGCCTGGATGCCGAGCATGGAGGGCGAGGGGTACGACGGCCCGATCCGCATCTTCCCGACCAACGTCAGCCATCTGCTCGAGCTGCGCCAGGTCGACAACTGGGAGGGCCAGCACACCTGGGCGATCGGCCTCGACCGGACGCGGCCGTTCAACGTGTTCACGCTCCCGAACCCGATGCGCCTCGTCATCGACGTCGGCGTCTGACGGCCGCCGTCTACCATCCGGAGCGTGACCACGTCCGCTGACACCAGTTTCGACGGACCGATCCGCCGGATCGCCCTCAGCACCGGGGGCGGTGACGCGCCAGGTCTCAACGCGGTCATCCGCGCATCCACCGTCGCCGCGCTGAACCGCGGCTGGGACGTGGTGGGCATCCGCGACGGCTTCAACGGCTTGCTCCACCCCGAGCAGTACCCGAACGGCGGGATCATGCGGATCACCCGACCGATGGTGCGCGGCATCCTCGGCCAGGGCGGCACGATCCTCGGCACCACCAACCGCGGCAACCCCACCCGGTTCCCGGTGCAGCAGGCCGACGGCTCGTGGACCGAGGTCGACCGCACCCCCGAGCTCCTTCAGCGCTTCCGCGACGAGGGCATCGACGCGCTCGTGTCGATCGGTGGTGACGGCTCGCTCACGATCGCCAACCACCTGCACGAGGCGGGGATGCGCGTGGTGGGCGTGCCGAAGACGATCGACAACGACCTCGAGTCGACCAACGTCACCTTCGGTTTCGACACCGCCGTCAGCTTCGCCACCGAGTGCATCGACCGGCTGTTCACCACCGCGTCGTCGCACGGCCGGGTGTTCGTGGTCGAGGTGATGGGTCGCTATGCCGGCTGGATCGCGCTCCACGCCGGCATGGCCTCGGGCGCCCATGCGATCCTGCTGCCCGAGGTGCCCTACGACATCGACCTCGTCGCCGACACGATCTTCGGCCGCGACCGGCTCGGGTCGCCGTTCTCGATCGTCGTCGTCGCCGAAGGTGCCGCGCCGATCGATGGTGAGATGTCGGTGGTCGGACAGGAGGTCGGCGGCTCGGCACGCCTCGGCGGCATCGGCGCGAAGGTCGCCGACCAGCTGGCGGTGCTCACCGGGAAAGAGACCCGTGTCGTCGTGCTCGGCCACCTGCTGCGCGGGGGCTCGCCGACCTCGTTCGACCGTCTGCTCGGCCTGCGCTTCGGCGCCGCGGCGATCCGCGCCCTGGCCGACGGGCAGCGGGGCGTGATGGTCGCTCTCGACCCGCCGGTGGTCGAGTGTGTGCCGCTCAGCGCGGCGATCAGCCGACAGAAGACCGTGCGCCTCGACAGCGACACCGTGCACACGGCCCGCGAGCTCGGCATCTGCTTCGGCGACCAGGCCGTGAACTGGGACTGAGCTCAGCCAGCGGTCGGGCGCTGGGCGGCGATCGTGTCGACCACCTCGATCACCGTGCGCAGCTCGGGCCGCAGTGTCGTCTGCTGCAGCACCTGGCGCCCCACCCGCTCGCCGAGACCACCCTGGTCGAGCATGGCCCGCGCCACCAGCGTGCCGGTGCGCCCGGCCACAGGCAGCTGCCCGGACGCCACGGCAGCGATGAGCAGGCTCGAGGCCTGTCGAGCCATGGGCTGCACACGCTCCCAGTCGACCTGGGCAGCCATCGAGCGCACGGCCCGCGTGGCGTCGGCCGAGCGGCTCGACGCGCTCTCGCGCACCGCCACCCAGTCGACCTTGCCGAGCATGCCGCTCAACTCGTCGGCGTCGGCCGCGAGCGTCTCGGGCGATGCCACCACCGTCTCGTCTGCATCACTCGGTCCGGCGCTGTCGGTGCTGCTCGCCCGTCCCCCGGGCCGCAGCGCCGACAGCATGCCGACGAACGACTCGAGCTGTTGGCGAGGGGGCGCCCACAGCACGGCCGACGGGGCATCGTCACCGCGCTTGCCGGCCTCGTACTCGGCCTTCAGCGTCTCCATCGCAGCCTTGGCCCGCGCCGTCAGCGACCCGGAGCCGAGCACCTTGCCGAGTCGGCCCAACGAGTCTCCCGCTCCACCGGCCATGGGCGGAGTGTACGGCCGATCAGCCGGCCGAGGCCATCGGTCGCTGGTCGGGGGCCGCTGTCGACGGGCTGTCGCTCACCCAGCTCAGCTGCAGATCGTCGAGTGAGGCCGTCTCGGCCTGCAGGCGAGCGACCACCAACTCGGCGATCGAGGTTGCCGTCGCCCGGTCGATCGTTCCGACGAGCGGCAACTGCAGGGTGACCGCCACATCGATCGGCCCGGCCGTCTCGATCGGCTCTGCCGTCTCGACCGGGGCCGCTGTCTCGACCGCCTCGGCCGTCTCGACCGCCTCGGCCGCCAGCACCAACGCCGACAGATCGACCGGTTCGACCTCGACCGGGGCCGGCGACGACGACGGCGAAGGGGCGGACGACGGCGCGGAAGCAACAGCCGATGCGAGCGTGCGCGCCGGCAGGTCGGCCGGAGCCGGTACCCAGCCGTAAGGGATCCCGTCGACGGTCCCACGGCGACGACGACGCGGTGCTGCGCCCACATCGGTGGTGCTGTGCCGGGCGGTGAGGCGCCATACGACGATGAACACCAGCCCGGCAGCGATCAAGGCCAGGCCGAGCGGCTGGGTGAGCACCGACACCACCGATCCGAGCACCGAACCACGCGACAGGGTGCGCACCACCTTGCCGTCGATGTCGGCCGGGGTTGGCCTCCACGGGTCGTCGGTGGTGCGGTTGTCGCCGCGGGTGACATAGCCGCCCACGGCGTCGCCGGCGACGATGCGGTGGATGACGTAGCCGCGGATCGCGCCGGCCTCGTCGCGGCCCGGGTAGACGATGACGTCGCCGAGCGCGTACTCGTCGAGGGCGCGCACGATGACGATGTCGCCGCTCTGCAGGGTGGGCTCCATCGACTGCCCGCTCACGCGCACCACCGCGTGGCTGCCACCGAAGCGCGACGGCCAGTAGACGGTGGCAACGGCGATGACGACGAGCAGCAGTGCGACCGACAGCGCGGTCGACACGATCACCACCCAGCGCCGGGCAGGCCGGGGCGGGCTCTCGGTCACGGCGGCCATGTCGTCACCAGCACGTCGTCGACGCGCTCGCTGTTTGCGTCCTCGCTGTAGAGGCCGGCGAAGGTGAACGCTGCGAACTGCGTGTCGAGCGGGGACGGCAGCGCCATGTCGATCAACACCACACCGTCGGCCAGCACGCGCACGTTCGACGTGACGATCTCCATCCTGAGCCTGGTCGTCGCCGGTGGCGTCAACCCGGCCACATCGGCAAGCGTCTTCCTCGCCCCAGCCGCCCAGGCCGCGAGGTAGGCACGATCATCCCGCAGGTACGCCACCAGGCGGAAGGCGTTCGCCGCTGTCCCGTCGACCGCGTTGGCCCGCACCATGACGCCCAGCTGCGACCTGGTGTCGGTCCGGATCAGCGTCGCCTCGACAGCGATGTCGACCGCGCCCGAGTCGTAGAAGGCCAGTCTGTTCGCACTGCCGTTGACGGGCGGTCGAAGCTGACGAGATTGCCGTACCCACCCGGTGTTCGAATCCCACAGCCCCGAACCGACGTACTCGGGGGCTTGCTTGTTGATCGTCGCGTTGGGCCCGCAGAAGCAGTCGGCCATGATGATCGTCGGCACCACCGGCAGGTCGCCGGGGCTGTCGACCGCGATGCTCTGCGAGTTCAACCCGCCGAGGTCGTCGGCGTCGGCGAGGGCCGGGGTGAGCATCGCGGCGATCACGATGAGCACGATCCCGCGGCCACGTCGGCGCATCAGCCCGCGATGAGGATGGCGACCTTGCCGACGTCTTTGCTGGCGATCTCACTCGCCGTCGGCACGTCGAGCGTCACCGTTGCGCCGGTGACGTTGGCCGTCCCGACCCACAGCACCACGTCGGCCGCGGTGGTCAGGGTGAGCTTCATCTCGAGCCCGGAGCACCCGGGGAACTCGACACCGCCGACGATGACCTCCTCGACGATGTACGCCTGGGCCGCAGCGACGTAGGTGTTGGTGTAGTCGACGGTCACACCATCGTTGTCACAGGCGGCGACCACACCGACGTCGGCGCCGAACTGCTCGCTGGTGACACCACCGAGGCTGGCAGCCGACGCGACGATCACCCCGCCGCCGACCAGCAACGCCGCCAGCGCGGCGATTGCTACCCGTCTCATCGTCTCTGGTTTCACCATGGGAGCACCTCGAGCTGTCGCCACGCCGCGTGGCTGAGTGGACATTCCCTGTCGACTGTCCGGAGGTGGTGTGAACCCGCAGGTATCTGGGCAGGTCAGGACATCCGTACCCACGCGGCGGCGTCGGTAGGGAGCCGATCGTCCGACAGATCGGCCGAGGACAGCACGACCTCGCCGTGCGGCAGCGGCACGGGGTGCTCGCCCATGTTCACCACACAGACGAGGTTGCCACCCCGCCGGTAGGCCACCACCTCGGGCCCGAGGTCGACCATCTCGATGGTCTCGTCGCCACCGAGCAGCTCACGGCGCAGCCGCAACGCTCGCCGGTAGAGGTGCAGGATCGAGCCCGGGTCGTCGCGCTGGGCGTCGACCGAGCAGTCGGCGAACCAGCTCGGCTGGGGCAGCCACGACGGGCCCGACCCGAACCCGAACGACGGGCCCGTGCTGGCCCATGGCAGGGGAACCCGGCACCCGTCGCGACCGCGGTCGGTGTGCCCCGAGCGCTCCCAGGTCGGGTCGTCGAGCACCTCCTCGGGCAGATCGAGCACCTCGTGCAGGCCGAGCTCCTCGCCCTGGTAGATGTAGGCCGACCCGGGCAACGACAGGGTCAGCAGCGCCACGGCCCGGGCCCGGCGCGAGCCGCGGGCCAGGTCGAGGTCGGCCGGCGGCGGCGCCGTGTAGAGGTCGCGCCACTCGGCGCCGGCGGGCAAGGCGTAGCGGGTGGCGTGGCGCACGACGTCGTGGTTCGACACCACCCACGTCGACGTCGCCCCCACCTCGGTGGCCGCCTCGACCGAGCGCTCGATGATCGACCGGAACCGCTCGGCGCCCCACGGCGCGTCGAGCAGGCTGAAGTTGAACGACTGGTGGAACTCGTCGGGCCGCAGGTACCGGGCGAGGCGCGACGGCCGCACCCAGGCCTCGGCCACCATCATCGCCCCGTACTCGTCGAGCACGGCGCGCCACTCGCGGACGATGTCGTGCACCTCGTCGCGGTCCCAGTGCGGGTGGTCGTCGAACATCGGCGTCGACAGCAGCAGGGCACGCTCGCCGATGTCGGGGAAGGTCGGGTCCTTCACCATGCCGTGGGCCACGTCGACGCGGAAGCCGTCGACGCCGCGGTCGAGCCAGAAGCGCAGCACGTCGATGAACTCGGCGCGCACCTCGGGGTGGTCCCAGTTCAGGTCGGGTTGGCTGATGTCGAACAGGTGCAGGTACCACTCACCGTCGGACAGCCGGTGCCAGGCCGGCCCCCCGAACACGGCCCGCCAGTCGGTGGGCGGCTCGGACCCGTCGGCGCCGCGCCCCGGGCGGATGATGTAGCGGTCGCGTGCCGGATGCCCGGGTGGCGCGGCGATCGCCTCCTGGAACCAGCGGTGCTGGTCGGAGGTGTGGTTCGGCACCAGGTCGACGATCACGCGGATGCCGCGCTGCTGGGCGTCGCGGATCAGCGCCTCGGCCGAGGCGAGCGTGCCGAAGCGCGGGTCGATGTCGCGGTAGTCGGCCACGTCGTAGCCGCCGTCGCGCATCGGCGAGCGATACCAGGGGTTGAGCCAGATCGCGTCGATGCCCAGGTCGACGAGGTGGTCGAGCCGGTTGCGCAGGCCGTCGATGTCGCCGGTGCCATCACCGTCGGCATCGGCGAACGACCGCACGTACACCTGGTAGACGACGGCCTGGCGCCACCAGGAGGACGAGTGGTCATGAGGATCGGGCACGGGGAGCGAGCGTAGGCAGTGCGGGCCGACAGGTGTCGGATCCCTGCACTGGGGTCAGGTGCACCCCTCCGGGCGATCGATGCGGCAGACGAGGTCGGTCGACGGGGCGAGGTCGACGGCCGCGGCAGTCCAGTCGCCGTGGGGGCCGTCGTTGCTCATCACGTAGGCGTTGGCCCGACCTGGGTCGCCGGCCACGGCGACGAGCATGCACGTCCAGTCGGTGACGATCGGGACCAGGCGCGCCGGGTCGTCGGACTCGGCGAACACCGGCGGCACCTCGCCCGCGGCAACGAGGTCGACCAGCGTGCGCCGCCCGGCCGTGAGGTTGGTCCATTCACCGATCAGCGCCTCGAACGTCTGCGCCGGGATGCGCGCCCGCTCGAACAGGGCACGGCGCACGTCGTCGCGGGTCCAGCCGGCCCGGGCGAACACCCGGGCAACCAGCGGCGACAGCACGAGCAGCGGCCGGTACTGGCCTCGGCCGAGGCCGAACACGTGGGTGAGGTCCCATCCGGTCACCCGGGTGAGCCCGTTGGCCAGGTAGGGCAGCACCGTCTGGGGTGTCGCCCCGAACACGCTGCCGAGGATCATCCCGCTGTTGATCCGGCCGACGGTGACGACATCGTCGTCGGGCCCGAAGCCGAAGTCGGTGGCCAGTGGCGGCCAGCCGAGCTCGGCGAGGGCGGCGTGGTCCTCGGTCAGCACCACGCGGGCGCTGTTGCCGAACGTCGCCTTGTCGTGCTCGGCTGCCGTGAAGCCGCACACGTTGCGCAGGTACAGCCGCAGCCACCGGCCCACGGTGGTGTTGGCCGGCGCCCCTTCGCGCAGGGCGCCCTGGCCACTGTGGAAGCCGAGGCTCGCGGCGTTGGGCCCGTCGAGCACCACGAGCGCATCGGCCCCAGTGGTGTTGCCGGAGTGCTCGACGCCGTAGTGCGGGTCGGCGAGCACCTCGGCGATGGCGAGCAGCACCGGCAGATGCTCGGGGCGACAGCCGGCCATCACCCCGTTCACGGCCACCGACCACACGGTGATGTCGCGCCCGGACGGCCGAGCGACCCCGAGCGTGCGCCACGGGTCGTGCCCGCTCGGGGCGATGAAGGCCTCGACCCGGTCGCGCGTCGGCGGCACGAAGGGCAGGCCGTCGCTCCATCCGCGCTCGACGAAGTGCGCGACGACCTCGTCGATCGTGCCGGTGGCCACGACGTCGAGGGCGTCCGGCTCGACGACGGCACCCGCCGAGTCGTCGACCGGTCGGGTGAGGCCGTCGATCACCTGCTCGACCGTCGACGCAACGAACGAGGTCACCATCTCGTCGTAGGTCTGGCTGTCGACGTGGCCGGCCAGCACCGCGAGCCGCATCCCGTCGAAGCCGAGGCCACGACCGGTGGCGAGGGCCTGGCGGACGAAGCCCTCGGTGACGAGCGAGACCGACGGGGTGCCCACGGCCTCGGCTGCAACGGCTGCCCGCAGCACGGCGGGCGTGCAGCTGCCTCAAGCGCCGATGCCGGCCACTACGGCGTCGACCCCGCGCGCAGCGATCACGCTCGGGATCCGGCCCACCACCTGCGACTCCTCCGGTCCGTGCACGTTGCCGAACTCGTCGTAGCCGACGAGCTCGACACCCGGGAAGCGAGCGGTCAGCTCGCGCTCGAGCACCGGGAACAGCTCCTCGCCGCGGAACATGTAGTCCCACAGCAGCCCGATCCGGCGGCCGTCCAAGCCGTCGAGGCGCGGGGCGAGTCGGGCCGGCCGCACACCGAGCGGCGACTGCGGCCAGACGACGGCATAGGTGGGCTCCGACGGGCTCGACATGGCTCCAGTCTGGCGCGACCGACCGGCGTCCACCGCCTCCGCCGGGCTCTCGGGGCGGCCATCGGTAGCATCCCGACCCGTGATCCAGCCATGAGCCGCACCAGCGATCGACGCCCGCTCACCATCGCCTCGGTGAACGTCAACGGCCTGCGCGCCGCGGCCCGCAACGGCATGCAGGCCTGGGTCTACCGGCGCGAGCCCGACATCGTCACCCTGCAGGAGGTCCGCGCCCCCGACGCCTTGGTGCCCGAGCTGGTCGCGGAGGTGTTCGGCGAGGGTTGGCACGTCGTGCACACCGAGGCCGCCGCAAAAGGTCGCGCTGGGGTGGCCGTGGTCACCCACCTGCCGATCGACGCCAGCTACGACGGCGCCGACGAGCCCTGTTTCGCGGGCACCGGGCGCTGGATCGAGGCCGACGTGCGCCTCGCCGACGGGTCGCTGCTCACCGTGGTGTCGGCCTACGCGCACACCGGCGACGCGGACGTGCCGGCCCGGATGGCCGAGAAGCTCGCTTGGTTCGACGCGGCGACGGCCCGGCTCGAGCACCTCCGCAGCGACGGTCGCCACGTGCTGCTGACCGGCGACTTGAACGTCGCCCACCGCGACACCGACGTGAAGAACTGGAAGGGCAACATCGGTGTGGCCGGCTGCCACCCCGACGAGCGAGCGCGCTTCGACCACTGGTTCGACACCCTCGGGTGGGTCGACGTCGCTCGCCAGCTGGCCGGCGATGTGGCCGGGCCCTACACGTGGTGGTCGTTCCGCGGCCGGGCGTTCGACACCGACGCCGGTTGGCGGATCGACTACCACATCGCCACCCCCGAGCTGGCGGCACGCGCCGCCGACCACAACGTCGACCGCGCCCCGAGCTACGACGAGCGCTGGAGCGACCACGCCCCCGTGGTGGTGAGCTACCGACCGTGACGGCTCACACCGTCTCGGCTGCCGACCGGCGCCGCCACAGCCGCCCGCGGCCGTCGATGTAGCGCATTGCGAGCGAGCCGGCCACGGCCAGGATGAGCACGTAACAGGCAGCGAGCGGGCCGAGGTCGTCCTCGATGCCGGCAGCCACACCCAGGCCGGCGATGACGATCGAGAACTCGCCGCGGGGCACCAGTGCCACGCCGGTGCGGACACGTCCTGCTCGGCCGATCCCGGCACGGCGGGCCGCCCACCATCCAGTGCCGACCTTGGTTGCTGCGGTGACCACCGCCAGGCCGAGCGCCGGCAGCAGCACCGGGCCGAGCGCGGCAGGATCGATCTGCAAGCCGAAGAAGACGAAGAACAGCCCACCGAACACGTCGCGGATCGGTTCGAGCAGTGCCCGGCCACGCTCGGCGATCTGACCGGAGAGCATCACCCCGAGCAAGAACGCGCCAACGGCTGCCGACACCTGCACCTCGGCGGCGAGGCCGGCCACGAAGAAGGTCAGGCCGAGCACCGTGAGCAGCAGCAGCTCGGCCGACCGGGTGTCGAGCAGTCGGCTGAGCGAACTGCTCCAGCGCAGGGCGACGAGGAAGGCCACCACCACCACCGCCAGGGCGATCGCGACCGACACGGCCCCCTGAGCGAACGATGCGCCGACGAGCAACACACCGGAGAGCGGCAGGAAGACGGCCATCACGATGTCCTCGATGACCAGCACCGAGAGCACGACAGGTGTCTCGCGGTTGCCCAGTCGATCGAGGTCGCCGAGCAGTTTCGCGATGATCCCCGACGACGAGATGTAGGTGATGCCTCCGAGCAGCAGCGCACCGGTCGCGCTCCAGCCGAGCGCGAGGCCGATCAGCCATCCGGGCACGAAGTTGGCCACCAGGTCGAGCGCCCCTGCCGGCCAGTTGGCGCGCACGCCGTCGCGCAACTCCTCGGGCTCGAACTCGAGGCCGAGGAGCAGCAGCAAGAGCACGACACCGACGTCGGCGCCGACGCGGATGAACTCTGCGCTCGCATCGATCGGGAACAGGCTCCCCTGGCCGAGCAGCAACCCGGCCAGCAGGTAGAGCGGGATCGAGGGCAGGTCGGCGCGGGCCGCCAACCGGCCGAGCACGGCGAGCACCAGCAGCACGACCCCGAGCTCGACGAGCACGCGACCACTGCCGCCCGCAGCGATCACCACGGTCGCGAGCACCGACGGATCAGGCATCGACGGATCAGGCGATCCCGCGTCCGGTGAGCACCACCGCTGCGAGCTGCACGCCCTCGGCCGAACCGGTCACCAGGGCGACGTCGCCGGGCTCGAGGACGAACTCGGGCCCGGGACCGGGGACCGAGGTCGCGCCACGGATCACCGCCACCACCGACGCCCCCGTGGCCGTGCGCACCCGCCCGTCACCGATCGAGCGACCCGACAGCCCACCCTCGGCCGGGATGGTCACCCACTCGATCGACAGCCCGTCGACCTCGTGGCGCAGGTCGCTCAGCCGCTCGGTGACCTTCGAGCCGCCGAGCAGCTCGACCAGTGCGGCCGAGTCCTCGACGGAGAGCAGCAGCGACGCCCGGCAGCTGTCGGGGTCGCGCTCGTCGTAGAGCAGCACCTCGCGGCGGCCGTCGCGTCGCACCAGCACACCGACGCGCGCGCCGGATGCGTTGGTGAACTCGTAGCGCACGCCGATGCCGGGAAGACGCGTCTCGAAGATCTCCATGCCCACAGTCTCGCAGCGACCGGCGGCTCCGGCGGGCGCGCGGCCGGTGGGTCAGCTCGAGGCGTCGTCGGCGGCCGTGTCGACCACGGCCATCACGTCGAGGCCCGCCGTGCGGCCGGACGGATCGGCCACCTCCACCACGCGGTCGGCGACGTCGTCGTACTCCAGGCGCAGAGCCCGGCTCATCGTGGCGTGCATCGCGTAGGTGGCCGTGATGTAGGTGAGCTCGAGGATCTCCTCGTCGGAGAGGTGCTTCTGCAGCTCGGCGAAGACGGCGTCGGGAACACGCCCGTGCTCGAGCACCAGGCAGTCGGTGTAGGCCAGCACGGCGCGCTCGACCGGCGACCAGCAGTCGGCCACCGACCAGGCCGGGATGGCGGCCACCTGCTCGTCGCTGAAACCGACGTCGCGGCAGGCCTTGCAGTGCTGGCTGAACACGAACTGGCTGCCGACGGTGTAGCCGGCGCGGATCTGGCCGAGCTCGCGCAGCTGCGCCGACAGCACCCGGTTCGGCGATCGGTAGAACTGGAACCCGGCGGTGGTGTGGTCGAAGGCGTCCGGCACCAGCGCGAACACCGTCCACCAGTTGCCCGGCGTGCCCGACGCCGTGCCGGGCTCGGCGACCGGGTCGCGGTCGCCGAACAGCATCTGGTACACCGCCTGGGCGAAGGGGTGGGCGTCGTCACGGCCCACCTGGCGCAGCCGAGGCACGGCTCAGACCTTGGAGTCGGCTCGGGCGTCGGCGGTGAGCAGCCGGTGCGCCTCGGACGGGTTCGGCGTGAAGCCCGGCGTGTCGCGGCACAACTCGACCATGATGCCGTTCGGGTCGACGTAATAGAGCGAGTGGCACCAGCCGTGGTCGACCTCCATCAGCGGGGCGACGCCAGCCGCAGTCATCCGCGCCCGCACCTCCTCCTGCAGCTCGGCCGTGGCCCGGAACGCGCAGTGGTTCACCCACACCGGCACGCCGACGCTCGACGACAGATCGGTCTTCCAGTCGGGCAGCTCGCCGACACCCTCGAACGCGAAGAAGGCGATCGCCTCGTGGTTGCCATCGGCATCAGGGCCGATGTCGAAGAAGATGTGACGCATCCATGTGCTCTCACCGTGGGCCTGCACCTCGGTGTGCACGAGCGGGAAGCCCATCAGCTCTTCGTAGAAGCGCGTCGTGGCCTCGACGTCGCGGGTGGCATAGGCAACGTGGTGCAGCGGCATGCGCGGACTGTACCCCGGCGGGTCAGGCGATCGCTTCGTCGAGGGCCAGACCCACCTCGCGCGCCTCGCGCCAGGCGAGCACGGCCAACGCGGCGAGCACCACCAGCATCGCCAGGGCCTGGCCCAGCGACACGCGCTCGCCCAGGATCGCCCACGCGGCGACGGTGGCCCCGACCGGCTCGAGCTGGATGAGCAGCGACGACACCGAAGCGTCGACGCGTGGCTGGGCCCACACCAACAGGCCGTGCCCGGTGAGCCCCGGTCCGATCGCCAGGAGACTGACCCAGATCCACCCGGCACCGTCGAGGGCCGACACCGGCTCGTCGGCGAAGGGGATCAGCACCGACACGGTGAGCGCACCGACGAACGACATCACGAACATGAACGGCACCGTGTCGACCGAGCTGCGGACACGCTTGCTGATGAGCAGGTAGCCGACCCATACCAGCAACGACACGACGGCCCAGGCGTAGCCGACGAGCGGCTGGTCGCCCTCGGCGCCAGGGGTCTCCGGCGACAGCAGCACCGCGGCGACGACCCCGACGACGGCCACCACGGCGCAGACGACCTTCACGGCGCTGAGCCGCTCGCCGAAGGCCAGCACTGCGATGGGCAGCGCCACCACGGGGGTGAGCGCGCCGATGATCAGCGCGATGGCGACGCTCAGGTACTGCAACGTGATGAAGAACGCGCAGATGTTCAGCCCGAACAGCACCCCGAGCGGTGCGGCGCGGCGCAGGTCGACCCACGTGGGTCGGCGCTTGGTGACGAGCACGACCAGCACCATCACCGCAGTGGCGATCCACATCCGCCAGAACGACAGCACCACGCCACCGACACCGGCCGACTTGCCGAGCACGCCGCCGAACGACCAGAGCACTGCCGCGCCCAGCACCGCCCCGAGGCCGGCGACGCGCGCCGCCGAGGTCGTCGCGGGCGCTGCGGCACCGGCCGCGCCACGCGGAGCGCCCGGCGCTCCCGGGGTGTCGAGGGTGGCACCGGAGGTCATGGGCGCATCGTCGGCGACGCTACCGGCCACAGGCGGTTGACAGCGGCCCCGGGGTCGGGTGTGATCGGGGCATGGCCCGTCGTCCCGTCACCTCCCGCGCCCTCGCAGCAGCCCGGGGTGATGCGCCCGCCGACCTGCTCGTCACGGGTGGGCGCGTGTTCGTGCCCACCACGCGCGAGTGGCTGGCCACCGAGCTCGCCATCTGCGACGGCGCAGTGGTGGGCTGGGGTCGGCGCGACGCGCTCGAGGTGGTCGACGTCGGTGGCGCGGCCCTGGTGGCCGGGATGATCGACGCCCACATGCACCTCGAGTCGACCAAGCTCTGGGTCGACGAGTTCGTCCGCGCCGTGCTGCCCCACGGCACCACGGCGGTGGCCGCCGACCCGCACGAGATCGCCAACGTGTTCGGCGTGCGTGGTGTGGCCGCGTTGGCCGAGGCTGCAGCCGACCTGCCGTTCACCTTCGGCATCGCGGCGTCGAGCTGCGTGCCGGCCTCGCCGTTCGAGAGCCCCGGTGCTGCCGTCGGCCCCGCCGAGGTGCAGGAGCTGCTCGACTCGGTCGGGGCGATCGGCGTGGCCGAGATGATGAACTACCCCGGCGTCGTGAATGGCGACCCCGAGGTGATGGCCAAGATCGCCCTGGCCGGCCATCGCCGCGTCGACGGCCACGCACCGGGGCTGGTGGGCCACCAGCTCGACGCCTACCTCGCGGCCGGGGTCGAGAGCGACCACGAGTGCTTCGCCATCGCCGAGGCGCGCGAGAAGCGGCGCAAGGGGATGTGGGTGTTCGTGCGCGAAGGCTCGGCCAGCAAGAACCTGCGCACCCTCATCCCCCTCGTCCACGAGGGCGGCACGGCCCGGCTGTGCCTGTGCACCGACGACCGCGAGCCCGATCTGCTGGCCGCCGAGGGCCACATCAACCACTGCATCCGTCTGGCGGTCGAGGCCGGCATCGCGCTCGAGGACGCGCTGGTGATGGCCACGATGCACGCCGCCGATTACCACAACTTCCACCACCTCGGGCAGCTCGCCCCCGGCTTCCAAGCCGACATCGTGGTGTTCGACCGTCTCGATGGGCTGCGCCCGGCGGCGGTCTACCAACGCGGCCGGCTCGTCGCCCGCGACGGCCGCGTGCTGACCGACGTGGTGGCGCCGACGTCGCCGCCGGACTGGATGCGCGCCTCGATCCACCTCGGCCACCTGCCGTCGGCGACCGAGCTCGACCTCGCCCTGCCGCCGGGTCGGGCCCGGGTGATCGGGGTGGAGGCGGGCAGCCTCACCACGGCAGCGCTCGTCGTCGATGGTCACGACCCCACCGTCGACCTCGCCCGCCTGGCTGTGCTCGAGCGCCATCGGCGCACCGGACGGATCGGGCTCGGCCTCGTCTCGGGCTTCGGGTTGCGGCGCGGCGCCTTCGCCTCGACCGTGGCCCACGATGCGCACAACGTGATGGTGGTGGGCGCCCGCGATGCACCCGGCCCGGCCGACATGGCCGCAGCCGTGGCTCGCCTGGCCGAGCTCGGAGGTGGCCAGGTGGCGGTGCTCGACGGGCGCGTGGTGGCCGAGATGGCCCTGCCGATCGGCGGCCTGATGAGCGACCGCCCCTCCGAGGAGGTGGCTGCGGCGATCGAGCACCTCGGCCGGCTGACCGCCGACGTGCTCGGCGTGAGCCTGCCGGCGCCCTACATGCAGCTGTCGTTCCTGGGGCTGTCGGTCATCCCTCATCTGCGCCTGACCGACCTGGGGCTGGTCGACGTCGATCGCTTTGCACTCACCGAGATCGCCGTCGCCGGGTAGGGTCCGGCGCACCATGAGCCTCTCTTCGTTCGCGATCTTCGCTGGCGGTGTCGTCATCCTCGTGATCGGCGCCGAACTGCTCGTCCGCGGCGCCTCGGGCATTGCGGCCCGCACCGGGCTGTCGTCGATCGTCATCGGCCTCACCGTGGTGGCGTTCGGCACCAGCACCCCCGAGCTCGCCGTCAGCGTGCAGTCGAGCCTCGACGGACAGGCCGACATCGCGGTCGGCAACGTCGTCGGCTCGAACATCGCCAACGTGCTGCTGGTGCTCGGCCTATCGGCGGTCGTCGGCGGCGGGCTGCTCGTCGCCCAGCGCATCGTCCGCCTCGACGTGCCGCTCATGGTGCTGGTCTCGGCGGCCACCTGGGTGATGGCCCTCGACGGGAGCATCGGGATGGTCGACGGCATCCTGCTGGTGACCGGCCTCGTCGTCTATACGACATGGACGGTGATCGCCGCCCGGCGGCCCGACGCAGCTGCGACCGCCGAGTACGACGAGGCGTTCGAGCCCGACGACCTGCGCGCCCAACCGATGTGGTTCGACCTCGGGTCGGTGCTGCTCGGCCTCGTTGCGCTGGTGGGGGGCGCCCGTCTACTCGTGTCGTCGGCCACCGACATCGCCATCGATCTCGGTGTGCCGGAACTGGTGATCGGCCTCACCATCGTGGCGGTCGGCACCTCGACGCCGGAGATCGCCACCTCGGTGGTGGCGGCGATGCGCGGTGAGCGCGACATCGCCGTGGGCAACGCGATCGGCTCGAACCTGTTCAACATCATGGGCGTGCTCGGCCTGTCGGCGATCGTCGCACCAACGGCGCTCACCGTGTCGGAGAGCGCCCGCACGCTCGACATCCCGGTGATGACCGCCGTGGCCATCGCCTGCCTGCCGGTGTTCTTCGACGGCCACTCGCTGCGCCGCTGGGAGGGCTACGTCTTCCTCGCCTACTACGCGGCGTACGTCGTCTACCTGGTGCTCGACGGCACCGACCACCAAGCCACCGACGAGCTGGGCGCGGCGATGGGCCTGTTCGTGCTGCCGCTCACCCTGCTCACCCTGGTGGTGGTCGGGGTGCGCACATGGCGACGCCGTCGCACCGGCGCGGCGGTCGCCGACTGACGGCAGAGCCGCCGGCGCGGGTCAGCCGCGACGCACCATCCGGGCGAGCGAGAGCTCGAACGCCTTGCCGCTGAACCAGCCGACGAGCGGTGCGAGGAAGCCGGGCAGACGGGGCACCGAGACATCCTCGTGCCACTGCACGAGCGTCGTGCCCGGCTCGATGCCCGGGCTGACGGTGAACGTCGCCTCGCCCACCAGCACCGGACCGAGCTTGGCGACGCGGCAGAAGCCGTCGCCATCGGCGAAGCGCTCCTCGAGGGCGTGCATCCGGTCCTCGAGCTGCAGCGGGCCGACGCCCGTCCAGGCCACGAAGTAGCTCGGGTCGGTGGCGTTCACGTCGACACGGGTGAAGGGCACCCAGCGCCCGTGGCCGCGCCAGTCGACGAGCCGACGCCACGCCTCGGCAGGCTCGAGCCGCACCACACGGGTGGCGTCGAACACCACACGGGTGCCGCGACGGGGCGGGGGAAGATCGGTCGCCGGGGGGGTGGCAGTCGCGGTCATGGCATGGTCAACCGACAGCGGGCCGGCTTCATTCCACGATCGGCGGTTCGACGGAACGGTCAGCGGTTGGCGAAGACGACCGGGGCGTTGCGCGGCCCGCGCACCTGACCGCCTGCCCAGGTGACCTGGCCCTCCGGATCGAGCTCGAACTCGGGGATCCGGGCGAGCCACTCCTCCACCGCGACGCGCAGCTCCATCCGGGCGAGGTTCGACCCGGCGCAGCGGTGGATGCCGGCACCGAAGGCGACATGGCGGTTGATCTCGCGGTCGAGCACCACCGTGTCGGCGTCGGGGAACACCGACGGGTCGCGATTCGCAGCCGGGAAGTTCATGAGCACCCGGTCGCCGGCGTGCATCGGGCAGCCGTTGTACTCGAGGTCCTCGGTGACGATGCGGGCCATCGTCACCGGCGAGTAGGCACGCAGCAGCTCTTCGATCGCGACCGGCATCAGCTCGGGCTCGGCCACCAGGCGACGGCGGTCGTCCGGATGGGTGGCGAGGTGCCAGAGGGCCGAGCCGATGGCCGACCACGTCGTGTCGACGCCCGCGATCAGGGTGAGTGCCACGGTGCCGAGGATGTGGGCGTCGGGCACCGGCTGGCCGTCGACCTCGGCCTGGAGCAGCTCGCTGATCAGGTCGTCGCCGGGGTTGGCGCGCCGCTCGGCCATCAGGTTGAAGAAGTACGGGACCAGTTCGTTGCGTGCCTTCGCGCGACGCTCCTCGTCGTAGGCGAACTCGAGCAGGTCGCGCACCCAGCCGGTGAACGTGTCGCTCATGCTCTCGGGCACGCCCAGGATCAGGCCGATGATGCGCACGGGGATCTGCTGGGCGTAGTCGGCTGCAGCGTCGGCCCGGCCCTGCTCGATGAAGCCGTTCACCAGCCGGCGGCACAGCTCGCGCGTGTACACCTCGTACTCGGCCACCCGGTTGTTCGAGAACCAGGGCAGGATCAGCCGGCGGCTCCACGTGTGCACCGGCGGGTCGCTGCTGATCGGCGGCACTCCGGCCGCAAGCGTTGCGCCACCGCTCTTGGCCAGCTCCTCCGGGCTGGCGGGCGGCACGACGCTGACGCTGCGCGAGCTGAAGTGCTCGACATCGCGTGCGATCGCCGTGACGTCGGCGTAGGTGGTGGGCAGCCACGAGCCACCCCACCGGTCGGTGTGGGCGATCGGGCACTCCTGGCGGAGCTGGTCCCAGATGCCGAACGGGTCCGCGACGTACCCCGTGTCGAAGATGTCGTAGTCGGTCGCCCAGTCCGTCACCGGATCACCCATGTCGCCAGCCCCTTCGGTCGTCCCTCACTGCGGTACCCGTGAGACAGTACCGGGCTGGATGTCTCACGGCAATGCCGGGCCGCCCGTGCTCGCCGACGCGGTGCCGACCCCGGCCAGGCGATGACGGCGGACCAGCAACATGGCGCTCACGACCGCCACCCATGCGGGAAAGATCCAGACGACCACGTCGTTCGGCAGTGGGGCCACCATCATCCCGGCCGCCAGCACGTAGCCGACGACCACGAGCGGTCGGTCGAATGCCCCCGACAGACGAGCGACCGTCGTGGTCGACATGATCAGCACCGCCTCGAAGCGAGCGCCCACCACCGAGTCGGCGGCGATGCCGGCGGCCTGCCACATCGCGATGTCGCTCCGCTCGGGCAGCACGCCGTACAGGTACCCGCTCAGCGCCGGCGCCGTGTAGAGGCACGACGCCACCACCCAGGCGACGCACAGCAGTGCCGCACTCGCCAGGAACACCGTGCCGAAGAACCGGTTCTCGCGCTCGCCGACCCGCCGACGCACCACGGCGATGAACCACAGGAAGGCGATCGCAGCCACGACGCTGAGGTTCAGCGCCACGACCATCGCGCGCTGGTTGCCCGAGTCGCCGTACCAGTCGGCGAGGACCTCGGCGGTGCTCGACGGCGACGGTGCCCTGCGGATGAGCAGGCGGGCCGTCGCCAGGGTGAGCACGCACACGAAGCCGACGAGCGCCGCTCCTTCGATCGTGGTTCGCATCGGGCGCGACTGCATCGGGCGCGGATCGTACGGAGCACCCTGCGGCCACGGATCACTCCTCGAGGGTGAACGCTACGCTCGACCGTCCGCGCGACGACGAGGAGCATCACCGTGACGAGCAGCCGTGTGCGAGCCAGATGGACCGAGGGGCGGGCGGCGCGCCTCGCCTGGGCCACGATGCCCGAGCCACAGCTGCTCGACACAGCCGCCGCCAGCGGCAACTTCGACGCGATCGTGCTCGATGTCCAGCACGGCTCGTTCGACGAGCGGTCGGTGCTCGACGCCATCCGCACGCTGGGCCGCTGGCCCGTCGACGTGCTGGCCCGGATCCCCTCGGCCGACCCCGACCGCATCGGCTGGCTGCTCGATGCGGGCGTGCGCGGCCTGATCGTGGCGATGTGCGACTCGGCGGCCGAGGCCGAGCGGATCGTGCGGTCGGTGCGCTACGCCCCGGACGGGGCGCGCTCGTACGGCGTGTTCCGAGTGGCCGACGGCGACCCGTTCGCGAACGCCGCCGACGTGGTGGTGCTGCCGATGATCGAGAGCGCCGCCGGCCTGGCCGACGTCGAGGCGATCGTCGCCGCCGATGGCGTCGACGGGGTGTTCATCGGCCCGAGCGACCTCGGCCTGGCGCTCGGACAGGGTGTCGGCCAGGACCGCACCGAGGCCCCGATGGTGGCCGCCTTCGCAACGATCCGCGGCACCGCCCACGCAGCCGGCAAGCGTTGCGGCATCTTCGCCGTCAGCACCGCGTACGCCGCGCAGTGCGCGGCCGATGGCTACGACCTCGTGGTGCCCTGGGTCGACGGCCCGGCGACGACGGCCTCGGTGGCTGCAGCTCGTCTGCCCTGACCGGGGGCCACGGCTGGCTAGGGTCGCCGCATGAACGGTGACCAGATGATGCGCCAGTACGCCGGTGGGCTTCCCGCGCCGACGTTCCCCGACCCGGCATGGGTGACGCCCAAGCCGCTCGCCGAGTCGAAGGTCGCGATCGTCACCTCGGCTGCGCTCTATGCGACGGGCGACGAGGCCTTCGGTGCCGGCGACACGAGCTTCCGGCTGATCGATCGGGATCGGCGCGACCTGGTGCTCGGCCACTGGAGCCCCAACTTCGACCACACGGGCATCGCCCTCGATCTGAACGTCGTCTACCCCATCGATCGCTTGGAGGAGCTTGCCGCTCGCGGCGTCATCGGTTCGGTCGCCGAGCGCCACGTGTCGTTCGCCGGCAACCAGCCCGACGACGTCGCCACGATCCGCCTCGACAGCGGCCCGGCGGCTGCCGCCGTGCTGCGCGCCGACGGCGTCGACGTCGCGCTGCTCACACCCGTTTGACCGCTGTGCACGCGCACCGTGAGTGTGCTCGCCCATGTCCTCGAGGCCGCCGGCATCGCCACCGTCGTCCTGTCGTCGATCCGCCCGATGGCCGAGAAGGTCGCCCCACCGCGGGCGCTGCACTGCGAGTTCCCGCTGGGCCGCCCGCTCGGCAAGCCGAACGACGCGGAGTTCCAGTCCGACGTCCTGGCGCGGGCCTTCGCCCTGCTCGATGCGCCCAGTGGCCCCGTGCTCGTCGATCACCCCGAGGTGGTCGAGTCCGACGAGTCACCCGCAGCCTGCGCGCTGCCACCTCGCTACGACCCGTCGCTGCCGGCGTGCGTCGACGAGGCCAACGGCCTGCGCAAGGCCTTCGACCGGACCCTCGCC
>JBBATY010000008.1:0-11448 GCA_040398525.1 Ilumatobacteraceae bacterium | reverse complement strand
GTCAGCCGACGACGCGCACCACTCCTGCGACCGGGTCGACCTCGACGGTGGCCCCGTCGGGGATGTCGTGCAGCGCGCGGGGCGCACCGATCACGGCGGGGATGCCGAGCTCGCGGGCGAGCACTGCAGCGTGGCTGAGCGCACCGCCCTCGGCGGTGACCACTGCGCCGGCCATGGCGAGCACCATGTTGAATGCCGGTGTGGTGCACGGCACCACCAGCACCTCACCAGGGGCGAGCTGCTCGAGCGCCTGCTCAGGGTTGCTCGCGATGCGTGCCGTCCCCCGATAGGTCTGCTCGCCCACGCCCACGCCGGCGAGCCCGGACGTCGTCACCTCGCCGTCGAGGCCTGCCTCGGCCATGACCTTCTGCACCATGCCGACGATCTGGGCCAGCGGGCCGGGCAGCACCTCGAGCGGCGGGGGCGGCTCGAGGACGCCGAGCCGGCGCGGTGCGTCGTCGATGTCGACCGTGGCCCGCCACTGCTGGCGTGCCGCCAGCGCGTCGGCCGACGGACCGCTGCCGTTCAACGCCGCGTCGATCTCGTCGACGGCCAGCTCGAGGGCGTGCTCGGCGCGGTGCGCGCGGCCAGCAGCAACCATCCGTCGGCCGAGCTCGAGCAGCCCGAGGCGCAGCAGACCGAGCGGCCACTCGACGGTGTGCGGGCCGTTGTCGTCGCGCAGGTCCATCGAGGCTCGGGCCTCGCCGAGCAGTTCGTCGAACCGTGGGCGGGCGTCGGCCGGGACCCGCTCCCTCGCTGCGGCCGTCCGGGCGGCCAGGGCAGTGGCAGCAGCGGCAGCCCGCTCGCGGTCGTCGCGCGCCGCCAGGATCGTGTTCAGCAGCACGTCGGGCGCCTCGGCGAGGGTGAGCCCGTCGATGTCGTAGCGCGACACGACCAGGTGCCCGCGCAGGCGCAGGAACGAGTCGACATCGGCAGCGACCTCGGGCGACACGGCACGCAACTCGTCGAGGGTGGTCGGGCTGGCTCCGGCGGCCTCGACGGCCTCGCGCACGCGACGCAGCGCCCTCTCGGCCTGCGAGGTAGAGGGTGATGCACCCTCGAGGAGGGGCACCACCTCTTTGGCGTCGAGGCCCCATCCGGCTGCAGCGTCGAGCAGCATGCCGATCGGGCCGAGGTCGTAGATGTGCAGCCGGAAGTGCTCCTGCCACATCGTCTTCGCGTGGTCGACGACGGTGTGGACGTGGGCCACCACCTCGGTGTCGGACAGTGCAGCGAGATCGACGTCCTGGATGGCGAGGTTGGCCTGCTCCAACTGCTCGCGCTGCCCACCGGGCCGCAGCCAGTCGGCGAGCACGGCCCGCCACGGCCGCTCGGCCATCGCCTTGGCCGCTGTGGCGGCGCGGCGGCGCATCCCCGGGTGCACGCGCACCGCCAGCTTGAGCAGTGGCAGCGGCGGCACTCGGGTGGCTGCCTTGTCCGGGGCGATGAGCGGGCGGATCCGCGAGTAGGTCAGCCCGTTGACGAACTGGAAGTCGACGGCGTCGAGCGGGGCCCCGATCTCGGCGAACCCGCGGCGGGTGCCGGCCGCCGTGCACGTCGACTGGATGTGCTGGTTGATCGGGGTCGCCGGCCGGTTGACATGCGATCGATCGAGGTTCCACTGCCCCGGCGCTGGCGGGGCCCACTGCAGCGGGGCAGTCGGCACGGAGTCATTCATGGCCATTTGTCAACAATAGGTCCTTCACGTCGAGGCTCGGTCCACATCGACCTCGTGGCCGTAGAGCCAGTCGAACGCACCGAGATCGTCGCCCGCTTCGCGGTAGCCGTGGTCGCGTTGCGCCTGTTCGGCGCCGTCGGGCAGGTGGTAGAGGTCGCGGTTGCGCCACGACAGGCGTTGCACCATCGACGTTCGTGCCATGCGGGCCGCCTCGTACCGACGCAGCGTGCCGGCGACCGCCTCCCACGTCGGCGCCGAGGCGACCCTGTCGAGGCAGGCCACCAGCGCCGCGGCATCCTCGATCGCCTGACAGGCGCCCTGGGCCATGAAGGGCAGCATCGGGTGGCACGCGTCGCCGAGCAGGGTGGCTGCTCCGTCGCTCCAGCGTTCGAGCGGTGGCCGGTCGTGCAGGGCCCAGCGGTGCACGGGCGCGTCGACGTGCCCGAGCACGGCGTGCAACTCGGGTGACCAACCGTCGAACTCGGCACGCAGGGCGTCGACCGAGCCTTCCTCGGTCCACGACTCGAGGTCCCACGAGCTCTCGGGCACGACACACACCAGGTTCAGCCACTGCCCGCGGGCGCCCACCACGTAGGTGACGACGTGCCGGTCGGGCCCGAGCCGATTGGTGACCTCCATGGGCAGGTGCGCCACCCGCTCGCGCGGCACGAGCGCCCGGTAGGCGACGGCGCCACTGAACCGCGAGGGCGTCGCGCCGAACAGTGCGCTGCGCACCACCGAGTGGATGCCGTCGGCACCCACCACCACATCGGCCTCGACCGCACCACCGCCCGCCAGCAGCAGCGCCGGTGTCGAGCCCGGCCCGCCACGCTCGACACCGGCGACCACCTGCCCCAGGCGCACCGAGACACGGGGCTGCGCGGCCAGCGCATCGGCGAGCAGACCCACCAGGTCGTGTCGGTGCACGTTGGCGTAGCGATGGCCGAATCGCTGTGCGCATGCGTCGCCGAGGGTGATCGAGCGCAGCTCGCTGTCGTCGCTCCAACGCCTGATGACGATGCGCGTCGGGTGCACGGCGATCTGCTCGAGCTCGCGTCGCAGCCCCCACTGATCGAGGACGCGAGCTGCGTTCGGGCTCACCTGGATCCCCGCACCCGCCTCGCTGATCTGCGGGGCGCGTTCGCACACCACCACCTCGTGGCCGGCACGAGCAGCGGCGAGCGCCAACCCGAGGCCACCGACGCCACCTCCTGCGATCGCAACCCGCATCACTGCCCCCTCACACCGCCGCTCCCGACGTATATAGATTGACATCTGCCCAAATAGTTTGCCGACAACCGCCGCCCGAGGAGGCCCGATGAGCACCGACCAACCCGACCCGCGAGTAACCGCAGGGCGCGAGCTTGCCACCCGGCTGTTCGCCGGCGGGCCTCCGACCCCGACCGTGCACCGCAGCCTCGCCCGACACACCGTCGCCCATCTGTTCGGCGACGTGTGGCAGGACCCGACGCTCGAGCTCACGCAGCGCTCGCTCATCACCTGCGCCGTGCTGGTGGCGACCGGCCGCGAGTCCGAGCAACGGCTCCACTTCCGTGGGGCACGCAACCTCGGCATCTCGCGCGACACCCTCGAGGCGATGATCACCCACGTCGCCCACTACGCCGGTTGGCCCGTTGCGGTGAGCGCGTCGCGCACCCTGGCCGAGGTGTGGGATCAGATGGACGGCGAGAGCCGGTAGCTGATCGGCACCGACTTGTGCCCGCCGACGAAGGTCGAGCGGGCCATCGTCGCCACGCCCGCCAACTCCACCGACTCGAGCCTCGGGACGAGCGCCCCGAAGAGCGAGCGCATCTCGTTGCGCGCCAGCTGCGCGCCCAGGCAGAAGTGCGCGCCGTGGCCGAACGACAGCTGCTTCGAGGCGTTGGCCCGGGTGATGTCGAACCGCTGCGGGTCGGCGAACACCTTCGGGTCGAGGTTGGCCGCCTTGTACGACAGGTAGAGGCGCTCGCCCGGTCCGAGCTCCTGCCCAGCGACCTCGGTGGGCTCGGCCACCGTGCGCATGAAGTGACGCACCGGCGCCGTTCGACGGAGCATCTCCTCGACGGCGTTGGGCAGCAGTTCGGGCTCGGCCCGTAGCCGCTCGAGCGACTCGGGGTGCGTGGCCAGCAGGTGCATCCCGCCCGCGAGCGCGCTCGACGTGGTGTCGTGCCCAGCAGTGGCCACGATGATGTAGTAGCCGAGCATCGGCAGCTCGGCGATCGGCTGGCCGTCGACGACACCGTTGGCGATCAAGGTGGCGAGGTCGTCGGTGGGATGTGCCCGACGGTCGGCGGCCAGGCCACGGAAGTAGGCGAAGAAGTCCTCGACCACCTTCTCGCGAGCTTCTGGCGACTGCGGCTCGCGCTGCAGGTCGGGATCCTCCTGACCGAACAGCTCCTGGGTGAGGCGCAGCATCCGCGGGTAGTCGGACTCGGGAAGGCCGAGCACCTCGAGGATCACCTGCAGCGGGTACGGCAGCGCCACCTCGGGCACCCAGTCGCAGCTGCCACCCAGCGCCTCGAGGCGCTCCACAGCACGGCCGCTCAGCTCGTCGAGGCGCGCCGTCATGCGCCCGATGCTCGCCGGCTTGAACCAGTCGGCGGTGAGCATCCGATGAGCCGAGTGCTCGTGGCCGTCCATGTGGATCAGCGCCTTCAGCTCGCGACGCCGTGCCGCGTCCTGGGCGAGCGTGCTCAGCACCGGGCGCGGGGCGTTGTGGAACACCGCCGCGCGCCGTTCGACGTCGAGCACGGCCGCGTGGTCGATGACCGCCCAGAAGGGCGCGTAGCCAGGCGCCTCGACGCGGTGGATGCCGCCACGCTCGTGCAGCTCGAGCGCCGCCTGTTCCCAGGCGTCGATGTCGGCCCACCGCCCACTGTCGGTGAACAGCTCGATGGGTGTAGCTCGGCTCGATGCGGTGGAACCCGACATGCTCGTCCTCCTCGGCGACGGTGCAGGCGCCCCCATGGTCGCCGCCTTCTTGTCGTATGTCAATAAATCGACACGCGGTAACCTCGCATCGTGACCTCCGAGCAGAAGCGCCGCGGTCGACCGAGGATCCTCGACGATGCCGCCATCCTCGACTCGGCGTTGCGCGTCTTCGCCGTGCACGGCTACGAGGGGATGTCACTCCGCTCGCTCAACAGCGAGCTCGGCCTCAGTCACGGGACGATCAACCAGCGCTTCGGCACCAAGGAGCAGCTCTACCTCGAAGCCGTCGACCACGGCTTCAGCGGCCTGCTCGCCGACATGCGCTCGATCATCGAGTCCGAGCCGCTGCCCGGCGACCCGCTCGACGAGCTGCAGATGCGCTTCCGCGCGTTCCTGCTGGCATCGGCGCGTCGGCCGCACCTGAACCGACTGATCAACAACGAAGGCGTCGCCCCGTCGCCCATGCTCGACCACATCTTCGAGCAGTACATCGCACCGGCGATGCGCGTCACGACCAAGCTCGTGCGCCGACTCGCGGACGAGGGTGTGATCGATCCGGTGCCCGAGCGGACCATGCTGTTCGTGCTCGCCAACGGAGCGGGAGGCGTGTTCAGCCTGCCGGCCCTCGCTGCGAAGTTCGACCCGGTCGACGGCCCGCTCGACCCGGAGGCCGCTGCCGGCGCGATGGCCGCGATGATCGTCGAGGGCATGCGCCGCCACCCGTCACGCAGCCGGAGTCGGCGGGGCAGCTCGAGCCGGGCCTAGGGTCAGCACCATGACCACCTGGAACGACGTCATCCGTCTCGCCGACCTCGGCAACGTGGCCCCACCGCGTCGGGTCGAGCACACCGACGACGAGTGGCGTTCGATGCTCGACCCGCTCGCCTACCAGGTCACCCGCCACGCCGGCACCGAGCGGGCGTTCTCGAGCGACATGTGCAGCCGCTTCGAGCCCGGCACCTACGAATGTGTCTGCTGCGCCACGCTGCTGTTCGATGCGGCCGAGAAGTTCGAGTCGGGCACCGGTTGGCCCTCGTTCACCCAGCCCGTCGCCGACGACGTGATCGCCTACCACGTCGACCGCAGCTACGGCATGGTGCGGGTCGAGACCAACTGCAACGTCTGCGACGCCCATCTCGGCCATGTCTTCCCCGACGGCCCGCCACCGACGGGCCTGCGCTACTGCATGAACGCCGTGGCGCTGCGCAAGGTCGGCACCGACCACGACTGAACCGCTCGGTCGGGCCGCGCCTCGTCAGGGGGCGGCGGCTCGGGACTCCGCTCGGGCGTGCAGGCGGCCGTAGCCCCACAGCAGGGGCAGGGTGATCAGCAAGGGCACCACCACGGCGAGCGGCCGGGTGGCCCACCACAACCCGGAGATCTCGATCGTGTCGGCGCGTCTGCCGGTGAGGCGCCAGAACCCGTAGAGGGCGATCGCCATGCCGGTGGAGTGCAGCAGGTAGAGCGGCATTGCGTAGGTGTTCATCAACGTCCGGAACCGCACCCAGCGGGGACGCTCCATACGGGCGAGCACCGACGGCCGCAGCAGCGCCAGGGCGCCGATCTGGAAGGTGGCCAGCGCGACGATCGCCAGGCTGGGCGGGCTCATGTTCGAGAACTTGTCGCCCGGCACCCCGACCATCGAGGCCGGGTAGAGGCCCGCCCACACCAGCCCGATCAGGCCGAACAGTCCGACCCACATGATCGCCTGCTGCTGTCGGCGCTCGAGCGCGCAGATGTGGTCGTACGAGAACCCGACGACGAATGCCAGGCCCCACACGAACACCATGTTCAACCACCCCACCCAGGGCACGTCGTGCGAGAAGCGGGCGACGTCGACGAGCGCCGCTGCTCCTGCCAGCCAGACCGGCAGCAGGATCCCGAACCGGCGGTGCAGCCACAGCCACAGGGGCAGTGCGCCGATGACCAGCAGGTACGTGCCGGCGAACCACAGCGGGCTGAGCACGAGCAGCATCACCCGCCCCATCCAGTCGATGTCGTAGATGGCCGCCATGACGATGGCGATCACCCACCAGGCCACGATCAGCCCCAGCGCCGGCAGGGCGATCTCGCGCAGCCGGCGGACGAGGTACTCCGCGATCGTGTCGCCCCGCGCCTGGGCGGCGTGCCACCCGGACCACGTCGCCCAACCACCGACGAAGAAGAACAGCGGCATCACCTGCAGCGCCCAGGTGAGCAGCCACAGGCCGCGCGTGTAGCCGATCGGGTTGGTGGCGTGCGGGCCGTCGGCTCGCCAGTCGAACACCGTGAAGCACCAGTGGTAGAGCACCACCACGATCAGACTGCCCGCACGGACCAGGTCGACGAACGGGTCGCGAGCAACGGGCGCGATGTGCTCGTCATCGGAGGTGGTCACCGCAGGGCCCTCGCTGCCCACGCCAACCGCTGCACGACCGTGACCACAACGAGAGCTGCCATCACCCAGCACACCACCTGCGCACCGCCGGGCCAGGCCAGCATCACGGCGAACAGCACGATCGTCTCGGCGCCCTCGACGAGACCGACCGGCATGTGCACCGTGGTCAGCGATTCCCGCCCGTCGGCTGCCACGGCACGCGTGGCGGCGATGGCCGACAGGAGCGCCCACGACATCACGTTCACGTAGAACGAGGCCAGCAGCACGGCGCACGCCACCCACGCGCCCCGGTCGGCCTGCGCGGCCGCGACGCCGAGCGGCACCGCCACGTACCCGACGGCGTCGGCCATCAGGTCGAGGTACCCGCCGAGGTCGCTCTGGCGACCACTCCGACGGGCCACCGCTCCGTCGAGGCCGTCGCACAGTCGACTGGCGAGCCATGCAGCCAGGGCCCACCACTGCCACCCGGAGGCCGCCAGCAATCCGGCTGCTGCACCACCGAGCAATGACATCAGGGTCAACCGACCCGGCGTGACGGCCGATGGGAGGCGCCGCACGACCGGTTCGACGATACGGTCCTTCGTCGCCCGCAGCTGCTGGTCGATCACCGCATCACGATGGCATGCGGGACGATGCACCAGCGACCACCCGAACTGCACCACCCGAACCGCACCACCCGAACTGCGAGGAGACCGAACATGGCCGACCACCAGCGCTCCGTGCCCGCCCTCCGGGTGGGCGACCTCGTCCCCGACGTCGACCTGGTCGACCATCGGGGGTCGCCGTGGCGGCCGAGCGAGCAGCGTGGCCGACCGCTGGTGCTGGTGCTGCACCGCCACCTCGCTTGACTGCCCTGCCAGGAGCACGTGCTCGCCGTGGGCGAGCACCTCGACCGGTTCTGTGACGCCGAGATCGTCGTCGTCACCTTCGCCGACCCGGCCCGACTGGACGCGCATCGCAGCCACCTCGGCGTGCCGTTCACCTTCGTCAGCGACACCTCCCTTCGGCTCTACCGCATGCTCGGCGCGGAGCGTGGCACACGGCGGCGGGTGTGGTCGCTCGGCACCCTGCGGATGTACGCCCGACTGGTGCGCTCCGGGCGGCGACTGCAGCGCTCGACCGAGGACATCTACCAACTCGGCGCCGATGCGGTGATCGGCCGCGACGGCCGCCTGCGCTACCTGTCGCTGCCCGCGTCGCCCGACGCCCGGCCGCCGGTCGACGACCTGCTCGCTGCGCTCGACTGACCCGGGGCGATTCGGTTCGGCAGCTGACGGAGGTCGAGGCACTCGGTTCGGCAGCCGACGGAGGTCGAGGCGACGTCGGCGACCTCGACGCTCCGTAGTCACAGCTACATACACTCCGTATGTAGTCGCGACTACAGCACTCGGCGGAGGGCCGATCCCCACCGGGCACTGGAAGTCGTCGGCCCGGAATCCCTGCGACACCCCTTGCGTATGGTGCAGACATGGATGTGGTGAAAGACGCCGTGGAAGATCCCGGGGCGGCCGGCGGGCCCGTGGTGGATGGGTTGCCGTCGGCGGAGGAGTTGGCGGGCCTCGACGGGCCCGAGCTCGAGCGGGTGCTGGCCGATGTCGAGCGGTTGCGGCGCCGGGTGGAGTCGGTGTTGGCGATGGGCGTGGCCCGGGCCGGCGAGTCGGGTCTGTTCCGCGCGGACGGTCACCGGACGGTGCGGGCGTGGGAGCAGGCAGCATTGAACGTGTCGCCGACGACCGCGTTGCGGATCTCGCGCAACGGCGCGGTGCTCGACGCGCTGCCGGTGCTGCGGGATGCATGCCTGGCCGGCGAGGTGCCGGTCGATGTGTTGGACGTGTTCGGTCGCCTGTGGGCGAACCCGCGTGTGCGCCACCAGTTGCGCGCCGACATCGACCTGCTGGTCGGGGTGGTCCGTCTCGGCTGGTTCAGCGATGTGGAACGGGTGTTGCGCCGTTGGGAGGCGTTGGCCGACCCGGACGGTGCCGTCCGGTCGGAGGCCGACGCGCATGCGAGCCGTGCCGTGCGGATCCGCATCGTCGGAGCCCAGGGGGTGATCACCGGGCAGTGCGGGGCTGCGGATGCCGTGCTGCTGCGCGAGATCCTCGAACGGTTCACCGACGCCGAGTTCCTTGCCGATGTCGACGAGGCGCGGTTCCGGACCGGTCGCGACGAGGTGACGACCCACGAACTGCCACGCACCTCGCAGCAACGCCGCTTCGACGCGTTGCAGGCGATCATGGTCACCGCCGCAGCTGGCGCACCCGCGGTGATCGGGGTCGAGCCGTTGGTGAACATCCGTGTCGACCAGGCCACCGCCGAGGACTGGCTGCGGCGCATGGCCGGCGAGGAGGTGCCCCACCCGTCGGCCAGCGAGGTGCTCATCCGGCACTGTGAGACGGTCGACGGGGTGCAGCTGCCGGGCGAGGTGATGGCCGCCGCGCTGGTGGTCGGCCGGTTCCGCGGCGTCCTCACCGACGGTCGCGGGGTGGTCACCCACCTCGGGCGCAGGTCACGGTTGTTCCGTGGCGGCGCGAAGGACGCAGCGATCCTGGGCGACCGGAGCTGTTTCTGGGTCGGCTGCAACGTTCCCACCCAGCGCTGCCAGACCGACCACAGTGTCCCCTACTCCACCGCCGGGCCGACCGATCCGTCCAATGCCGGACGAGGTTGTGGGCACCACCACCGATGGAAGCACCGCGGTTACCGCACCGTCCGCCGGGGTGACGGCACCTGGGACATCTACCGACCCGACGGCACTCGCATCGGCCACCACATCCGCCCCGCCGCCTGAACCAGGGGCGCGGCCGAGCGGCCTCGTCGGTTGCCGCGCGGGACGTGACCATGCTGCATCCGTAAGGCGCGCGCTGCCCATCGGGCTAGCGTTCGGGGATGGCCGCGACATGGCAGGTGCGTGCGCTCGACGCATCGACGTGGCCAGCGTTCGCGCAGTTGGTCGAGCATTGCGACGGGTTCCCGAGCGGCTGTTGGTGCATGGGCTTCCACCCCGAGGGGCTGGCCAAGACCGACGACCACGCGGCGATCAACCGGGCGCGCAAAGAAGCCAGGGTGATGGCGGGGACCGCGCACGCCGCATTGGTGTTCGACGAGGGCTCGTGCATCGGCTGGTGCCAGTTCGGCCCCGCCGACGACCTGCCCCGCATCAAGAGCCGCGCCGCATACGAGGGCACGATGATCACGCTTCCCGACTGGCGCATCGCCTGCTGCTACTCGGCGAAGGGCTACCGCAGGCAGGGCGTGGCCCACGCCGCGCTCGAGGGTGCGCTGCAGATGATCGCTGCGCTCGGCGGTGGTCGGGTCGAGGGCTACCCGGAGCCGGCCGGGGCGGTGCCTGCAGGGTTCCTCTACAACGGCGCGCTGTCCACCTACGAACAGCTCGGGTTCCAACGCGACCGACTGATCGGCAAGCACCGTTGGGTCGTCTCCACGGTCGTCGAGGCGAGCGAGTAGGACGAGCACCGTGAGCTCCGACCAACGCTCCGCCAGCAGCGCCGACCCGATCCACTCGTTCCTCGGCGCCTGCGCGAAACGGTTGAGCGAGTTGGCCGTCACTGCACCTGCAGCCGTCGGTGCAGCTGCGTTCGAACGAGCCGTCGAGCAGTCGGGCGCGCTGGCGTTCGAGGCCGGTTGGCTGCCGGCGCTCGACACCCTCCAGCACGTCGACGCCACACCGCTCGGCCGTCACTTCGTCGAGGTGGCACCGCTGCTGCCGTGGGAGACGACGTTCCGCACCGACGATCACGGTGCCGACATCGCCCTGGCGCCGCTCGATGAAGTCCGCGACCTCGACGGCCTCACGGTCGGTGTCATGTACATCAGGCCCGGGTGCACCTATCCACTCCACTCGCACCCACCGCACGAGCTCTACCTCACGCTCGCCGGGCACGGCGACTGGCGCTACGGCGGCCACGACGGGTTCCGGCAGGTCGGGCCCGACATGGTGATCTACAACCACCCGGGCGACCTCCATTCCGCAGTCGCCGGCAACACACCCCTGGTGGCGCTCTACGTGCTGTGGGACTGACGCGCCGGCAGGCGCTCAGTCGCCCCGACGGGCCCGCTCGATGGCAGCGACGTCGATCTTGCCCATCGTCATCATCGCCTCGAACACTCGCTTGGCCGCCAATGGGTCGGGGTCGGCCATCCCGTCGCTGAGCGCACGCGGGGTGATTTGCCACGACACACCCCAGCGGTCCTTGCACCACCCGCAGGCGCTCTCCGCGCCACCGTTGTCGACGATCGCGTCCCACAGCCGGTCGGTCTCGGCCTGGTCGTCGGTGGCGATCTGGAACGAGAACGCCTCCGACTGCTGGAACACGGGGCCACCGTTGAGGCCGAGGCAGGGGATGCCGCACACGGTGAACTCGACGGTGAGCACATCGCCCTCGCGGCCGTCGGGGTAGTCGCTCGGGGCGAGCGCCACCCGGCCGACCGAGCTGTCGGGGAA
>JBBATY010000007.1:91810-100505 GCA_040398525.1 Ilumatobacteraceae bacterium | reverse complement strand
CCATGGAGGCCGAGGTGAGCGGAGCGACGACACCGGTCCAGCGGCTCGTCGGCGTCTACAACGCAGATGGCACGTTGCGGGGTGAGGTGGCGTACGTGGTGGGCAAGCTGCTCGGGCGAGCACACTGCGGGCTGTGCGACATCACCCACGGCGCCGTGAGCGAGAAGGCCGAGTGGAAGGCGTGCCGGGCTGCGCTACCGGTGCGCTTCGACACCTACCACCGCAACGACCAGCCCGACGCGGCCCGGCCGCTCACCGACGGCCGGCTGCCGGCCGTGCTGGCCGAGACCGTCGACGGCTACGTCTACCTGCTCGGCCCGGCCGAGCTCGACGCCTGTGGCGCCTCGCCCGAGTCGCTCGTCGACGCGGTCACCACAGCGGTCGCGCACCACGGGCTCTCGTTCGGCTGACGGTCCGACCGGTCGGCCGCACGGCCCGCACGCCTCGTCCCCAGACGCGACAACGGCCCCCATACGGGGGCCGTGATCAGCGCGCTCGAAGGGACTCGAACCCCTAACCTTCTGATCCGTAGTCAGATGCTCTATCCATTGAGCTACGAGCGCAGATGCGAGTCAGCAGTGTAGCCGCCGAGGCGGCCAACGCCACCGGCGCCGCACGCGAGCCGTCGCGGCTCAGCCGCCCCAGGGGCCCCAGCCCCCGGCCCGGTTGTAGAGCACCAGGGCGGCATAGGCGTTGGCCTGCGGGTGGTAGAGCTGCTCGGCCGAGGTGATGCCCATCGAGGCGAGCCACCCCTTGTGCACGTTCCAGTAGATCTGGAACAGGCCGAAGCAGCAGTAGTTGCGCACGCCCGGCTTGTGGTTGCTCTCGCGCCAGGCGATGGCGATCGCCTTCTCCTCGAGGTGGTCGGGCCACACCTGGCGGATGATCGCGATGACCTCGGCCTGGGTCCAGTTCTGCTTGGCCGGCGGCACCGTGGCAGGCGGCTTGGTGGTGGTGGGGGCCGGCGCCGTCGTCGGCGGTGGCGGTGTGGTGGGCGGTGTGGTGGTGGGCGTCGACGCGTTGGCGGGCAGGCAGATGGTGCGCCCGGCGTACAGCACCGTGCGTGAATTCGACGTGTTGACGCTGTAGAGCGCCTCGACACTCACGTTGTGGCGGGCGGCGATGGTGGTCCAGGCATCGCCCGGTCGCACCGTGTAGGCCTTGGTGCAGTTGGTCGACCCCGGCGAGTTGGGGATGGTCGGGGTGACCGGCGTGGCGCCCTTGGCGTTGGCCGGCACACAGAGCACCCGACCTGCGTAGAGCGGGGTGCGCGACGACGCGCCGTTCAGCGAGTACAGGTCGCTGACCTTGACCTTCAGACGACCAGCGATGACGGTCCAGCCGTCGCCGGCGCGCACCGTGTAGCTCGCCTTGCACGAGGGCGGCAGCGTGGCCGGGGCGGTTCGAGCGGGCGCAGGTGCTGCGCCAGCACCCTGCACCGACACGACGCCGACCGAGGTGAGCACGACACCCGCGACGAGCACTGCGATCCGACGGGTGAAGGCGCCGCGCCGCTGGGGACGGGGCGTCGATTCGATGCTGGAGCTGTCCTCGCACACGGTGCCAGCCATCATCGGTCTCCTCTCGTTGACGACAATGATGACAAAGTGTTTACACCGGTCGTCACACAAATGCAACATACCGGCGCGCGTCGGGCCCGATCGAGGCCCAGACGCGACACGGCCCGGTGGCTGCACCACCGGGCCGGTCCCGAGCGGAGAGGGTGGGATTTGAACCCACGGACCACCTTTCGATGGTCCCCGCATTAGCAGTGCGGTCCATTCGACCTGGCTCTGGCACCTCTCCTGGCGAACACTGATGCTATCGCAGGCGCCGACGGCCTCCCACCGGTAGCCACCACTGAGTCGTCACGACGCGGCAGCAGCCTCCTGGCCGGGTACGGCGGCCGCTGGCGGTGCCGTGGCCGGCGGCGGTGGCACAGTCGCCGGCGGCGACGGCACCGTCGTCGGAGGCGGCGGGGGCACGACCGGGTCGGCGGGCACCGCGGGGACGATCGACGGCGGCTGGCCGTTGGGCGCGCCGGCCCAGGGCTGCGCGCAGAAGTACGGCTTGATCCACGGCCCGCGTCCGCAGCGCACCCACAGGTCGCTCGCTGCGTCGGCGCATGCCCGCAGCGACTCGCGGGTGGCAGCGGCACTCCACCCGCGCCGGCCGAGCTCGCCCGACGGGCCGAACGTGCCCGACAGCACGTTCAACTGGAACGTGCAGTGCGAGTCGTCGCGGGTGCGCATGTCGACGAGCACCGCCCCGAACCGGCAGCCCGCCTCGCGCGATGCGATGTAGACCGCCCATTGCTGGGTGGCCACATCGGCACCGTCGTGCGCGAACTCGGCGGCGATCACCGCAGCTTCCTCGGGCGTGCAGGCCTTGCGGTTGCCGAAGTACGGGATGCCCTGCGCAGTGAGGTTCCACTCCGGTTCGGGCTGCATCGGCGCGGGGAACACGTCCGGGCCGACGCTGCGGCCGTCGCCGGAGGTGTACCCGCTCCAGATCACCAACCGCAGCAAGGTCTGGCGCCCGGCCGTGCCGTCGACCGAGAGCGGCGGGTTCTGCCGCTGGAACTCGCGCACCGCAGCCTGGGTGCCAGCGTCGTAGGTGCCCGAGATCGGTCCGCCGTACAGGCCGAGCTCGGCGAGGCGGCGCTGGACGCACACCACACTGAGGCCCCGCTCACCCGGCGACACCGTGGCGTCGGCCAGACACAGCGGGATGCCGATGCCGCCGACAGCGGGCGAACCCGCGGCGACGGCAGCAGCGAAGGGCTGCACCGTGAGGGGCGCGACGATCACCCCTGCCGGCGACGCCACCCCGAGCGTGGCGAGTGTGGCCACCCCAGCCAGGCCGGTGACGGGCAGGGAGTGGCGCGACTGGAAGCGGGCCACGGCACCCACCGTCGACGGGTCGTATGCACCGCTGTAGGAGATGCTGAACCCGGACAGGATGAGCGCGGTCTGCAGGCAGCGCACCTCGTCACCGGCCGATCCGGGCCCGAGCTCGTTCGCGACGCTGCAGTTGTCGAGCACAGGCAGGCCCGACGCGGCAGCCGGCCCGGCTGTAGGCAGGGTGAGGGATCCGGCGAGTGCAGCAGCCGCCACCAGGCGCGCGACGATCGACCGACGCGGGCGGGCGCTCATACCCACCGAGTCAATGCGTGTCGCCGGATGGCTGGGGGTGGCCACTCGTCACGTCCGATCGGAGAAAGGGCCTCGGCCCGGGAACATCTACGGACTGTTCCGGTGTTGAGCGATCCGTGCAAGCAAACAGTTCTCCAACATCTGGCCTCGTGACGGTGTACTGGCGTCCTGGGTGCCCGTTCTGCGGGATGCTGTTCCGTCAACTCGACAAGCACGGCATCGACCACGAGCGGATCAACATCTGGGACGACCCCGAGGCTGCCGCCACGGTCCGCTCGATCGCCAACGGCAACGAGACCGTGCCCACCGTGGTGATCGGTGGCTCGAAAGGCCTCGTGAACCCCTCGGTGGTCGACGTGCAGGTGGCGATCAAGGCCGTCACCGGCGGCTGAGGGCGACCACCCGTCGGCGCGACGCGCACGACTAGCGTCGCCAGCACATGCACGTGCTGCTCATCACCCTCGACCAGTTCCGCGCCGACTGCCTCGGCTGTGCCGGGCACCCGCTGGCGCGCACCCCGAACCTCGACCGGCTGGCCGCGGCCGGCGTGCGCTTCGCCCGCCACTACAGCCAGGCCACCCCGTGCTCACCGGGCCGAGCGGCGCTGTACACCGGCACCTACCAGATGAACAACCGGGTGGTGGCCAACGGCACCCCACTCGACCAGCGCTTCGACAACGTCGCCAAGGCGGGCCTGCGCAGCGGTTACCGACCGGCGTTGTTCGGCTACACCGACCAGAGCATCGACCCGCGCGAGGCCAGCGGGCCCGACGACCCGCGCATGCAGACCTACACCGGCGTGCTGCCCGGCTTCGACCCGGTGGTGCACCTGCCCGACGACCACCTGCCCTGGTTGGCCTGGCTCGCCGAGCGCGGCCACACCGACCTCGGCGGCGGCTACGACGCGCTGGGCACCGAGCACGAGCGGCCCGCCGAGGTGAGCGTGTCGGCGTTCCTGACCGAGCAGTTCCTCGACTGGCTCGACACCCGGCCAACCGGCGAGCCGTGGTTCGCCCACCTGTCGTACCTGCGGCCGCATCCGCCCTACGCCGCAGCCGGCCACTTCGCCACGATGTACGACCCGGCCGAGGTGGGCACGCCCACGCCGGCGCCCGAGCCCGACGTGCGCCACCCGCTGCACGACGGCGTCGTCGCCATGACCGGTGCCCCCTCCGACGACACCGAGATGCGCCACATCCGCACCCAGTACCTCGGGATGATCAGCGAGGTCGACGCCCAGCTCGGCCGCATCTGGGACGCGCTCGAGGCAGCCGGGCTGTGGGACGACACCCTCGTCGTCGTCACCGCCGACCACGGCGAGCAGCTCGGCGACCAGGGCCTGCTCGGCAAGGTCGGCTACTTCGAGGAGAGCCACCACATCCTCTGCCTGGTGCACCACCCCCACCACTCCGAGGCACACGGCACCGTCGTCGACGAGTTCACCGAGAACGTCGACGTGATGCCCACGATCTGCGAGGCCATCGGCGTGCCCGTGCCTGCGCAGTGCGACGGCCTGCCGCTCACCCCGTTCCTCACCGGCACGACCCCGCCCTGGTGGCGCACCGCTGCGCACTGGGAGTACGACTGGCGGCACATCTTCATCGACGGCAGCGCCCACGACTGGCCGTGGGACCGCCGCCTCGAGCGCCAGCACCTGGCCGTGCTGCGCGACCGCGACGGCGCCTACGTGCAGTTCGGCGACGGCTCGTGGCGGTGCTTCGACCTCGCCGCCGACCCGAACTGGCGGACCCTCGTCGACGACCCCTCGGTGGTGCTGCGGTACGCGCAGGAGATGCTGCTGTGGCGTTCGCAGCACACCGAGCGCACGCACACCGACATGCTGGTGGCCGACGGCGGCATCGGCCGCGCCCCCGACCCGGTGATGCACGTGCCCACACCGCTGCCCTGAGCAGCCCGGCCCGGGCGAGCGCCGATCGGGCCCGTCAGCTGCGACGCTCGCCCAGCAGCCGCGACGGCCGCAGGCGATGGTGCAGGCGGAACCGGTCGATCGCCTTGGCCCGCACATGGTCGACCGCGTGGTCGACATCGTCGGTGAACAGCAGCAGGTCGAGATCGGGCTCGCTGATCATCCCGTTCGACAGCATCACGTCGATCTGCTCGCGCATCGGCTGCCAGTACTGCGAGCCCATCACCACCATCGGGAAGTCGTGGATCTTGCCGGTCTGGATGAGGGTGAGCGCCTCGAACAGCTCGTCCATCGTGCCGAACCCGCCGGGCAGCACCACGAACGCGTACGAGTACTTCACCAGCATCATCTTGCGGACGAAGAAGTAGCGGAAGTCGATGCTGACGTCGAGGTAGGGGTTGGGCTGCTGCTCGTGCGGCAGCACGATGTTGCAGCCGACGCTGTGCCCACCCGCATCGCGCGCCCCACGGTTCGCGGCCTCCATGATGCCCGGGCCACCACCGGTGATGACCGTGAAGCCGAGGCCGGCGAGGCGACCACCCATCTGGCGTGCCAGCGCGTAGTCGGGGCTGTGCTCGGGTGTGCGCGCCGAGCCGAACACCGTCACCGACGGGCCGACGAAGTGCAACCGGCGCAGGCCACGCACCATGTCGCGGTTCACCCGCAGCACCGTGCCGAGCTCGGCCCGCCGCGACCGCGGGCCCTCGAGCAGCTCGCGATCGGTCGACATCAGCCGGCCGCCTCGCTGGGGCGCACGCGCACCGACAGGCACGTCACGCACCCTTCGAGCTTGACGAACTCGGAGATGTCGACCTGCACCGGCTCGTAGCCGAGCGACGCGAACAGCTCGGCCGAGCGGGGCGCGTCGGTCGACATCAGCAGCCGGTTGCCGCCCAGCAGCACCACGTGCGAACCGCCCTCCTCGGGCACGGCGAGGAATTGGGGGAACACGCTCGGGTCGTCGACGAGGGGCTCGAAGCCGATCACCGTGCCGTCGGGCAGTGCGGTGACCGCCGACTTGAGGTGGAGCACCTTGCTGATCGGCACTGTGACGACGGTGGCGCCACGCGGCTCGAGGTGCGCGGCCAACTGGGCGATCCCCTCGGCGTTGGTGCGCCCGCCCTGGCCGACGTAGACCGTCGAGCCGACCTTCAGCACGTCGCCGCCGTCGAGCGTGCCCGGCAGCGCAATCCGTTCGATCGTCAGGCCGAGGCCGGCAGCGGCCCGTTCGGCGGCCTCGATCTCGGGGCGGCGCGACTCGGCGCCGGGCAGCGAGATCACCGCCACATCGCCGAACACCACCATCGTGTCCTCGACGAACACCGCGTCGGCGCAGTGGGGAGCCGGCTCGACCTCGTGCACCTCCCACCCCTCGGTGCGCAGCGCGTCGACATAGGCGACCCACTGCTGCTCGGCGAGGTGCACGTCGACCGGCGTGCGCTCGATGTGGGTGACCAGGCCCTCGGCGAGGCGAGGACCGGGTCGGCGGACCAGGGCACGGACGGACGGCACGTGCCGCACGTTACCCAGCGCACGGGCGCAACGGGCTCGAGCGGTCTACAGTGAGAGCGGCGCATGCCTCACCGCCGGTCTCCGCTCGGAGCCACCCGCACCGCAGGCCGGCGATGGAGACAGGAGCACACGTTGACCGGCAACTCGAGTTTCACCCACCGCAACGCCGGCGTCTTGAGCGTCGAAGCGGTCGAGCCGCCGGAGGTGGTGAGCTCGGACTGGATCGACGAGCAGCTCGCCGAGACCTACAAGCGGTGCGGACTGCGCGCCGGGCTGCTGGCCGACCTCGCCGGGGTGAAGGAGCGACGCTGGTGGCCCGACGGGCTCACCTTCGACCAGGCTGCTGCGCTCGCCGGCCAGCAGGCCATCGATGCCGCAGGCATCGACCCCGCCGAGATCGGCATGCTCATCTCGACCTCGGTGTGCAAGCACCACCTCGAGCCCTCGCTCGCCTGTGCCGTGCACCACCAGCTCGGCCTGCCCACCTCGTGCACCAACTTCGACCTGGCCAACGCGTGCCTCGGCTTCGTCAACGCGATGCACCTCGCCGCCACCGCCATCGACAGCGGATTCATCCGCTACGCGCTGATCGTCGACGGTGAGGGCAGCCGCTACACGCAGCTGCAGACCATCGAGCGACTGAAGTCGCCCACCGCCACCGCCGACGACGTGTTCGCCGAGTTCGCCTCGCTCACCATCGGTTCGGGTGCCGCGGCCATGGTGCTCGGCCCGCTCGACCAGCACGCCGGCGCCCACCGCCTGGTGGGTGGTGTCACCCGCGCCGGCACCGAGCACCACACCCTGTGTGTCGGCACGCTCGACCGGATGACCACCGACACCAAGGGCCTGCTCGAAGCCGGCCTCGACCTGGCCGAGGCCGCCTGGAACGACGCCCGCGCCGACTTCGACTGGGCCGGCGGGATGGACCGCTACATCGTCCACCAGGTCAGCGCCGTGCACACCCGGCTCATCTGCCAGCGCCTGGGCATCGACCCTTCGCTCGTGCCGCTCACCTTCCCGCACTACGGCAACGTCGGGCCGGCGGCGATCCCGATCACGCTGGCGAGCGTCGAGGCCGACCTGAAGCCCGGAGACCGGGTGCTCTGCATGGGCATCGGCTCGGGCCTCAACACCAGCTTCACCGAACTGGTGTGGTGAGCGCGGGCGGCGTCGTGTCGCCCGAGCTGCCCACCCCCGAGCAGTTCCGGCGATGGGGCATCGACCCGACCTGGTCGCGCCTGGTCGACGTCACGAGCCACGACGGCAGCACACATCGCTGGCATGTGCTCGACCGACCCGCCGCGCCCGCGGCAGGTGAGGCCCCGGGGCCGACCGTCGTGTGCGTGCACGGCAACCCCACCTGGGGCTACCTGTGGCGCGAGGTGCTCACCCGGCTCGACCCCAGGCATCGGGTGATCGCTGTCGACCAGCTCGGCATGGGCTACTCCGAACGCCTCGGCAACCGCCGCTACGCCGCGCGTGTGGCCGACCTCGGCGACGTCATCGACGCGTTGGCCATCGAGGGCCCGATCGTCGTGGTGGGCCACGACTGGGGCGGTGCCGTGGCCCAGGGCTGGGCCGTCTCGCCGGCTGCGGCCGGACGCCTGGTCGGCCTCGCCCTGTGCAACACCGGCATCGCCGTGCCCGCCGGGCGGAAGGCACCGTGGTTGATCCGGGTGGCAGCCAGCGGTCCGGTCACCGACTTCGTCGGCCGGCGCACGCGGGTGTTCGTCGACGGCACCGGGGCACTGTCGCTGCGCAAGCTCGACGCCACCAGCCGCGACGCGCTGCGCGCCCCCTATCGCACTGCAGCACTGCGCAACGCGATCGCCGACTTCGTCGACGACGTGCCCTTCACCGACGACCACCCCTCGGCGGCAGCCATCGCCGCAGTGGCCGCGACGCTGGGCGAGCTCGACGTGCCGAGCCTGGTGGTGTGGGGCGCGGCCGACCCGGTGTTCGACGACGACTTCGCCCACGACCTCGCCGCCCGCCTGCGCCACCCGCACCTGCACCGCTTCCCGAAGGCGGGCCACCTCAGCCCGCTCGAGACCTCGGTGGCCGATGTGGCCGGTGTGCTCGGGGCCTGGCTGCACGACGT
>JBBATY010000007.1:82991-91710 GCA_040398525.1 Ilumatobacteraceae bacterium | reverse complement strand
TCGAGACCTCGGTGGCCGATGTGGCCGGTGTGCTCGGGGCCTGGCTGCACGACGTCGTGGGCCCCACGCTGCCGGGCAGCTCGCCGCGCGCCGGCCTCACCACCACCCCGTCCGCCGCTGCGCCCGCCACCCTGGCCACGCTGGCCACCTCGGCCGGTAACCACGACGGCAGCGACGGCGACGACGCGGGTGCGCCCACGTGGCGGCCCACCTGGGCAGCCCTCGCCGAGCGGGCGGGCGACCCCGCCACGGCCGACCGGATCGCCTACGCCGACGGCGCCACCGGCACCACGATCACCTTCGCCGCGCTGCACCGACGCGTCGAGGGCATCGCTCGCGGGCTCGTCGAGCACGGCCTGCAGCCCGGCGACCGCGTCGCCCTGCTCACCCCACCCGGGCCCGATCTGCTCGCCGCCGTCTACGGGTGCTGGCGGGCGGGGGCCGTCACCGTGGTGGCCGACCGTGGGTTGGGCCTGCGCGGCCTCGGCGCCGCCGTGCGCGCCGCTCGGGCGACGTGGGTGATCGGGCCCACCCAGGCGATCGCCGCAGCGCGCACGATGCGCTGGGCCCCGGGGGCGCGCGCGATCACGGTGGGGACGCGCCCGGCGCCCGGCTCGGAGCTCACCCTCGACGACCTCGCTCGTTCGGGCGCGCCACTGCCGCCCGAGCCCGGGCCCGACGACCACGCCGCCGTGCTCTACACCTCCGGCGCCACCGGGCCCGCCAAGGGAGTGCGCTACCGGCACCACCAGCTCGCCGCGCAGCGCGACGCGCTCGCCCGCACCTACGCCATCACCACCGCCGACCGCCTCGTCGCCGCCTTCGCCCCGTTCGCGCTCTACGGCCCGGCGCTCGGCATCGCCTCGTGCATCCCCGACGTCGACGTCACCACACCGGGTGCGCTCACCGCCGACGCGTTGGCCGCGGCGTGCGCCTCGATCGATGCCACCATCGTGTTCGCCTCACCCGCCGCGCTCGCCAACGTGGTGCGCACGTCGACGCCGGCCGCGGCAACAGCAGCGGCACGAGGCGGCGACCGGCGCTTCGCGGCGCTGCGCCTCGTGCTGTCGGCAGGTGCACCGGTGCCGATCGCCACGCTGCGGGCGATGGCCGAGCGCTGCCCCGCCGCCGAACTGCACACGCCGTACGGGATGACCGAGTGCCTGCCGGTGGCCGATGTCGACCTAGCCACCCTCGACAGCCTGGTCGCGCGCGACAGTCACGGTGTGTGCGTCGGGCGGCCCGTCGACGGCGCCGAGGTGCGCATCGCCCCGCTCGGGTTCGACGCCCGGCTGCCGGTCACCGAGCTGCGCCCGCGCACCACCGGCGAGGTGCTGGTACGCACCCCGTGGCTGTCCGACGGCTACGACCAGCTGTGGCGCACCCAGCACGACGCCCGCCCGGTCGACACCGCCGGCACGGTGTGGCACCGCTCGGGCGACGTGGGCCACGTCGACTCCGTCGGGCGGCTGTGGATCGAGGGCCGCAGCGTGCACGTGGTGCACACCGAGCGCGGCCCGGTCACCCCCGTCCCCGTCGAGGTGGCCGTCGAGGCCCTGCCCGCCGTCGAGCGCTGCGCCGCCGTGGGGGTGGGCCCCGTGGGTTGCCAGCAGCTGGTGGTGGTGGTCGAGCGGCCCGGTGCATCCGAGGGGCTGGCGGCACCCGAGCTCGCCGGCCAGGTGCGTGCGTCGGTCGCCCACCCCGTGGCCGCAGTGCTGCAGGTGGCAGCGCTGCCCGTCGACATCCGCCACAACACCAAGATCGACCGCACCGCCCTGGCCGGCTGGGCCACGCAGGTGCTCGCCGGCGACTCGGCCCGCTCGCCCGGAGCACCCGGACGGCTGCGCGTCACGGTGCAGGCCGGCCGTGGGCGCCTCGCCGCGCGACGGAGCCGGCGATGAGGGTGCTGCTGACCGGTGGGTCGAGCCTGCTCGCCAGGTCGACGGCCGAGCGCCTGCTCGCCCGCGGCGACGAGGTGGTGCTGTTCCAGCGGTCGCCGGCCGCGCTCGACGTGCCCCAGGTGCTGGGCGACGTCCGCGACGCCGACCTCGTCGAGCGTGCTGTCGGTGAGTGCGACGCCGTGATCCACCTGGCGGCCAAGGTGGGCGTGGTCGGCAGCTGGGACGACTACCGCAGCATCAACGTCGACGGCACGGCCAACGTGGTCGCCGCCGCTCGCCGCCACGGCATCGCCCGCATGGTGCACGTGTCGACGCCATCGGTCGCCCACGCCGGCGAGGCCCTGGTCGGTGTCGGGGCCACACCGGCGGTCACCGGACGCAGCGGCGCCTGGTACGCCGAGTCGAAGGCGATCGCCGAGCACCTCGTGCAGCACGCCGCCGGACCCCAGTTGCCGATCGTCGTCATCCGCCCGCACCTGGTGTGGGGCCCGGGCGACACCCAGCTCGTCGGGCGCATCATCGAGCGCGCCCGGGCCGGACGGCTCGCGCTGGTGGGCGACGGCACGGCGCTGATCGACACGACCTACATCGACAATGCGGCGAGCGCGCTCGTGGCCGCCCTCGACGCCATCGGCCCGGACGCCACGTGCCTCGGCCGCAGCTACGTGATCGCCAACGGCGAACCTCGGCCCGTGGCCGAGCTGGTGGCCGGCATCTGCCGCGCAGCAGGCGTCGACATCACCCCACGCCGGGTGCCGCGGCGGCTGGCCGTCGGCGCCGGGGCGCTCGTCGAACGGGTCTGGGCGCTGCGCGGGCCCGACGCCGGCGAGCCACCGCTCACCAGGTTCCTCGCCGAGCAGCTCGGCACGGCCCACTGGTTCGACCCGCGGCCGGCACGCGACGACCTCGGCTGGTCGCCGACGGTCACCGTCGACGAAGGCCTCGCCCGCCTCGCCGCCTCGTTCGCCACCCCCTGACCCGCCCGCACACCCGGTGAGCGGTGAGGCTGGTGGTGCGCCCGATGTCTCACCGCGATGGCGTGGCCCGGGTGTGTGAGTGCTCCGCCGTGCTGGCAGGCTGTTCGACGTGCTCGAGCGCGACCTGCTGATCATCGGTGCCGGCCCCGGTGGGTCGGCGGCCGCCATCACCGCAGCCCGCGCCGGCCTGCGCGTGACGATGTTCGAAAAGGGCGCTCACGGCCGCGACAAGGTGTGCGGCGACGGCCTCACTCCCCGAGCGGTCGCTGCGCTCGACGAGCTGAAGATCGATCTGTCGCCCGCGCACCGCATCGACGGTCTGCGGATGATCGCCGGGAAGAAGACCCGCGAGCTGGCCTGGCCCACCACCGAGCGTTTCCCCGGCCACGGCGCCGTGTGGCCGCGCCACCGCTTCGACACGCACCTGATGGACGTAGCCCTCGAGTCGGGCGCCGACATCCGCTTCGGCACCGAGGCCCTCCCCGTGCTCGACGGCGACCGCGTCGTCGGCGTCAGCGCCGGCGGCGAGCAGTACCGCGCCCCGCTCACCATCCTCGCCGCAGGCGCGCAGGGCGCCGCGGCCAAGGTGCTCGGCGCCGAGCGCCATCCCGACGAGCCGTTCGGCCTGGCCATCCGCGCCTATGCCCCCACCCCGCGCCATGCCGAGCGGCACCTCGAGGCATGCCTCAGCCTGCGCGACGAGCACGGCACACCGGTGCCCGGCTACGGCTGGATGTTCCCCGCCGGCGACGGCACCGTCAACATCGGCGTCGGCGCGCTCAGCACGATGAAGGGGTTCAAGAAGTTGAACCTCAACCGCCTGCTCGACCAGTACGCCGCCATCGTGCGCCCCACGTGGGGCCTCGGCGACTACCTCGACAAGCCCCGCGCCTGGCGGCTGCCGATGAGCAGCACCCGCCGCCACGGGCCGGGCTGGGTGGCCGTCGGCGACGCTGCCGGGTTCGTCAACCCGATGAACGGCGAGGGCATCGACTACGCGCTCGAGAGCGGCATGCTCGCCGTCGAGCAGCTGCTCGCCAACCCAGCCACGGCACCGGCCGTGTACGACCGACTCGTCGGCGAGCGCTTCGACGCGTTCTTGCGCACCGGGCGGCGGTTCAGCTTCCTGATCGGCCATCCGTGGCTGCTGCGGCCGGGCCTGCGCATCGCCGTCGGCACCCAGAAGGCCGCCGACATCACCCTGGCAGTGATGGGCAACCTGATCGACAACCGCACGCCGGGCGCGGCAGGCCGCGTGATGCGCATGGCCGACACCACGCTGCGCGTCGCCGATCCGGTGCTGCGGCGCACGCGCGCCAAGGCCTGAGCCGACGCAGGGCGCCGGCCGGGGTCAGACCCAGCCGCCGGCGTACCCGACCCACTGGCCGGTGGTGAACCGGCTGGTGCCGTCGAGGAACACGGCGCAGAAGGCGGCGAACTCGTCCATCGTGCCGAGGCGCTTCATCGGCACTTGGGCCTCGATGCGCGCCCGCACCTCGGGGTCGGTGGCGCCCGACGCGGCGAGAAACCCGGGGAAGTCCATGAAGTTGGTGCCCACGGCGTTCACCTGCACGTTCAGCCCGGCCACCTCCTCGGCGACGTTCTTGGCCATCATCGTCGCCCCGGCGCGCACTGCCGAGTAGAGCGCTGCGCCACGGGTGGGCCGGCCACCGGCGGCGCTGGTGATCATCAGCACCTGGCCGTCGCGCTGGGCCACCATCGGCGCCACGACGGCTTTCAGGAAGTGGTAGGGCGCCACCATGCATCCGCTGTAGAGCTTGTCGAGCTGCTCGGGGGTCGAGTCGAGGAACCGGCCGGTGATGATCTGGCCCGAGAACGCTGCCGCCGCGTGGATCGCCCCGAAGCGGGCGAGGCCGGCGTCGACGAGGCGCTGCGCTGTCGTCGGATCGGACAGGTCGCGCACACCTGACACCACCTCCACGGCAGCGCCCATCGACTCGAGCTCGTCGACCAGCGGGGGCTTGGCGTTGCCGACCACGAGGTCGTGACCTCGTGCGGCGAGGGCTCGGGCGAGGGCAGGGCCCACGTACAGGTCGGCATCGGCCACAAGGGCGACACGGCGGGTCTGGCTCATGGGCGCGACCGTAACTTCTGTCACTCCCTCTGTCCATTGTCGGACCCGCACCCGACGCGGTGAGACGTGAGGCGGTGGCCGGCCGACCTCACCTGTCACCGCACGAACGGGTCGGGAACCGGACGGGCTCGGGATGCGTCAGACTGGGCATGAAGCCGACCTCGTCCCACATCCTGCTCGCCATCGCCACCGCCGGGCTGTTCACGCTCGCCGCCTGTGGCGACCCGACCACCGAGCCCGCCGACTCGGCCCCGACCACGGCGGCCGGCTCGCCCAGCACCGATCCAGGGAGCACCCAAGTGACCACACCGAGCACCGACCTCGCCGCCCTCCTCGACGGCCGCACCTTCCTGTCGCAGTCGGCGACGGGCATCACCCTCGCCCCGGGCGCCGTGCTGCGCCTCGAGTTCCTCGACGGCCAGGTGTCGTTCAGCGGCGGCTGCAACGGCCACTCCGGCCCGGCCACCTTCGACGGCGACCAGCTGACGGTCGGCCCGATGATGTCGACGATGATGGCCTGCGACCCGCCGCTGATGGACCAGGACTCAGCCGTGGCCGCCATGTTGAACGCCGGTGTCACCGTGCAGCTCGACGGCGACAACCTGGCCCTCACCGGCGCCGACGGCGCACGCATCGAGCTGCTCGACCGAGTGGTCGCCGACCCGGACCGCCCGCTCGAGGGCACCACATGGGTGGTCAACGGTGTGATCAGCGACGAGGCCGTCAGCAGCGGCTGGGGCGAGGCCGAGGCGACGATCACCATCGTCGACGGCCAGGCCCAGGTCAACGCCGGCTGCAACCGTGGCATGGCCACCGTCACGATTGGCGAAGGCACGATCGGCGAGGGCACCATCACCTTCGGTCCGCTGGCCCTCACCAAGATGGCCTGCGACGACGAGGCGATGCAGCTCGAGAACGCTGTCACCACGGTGCTGCAGGGTGACGTGACCTTCGACATCGAAGCCGCCAACCTGACCCTGATGAACGGCACCAACGGCTTGATGCTCACTGCCGACGAAGGCTGAGCCGAACCGGCCCACCGGGCGCACCCGCACCGACCCGGTCTCACCCGGGGGATTCCCGAGGGAATCGGCGGCCGCCGACACGACAGAACGAGCCCGCGACGGACACGTCTCAGGGCCATCATCATCGGCCCCGGACTGCGGAACACCGCGGTCCGGGGCCGACTCCCTTTTCGGCACCATGCGCGCCGGCTGTTGGTGGCAGAGCCTCTGTCACAATCCGGTGCAGCTTGCTACGGTGGGGCGATGCACGCACTGCGCACACCCGACGACCGCTTCTCCGATCTCGCGGGCTTCACCTTCGCTCCGCACTACGCCGACATCACCGCCGTCCCGGGCGACCCGAGCAGTGGCACACTCCGGGTGCACTACCTCGACGAAGGCCCGCGCGACGCCGACCCGGTGCTGCTGCTCCACGGCGAGCCGAGCTGGTGCTACCTCTACCGGCACATGATCCCGCTGCTCGTCGCCGCCGGCCACCGCGTGGTGGCCCCCGACCTCGTCGGGTTCGGGCGCTCCGACAAGCCCACCGAGCAGAGCGACTACACCTTCGGCCGCCACGTCGGCTGGATGGCCGAGCTGCTGTTCGACCAGCTCGACCTGCGCGACATCACGTTCTTCGGCCAGGACTGGGGTGGCCTGGTCGGCCTGCGCCTGGTGGGTGCCGCACCCGACCGTTACGCGCGGGTGGTGGTGGGCAACACCGGCCTGCCCACCGGCGACAACCCGCCGAACAAGGCCTTCCTCGCGTGGCAGCAGTTCTCGCAGACGTCACCGCAGTTCCCCATCGGCACGATCATCAACGGCGGCTGCACCACCGACCTCGCACCCGAGGTGATCGCCGCCTACGACGCACCCTTCCCCGACGACACCTACAAAGCCGGTGCCCGCATCTTCCCGTCGCTCGTGCCCACCAGCCCCGACGACCCGGCCCGCGCCGACAACCTCGCTGCGTGGGAGGTGCTCGGACGTTTCGAGCGGCCCTTCCTGTGCGCCTTCAGCGACTCCGACCCGGTCAGCAAGGGCGGCGAGCGGGCGTTCATCGGCCGGGTGCCCGGCACCGCCGGCCAGCCCCACCTCACCATCGAAGGCGGCGGGCACTTCCTGCAGGAAGACCGTGGGCCCGAGCTGGCCGCGGTGATCATCGACTTCATCGCCCGGACCCGCTGATGCTGGGCACCACCCGCTACGAGATCCGCATCAACCGGCCGGCCGCACAGGTGTGGGCGCTGGCGGGCGATGCGCCGCGGCTGCACGAATGGTTCCCCGGCATCGTCGCCAGTCCGGTCGACGGCACCACCCGCATCATCACGATGGAGGCGGGCATGTCGATGCCCGAGGAGATCGTGTGTTGCGACGACACGATCCGGCGCTTCCAGTACCGCATCACAGTGCCCATCTTCAAACATCACCGCGGCACGATCGATGTGATCGACCTGGGCGACGACACCTGCCTCGTCGTCTACTCGACCGAAGCCGACCCGCGCACGATGGCACTCGTCATCGGCGGCGGCACGGCCAGCGCCCTCGACGAGCTCAAGCGCCAGATGGAGAGCGGCATGCACGACACCGGCGCGAACGACACTGGCACCGAAGGGACGCACTGATGGGCCGCAAGATCCTGTTCATCACCACCGACCAGCAGCGTTACGACACGCTCGGCTGCAACGGCGGCACACTGTCGCGCACACCGGTGGTCGACGGCCTGGCGGCGCAGGGCATCAACTACCGCCGCGCCCATCCGCAGAGCGTGGTGTGCATGCCGTCGCGCTCCACCATGCTGACCGGCCAGCACCCGAGCACCCACGGGGTGTGGATGAACGGTGTGCCGCTGCCCGAGACGGCGCCGTCGGTGGCCGAGGTGCTGCACGACGCCGGCTACCGCACCGCCATCATCGGCAAGCCGCACTTCGAGCCGTTCCTCGACCCGTTCGGGCGCTTCCCGGAGAACGGCTTCGCCCGCCAGGGCATGTTCGGGCCACACCGCGGCTTCGAGCACTTCGAGTCGGCCACCCACGGTGCCGCCGGGCAACTGCACTACGCGCGTTGGATCGCCACCACCCACCCCGAGGCGATGGGCATGTTCTACCCCGTGCTCGACGGGGCGCTCGAGGTGAACGCCATGGGCGGCGGCGACACCGGCGCGCCGCAGGTATGGGACAACGCCATCCCGCGCGAGTGGTACCACACCGACTGGGTGGCCGACCGCACGATCGCCTGGCTCGATTCGCTGGGCGCCGCCGACGACTGGTTCTGCTGGATGAGCTTCCCCGACCCGCACCACCCGTGGGACCCGCCGAAGAGCGAACTGCACCGCGTGCCGTGGCGCGACGTCGACCTGCCTGCCGGATACATCGCCGACGCCGCCGAGCGCGAGGCGGTGCTCGACGCCAAGCCGCGCCACTGGCGGGCCTGGTACGACGGCCGGCTGGTCAGCAACTACGAGGCCCCGCACGACTGGGTGCCGGCGACGATGACCGCCGACCAGGTGCGCGAGGTGAACGCCGTCAATGCCGTCGAGGTCGAGTTGATCGACGAGGCGATCGGGCGTGTGCTCGCCGCCATCGCCGCACGGGGATGGACCGACGACGTCGACATCGTGTTCACCACCGACCACGGCGAGCTGCAGGGCGACTTCGGGTTGCTGTTCAAGGGTCCGTACCACGTCGATGCGCTGATGCGCCTGCCGCTCATCTGGCGCCCGGCACCGTCGAGCGGTGTCAC
>JBBATY010000007.1:81262-82891 GCA_040398525.1 Ilumatobacteraceae bacterium | reverse complement strand
ACGATCCGCTGCAGCGGGTGAACCGCTGGGACGACCCATCGTGCGCCGCGCTGCGCAGCGACCTGCTCGCCGACCTGTGGGACCACCAGCCGGCGCTCGTGTCGCCGCTGCCCCGCGTCGTCGCCCCGGTCTGACGCGGTCGCGCTCAGTCGCCCCAGGGTCGGGAGTTCACCGACACGTACACGGTCGTCGCGTCGACGGCCACGCTGCTCATCCAGGGCGACCCGAACGGGGCGTCCGCCGACCACAGCACCGCCCCGTTCGAGGTCGACACGGCGCTGAGCCGCTGTTCCCATAGCGCCACCACCGCGGTGCCGGCGATCAGCTGTGGCTCGCCGATCCCGGCCGCGTCGATCCGCCACCGCTCGCTGCCGGTGCGAACGTTGTAGGCGACGAGCGCCGGTCTGTCGAGGGCGTTCACGACCACGATCCCGTCGCCGATCGCCAGCAGGTCGCCGTACGACGGCCGACCCGGCGCCTCCCACAGCAGCTCGCCGGAGAACGCGTCGAGGGCACGGATGGTGCGGCCGCTGTCGGCTGTGCCGATCACCACGCCGTCGGCCGCTTCGGGGTGGTCGGTCTGCGGACCCACCCATCGGACGGCGCCGGAGTCGATGTCGAGGGCGGTCAACGAGTCGCCGGTCGGCACGGCGATCGTGCCGTCCCACACCGCCGCAGGCCCGCGCGACACACCCACCCCGGACAGGTCGGCGAACACGAGCGGACTCGTCCACACCTCGGCGCCGGTGGCCAGGTCGATGCCCTCGATGGTCGACGGGCTCCCCACGGTCGGGTCGAACGAGGCGACCACCGCAGTGGTGTCGCTCTGCCCGAGCACCACGAACGGTTCGGCGAGCTGCCAGACGACCTCGCCGGTTGCGACGTCGAGCCCGGCCAGGCCGACACCACCGAGGCCGTCGGAGAGCATCCGCAGCACGATCCCGACCCCTGCGGTGGCGCCGCGCGGCGTCTCGACCGGCTGGCCGGTGGTCGCACGGCGCCAACGCTCGGCACCGTCGGTCACCGACAACGCCACGGCCTCGGCGTCGGGGTAGGCCGTCTCGGACACCACGACCACATCGTCGAACGCGCCGACGAGCGTGCGATACACCTCGGCCGCCGAGCAGACGGTCCAGCGCACGTCGCCGGTGGTCAGGTCGACAGCGCCGGCCGCAGGTAGCTCACCCTCGGCGCAGGCAGGCGCCGGCTCGGGCGCCGACGTCGGCGCCACCGTCGTGGGTGCGCCGGTCGTCGCCGGTGCCGTCGTCGTGCTGGTCGAGGCCGGCACTGAAGTCGAGGGCGACGAGGCTGCCGTGGTCTGCGTGGCGTCGTCGCTCCCACACGCTGCCGACACGGCAGCGGCGATCACGACCGCCGACGCCAGGGACCGAGACCTCCGCCACCTGCTCATGGGTGCCGACGGTACGCCCCACGCGGACGTGCTCGACAGGGTCGAACGACCCGTCCGCACGATGCTCCGGTGCCGACGGCACGGCACGGATGGGCACGGCGCGGCAACGGCTGATAGGACCGGGGCATGCGTCTACCTGTCGTGCTGGCCGTCGGTGCTCTGCTGGCCACTGCGTGCGGGAGCGAGGCCACCGAGACGGCCGACAGCATCGTTGCCCC
>JBBATY010000007.1:64374-81162 GCA_040398525.1 Ilumatobacteraceae bacterium | reverse complement strand
CTGTTCGCCTTCACCGAGGCCGGCGACATCGCCGACTGGGGCACGGTCAACGACACCGTGATGGGTGGCGTGTCGTCGAGCAGCGCGTCGTGGGAAGCCGGGGCGATGGTGTTCAGCGGCGAGCTGTCGCTCGACAACAACGGTGGCTTCACCTCGGTGCGCGGACCGATCGTGCCCGAGCTCGGTGGGCTCCTCGCCGACGCGACCGAGGTGGTGGTCGAAGCCGTCGGCGACGGCAAGACCTACCTGCTCCAGCTGCGCACGATCGACGACCTCCTCTACGTGCAGCGCTTCACCACCGGCGAAGGCAGCGACGCCAGCTACCGCCTGCCACTTGCCGGCTTCGAGCCCGTCGGACGCTTCCTCGACCCGCTCCCGGGCGCTCCTGCACTCGACCCCAGCCGCGTCGCACAGATGGTGATCTACCTCCTCGACAAGCAGGAGGGCCCGTTCCGGCTGGCCGTGCGGCGCATCTCCGCAGCCTGAGCCGCTGTCAGGAGCGGGTGGCCCAGGGCAGCTCGCAGGCCTGGCCCGTCTCGATCCGCTCGTGCAGGATCGGGCAGGCGTGCGCACCGGCCGCCCACGACGGGAACACCGCCGAGTAGAGCCCGCTGCCGCCCGCGACGGCCACGAGCACCCGCTCGGGTGCGGGCACGGCCGGCACCGGGTCGTCGTCGTCACCACGACCGGCGAACATCGGGTTCAGGTCGCGCAGCCGCCCGCGCGGGTTCACCGCCAGCCGATGCAGCTCGCGTTGCACGTGGCCACGGCCGAGCCCTGCCCGCGCCAGCACTGCGGCGTGATCGGGGTTCAGCAACACGGCCACCGACCCGGCACGGAAGAAGGCGTTGTTCGAACCGGTGGTGGCGATGGCGGCCGCCAGCACGCGCAGCAACCTGGCCGGCGAGTCCGGCGAGTCGGCGTCGTCGACGAACACCACCGAGTGCGGTGCCTCGACCCCGACGACGGTGACGACCGAGTCGTCGGGCGCGAACCCAGCGGCCACCGAGAGCGGCTCCCACGGCGAGGCGACCTCGTCCTCGGCGAGGCACATCGTGAACTTCCCGGGGTGGCCGAGCAGCGCCATGTCCGACACACCGGGCCGTGCCCCGCCGATGTTCATCAGGCACAGCCGCACGGCTCGCCCGATCGACGCGTTGGCGCGATGCCCCGGGCCGAGGGCCCCGAAGCCGCTCGCCACGTCGCACGCCTGCGGCAGCGGGCCGTTCAGCACGATGAGCGGCGCCACCGAGTGCGTGGTGGCCTGCACCTCGGCCAGGTCGAACTCGGGCCGCAACAGCGCCCGCAGCGCAGCGACGACGATCGGCATGTGGTCGGGCACGCACCCGGCCATCACCGTGTTGGTGGCGACGGCCTCGACGGTGGTGGCCGCGCCGAGCGGCCCCATCGTGCCCAGGTCGATCGAGGCGTCGAGCCCGCTCGCCAGCACCATCGCCGCCACGCGCTCGGGTGTCGGGATGACGACCGGCAGGCCGTCGGTGCACCCCAGCTCGTGGAGCAGCTCGAGCGCGGCGGCCTCGTCGACCGCCTCGAGCATCGCCATCAGCCGCCACTCCCCGCCGGTGGGTTGTCCGGGCCGGCATCGCCGCGCAGCACCGCTGCGATGCGCGGTGCCAGACGGGCGGCGAGCTCGGCCATCGCCGCGGCACCGGTGCCGGCCACCGGGTGGGGCAGGCGCAGCCGGGGCACATCGGGCATCCGGTTCGAGCGGGCGACCTGATCGCCCTGCAGCCAGAACGCATCGGTCACGAGCGCCACCACCGCCCGGTCCATCCTCGCCAGTTCGATGCCGTCACGCACGGTGCCGGACGTGCAACTGCCTCAATGCCCATAGGCAGCCACGACCGCCGTGCAGGCGCCGGCGATCTCGGCGAGCTGCTCGGCGCTGGCGAGCGCCGAGGCATTGCCCTTGTTCCACACCCGCACCTCGATGCCGGCGAGCTCGGCCTGCAGGGCACGGCCGAGGTGCTCGCAGAATGCCACCGAGTCCGGGAAGCCGTTGGCGAACAACCCGATCGTGTCGCCGGGCTCCAGCTGGGCCGCGCCGAGGTAGTCGTCGACAGGGCCGGTCAGCACGCCGCGCGGGTCGTGGAACTCCATGCCTGCAGTGTCGCACAGCGCCTGCGGGCGGCGTCGGCTCAGCCCGGCCGGAACGACTGCGTTGTGGTGTCGTGCTCGGCGCCGAGCAGGGTCATCGGGCTGCGGCCGCCGTCGATGTAGCCGAGCGCGTAGGCACCGGGCTCGTACCCGAGCAGGCGCTGGATGCGCTCGGGGAAGCCGCGCACCTCGTCGAGCGTGTACGTCAGGTACTGGTTCTCCTCCTGACGCAGCCACCCGAGGACGTAGTCGACGTTGATGCCGATGCGCACCTCGTCGCTGACGTTGGCCCCACCACCGTGCACCGTCGAGCCGAGGTACATCACCACCGACCCGCGGGGCATCTCCGCCGGAAGGCTGTCGGCCGGCGTGTACGACGTGTCGTCGGGGGTGCGGTGGCTGTCGGGCACGACGCGTGTGGCGCCATTGGCCTCGTGGAAGTCGGTGAGCGCCCAGATGGTGGACACCTCGACGTCGACGTCGCGGGGGAACGGGAAGAAGTCGAAGCACCAGTGATCGCGGTGCAGCACCTGCGCAGGTGAGTCCGGGCCGATGGCGATCGACTGGGTGAGGTGCAGTTGGAACGTGGTCTTCTTCGGCCACAGCACCCGGTCGACCACATCGAGCACGAGTGGGTTCGCCACGAGCGCAGCACTCGTCGGGCAGCGGCTGAGCAGACCACCCGTGCGTCGGGTGTGGTGACCCGAGAACGCATCGCCACCGAACGGTGTCTGGTCGAGCCAGGGGCCGAGCTCGGCGGCCAAACGGTCGCAGGCATCGGCATCGACGAGCTGTTCGACCACCACCACCCCGTGGGCCAGCAGTTCGGCAGCGACCTCGTCGGCACTCGCGGTCGCCGGCAGACGGGGGATGACGGGGGTGCTCATGCCTCCAAGACTGTCAGACGGGCATGGACCAGCTCGACGAGCTCGTCGGCCAACGACTGGGTGCGGTCCGGCTGCTCGCTCGCCTGGTCGAGCACAGCGATCGACGCGGTGAGCAGCACCCTGGCGGTGGTCCGCAACTGAAGCTCGGCGTGCTGCGGGTAGCGCGCGTGCAGTGCTTCGGCGACGGCCAACACCAGGGAGTCGTTGCGCTCCTCCTCGACGGCCGTCAGCTCGGGCACGGCGCGCCAGGCACGGCGCAGCACGGCACCGGCCGGTTCGCTCAGCCGGGCGGCGAGCACGTGCTGCACGAGCTCGGCGACCCAGGCGTGCAGATCGGTGGCCGAGGGCAGCAGGCCGAGGTGCGTGACGACGAAGTCGACCCGGGCCCGCTCGTTGCGGTCGAACAGCTCGCGCAGGATCGCGTTCTTGTCAGGGAAGTAGTGGTAGAGGGTGGCGACGTTCACCCCGGCCGCCTCGGCAACGACGTTGGTGTTGAAGCCCTGCAGGCCGCGCTCGACCAGCACGATCACAGCCGCGTCGAGCAGCTTGGCGTAGGTGGCAGCGGCACGGGCCTGTTTGGGGACGGCGCGCCGGTGCGGAGCGGGAGACTTCACGGCCACGGTGCGTCGATGCTACTGCTCGTGAAACGCCCGGGTCGGCGCACGAGCGCCGCCGGCTGCGTCCGTTCGGCTCCCGGCGCCGAGGCCCATCGGGCCTGGACCGCGTTCAACTGCGGTGGCGCACCAACTCGGCGAGATGGGCGATGTGGGCCGGCTCCATGCCACAGCACCCACCGATCACCTCGACCCCGCGGTCGAGCCAGCTGCCGACGAAGTCGCCGTACGCGGCCGGGTCGAGGTCGTCGCGGAAGCGCGAGATCTGGGCGTTGGCAGCGCCGTTGTCGGTGTGGCTGGCGACGAAGCGGTTGGCATACCCACCGATGCGTGCCCGGCCGGCGGCCACGCGCACGGCCTCGTCGACGGCGGCCGTGATCGTCTCGGCCTGACAGCAGTTGAACATCACCGTCGTCGCCCCGAGATCGATCGCGCGGGCCACGGCATCACCCACCGGCTCACCGGATCGGAGCCGACCGGTGGGCCCGGCGTCGTCGAGGGTGTAGCTGATCCACAGCGGCAGGCTCGATCCGGCACGGTCGAGCGCTGCGCGCACGGCCTCGGCCTCGGCGATCGAGCCGAGGGTCTCGCCGAGCCACATGTCGACGTGAGCCGCCAGGCCGTCGACGAGCGGATCGATGATGCGCGGCGCATCGTCGGCGTCGAACAGCTCGGGCAGGTACGACCCGTAGAGCGGTGGCAGTGACCCGGCCACTGCCACCGTGCCCGAGGTCGAGGTCGCGGCTGCCTGGCGGGCGAGGCGTCCGGCCAGTTCGGCCAGTTCGCGGCCCCTGGCTGTGAAGCGCTCGTCGCCGATGTGGAACGGGACGACGGCGTAGCTGTTGGTGGTGATCACCTCGGCGCCGGACTCGACGAAGTTCGAGTGGGCGCGCACCACCCAGTCGGGCCCCTCGAGCAGCGCCAACGCCGACCACTCCGGTTGGCGGAACGGGGCGCCGATGCGCAGCAGCTCGCGGCCCATCCCACCATCGAGCACGGTCACCGAGGAGCTCATCGCCCCAGTCTCGCAGGCCGGACGGGGTGGTCGGCGGCACGGTTGCACGCCTCGCTGAGCAGGCCTTTCCCACGCCCCGTCCGGTACGGATATACCAGCTTGAGGAAAAAATCCCCCATTCGGGGGAGATAGAACTTCAGCCCGCCATCGGACCCGCCGAGATCTGTGCAGGTGTCCGGTGAGGGATCGCCCGAGGACTGCGAGGGATCGCACGACTCGGTCCCGACTCCCCGCCGGTCAGGGAGGAGATGACGATGGAAAGCACAACGTTCACAGGAGGCCGGCAGCGCCGGACCACCACCCGGATCGCCACCGCCCTCGGGGCGTCGGTCGCCTTTTCGGCGATCGCCGTGCTCGGCGGCGGTGCAGCGTCAGCCACCCCGGTGCCCGCCAGCACCGTGGTGGCCGACGCCTTTTCCCGCTCGGTGCGCAGCGGCTGGTCGACCGCCTCGGTCGGCGGCACGTACCAGCTCGACGAGGCAGCGTCGTTCTCGGTCAACGGCGCCGACGGCCTCGTGGTCGTCGAGCGTGGCCACGACCGCAACGCGCTGCTCGCAGCCGTCGCCGCCGATGTCGACGCCCAGATCGACTTCCGGGTCGACAGCGTCCCGACGACGGGCAGCGGCCTGTACGTCGCGTTCAAGGTGCGCAGCGACGCCGCCGGCAACGAGTACCGCCCCCGACTGCGGGTGACGCCCGGCGGCGCAGCGTTCGTCAGCATCGTGCGCGTCGACGGCACGACCCAGGGTGTCGTCGGCATCGGCGCCGAGCAGCGGCTGCCCTTCACCGTCGCCGCCGGCACGACCTACCGCATGCGTGCCATGGTGACCGGCACGACCCCGCAGCTCGGGGTGAAGGTGTGGCCGGTCGGCACCGCCGAGCCGGCCACCTGGCAGGCCGCTGGCACCGACACCGCACCCGTGGCGCTCACCGCACCGGGTCGCCTCGGGTTGTGGTGGTACATGTCGGGCGCTGGCTCGACGTCGACCATGGCGATCGCCGACTTCGCCGTCGCCGACCTGGCCGTGCCGGTGGTGCGGATCGCTCCGGTCCCGGCTCCGGCCCCGACGGTGCCGCCCACGACGGCCGCACCCACCACCACGGCTGCACCCACCACCACGGCCGCACCCACCACCACGGCCGCACCCACCACCACGGCTGCACCCACCACGACAGCAGCACCGACCACCACGGCCGCACCGGCCACGACAGCAGCACCCACCACGACGGCAGCGCCGACCACGACAGCAGCACCGGCACCCACCACGACGGTGGCTCCGGCACCGAGCACTCCCGCCACGGCACCGGTCGCCGACAGCTTCAGCCGCACGGTGAACGGCGGCTGGTCGGCTGCCGATGCCGGTGGCGCCTACCAGCTCGACGAGCCCGCCACCTTCACGGTCGCCGGCGGCCAGGGTGTCGTCGCCATCGACCGCGGCCACGACCGCAATGCAGTGCTCGGCGCCACGGCTGCCGATGTCGATGCCACGGCCACCTTCACCGTCAGCACTGTGCAGACCTCGGGCAGCGGCCTCTACTTCTCGTTCAAGCTGCGTCACACGGCCGAGCGTCACGAGTACCGGCCCCGGGTGCGGGTGACCCCCAACGGCGTCGCCTACGTCAGCGTGGTGCGGGTCGACGGCCCCACACAGGCCACGACGGTGATCGGTACCGAGCGCCAGCTCCCCTTCCAGGTGCTGCCGGGCACCACGTACCTGATGCGCGGCACGGTCGTCGGGATCGAGACCCCGCAGCTCGGCGTGAAGGTGTGGCCGGCGGGCTCGGCCGAGCCGGCCGAGTGGCAGACCGGTGGCCTCGACATCTCGTCGGCGGCGATCAGCCAGGCGGGCCGTCTGGGCCTGTGGTGGTACGTCTCGGGCTCGGGCTCGAACACCTCGATGGCCATCACCGACTACACCGTCGCCGATGTGGCTGCAGCGCCGGCCGAGCCGACCCAGCCGAGCACCACCGTGCCGGCGACCACCGCTCCGGCCACGACGGCTCCGGCCACCACGGTGCCGGCCACCACGGTGCCGGCCACCACGGTGCCGGTGACGACGGTCCCCGCCACCACCAGCACCACCACGACCACGACCACAACGACCACCACGACAACGACCACCACCACGACGCTGCCCCCGAGCGCCCCGCCCGTGGCCCGCTTCGCCGTGGGCACCGACGGCACGACAGCCGCCTTCGACGCCTCGGCCTCGAGCGACCCCGATGGCGACGCCCTCACCTACAGCTGGACCTTCGGCGACGGCGCCACCGGCACCGGCGTGCGCCCCGAGCACACGTTCACCTCGCCCGGTGAGCGCACCGTCACCCTGACGGTCACCGACCCGTCGGGCAACACCGCCACGGCGACGCAGGTCGTGTCGACCATGCCCGCCGGCGCCATCCTGCCCAACACGGCCCCGGTGCCGACCACCCCGCACACCTTCGTCGTGGCCACCAACGGCAACGACGCCAACCCCGGCACCCTCGCCGCCCCCTACGCCACGGTGACCAAGGCACTGAACGCCATCCCCGCCGGCCAATCCGGCACGGTGGTGGTCCGCGGCGGCACCTACCGCCAGGGCCAGCTGGTGATCGCCGGCGACAAGCAGGTGCGGATCATGGCCTACCCCGGTGAGGTGCCCGTGTTCAACGGCGCCGCCCCGGTCACCTCGTGGACCGACGAGGGTGCGCTGCGGTTCGCCGCCTACACCCCGATGCCCGTCACCGACGGCAGCGGCATCGGCTTCACGGCAGGCCAGAACCTGACGGGTGGCGGCATGGGCAAGCACCCCGACCAGGTGTGGGTGGGCTCGGCCCAGCTGCGCCAGGTGGCCACCAAGGCCCAGGTCGTCCCCGGCGCCTTCTGGGTCGACAGCGCCAGCCGGCGCCTCTACCTCACGGCTGCCGATGTGGCCGCAGGCCCGGTCGAGGCGTCGAACCGCCGCCAGTTCGCCACGGTGTTCGGTCGCCAGACCGTGTTCGAGGGCTTCGAGGTCACCCGCTTCTCGAACACCGCCAGCGACTACGGCGTGATCCTGGTGAACCAGGGTGTCCACGGCACCGTGCTGCGCAACCTGGTCGTGTCGGACTCGGCCTTCCAGGCCATCCAGTACGCCGGCGGCACCAGCCTCGCCGGGATCATCCAGGGCGCCCTGCTCGAGCACGTCACCGTCACCCGCTCGAACTGGATGGGCGTCTCGGCCACCCTGGTCGACGACTTCACGATGCGCTCGGTGCGGATCACCAACTCGAACCAGTTCGACGAGTTCACCCACTCGCCCCAGTCCGGTGCGCTGAAGACCTCCCGGGTCCGCCGGGCCCTCGTGGCCGACAGCGTCATCGCCGACAACCGCAGCCACGGCCTGTGGTTCGACCAGAGCAACATCGACGTCGACGTGATCGGCAACGAGCTGCGCGGCAACACCGGCTCGGCGATCTTCTGGGAGATCTCCGACGACCTCCTGCTCGCCGACAACGTGATCATCGCCAGCGGTGGTGCACGGGCCGTGAAGATCGCCGGTGCGTCCGGCGTGAAGATGGTGAACAACACCATCGTCGGCGGCGCCGACCCGGTGGGCATCTACGTCGACAACCGCTCGAAGCCCGGGTGCGCCGACCCCAGCAAGCCGCTGTGCGCCGACTCGTACTCGAGCGACCGCGACACGGTGCGCCAGCTGCCGGCCAGCCTCGACTGGATGCCCCGCATCGACGTGATGGTCAACAACGTCATCGCCCTGCCCACGGCGGCCGGCTACTGCGGCGGCACGGCAGCGATGTGCGTCACCGGCTCCAACGCCGGTGCCGTGGCCCCGCTCGAGTCGGTGTTCCACCAGGCCGACGCCGCCCGCGGCATCCCCGCCACGGTCGTCGACGGCAACGTCTACGTGGTCGCCTCCGGTGCGGTGATCCGCACGACGGCCGGGGCGTTCGCCACGGTGCAGGCCTTCGCCACCTCGATGGCCGCCACCCCGGTGAACCTGAGGGTCGAGGCCGCCGGTCGCTCCGGCACCGGCATGGTGACGGCGACCGGGGCGCTCACCGCAGCCCTCGCCGCCCAGCAGGACACCACCACCCCCCTTCCCGCAGCAGCAGCGCTGGCCCACCTCCCGGCCGGCACCAAGCACCTCGGAGCGCTCCGCCCGGTCGGCTGACCACGGCGAACCGAACGCCGTCGGGTGGGCCGCCACCCACCCGACGGGCGGGAATCGACGACGGGCCCGGATGCCACAGCGCCGGGCCCGTCGTCGCGTCCCGGGTGCGGAGGCGACGCGCGTCGTCAGGCGAGGGAGTCGATGAAGCCGGCGATCGCCGCCGCCACCTCGGCCGCATGGCTCGACTCGTGCATCGCGTGCTCGCCGCCGTCGATCACCTGCAGGTGGGCGTGGGGCATCTTGCGCTCGAGGTACTGGCCCGACGCCTGGTACTCGGCGCGGTCGAGTGAGCCGGCAAGCACCAACGTGGGCACGTCCATCTCGGCGAGGCGGTCCATCACCACCGAGTCGTGCTGCAGGTTGAGCCCGCTCACCTGCGGGGGCACGCCAAAGCGGTGGGCGTTGCGCCGGGCCATGTCGTTCCACCCCTCGCGCTTCACCGGGTCGCGGAAGCCGGGGCCGGTGTTGATGACGACGATCGCCCTCGCCGCGCCCGGCCGGGTGGCGGCATGGGCCAGGGCGAGGTACCCACCGAGCGAGTGGCCGACCAGCACCGCCGGCTCGCCCAGGTCGTCGAGCACGTCGTCGATGTCGGCGAGCGCCGCGTCGCGTGTGTAGGCGGCCGGGTCGTCCGGCACCGGTGATGCGCCGTGGCCCAACAGATCGACGGCCACCACCTGGAAACGGTCCTGCAGCTGCGCCATGCAGTCGGCCCACGTGGCCGACGAGCTCCCCATGCCGTGGACGAACACGATCGGCGGGCTGCCCTGCCCTGCGCGCACCTGGTGAAGTCTCATCGCGGCGATGGTAGGTGACGGCCCCCGACGCTCGACCATCCGCCGGGCGCCACCCGACACGTGTCGACGACCTGCTGAGCAGGGGGGTACGGTGCCGACGTGCAAACGGGACGATGCCTCTGCGGTGCAGTGACCTACCAGTTCTCGGGCGATCCGATCGCCACCGCGGTGTGCCACTGCGAGCACTGCCAGCGCCAGAGCGGCGGCGCGTTCTCGGTGAACCTGATCGCCCACGAGTCGCAGCTCGCTGTGACCGGTGAGCTCACCACCTACGAGGACCGCGGCGAGCACGGCGACGACGTCTACGTGCGCCGTCGCTTCTGCGGGTCGTGCGGGTCGCCGATCGTCTCCGAGCTCGCCAAGTCGCCCGGGATCATCGCCGTGAAGGCGGGCACGCTCGACGACCGCACCGTGGTGCAGCCCACGGTCGAGGCGTGGTGCGTCGACCGCCAGCCGTGGGTGTCATTGCCCGGCATGGCGGTGTCGCTCGAGCGCGAGTAAGCGCCCAGAGCACCCTCGCGACCATCAGCGGAACGAGAGGAACACTCATCCGGCTGCGGCATTCAGGGCGCGAGTGCCCGCAGAGGACAGGTGACCGTTCCGTCGTCGAGGGTGACGATGGGGCCGGTGCCGGTCACGACGAGACGGAACATCGGCTCACCGACAGCCGCCGTGTCGATCTGGTCGACCGCCTCCCGAAGACGTGCCGCTCCGGCGGTCATCTGTGGGCCACCGAGCTTCACCTCGACTGCACCCCAGCGGCCGTCGGGAAGCGTGACAATCGCGTCGATCTCCTTGCCGTTCGAGTCTCGATAGTGGCGGACCTCGCCATCGAGGGCGGAGGCGAGGACCGCGAGATCATGCACCACGGCGCTTTCGAACAACAGCCCCAGTGTGGTCAGGTCGCGACGCAACCGGCGAGCATCGGCGCCGAGCACTGCGGCCGCAAGGGCTGGGTCGACGAGGTGGAGCTTGGCACCGGTGCGGAGCCGTGCTCGCGAGCGAAGTGCCGGGGTCCACGGTTGCTGGGCTTCGACGATGAACATCCGCTCGAGCAGCCCGACGTAGGTGCTCACCGTCTCGGCGTTGATCGAGGGCGCAACGGAGCGGACGTCGGCGGTGAGCGTGGTGAACGCCACCTCCGATGCGACCGAGCGAGCAATCGCCGCGATGAGCCGGCGGATCACGTCCGGGCTGTGGCGGACATCGGCGAGCCGTTGGATGTCGGCGCGGCCGACGTCGTCGACGTAGGACCGCAGTCGCGGTGCGGAGTGGTCCGCGTCGAGGTTGACGAGCGCTGGGAACCCTGGTGTGAGGACACCGTCGATGACGTCGGCGAGGTCGGGGCCGGCCTCGAGGTCCGGCCTGGGCCGCGCGCCGTCGAACAGCGCCCGGAGGCTGACCTGGTTCGAGCGCTGCGGAAGCTTCTCCCACCACGACATGGTGCGCTGGCGCAGTCGCACGAACCGACCTGCGCCGGTGTGCCTGGTCACGTCGTCGGCTGGCACCGCCGATCCAGTGAGGATGAAACGTCCCTGTTGGGACGATGCATCGACTGCGCGGCGAACGAGGTTCCACAGTTCGGGGGAGAGCTGCCATTCGTCGAGCAGTCGTGGCGCGTCGCCTTCCAGGACCGTTCGGGGCGCGACCTCCATGATCAACTGGGTCTCGGGGTCGTCCAGGAACACGTACGACGCCGCAGCATGGAGGGCGGTCATCGTCTTGCCGGTCGCTCGAGCGCCCTCGATCACGACGGCTCCGGCACTGGTCAGCGCATGGTCGAGCGGACCGTCGAGTAGGCGAGGCCGATATGGCTGTCCGACGACGGCTGTCGTGTCCACGACGTCCGAGACTACCCGTTCGGCCGCCTTGCGCAGGACTCCTAAGCCGAGCTTTGCAGACTGGCTAGCCTGGTATGTGCAGACGACCCAAGCCGACTACTGCAGAGACCCGCTGGATCCTTGCCTGCGCAGCACCTGGCGGAACGGGAGGGATTCGAACCCCCGGGCCTTGTGAGCCGGCCGCTTTCAAGGCGGCTGCATTTGTCCGCTCTGCCACCGTTCCGCCCGACACGCTACCGGCGTGGCGGGGCCGCGCCGACGAACGGTTCAGGCCACCAACTGCACCAGCACCCGCTCGTAGCGGTCCATCCGCCGCGGGTCGTGACGCACCTCTCCCGGAGCGAGCCGCAGGTCGGGGAAGCGCTCGGCGAGGCGACCGATCGCGACCATCGCCTGCATGCGCGCGAGCGGCGCGCCGATGCAGTAGTGGATGCCCTGACCGAACGCGAGCGACACCAGCTCGGGACGCCCGATGTCGAACCGGCCGGGGTCGTCCCAGCGTGACGGGTCGCGGTTGGCCGCCCCCAGCGCCAGCCGGACCGTCGTGCCCGCGGCGATGGGCACGCCACGGATCTCGAGGTCGTCGACCGCCAAGCGGTTGGTGGTGGTCTGCTGGTTGGGGTGGTGGAAGCGCAGGATCTCGCTCACCGCACCAGGCAACGCTGCCGCCGGGTCGGCGCCTACCCGAGCCCATTGCTCGGGATGTTGCAACAGCAACAACATCCCGCTCGAGATCATCCGCTCGGTGGTGGTACCGGCTGCCGTGTAGAGCGTGAGCAGCGCAGCCAGGATCTCGTCCTCGGTGAGGGTCTCGCCCGCCTGCTCGGCCTGCACCAGGGCACTCACCAGATCGGCCCGCGGGTCGCGGCGGCGCGCAGCGACGACGTCGGCAATGAACCCGAGCTGCCACACCAGCGCGTCCTGCCCGGCGCGGCGCTGCTCGGCACTGGCCGTCGGGTCGCCCAGCCGCTCGGTGCTCTCGAACGACGCCCGGAACTCGGCTCGCGCATCGGCGGGGATGCCGATCATCTCCGACGCGACGGTGATCGTGAGCGGGAAGGCCAGCTCGGCGACCAGGTCGAGCGAGCGGTCGGGACGGGCGGCGCCGACGTCGAGCAGGTCGTCGACCAGGCCGACTACCCGGTCGCGCTGGTCGTCGACGGCGGCACGGCTGAACGCCTGCTGCACCAGCGCGCGGATGCGTGTGTGGGTGGGCGGGTCCTGCATGTTGAACGAGTGGAAGACCACCTGCTGGGCGCGCAGGAACGGGTCGTCGGCCGGTGGGCGCCCGGCGTGCTTGCGACCCCAGTGGCTCGACAGCCGCGGGTCGCGAAGTGCTGCGGCCACATCGTCGTAGCGGGTGAGCAGCACGTAGCCGTACGGGCTGTGGTGCACCGGGTCGTTGGTGCGCAACCAGTCGAGGGTGGGCGCAGGGTCCTCGAGGAACTCGCGCGAGTGCAGGTCGAGCGGCAGCTGCCGGCCGGGGTGGTGCGGCCCGGCGGCGGCCGGAGGTGGGTCGGAGCGAACGGCGTCGATGGGCGCAGGGTAGCTGTCGTCGGGCGCCCGACGACCGGTGCGCCCGGCGCACCGACCGGTGCGCCTCGCCTCGCCGGATACGGTCGCGCCGTGCACCTGCCCCGGCCGGACGACGTCGGCACGCTCAACTGGATCGACCCCCCGCAGAACCGGTGGGCCTTCCGCCACGTGCGCGAGCTCACCCGCACCGCGCGCATCTGGCGCGGGTCCCGCCCGGTGCGGCCCTTCGACACCGACCGGCACGACCTGGGCGACCTCCGCTTCGACCACCTCGGCCGCAGCTGGACGATCGACGAGATGCTCGCCGCCACGCACACCGATGCGCTGGTGGTGCTGCACCGCGGCCGGCTGGCCTACGAGCACTACGCGGCAGGCATGGGCGCGCACGACACGCACCTGCTCATGTCGGTGTCGAAGTCGCTGTGCTCGACCCTCGTCGGCATCCTGGTCGACCGTGGCCTGATCCGCCTCGACGCCACCGTGCCCGAGCACATCGCCGAGCTGCGCGGCACATCGTGGGACGGCTGCACCGTGCAGCACCTGCTCGACATGCGCGCCGGCACGAGCTTCGACGAGGACGACTACGACGACCCCGACAGCTACGGCCGGCTGATCGAGGAGATCTCCGGCTACGTGCCACGCACCCGCGACGATCTGCCGGCCGACACCAAGGCGGTCATCCGCATCCTCGACAACATCCGCCCCCACGGCGGGGTGTTCCAGTACCGCTCGATCCTCACCGATGTGCTCGGTTGGATCGTCGAGGAGGTCACCGGCGAACGCTTCCACGAGGTGTTCGGGCGCGAGGTGTGGGGGCGCATCGGGGCCGAGCACGACGCCGACGTGATCGTCGACGCCGGTGGCATGGCGCTGGTCGAGGGCGGGATCTGCACCACCGCGCGCGACCTCGCCCGCTTCGGCCAGCTGCGCCTCGACCGGGGCAGGGTCGACGACGAGCAGGTCGTCCCCGAGTGGTGGATCGACCGTGTGCGCCAGCCCGACGCCGAGCTGGTCGAGGCCTTCACGGCGTACGCCACCGGGCCGATCGCCGAGGCGTTCCCCCGCGCCCACTACCACGACAAGTGGTGGGTACTCGACCCTGCTGCCGGCATCTACGCCGGCCGGGGCATCAATGGCCAGCACCTGCTCGTGCACCACCCCAGCGAGACCGTGGTGGTGAAGTTCTCGGTGTGGCCCGACCGGCTGGTGCTCGACACCGTCGACCTCACCGATTCCGGACTGCTGGCGATCTGCGCCCACCTGGGCGCGACGACGCGCTGACGCACTGCTCAGCCGGCGCTGAGCGCTGCTTTCACCAGTGCGGCGATGGCGGCACCGTCGGCCGTGCTGCCGGCCTTGGCCCGCACCGCGCTCACGACACGACCCATCGCCTTCATGCCCGTGGCACCCTCGGCGGCCGCGGCCGCGATTTCGACATCGACCAGTTGGCGTAGCTCGTCCTCGCCCAGTGCTGCGGGAAGGTAGGTCTCGAGCACGGCGGCCTCGGCCCGCTCGCGCTCGGCACGCTCGGCGCGGCCGGCGCCGGCGAACGCGTCGGCAGCCTCGTGGTGCTTGCGCACCTCGACGGCCAGCACGCCCTGCACCGCGGCGTCCTCGAGCACCACGACGGCGTCGCCGGCGGTCTCGGCCACAGCCAGCGCCGACAGCGCCTGGCGCAACGCCGACAGGGCCACTTCGTCACGCGCCTTCATCGCCGTGGTCAGTGCCTGCTGCAGTTGCTCTTTGAGGCTCATTGCTCGTGCTCCCTCTCTCGCCCGGCCGCTCACTCGGCCGAGCACTCAGGTGGGTCAGTCGCCGATCTGGCTGCGCAGGTCGCGCACCCAGTCGTCGGCGTCGCGCCAGCGCGCGTCGGCATGCTCGCGTGCGTCGTGCGCACCCTCGCCCGCGGCGGGGTACGACCCGAGGAACTTCACCCGGCCCTGCTTGGAGTGCAGGGCCCGCATCGCGTCGGCCAGCAGCTCGTCGGCCACGTGGCCGTCGGCGTAGATGATGAAGCAGTAGTCGCCGAGGCCGCCGTCCTTGGTGGGCCGCGACTGGAGGTTCGACAGGTTGATCCGCCGCGCCGCGAACTCCTGCAGGATCGAGATCAGGCTGCCCGGCTCGTCGGCGCGCTGGTAGACCACCAGGCCGGTGCGGTCGTGGCCGGTCGGCGCCGGGATGCCCTCGCGCGCCACCAGCACGAAGCGGGTCTGGTTGCCCGGGTGGTCGGCGATGTCGGCAGCGATCACGTCGAGGCCGTAGTGGCGAGCCGCCGCACGTGGCGCAACAGCAGCTGCACCCGGGCCCATCTCGGCCAGCAGTCGGGCACCTTCGGCAGTGGAGTTCGTGGCGCGCACCTCGGCGTGCCCGACCCGCTCGCGCAAGAACGCGTGGCACTGCGCGGTGGCGACGGGCATCGACAGGACCACCTTCACGTCGTCGAGCGCGGTGCCGGCCTGCGCAACCAGGCAGTGCTCGATGTCGAGCACCACCTCGCGCTGGATGAGCAGCGAGTGGCTGAACACCAGCTCGTCCTGCGCCAGGTTCACCATCCCCTCGATCGAGTTCTCGATGGCGATGAACCCGTACTCGACATCGCCCCGCTCGACGGCGTCGAGCACATCGGGCATCGTGCGCATGGGCACCAGCTCGGCCGCGGCCAGATCGGGCTGCGACAGCAGCGCCTGTTCGGTGAAGGTGCCGAACGGGCCGAGGAATCCGATGCGGGAGCCGGTGGCGATCACGGCTCCAGGCTAGGGCCGGAAGCGATTTGCTGGCAGCATGGGTTTCGTGGACGAGACACATCTGCGCCGACTCATCGACGACATCAGGTCGGGGGCCACCTCGCCCGATGCCGCCGTGGCCGAGCTGCGGCGGCTGCCGTTCGTCGACGTGGGTGATGCCCTCGTCGACCATCACCGTCACCTGCGCCAGGGCATGCCCGAGGCCATCTACGGCCCGGGCAAGTCGCCCGAGCAGTGCGTGCGCATCGTCGGCGAGCTGCTCGCCCACGGCGACGGCCCGGTGCTGCTCACCCGCACCACCGCCGACCAGCGTGCTGCGGTGGCGGCCGCCCACCCCGGCGGCACGCTCGAGGCCGGCACCGTCGCCTGGCGGCTGCCCGACGCGCATCGCCCCGAGCGGGTGCTCGTCGTGAGCGCCGGCACCTCGGACGTGCCCGTGCTCGACGAGGCAGTGCTCACGCTGCGCGCCTACGGCTTCGACCCCGACCGGCTCACCGACGTCGGCGTGGCCGGCCTGCACCGGCTGCTCGCGCACGTCGACCGGGTCACCTCGGCCGAGGCCGTGGTGGTGGTAGCGGGCATGGAGGGCGCGCTGGCCAGTGTGGTCGGCGGTCTCACCGGCGCCCCGGTGGTGGCGGTGCCCACCAGCGTCGGGTATGGCGCAGGCCTCGACGGGGTGACGGCGCTGTTGGCGATGCACGCCACCTGCGCCAGCGGCGTGGCCGTCGTCGGCATCGACAACGGCTTCGGTGCGGCCGTGGCCGTCGCCCGGATGTTCTCGGCTCGCGTGGCGTCGAGCGGGGCGCGGTGACCCGCACCGCCTGGTTCCACTGCTTCGCCGGAACGGCGGGCGACATGACGATGGGCGCCCTCGTCCACGCCGGCGCCGATCAGTTGGCCGTGATGGAGCTGCTCGGGCGCCTGCCGGTCGACGGCTTCGCCGTCACCTTCGAGGCGGTGCAGCGCTGCGGCATCGCCGCCACCCATGCAGTGGTGGTCACCGACGCACACGGCCATGAGGGCCCGCGCGACCCGGTGCCCGAGCACAGCGCCGACCACCCCGCCCACGACCACGACGGGCACGA
>JBBATY010000007.1:29941-64274 GCA_040398525.1 Ilumatobacteraceae bacterium | reverse complement strand
ACCCGGTGCCCGAGCACAGCGCCGACCACCCCGCCCACGACCACGACGGGCACGACGGCCACGACGCGCACGGGCACGACGGGCACGGGCATGATGCGCACCCGACGCAGGAGCACACCGCTCACCGCCCCTACCGCGAGATCCGCGACCTGCTCGATCGCACCGACCTGCCGCCCCGCGTGGTCGATCGCGCCCAGCGCGTGTTCCGCGCCCTGGCCGAGGCCGAGGCCCGCATGCACCGGATGCACCCCGACGACGTCGAGTTCCACGAGGTCGGGGCGCTCGACGCGATCGTCGACGTGGTGGGCGCCTGCGCAGCCCTCGAGGTGCTCGGCATCGACCGCATCGTGTGCAGCCCGATCACCGTCGGGCGCGGCCAGGTGCGCGCCGCCCACGGCACGCTGCCCAACCCGGCGCCGGCGGCCACCGAGCTGCTCGCCATGTACGGCGCGCCAGCGCGCGGCATCGACGACCACCGCGAGCTGGCCACGCCGACCGGTGTCGCGCTGATGGTGGCGCTCGCCGACGACTTCGGCCCCATGCCCACCATGGCTGTCGGCTCGGTCGGCTACGGGGCCGGCACCCGCGACATCGCCGGCCGACCGAACGTGGTGCAGGTCGTCATCGGCGACACGATCGACGCATCCGACGGCCCCGGCCAACCGGTGATGCTCCTCGAGTGCAACGTCGACGACGTCACCGGCGAGGTGCTCGCGCACACGATCGGCCGCCTGCTCGCCGCTGGTGCCCACGATGCCTGGGCCACACCGATCGTCATGAAGAAGGGCCGCCCGGCGCACACCGTGCACGTCCTGTGCGACCCGGCGCTCGCCGAGCAGGTGCGCGCCGTGATGGTGGCCGAGACCGGCACCCTGGGCGTGCGCGGCTCGGTGCTCCATCGCTGGCCGCAGCAGCGCACCGAGTCGGTGGTCGACGTCGGCGGCCATCCGGTGCGCATCAAGCGCAGCGCCGATCGGGTGAAGGTCGAGCACGACGACGCGGTCGCCGCCGCGACGGCGCTCGGGGTGCCACTGCGCACCGTGCTCGACCAGGCGTCCCAGGCCGCGCAACGCATCCCCGGGTGACCGCGACGGCCCCGGGCCGGCCGGGTCAGCCGAAGGCTGCGGCCACCCGCTGGGCGATGGCTTCCTGGCCCAGCTCGCCGGACCAGCGGTCGGCCACGGTGCCGTCGGTGCTGATGAGCACGGTGTAGGGGAAGCCGCTCAACCCGAAGGCACGCGCCGCGTCGAAGTCCTCGTCGTCGGCGATCACGGGGTTCTCCCAGCCGCGGCTGTCGATCCACTCCGACGGCGGGTAGTTGTCGCGCTCGGCCGCCACGGCCGTGCTCACCGCGATCATCTGCAGGCCCTCGGGCAGGTCCGAACGCGACCCGTAGGCCACCAATTGCGGCAGCTCGCGGTTGCAGTGCGGGCACCAGTGGGCGAGGAACACCAGCATCACCGGCCCCTTCGACGGGTCGACCTTCACCACGCGACCGTCGAAGTCGCTCCCGCTCAGGGTCGGCGCCGGGGTGCCGATCGCCGGGTCGGCACCGCTGTCGGCCAGCTCCGGCAGCGGGGTGCCCGACAGGGTCACCGGCCGGGTCTGGAGGACCTCGGTCGCGGTCTCGTCGCTCGAGAACAGCATCGCGGCCGTGGCGGCCAGCACCGCCACGGCGGCGACACCGACCCAGATCCAGCGTTGCGAGCGCTTACCGGACGGCGTCGACGGGTTCGAGCTCGACGGGTTCGTCGGCGTCTTCGTGGCCATGGCTTGACTCCTGTGAGGGGATGGACAGCAGGGCGAGCACGGCTGCGAACCCGCACATCGCCATGAAGGCGAGGCTGGCGAAGCCGAAGCCGCGGAAGTACGGCACGGTGCACGGCGCAGTGAGGTCGCACTCACCGGCCTCGAGGCTCGGGTTCCACTCGATGAGGTAGTGGTACGACGAGATCACCAGGCCGACAACTGCGAGCGGCACCGCGTACCAGCGCACCCCGCGGTCGCGTCGCCAGGCACCGATGACCAGGACGAGGGCGAGCGGGTACATGCAGATCCGCTGGAACCAGCACAGCCGGCACGGGGTGAGGTTCTGGACCTCGCTGAAGTAGAGGCTGCCGAGCATGGCCGTCGTGGCCACGAGCGCCGCCAGCGCAACAGCCGACTCCGACAGGTGGTGCAACGGTGCTCGCCAGGCGGGCACGATCCGCATCGTCGCAATCACAAGGGCGCCTGCGCCGGCCACGATCGCCAGCACCGAGAAGAACCTGATGGCTGCCGCCAGAGACATCCCCCGCATTCTTCCACGGCACGTCACCGATCCCACAGCGGCCACTGGCACAATGCTCGGGTGACTCCCGTCGTCGTCGACGTCGATCTCCTGCTCGATCCGCCGCCCGATCGGCCCCTGGTCGTGGCCGACGTGCGGTGGTACCTCGACGGCCGCGACGGGCGGGCCGCATACGAAGCCGGGCACCTCCCCGGCGCCGTGTGGGTCGACCTCGACCGAGCCCTGGCAGCGCACGGCCGACCCGCCACCGAGGGCCGCCACCCGTTTCCGACCCCCACCGATTTCGCCGCGGCGATGGGCGCGCTGGGCATCGGCGACGACACGATGGTGGTCGCCTACGACGACACCGGCGGGATGACCGCGGGGCGCCTCGTGGTGATGCTGCGGATGCTCGGGCGCGACGCAGCCCTGCTCGACGGCGGTCTGGCCGCCTGGCCGGGCACCCTCGCCACCGGTTGGGTCGAGCCCGCCCCCAGGGTGTTCACCGAGCAGGCCTGGCCGGCCGAGCGGCTGGCGAGCGCCGACGAGGCCGCAGCCCACCCGACCACCGGTGGCGTGCTCATCGACGCCCGCGCCCACAAGCGATTCACGGGCGAGCTCGCCCAGATCGATCCCCGACCCGGGCACATCCCCGGTGCCCGCAGTGCGCCGTGGGACGCCGTGCTCGGGCCCGACGGCCGGCTGCGCCCCGTCGCCGAGTTGCGCGCCCACTACGGCGCGCTCGGCATCGATGCGACCACCGAGGTGGTGGCGTCGTGCGGGTCGGGGGTGAGCGCGTGCATGAACCTCGTTGCCCTCGAGCACGCCGGGCTGCCTCTAGCCCGGCTCTACGTCGCCAGTTGGTCGGGCTGGTCGGCCGACCCCGACCGCCCGGCCGAGCTCGGTGGCTGAGGCTGCGCTGACCGCAGGTGGCCCGGTTGCGCTCGGCCACGACGCGCTGCGCGAGCTGCGCGCTCGACGGCTGCGCAACCGCCTCGGCGACGTCGAGTGGTTCGACGTCGCCTACAAGGTCTACGTCACGGCGCTGTTCGGTGGCATCGCGCTCGCCTGGGTGAGCGACCTCGTCGGCGACGAGCCACTCACCGCCACCCAGGCTGCCGACGTGGCGGCGCGCGGGCCCGCCGTGCTCGGCCTCGTCGCTGCCCTGGCGGTGCTGCTCGGCCTGCGCAGCGGCAGCCAGGGTGGCCCACTCGCGCTCGAGGCAGCCGACGTCGCCCACGTGATGCTCGCCCCGGTCGACCGCCGCCGAGCCCTCGCCCGCCCGGCGGTGCAGCGGCTGCGCAGCGCCGCCTTCGCCGGCGCTGTGGCCGCTGGTGCCCTCACCCAGCTCGCCGGGCGCCGCCTGCCGGGCACGACGATGGCTTGGTTCGCGAGCGGTGCGGTGTTCGGAGCTGTCGTCGGGCTGCTGTGGGTCGGCACAGCCTTCGTGGCACACACCTGGAGGCTGCCCCTTGCGGCGTCGACCACACTGGGGCTCGCCATCGTCGGCTGGCAGATCGCCGCCGTGGCCACCTCCGTGCCGGGTCCCGGCGATGCAATCGGCAGCGTGGCGATGTGGGGGTGGCGTCAACGCGCCGTCGACCTGGTCGCCGTGGCGGTGGTGCTCGCGGTCGTCGGAGTCGGACTGGGCAGGCTCGGCCGCATCTCGCTCGAAGCGCTCGCCCGACGCGCCGATCTGGTGGCCCAGCTGCGCTTCGCCGTCACGATGCAGGACCTGCGCACCGTGGTGCTGCTGCGTCGCCAGTTGTCCCACGAGCACACCCGCACCCGCCCGTGGCTGCGCCTGTCGGCTGGTGGGCGCGGCCACCCGGTCTGGCGCCGCGGCTGGCACAGCCTGCTGCGCACACCGACGGGCCGCCTGGTGCGGATGGCCGCCATCGCGGCGGGCGCCGGCGTGTGTCAGGTCGCGGTGCTGCGCGGCACCACACCGGCTCTGGTGGGCACGGCGCTGCTCACCTTCCTGCTCGGCCTCGAGGTGCTCGAGCCGCTGTCGCAGGAGGTCGACCACCCCGACCGCACCGATGCGTTCCCCGTCGACCGCGGCGAGCTGATGTTGCGCCATCTGGCAGCGCCGGCCGTGGCGCTCGTGCCGCTGACGATCGTCGCGATCGCCACCGGTGTGGGCGTGCTCGGCCTGCTCGACGATGCCCCACCGCTCGCCACGAGCCTCGGCGTGGGCTCGCTCGTCGGGCTGGCAGGTGTGCTCACCGGCGCGGCAGGTGCTGTCGTGAGCGTGGTGCGCGACGCGCCCGATCCGCTCGCCGGCACACAGCGCGACGTGTTCATGCCGCCGGAGATGGCCGGGCTGACCACCTCGCTGAAGGCGATCATCCCGATCGCGATCAGCGCCATCGGCGCCACGTCGGCGCTGTTCGTGCGCTTCGCCGTCGACGACGGCGGCTCGCCGGTCGCCGTCGCCGTTCGCGTGCTGGTGGCCGCGCTGCTCGTCGCCGCAGCCGTAGCCACCTGGGTGCGGCGCCGCGACCAGGTCCGCCGCTGGTACCGCGGCTTCATGGCCGAGGGTCGCGCCGTCACTGCCGCCCGACGCACCACCCAACCCACCCAGGAGGGGTCCTCGTGAGTGCTGCACTCTCCACCCGCCAGCTCACCAAGCACTACGCCGCCGGCAGCGACGGGGAACGACCCGCGCTCGCCCCGCTCGACCTCGACATCGCCGACGGCAGCCTCGTCGCGCTGATCGGCCACAACGGCAGCGGCAAGACCACGCTGCTGCGGATGGTGGCCGGCCTGCTCGACCCCACCGGGGGCACGATCGAGGTGCACGGGCACGGCGTCGGCTCCGCGGCGGCCCGGGCAGCCGTGTCGTACCTCGCCGACCAGCCGACCTTCTACGACGACCTGTCGCTCGTCGAGCACCTCGAGTACGTCGCCCGGCTCCATGGAGTGGCCGAGTGGCAGGGTCGGGCGCACGAGCTCACCGCCCGGCTCGGCCTCAGCGAGCGGCTCGACCAGGTGCCCACCACCTTCAGCCGCGGCCTTCGCCAGAAGGCCTCGATCGCCCTCGCCTTCGTGCGCCCGTTCTCGTTGCTGCTCGTCGACGAACCGTTCGTCGGCCTCGACAGCGCCGGCAAGGAGGCCCTGCTCGACCTGTTCGCCGAGGCGCACCGCGCCGGAGCCACCGTGGTGGTGGCCACCCACGAGCTCGGGTTCGTCTCGCGGGTCGAGCGCCTGGTGGCGCTCGCCGACGGCGAGGTGCGCTACGACGGCCCACCCGACGGCGCCGACGCACAGGCGCTCGTCACCCCCGGCTGATCGGCCGGCCAGGCACCGGTACCGCGGCCGTGTGCCGCCCGGGTACCATCTGCGCCATGCACGAGTTCACCACCGTCAGCGCCTCGTCCTACGACCCCGCAGCACTCGCCGCGAAGCTCACCGAGAAGTCCGCCGAGGGCTGGTCGGTCGTGTCGATCGTGTCGACCGGTGGCGACGTCACGGCCTTCCTCAGCAAGGCTGCTGCCGGCGCCGAAGCCGCTGCCCCTGCCGCCGAGGCCGCACCGGTTGCTGCCGCGGCGGCCGCAGCGGTCGCCGAGCCGGCCGGATGGGCCGCAGCACCCGAGGCGGCGGCACCTGCACCTGCACCGGCACCCGCAGCGGCGGCGCCGGCCACACCGGCCATCCCGGCCGACTGGTACGCCGACCCGTCCGGGCGCTTCGAACTGCGCTACTGGAACGGCTCGGCCTGGACCGAGCACGTCGCTCGCGCCGGCCAGCAGTACACCGATCCGCCCGTGGCGTGACACGCGCCACCCGGGTCGAAGGACTCTGACGGGCCGGGCCGTCCGGGGCTACCGTCCACACTGATGCGTGCCACATCCGTCGGCCATGCCGGCATCTTCGTCGAGACCGATCACGGCTCGATCCTGTGCGACCCCTGGTTCCTGCCGGCCTTCCACGGCTCGTGGTTCGTGTTCCCCCGCAACGACCAGCTCCCCGCCGACCTGCTCGAGCGGATGGAGCGCACCGACTACCTGTACATCTCGCACCTCCACGCCGACCACCTCGACGAGCCGTGGCTCCGCGAGCACGTCAGCCGCGACGCCACGGTGCTCGTGCCCGGCTACCCGACCCGCGAGCTCGAGCGCAAGCTGCGCGGCCTGGGCTTCACCAAGGTGCTGCGCACCGTCGACGGCCAGCAGCACGTGCTGAACGGGCCGCTCACCATCGCGATCCACGTCGAGACGAGCATCACCGACGGCCCCGGCGGCGACTCGGCGATCGTCATCAGCGACGGCGTCAGCCGTCTGGTGAACCAGAACGACTGCCGCACCAACGACCTCACCGCACTGCGCGCACACGGCCCCGTCGACCTGCACTGGCTGCAGTACAGCGGGGCGATCTGGTACCCGATGGTGTACGACGAGACCCCCGAGCGGATGCGCGAGCTCGTCGACGCCAAGGTCGACAGCCAGCTCACCCGGGCGATGCGCTACGTCGAGGCGATCGACGCACGCGCCGTGGTGCCGAGCGCCGGGCCGCCCGCCTTCTTGGACCCCGAGCTGTTCGGGTTCAACATGATCACGGGTGACGAGCTGAGCATCTTTCCCGACCAGCGCGTGTTCATGCAGCGCCTCGCCGCCGCAGGGCACAGCGGGGTGCTGGCCGTTCCGGGCACGGCCATCGACATCACACCCGACGGCATCACCGTCACCCACCCGCTGCCCGATGCCGAGGTCGACGCGATCTTCTCCGACAAGGAGGCCTACCTGCGTCGGTACCAGGCCGACTGGCTCGGCTGGCTCGACGAGATGAAGGCCGGCTGGCATGCCCCGACGCCCGATCTCCACGCCACCTTGAAGGCATGGTGGGAGCCGCTGTTGGCGATGGCCCCCACGCTGCGCGCCGCAGTGGGCGCCAACTGCCTGCTGCGCTTCGGCGACCTCGAGCTCGTCATCGACTTCCCGGCAGGCGAGCTGCGCCCCTACGCCGGCGAGCCCTACCGCTACCGCTTCGAGATCCAGCGCGAGCTCGTCGAGACGGTGGCCGCCCGACGGGCCGTCGACTGGAGCGACTCGCTGTTCTTGTCGTGCCGCTTCCGCGCCTGGCGCGAGGGGCCGTTCAACGAGTACCTCTACAACTTCTTCAAGAGCCTCTCGGTCGAGCGCATGCGCCGGGCCGAGGCCGAGGCCCTGCGCAAGCTCGACCCCGATCGTGGCGGCATCGCCGACCAGGAGATCCGGATCGGCGACTACGTCTGCGAGCGCGCCTGCCCGCACCGCCAGGCCGACCTGAGCGTGTTCGGTGAGATCGACGGCGACGTGTTGGTGTGCACCCTGCACGGCTGGCGCTTCGACCTCGAGACGGGCGAGTGCCTGACGGCCACCGACCGCAAGCTGCGGATCAGGCGCGCCGACTGAGCCGGTAGGCCAGCTCGTAGCGCCCGGGTGCCAGGCGGTACGGAGCGAGCACGTCGGGGCCGCAGCTGGCGGTGCCCAGACCGCGATGGGCGACGTCGAGGTGCACCACCACCTCGGGGCGCGGGCGCAGCTCGGTGTGCGTCGACGCGGCGAACAGGTCGCCGGCGGTGTGGCGGACGGCCGAGCAGTGCAGCGCCGTGGGCGCCAGCACATCGACGCGCAGCGCCTCGCCGCTCGAGCTGTCGATCAGCTCGAACCAGCGACAGTCGGTGCGCAGGCCGAACTCCTGGGGCACCAGATAGGGGCTTGCGTCGAGGGGGCCCTCCCACACGCCGAGGTGCGCGCCCCGGTTGCGGTCCGGGTAGTTCTCGTGCGGGCCGCGCCCGAACCAGCGCATCCGGTCGAAGCCGCTCGGCACGGTGAAGCTCACCCCGACACGCGGCAGGTCGGCGAGCTGGTCGGGCACCTCGACGACATGCCGCCACACCACCGAGCCGTCCGCGGCGACAGCGTGCGTGGCGGTGTGGGCCACCAGCTCGTCGGCGTCGCGCTCGTGCAGGCCCGCCTCGAGCCAGTGCCACAGCGCCTTGCCACCGATGCCGTGGCGCTGCGACAGCTCGGGGAGCAACTTGAAGCCGTCGTTGTCGGTGGCGGCCCGGAACAGGGCGAGGTGTGGCGCGGCGACCAGCAGGTCGTCGACGGGTGAGGCCACCCCGGACGAGCGCAGCGTGGGCACGGAGCGCTTCCGGGCCGCACGCAGCTCGACCTGGTCGGTGGCCACCACATGGCCGGCCGGCGCCCACCACGTGGCGCGCCGGAGGGCGAAGGCCACCGAGAGGTGCACCTCGCCGCTCCCCGACGGCACCACGCACGGCAACGGCACCTCGACCGACGCGAGCGGCGCGACGGTCGGCAGGGCCCACCGGCCACGGCGCACCACCTCACCGTCGACGAGCAGCGACCAGGTGGCCGCGAAGGCCTCGATGCCGGTGAACGCCTGGCGGTTGGTGACCCGCAACATGCCGCGCCGGCGCCCCGGCACCACGGTGACCGGACGATGCACCCAGGCCACCTCGGCCATCGCCGGATGCGGGTCGAGGTCGGCCGACACCAGCCCGTCGGCGACGAAGTTGCCGTCGTGCGGGGTGTCGCCGAACTGCCCGCCGTAGGCCAGGCGCTCGGTGCCGTCGGCCAGGCGCTGGCGCAGGCCGTGGTCCTTCCACTCCCAGATGAACCCTCCCTGCAGGCCGGGCGTGGCGGTGATGACGTCCCAGTAGTCGGCGAGCGAGCCGTTGGAGTTGCCCATCGCGTGGCTGTACTCGCACAGGATCAGCGGTCGCGTGCCGAGGCCGGACTCGCCGTACCAGCGGATGGCCTCGATCGGGGCGTACATCGGGCAGACGATGTCGCTGGCGGGCAACCCACCGTCGACCCACCCGGCGTGGAACACCGCGCCCTCGTAGTGCAGCGGGCGACTCGGGTCGGTGTGGCGGATCCATCCGGCGAGCGCGTCGTGGTGCGGGCCGTAGCCACTCTCGTTGCCCAGGCTCCACAGGATGATCGACGGGTGGTTGCGGTCGCGCTGCACCATCCGTTGCCCGCGTGCCATCCAGGTGGTGAGGTAGCGGGGGTCGTGGCACAGGCTGGTGTTGTAGGCGTGGCTCTCGATGTTGGCTTCGGCCACCACGTAGATGCCCAGCTCGTCGCAGAGGTCGTAGAACACCTCGGCGTTCGGGTAGTGCGAGGTGCGCACCGCCGTGATGTTGTGGCGGCGCATCTGCTCGAGGTCGGCGCGCATGTCGGCCGCGGTGACGGCCTTGCCGCGGTCGGGGTGGTGGTCGTGGCGGTTGACCCCGAAGATCCAGATCGGTTGGCCGTTCACCAGCAACTGGCGGTCGCGCACCTCGACGTGGCGGAACCCGACCAGCTGCTCGGCGGTGTCGACCACACGGCCGTCGGGGGCCAGCAGTTCGACGAGCACCCGGTAGCGCGTCGGCGACTCGGCGCTCCAGGCGTCGACCTTGGGCACCTCCCACGTGGCCTCCACCGTGTGCCCGGTGAACACGTACGGGGTCTCGAAGCGGTGCGGCACGGGCCCGGTGTGCGCTGCCCCTACCCGACGCCCGCCGAGGGTCTCGAGGCGGGCACGAACCTGCCAGCCCTTCTCGGCACCGCGGCCTGAGCCGAACCGCACCTCACTGCGCACCCGCAGCAGCCCCGTGCCGTCGGCCACGCGCAGGTCGGCCGCGCACTGCACGTCGGCGAGATGGGTGAGCGGTCGGGCCTCGAGCCAGACGCTGCGGTGCAGCCCGGCCATCCACCACTGGTCCTGGTCCTCGACGTAGCTCTGCGCGCTGTAGCGCATCACGACGACGGCAAGGTCGTTGGTGCCGGCACGGACCTGGTCGGTGACGTCGTACTCGCTCGGCAGCCGGTTGTCGGTGCCGTACCCGACGAAGGCGTCGTTCAGGTACACCGCGTGCACGCTGTCGGCACCACCGAGATGCAGCACCACGCGCTGGCTGCGCCAGCCCTTGCCGAGGGTGAAGGTGCGCCGGTACACACCGGTCGGGTTGTGCTCGGGCAGGCGCGGCGGAGGCCCGGGGAACGGCATCTGCACGTTGGTGTAGTGGGGCAGGTCGCCGACGTCCTGCACGGTCCAGTTGCCCGGCACGGCGATGCGGCGGCCGGTCGACGGGGTGGGCCCGGTGACGGCGCTCGCCGGCACCACCTCGGGGGAGTCGAACAGCTCGAACCACCAGTCGCCGTCGAGCGAACGCACGGCATCCGCGGCCCGCGCCATCGGCACGTGCATCGGCAGGCGGTGGAGATGGAGTGCCTCGGGGTCGGCCCAGGGCCGTACGGCCCCGACCACGGGCAGCACGGTCAGCCGCCGTGCACCCAGACCGTGGTGCCCATCGGCATCAGGTTCTGGTCCCAGACGAAGTCCATGAACGGCACGCTCACCCGCACGCACCCGTGCGAGGCGGGGTAGTTGGGGATGCTCGACGAACCGTGCACGGCCACACCGCCACGGAAGTACTTCGGCCGGTAGATCTCGCCGAGGTCACCTTCCCACCAGCCCTCCGGACGTTCCCGGTTCACCTTCCAGAGCCCGCTCGGGGTGATCGACACCCCCTTCTGGATCTCGCCAGGGGTGTTCTTGTCCTCTTCCTCGTAGGGTAGACCGTCACCGGTGGACGTGTTCACCGTCCACACCGTCTTGCCGTTCTGGACCACGAACAGCAGCTGGCGGGTCTTGTCGACCTCGACGAGCGTCCCGGAGTCGGCGGTGCCGCGCGCCCGTTCGGTCATGTTGGTGAGGAACGCAGCCGTGGTGGCGTCGACCGAGCCAGTGGCCTCGAGACCGATGTACTTCTGGAAGGCCATCACGGCCTGCTTGGTGGTATGGCCGTACTCGCCATCGGGGCCCGCGTTCCAGAACCCGAGCTCGAGCAGGCGCCACTGCACCTGGCGGGTGGCCTCGCCACCGCGCTGGCCGACGGCCTCGAGCGGTTGCGCCCAGGCCTGCACCAGCTCGACGTTGGGCGCGAGCGTCGTGGTGGGCGCGGGCGGCAGCGTGGTGGTGGTGCTGGTGGTGGGTGCCGCTGTCGTGGTGGGCGCCGCAGTCGTGGTGGGGGCCTCGGTGGTGGGTGCGTCGGTGGTGGCCGGCGCGGCCGTCGGCGGCGCGGCGGTGGTGGCCGAATCGGTGCCGGGGAGTGGGCTCACCGACAGTGTGGTGTCGCCGGCCGCGGTGGTGGCCGGCGCTTCGGCCGAGGCGTCGGGGTCGAACGAGCAGCCCGCAGCGACCGGCACGAGCGTGACCAGGGCAAGCGCGACCGAGCCGGCGGTACGGCGCTGGCGGCGAGACACGGGGGTGAGACGGCGAGCATTCATGGCGCGGACGGAAGTCGCCTCCAGCCTACTTCTCGCCGCACGGAAGGTCCGGTCACCCCGAGGCGCATGCCTCAGATCGCCGGCAGCTCGAACCACACCGTCAGCGCGTACTTCGTGCCCGAGTGCAGCTGGCTGGTCTGGTGCGGATGGGTGACCAGCGACGGCCAGGCGAGCAGCTCGCCGACGCGCTGCTCGCGGTTGTCGTAGCCCTGCCGGGGGAACTCGAGGACCCCGCCGTCGTAGCCGTCGTTCAGCTTCACCGATGCCGACACCTGGGCGATGTCGTGGTGGATGCGCAACGACTCCTGCTCGCCCAGCGCGTAGCGGATCACGAACACGTCGCGCAGGCCGTAGTAGTCGATGTACGGCCACTCCTGCCGCAGCCGCGGCCAGATCCGCCGCCCGAAGTCGTCCTGCACGGCCTCGAACAGCCGCGGGCTGATCACGGCGAGCGACACCTCGTGCCCGGGCACCGGGTCGTCCGGCTGCGGCTCGAACGCCCCCGTGGCCTCGGCCGCGCGCACGACCGTCGCACAGAACGACGCGTCCCAGCACGACATCAGGTAGAGCTCGTCGCCCACCCGACGCAGCTCGTCGCTGTCGTCGGCGGGCACCGCCCCCTGATAGCCGAGGATCCGCTGGAGGTCGTCGTGGCCGCTCATCGACGCCATGTTGGCACCCGCCGTGTCACCGACCGGGGAGTGCCGGCGCCCATGGCATGCGTGGGATCCGGATGATGTCGAACCGAGCGACGAGGTCGACGAGGTCGACCGCCTCGTCGGCGGCACACAGCCCCAGGCTGGCCCCGAGCAGCGCCATCACCCGTGCCGGGCTGATGTCGTGCGCAGCGAGCTCGGCCAGGGTCACCCCACCGTGGCGTTTGGCGAGGCGGGCCCCATCGGGCCCGACGACCAGCGGGACGTGGGCGTAGGTGGGCGTGCGGAAGTCGAGCAGGTGCTGGAGGTGCATCTGCCGCGGTGTCGACGACAGCAGGTCGTCGCCACGCACCACCTCGGTGATTCCCTGCACCTCGTCGTCGACCACCACTGCCAGGTTGTAGGCGGGCACCCCATCGTTGCGCTGCAGCACCACGTCGTCGACCACACCCTCGTAGCGGCCGGCGATCCGATCGACGACGACCACGCGCTCACCCGCGGTGCGCAGCCGCAGCGCGCTGCGGCGGCCGTCGCGCACCAGCTCGGCTTCGCGAGCGGCGCTCAACGCGCGGCAGGTGCCCGGATAGGCCCCCTCGGGGAGGTGGTCACCGTGGGGTGCAGCTGCAGCCTCGCGGATCTCGCGTCGGGTGCAGTAGCAGCGGTACACCAGCCCGAGGGCATCGAGCCGGGCGATCGCCGCCCGGTACAGCTCGAACCGCTCCGACTGGAACACCACCTCCCCGGTGGGGTGCAGCCCCAGCGCCGCCAGATCGGCGAGCTGGCGGGCCGCGTGGTCGCGCGACGACGTCACCGGATCGAGGTCCTCCATGCGCAGCACGACGTCGCCACCACCGTGCAGGGCCGACAGCCAGGCGACGAGCGCCGTACGCAGGTTGCCGAGGTGGAGCTCACCGGTCGGTGACGGGGCGAAGCGGCCGCGCACATGCTCAGTCTGGCCGCGACCCTGGCACCGACGGCACCTCGACGGACAGTCGACACCAGGACCACCACGTTCCGTGGCGATCCTGACATCTCTCCCGATGAACACCCCTCAGCTCCCACCCTCGACGAACGCGCCCCCGCAACGCAGCGGTCGGCAGTTGCGCATCCCGCCGCTCGACAAGCGCGACGAGCAGGTGGTGCGCCGCAACGCGCTGTCGCACGTGGTGGCCAACCTCGCCGTGCTGCGCTATGTGCTCATCCCGGCCGCGCTCGGGTTCGTGGTGCTGCTCGACGACGAGATCGACCCGGACCGGGGCATGTGGTGGCTCGGCGGCACCACGATCGCCACGGCGATGATGGTGGCCGCGGTGTCGCTGCCCCGGCACCGGCGTGAGCCGCTCAGGGGCTCGCCCTGGACGACGCTCACTGCGCTGGCCTTCGGCTGCGCCGGCATCGTGCTCGGGTACTGCTCGTGGCTCGTCGCCGACGCCCGGGTCGAGGTCCAGCTGCTCGCCGTGCTGGTCCCCACGCTGGCCACCAGCATCGGTGTGGTCGCCACCGCCGGCCGCTTCGACCTCTTCTGCTCGTACGCCGTGCCGATGACTGCCGTCAGCTCGGCGGGGCTGTGGTTCAGCGGCGACCCGGAGCTGCGCGGCATCGCGGTGCTGCTGTGGGGGTTCCTCGCCGGGATGTGCGCCCTGCACATCGAGGTGTCGCGCTCGCTGCTCGCATCGCTACGGCTGCAACAGGCGAGCATCCGCCTGTCGGCGAACCTGGCCGACGAGCAGGATCGGCTCTCGCAGCTCAACGACCAGCTCACCACCACCAACAGCCAGCTCGACCACATTGCCCGGCACGATGCGCTGACCGGCCTCTTCAACCGCCGCGGCACCCTCGAAGCGCTCGAGCAGGTGCTGGCCGACTCCGCCGGGCGCTCCGTCGGCCTGCTGTTCATCGACCTCGACCGGTTCAAGGCCGTCAACGACCAGCTCGGTCACCGAGGCGGCGACCTGTTCCTCGCCACACTCGCCGAGCGGATCGGCCAGAGCCTCAGCTACGGCGCGATCCCCGGCCGCATCGGCGGCGACGAGTTCGTCGTGGTCCTTCCCGACACCGACATCGCCGAGGCGGTCGTGGTGGCGGGCCGGATCATCGAAGCACTGGCCAGGCCGGTGATGGCCGAAGGGCGGCCCATGCCGTCGTCGGGCTCGGTCGGTGTGGCGGCCGCTCCGCGCCACGGATCGACCAGCAGCGACCTGCTGCGCAGCGCCAACACCGCGCTCTACCGAGCGAAGAACAGTGGCCGCAACCAGGTGGTGGTGTTCGACGGCCAGATGCAGTCCGAGCTCGATCACCAGATGGAGATCGAGACCTCGCTGCGGCACGCGGTCGACAACGGCGAGATCCTGCCGTTCCTACAGCCGGAGATCGACGCAACGACCGGCCGGGTGATCGGTGCCGAGCTCCTCGCGCGATGGCTGCGCCCCGGTGGCCGGATCGTCGAGGCCTACGAGTTCATCGACACCGCCAAGCGGCTCGGCCTGCTCGACCGACTGACCGACGAGATGCTCGTCCGCGCCCAGCCGGGCATCCAACAGCTCGTCGCTCGGGGCCTGCCCGCCGGGTTCCGGTTCCGCCTCAACCTCGGGCCGGGCTCGACCGGGCTGATCCACGGTGGCAGCAAGCTCGACGAGATCGTCCGCATCATCGATCCCCGTCTGCTCACCGTCGACATCCGTGAGGCGCACGTGGCCGACGACCTCGAGCAGGCAGCGGCCACGCTCGGCGCCCTGCGTGCCCGCGGCGGACGGGTGTGCCTCGAAGACATCGCTCGCGGGGTGTCGTCGCTGCAGTTGCTGCGCAAGCTGCCGATCGACGAGGTGCGCATCGGCCGTCACGCACTCGAGTCGGTGACGGTGCACCGAGCCGACCGTGCCGTGGTCCAGATGCTCGTCTCGCTCGTGCGCGAGCTCGGTCTCGACGTGTCGTGCGACGGCATCGAGCACGGTGCCCAGGCCGACCTGCTCGTCAGCATGGGCTGCCTGCGCCAACAGGGCCTGCACTACACCCCGGCGCTGTCGACCCAGCAGTTCGACTCGTACCTGCGCTACGGCCACGCCGGCGCGAGCGACCTCGCCCTGGGCGAGGTCGACTGGTCGAGCGATCAGCTCACCTGGAAGCGCTGACCCGGGCAGGCCGGGCAGGCCGGGCAGGCTGGGCAGGCGTCAGGCCGGCGGCGCCATCATCGCCTGGAACGCACCCAGGTCGAAGTAGTCACGCCACAGCACGACCTTGCCGTCGCGCACCACCCACACACCGGCGACCGCAAGCTCGACCCAGCGGCCACCCATCTCGAACCGGTCGACCCGCTCGTTCATCACCACGTCACCGTTCGCCGCCTGGTGGAGCACCACCCACTCGATCTGCCCGCACATCGAGAAGAACGGGCCGAGGGTCGAGGCCACCGCGGCAGGTCCGACGACCTTGCCGATCGGGACGTTGTCGTACTCCACGTCGTCGGCCATCAGGCTGCACGCGGCGTCGAGGTCCTTGCGCTCGAGGGCGCCGATCACGGTGGTGACGATCTGCTCGGGGCTCATGGCCGTACGGTACCGGTCGTGGATCTCCTCGCCGTCACTGCAGCGGCGGTGGCCCTCGTGGCCGCGCCGGTGAACTGGTGGTCGCGCGTCGCGTCGTCGGGACGGGTCGAGGCGATCACCAAGCCGCTCGTCACGGTGGCGCTGGGGCTGCTCGCCGTCGCAGTGGCCGACGACGTCTCCACCACGGCGATCGTCGCCGCCACTGTGGGGTTCGCACTGTGCCTGGTGGGCGACGTCGCCCTTCTTCCCGCTGTCGACCGCTTCCTGGTGGGCCTGGGTGCCTTCGCGCTCGGACACGTCGCCTTCGTGGTGATGTTCGCCGCCCTCGGCCTCGACCATCTGTGGCTCGGCCTACTCGCCCTCGCCCTCGCCGGCGTCGTGGTCGGGGCAGCCGGGCGATCGATCCTGCGCGGTGCGGCCCGGCGCGACCGGGCGCTGCGGATCCCCGTGGCGTGCTACCTCGTCGTCATCACCGTGATGGCCGTCGCCGGGTGGAGCACGGGGCGCATCGCCGCGATCGTCGGCACCACGCTGTTCGTCGCCAGCGACTCGGTGCTCGGCTGGCGGATGTTCGTGAACGAGCGCCGCTGGATGGCACCCGTCGTGATGGCCACCTACCACGGGGCGCTCACCGGCCTGGCGCTCAGCCTCGCAGCATCATCGGTGGCGGTGGCCGAGGCATCGTCGACCGCCGCGTCGTCGACAACATCGCCCGGGCTGTCGACCACGACGAGCACGACCAGCACCAGCACCAGCACCACGGTGCCGGCGTCGACGTCGACGAGCACCAGCACGACCAGCACCAGCACCACCAGCACATCGACCAGCACGAGCACGACCAGCACGACCACCACGAGCCCACCGCCGACACCTGAGCTCGGCCAGGCCGACTTCCCCGAGCTCGCCGCCGCCGTCGATCGCCTGGCCCGACGCAACCCCACAGTCGCGGTGAGTGTGTGGCGCGGCGGTGCCTCGGTGTTCCGCGACGCAGCGGGCACCCAGCTCGACGGCGCACCCGTCGACGGGTCGACACCGTTCGTGATCGCCAGCCTCAGCAAGCTGGTGACCTCGCTCACCGTCGCCAGGCTGGTCGAGCTCGGCGCGATCGCCGCTGCCGACCAGGTGCCGTGGGACGCGCTCGACGTGCCGCACCATCCGGGCTGGGACGGGGTCACCGTGCGCGAGCTGCTCGACCACTCGGCCGGGATGCCGGTCGATCGGAGTCGTTGGTTCGTGGGGAGCGGCACGTGCCGCGACCAGCTCGCCGAGTCGATGGCGTCGCCTCCCACCGGCACACGGGGCACATGGCGCTACTCCAACGGCAACTACTGCGCGCTCGGCCTGCTCGTCGAGCACCTCACCGGTCGACCGCTCGAGGAAGCGACCCGCATCCTGGTCTGGGATCCGGTCGGGGTCGATCGCGCTCAGCTGGTCGACTCCGGGGCGCCACCCGATCTGGCCCCCCACCCGGAGGGCCTGGCGCGGCTCGAACGTCTCGGTGGTGCCGGGGCGTGGCTTGCGTCGAGCGACGACCTCGCGGCGATGCTCTCGTCGGTGGGCCCGGCCGATCTGGCGACGATGCGCTATCCGGCCGTGATGCTCGACCAGTACGGCTGGGGCCACACCGGGTCGGTGCTCGACGCCGTCACCTGTGCCTGGGTGCTGAACGACGGCACCGTCGTCACCGCTTTCGTCGGTGGCCGGTCCCCCCAGTCGGGTGGCGGCGTGTGCGATGTGGTGCTCCCGGCGCTCGGGCGCGACCTGGGGCTGGTGCTCGGCACACCGTCGAGATCGCCGCGTTGAGCCGTCGACCGCCATCCGCGTCGACCGTCACTCGAGAATCTAAGGTTCCGCTTGACATTCTTCCTTGGAGGTTCTCATGATCCGGGCTCTCATCGCTGCGTCGGCCATCCTGCTCATCGCCACGTTCCCGGCCACCTGGCTGCTGATGCTGTTCATCGGCAACGTGGCGCCCGGTGTCGGCCTGGGCTACTGGGGCACCCTGCCCCTCGGCATCTTGGTGTCGGCCCTGCTCGCGGGCCACGGCTCCTCCACGGTCTACCGAGCCTCCTGACGCCGCGGCCGGGCCTGGCCGACAGGCCCGCACCGCGCGCCTAGGCTCCCGCCGACGCAGGGGGTACGACGATGCGAACGGGGATGATCGGGCTCGGCAACATGGGCAGCGCTGTCGCCCGCAACCTGCTGCGCGCCGGGAACGAGGTCGTCGTCCACGACGTTCGTCGCGAGGCGGCTGACGACCTCATCGCCCGTGGCGCGACCTGGGCCGGCTCACCGCGAGAGGTGATCGCGCAGTCCGACGTGGTGCTGTCGATGGTGTTCGGCCCGTCGCAGATCGAGCAGGTGGTGCGCGGGCCCGACGGCCTGCTCGCCGGTGACTGCACCGGGCGGACCTGGATCGACCTCACGACGTCGAGCCCGTCGCTGATGCGCGCCCTGGCTGCCGAGTTCGAGGCTGCCGGCGGTGCTGCCGTCGACAGCCCGGTGACCGGCAGCATCGACTCGGCGATCCGCGGCGACATGATCCTGTTCGTCGGCGGTCGAGACGACGCCGTCGAGCACGTGCGACCCGTGCTCGACGCGATCGGTGTCGTGCGCCGGGTCGGCGGCTACGGCAACGGCTACGTGGCCAAGCTGGTCAACAACCAACTGTGGTTCATCCACGCTGCGGCGATCGGCGAGGCAATGGTGGCGGCGAAGGTGGCCGGCCTCGAGCCCGACGTCTGGTGGGAGGCCATGAAGGGTGGGGCGGCCGAGAGCTTCGTGATGGACCACGACGTGCCGTCGATCCTCGCCGGCCACTACGACCCCTCGTTCCGGCTGGCGTTGTGCCTGAAGGATCTGCACCTGATCGACGACCTGCTCACCGAGGTCGGCACGCGCGACGAGCTCACCCAGGCGGCCTATGCACGGTTCCGTGAAGCTGCCGAGCGCTACGGCGACGGGGCCGGGGAGATGACGGTGTGCAAGGTGATCGAGGACGATGCCGGCGTGGAGTTGCGCGTGCCGGGCGACTGGACCCCTCCGTGGCAGGTGCAGCACCCGAGCGAGGCCGACGGCACCGGTCGAGGCTGACCGGATCCGGTCGGCGGCTCAGGCCGCGACAGCCGGCCCAGCGAGCGGGCAGGCGTCGACGGAACGCAGTCGGGCACGCAGGGCGACGACGAGCAGCACCAGCGACACCGCTGCGAGCAGCGGCTGCAACGGCTCGAACCATCGACGGGCACCCACCGTGCCCAGCGCCAGGACGACCACCTTGTTGCACACCGGGCAGCCCACTGCGAAGAACGACAGCAGACCCCCGATGCCGCCGGTGCGCGCCGGCCGGTCGAGCTCGTCGTCGGTGCGCACATAGGTCGCAGCAAGCAGACCTCCGAGCAGGGCAGTGACCACGAGTACCGGGTACGACCACCACGTCACGGGCACCGGGCGCCCGAACACCGGGTTGGGGATCACGTCGGTCGGCAGCCCGACGAGCAGGGCCACCACGACCGCAGCGACAGCAGCGACCCGCCACTGGCGAGGGGTGTAACGACGAACGGCCCCGAGCACGACGTCATCCTACGAGGTCGGCCGCTAGCGTCGCCGTCGTGCCTCGACGGCGGCTGCTCGATGCGACGACCAACCCGGCGCAGTTCGTCGTGGTCGCCTTCGTCGCGCTGATCGCCGTGGGTGCAGTGCTGTTGGCGCTGCCGATCGCCTTCGACAGCGGCGAGCACCCGGGCTCCGGCGACGCACTGTTCATGTCGGCCTCGGCAGCAACGGTCACCGGCCTCGCCACGGTCGACATCGAGACCTTCTCGTTGTTCGGTGAGCTGGTGCTGCTCGCACTCATGCAGGTCGGCGGGTTCGGCATCGTCACCATCGGGTCGGTGTTCGCCCTGCTCGCATCGCACCGCATCGGCCTGCGTCAGCGGATGCTCACGCGCACCGAGCTCGGCGCGGTGGAGGCCGGCGAGCTGCGCGCGCTCGTCGCTGCCGTGGCCACCATCACCATCGCCGTCGAGGCGGTCGTCGCCACCGTGCTGACCCTGCGCCTGTGGGCGAGCTACGACGAGCCCATCGGCGAGGCCCTGTACAGCGGGGTGTTCCACGCCGTCGCGTCGTTCAACAACGCCGGGCTCTCGCTCTACTCCGACAACCTGACCCGCTTCGTGGGCGACCCCGTGGTGACGATCACCATCGCTGCGTCGTTCATCATCGGCGGGTTCGGGTTCCCCGTGCTCGTCGAGCTGCTCCGCAGGGTGCGACCGAGCCGCTGGTCGTTGCACACGCGCATCACTCTGCTGGCGAGCGGCGTCCTGTTCGTCGTCGGGCCGCTGTTCGTGATCGCCGTCGAGTGGTCGAACCCGGCGACGCTGGGCCAGCTCGGAGTCGGCGACAAGCTGCTCGCCGGATGGTTCCAGGGGCTCACACCCCGCACCGCCGGGTTCAACACCATCGCGATCGGCGAGATGAACGAGGGGTCGCTCCTCGTGCTCAGCACGCTGATGTTCATCGGCGCCGGCTCGGCGTCCACCAGCGGTGGCATCAAGGTCACCACCTTCGCCGTGCTCGGCTACGCCATCTGGGCCGACATCCGCGGCGAGCGCGACGTCATCGCCTTCCGACGCCGCATCCCGACCGCCACCATCCGCCAGGCCCTCACCGTCGCCCTGCTCTCGGTGGGCCTCGTGGTCGGCACCTCGCTCCTGCTCGAGCTGATCGCCGACGTCGCACTCACCAGCGCCCTGTTCGAGGCGGCGTCGGCGTTCGGCACCGTCGGGCTGTCGACCGGGATCACCCCCGAGCTGCCGTTCGCGGGCAAACTGCTCATCGTGGTGGTGATGCTCGCCGGCCGTGTCGGACCGGTCACCTTCGTCGCTGCCATCGCGCTGCGCGAGCGGCTGCGCACCTATCGCTATCCCGAGGAGCGTCCGATCATTGGCTGAGACACCCGAGCACCGTGCACCTGCGACCGTCGGCGATGTCGCGGCGCGGCTCGTCGACCGGCACACCCGCGACCAGGGCGAGGTGGTGGTGGTCGGTCTCGGCCGCTTCGGCTCGTCCGTGGCACGCACCCTGGTCGAGATGGGCTACGACGTCCTGGCGATCGACGGCCGCCCCGAGCGGGTGCAGGATCATGTCGGTGTGCTGTCGCACGTGGTCGAGGCCGACGCCACCAACGAGCGCACCCTGCGCCAACTCGGCGTGGCCGACGTCCGCACCGCTGTGGTGTGCATCGGCTCCGACATCGAAGCCAGTGTGCTCGCCACCGCGGCACTGGTCGACCTCGGTGTGCCCAACATCTGGGCCAAGGCGATCACTGCGGCCCACGGGCGCATCCTGCACCGGGTGGGCGCGCATCGTGTGGTGTTCCCCGAGGCCGAGATGGGTCGACGCGTCGCCCACCTGGTCACAGGCGCGATGCTCGAGTACCTCGACCTCGACGACGACTTCGTGATCGTCGAGACCCTCGTGCCCCGAGCCGCGGTCGGCAAGACGCTCGCCGAGGCGTCGCTGCGGGCCCGGCACCGCATCACGGTGGTGTGCATCAAGCCAGAGGGATCGCCGTTCACCTACGCCGAGAGCGACACCGTGCTCGGCGCAGGCGACCGGATCGTCGTCGCCGGGCATCGCGCCGACGTCGAGCGCTTCGCCGAGTCGACCCGCTGAGCACCGGCGACACCCGGCTCGCCATCGGCGGGTCAGGCAGGCGAGGTATCGGCCGCGTTGGCAGCCGGCACTGGGGCGCTGTCCTCCATGGCGTCGCTCAGCCCTGCACGGGCCCGCAACGGCCGTTCGGGGAGCAGCAGCGCCAGCAGGAACGCCACCGCCATCGACGCCGCGCACACCCAGTAGATCCGGCTCACCCCGAGGGCCACGCTGTCGACGACGGCCTGGCGGGTGACGTCGGGCAGCGCGGCGATCTCGGCCGGTGAGCGGATCAGGCTGGCTGCGTCGTCGGCGCTCACGTCGGTGCGCGCCGGGATCTCGGCACGGATGGTGGCATTGAGGATCGTGCCGAATGCTGCAAGGCCGAACGAGCCACCGAGGTTGCGGAAGAACACCATCGTCGCGGTGACGACGCCCAGGTCGTGGAAGGCGACTGCGTTCTGCCCGGCGATCGAGGTGGTGGTGAACAGCGACGCCGACCCGAAGCCCATCAACACCATGGGCAGCACCAGCCAGAGGTACGCGGTGTCGCCCGTGATCTGGGCCACACCGAGCAGGCCGAGCATCGCGCACAGCGATCCGACGATCGGGAAGATCTTGTACCTGCCCGTCTTCGCGATCATCCTGCCGACGATGAACGTCGCCATGGTGACTCCCACCATCTGCGGCAGCATGCGCAGGCCCGACTCGGTGGGCGACACGAACAGCGAGTCCTGGAAGTAGAGCGGCAGGAACTGCCCTGCGCCGTAGGTGACCACACCGGCGAACAACCCGAGCAGGATGCACACCAGCGCCACCGGGTTCGAGAACAGGTGCAGCGGGATCATCGGCTCGGCCGCCGTGCGCTCGACGAGCACGAACGCCACGAGCAGCACGGCGGCGAGGGCGAACAGCACCAGGGGCAGCGTGTCGGTCCAGCCCTTGCGACCCTCCTCGAGGCCGATCATCAAGCAGCCGATCCCGAGGGTGAGCAGCACCGCACCGGCGTAGTCGAGACGAGCGCTGCGTCGGGTGAACGGCAAGCGCAGGGCCACGTGCGCGATCGCCGCGACGACCAGGCAGAACGGCACGTTGACGTAGAAGATCCACGGCCAGGTGTAGTGGTCGATGATGAACCCACCGATGAGCGGACCGAGCAGCGCTGCGCCGACGAAGGCGAGCGTGAAATACCCGATGTAGCGGCCGCGCTCGCGCGGCGGGAGGATGTCGCCCAGGATCGCGAAGGCCAACGCCTGGATGCCTCCACCACCGACGCCCTGCACCGCACGAGCCGCGATCAGTTGGCCCATCGACTGCGACGCACCACACAGCAGCGAGCCGACGACGAAGATGCCCATCGTGATCTGGAAAATTCGTCGCCGGCCGTAGAGGTCGGACAGCTTGCCGAGCAACGGCGTGGCGATGGTCGACGTGACGATGTACGCCGTGCCCACCCAGGCGAAGCTCTCGAAGGCGTTGAACTGGCCGGCGATGGTGGGCAGCGCCGTGGAGATGATCGAGCCCTCCATGCTCGCCATCAGCACGGCGAGCATGAGCGAGCCGAGCACCAGCCACAGGCGGCGTTGGGTGAACCCCGGGACGGTGGATGCGCGAGACGTGGGGCCGACTCTATGCACGACCCCTTGGGTGCGAACGACCCGGGGAACTACCCTCGCCCGGCATGAAGATCGACGACCTGTTCTCCGTGCGCGGCAAGGTGGTGCTCGTCACCGGCGGGTCGCGCGGCATCGGCGAGATGATCGCTGCCGGCTTCCTCGCCAACGGCGCCAAGGTGTACATCAGCTCACGCAAGGCCGACGCCTGCGACGCCACCGCAGCGCGGCTCGTCGAGCAGTTCGGCGGGGAGTGCATCTCGATCCCTGCCGACGTGACCTCCCTCGAGGGCATCGACGCGCTGGCCGCGGCACTCCGCGAGCGCGAGGAGCGCCTCGACGTGCTGGTGAACAACGCCGGGGTGTCGTGGGGCGCGCCGATCGAGACCTTCCCCGAGGTCGGCTGGGACAAGGTGATGGACACCAACGTCAAGGGTGTGTTCTTCCTGGTGCAGCGTCTGCTCCCGATGCTCGAGGCCGCCGGCACGCCCGACGACCCGGCGCGCATCATCAACATCGGCTCGATCGACGGCATCCGCCTGCCGGCGTTCGAGACCTACTCGTACGGGCCGTCGAAGGCAGCCGTGCACTCGCTCACCAAGTTGCTGGCGGCGCGGCTCGTGCGCCGCAACATCATCGCCAACGCGATTGCGCCCGGCCCGTTCCCCACCTGGATGCTGAGCACCGGAGTGGGCACCCGCGGCGACGTCGACGGCACCGACTGGGAAGCGATCGGCCGCCACAACCCGCGCGGCCGGGTGGGCACCCCCGAGGACATCGCCGGCTTGGCCATCTTCCTGGCCTCGCGTGCGGGCGCCTACACGGTGGGCGAGGTCATCACGTGCGACGGCGGAGTCGTCGTCAGCTGACTGCGGTCGGCCGCGCAGCGACGCCCGGCGTCGACGCGCTCAGAGGCGGTCCTGCGGGTAGCCGGCGTACGACGCCTTGAACACGCCCTGGTGCAGGAGCACCGTGGCCACGAGCTGCCCCGCCGGATCGGTGAGGCGGGTGCGGGTCCAGTAGCTCTCGGTCCGGCGGCTCTGGCCGACGGCGACGAGCTCGTGCACGAGCGAGTACTGCTCGCCCACCAGCACCGGGGCATGGCGCTTCACCTCGAGGTCGATGAACAGCCCGACGGTCGGCCGCCGCACCGGGAAGTGGTTGCCCACCTTGTGGGCGAGCACGCTCAGCATCTCGGTCGGCACGACGGCGTGCCCCCACGGCGACGACTGCGCCGGGTCGTACCACGGCGAGGTCTCGGTGATCACCCGCAGCTTGTCGGCGAGCGAGAACGGGTAGAGGTTGCCGTTCCACTCGTCGAAGCCCATCGAGGTGGTGAACGGGCCCGATGTCGCGCCCACCACCAACTGGTCGACGATGAACAGCTCGCCAGGGTCCTTGGCCTGCATGCGCGCCAGCCGCTCGTCGAGCTCGGTGGGCTCGTCGCCGAGGGTGAGCGATGCCGAGAGGACCGGTTCGCCGGTCGCTTTCATCGCAGTGCCGCGCGCCGTGGCCGCACCCGTGCGAGTGACGCTGGCCTGCACCTGCTCGCCCTCGATCACCATCGTCTCGAAGTGGGCGCTCAGGCATCCACGCTCGAACCACTGCGGGCCCCACATCTCGACGGCCAGCGGATCGAACTGGCTGAAGTGCGTCGGCCCCTCGATCGGTGCTCCGACCAGGCCGAGCTTGCCTGCGGTCTCCTCGTCGTGCACGCTCGTGTGGCCGTCGTACTCCTGATCGGCCAGCATCTGGTGCGGCGCGCGCCATGGTCCGGTGAAGGTGTCGCCGTCGCGGACGATCGGGGTGTCGAAGCCGTCGGTCATGACGCTGAGTCTGGCACGCCGGCTCAGCCGGGGAACAGGGACGCCTCGAGCAGTGGCCGCAGCCAGGCTGCGCCCGTGGTGGTGAGGTGGGTGACGTCGCGGTAGAGCAGGATGTCGCCGAGGATGACGGGGCAGGCCTCCGGGGTGCAGAGCCAGTCGCTGGTGTCGATGAACCGGCCGCCGTTGGCAGCGGCCACCTCACCTTCGACGGTGATGCGCCCCGGGCTGACCGCCCGCTCGCGACGGTTGATGCAGCGCGTCGCGTCGGTGAGGTGCTCCGACAGGCAGGTCGCCGGCACCGCCGAGGTGTTCGGGTTGTCGCCCAGCACCACCAGGTCGCGCGCGTGCGGGGCGATGCGCCCCAGGGTCTCCTGCAGCCCGGTGCGCCACTCGTCGTCGCTGTTCGGGTACCCCGCCCAGGCGGTGACCACCACCATGTCGGGCTGCAGCTCGGCGAGGCGGGCCATCGCTCGGTCGCGCCACTGCGGGCAGGTGCGGGCCAAGGTGTTGGTGGGGATGCGCACCGCGGCCGTGGGGCACCCACCCTTGGTCATCACCACCAGCTCGGCGCCGCGCTCGGCGGCGATGGCCTCGAGCGCCGGGAACCAGTGGGCCGCGTGAGAGTCGCCGTACAAGACGATGCGCGACCCCCCGCCCACGACCCCGTAGCGGCAGTCGTGCAGCTCGGCGTCGACACCGATGTTCACGCATCCGTCGGGGTAGAGCTGCGACTTGTCGTCGAAGGCGGTGGCCAGCGAAGGCCGCAGGTTGGAGGGCACCTCGTCGGTGGCCAGGCCGGCGGCGAGCACCTGTTGGTTGGCGGCCAGCAGCGCCTCGTAGCCGCCGGTGCCCAGGCCGGTGTCGACCGAGACGCTCGAGCTCGGCACCACCCCGCCCCCGCCCGCACCCGTGTCGACGGTGTTGCTCGGCGCCGTCGACGCGGCCACGAGCGTGGGGGCCACGGCCTCGCCTCCACCGGTGAGCGACGGCAGCGTGGCCCACGACAACCCGCCGGCCACCAGCACGGTGGCCGACAGCGCACCACCGAGCGCGAGGCCGCGCCCGGGCGATGCGGCGAACGCGGGCGCGTGCCGCACGGGGTCCTCGACGAGGCGGTGCGACAGGTACGCGAGCGCCACCGACATGCCGATCACGACGAACCGCTCGGCCACCGACAGCGGCCCGAGCTCGGCCTCGGCCAGCACGAGCGCAGGCCAGTGCCACAGGTAGGTCGCGTACGAGTGCCTGCCGATCCACTGCATCGGCCGTGGGCCGAGCACACGACCCGGAGCCCACGCCGGTGCGCCACTACCACCCGCGGCGATGACTGCTGCGGTGGCGAGGACCGGCACCATCGCCACCACCCCGGGGAAGGCCATCGACTCGTCGTACACCAGCACCGATACGGCGATCAGCCCGAGGCCCACCCAGCCGGCGGCCGCCCGGCCGCCCGACGGCAGGGCGCGGATCGTCGGCCAGGCCAGGGCGACGAGCGCACCGACGATCAGCTCGACCATGCGGGCCGGGAGCAGGTAGAACGCCCAGGTCGGCCGGGCCGAGGTGAGCCACACCGAGGTGAGCAACGACGCCAGCCCGAGGCCGACGAGCACCAGGATGAGCAGCCGGCGGTACTGGCGCGGGCGGCGGGCCACCAGCAGCATCAGCCCCGGCCAGACGAGATAGAACTGCTCCTCGACCGCCAGCGACCAGAAGTGGAGCAACGGTGACGGCGTGAGCTCACCGAGCTGCGCACCGAAGTAGTCGCCCAGCACTGCGGCGAAGCGGAAGTTGGCCACGAAGGCCCCGGCCGCCAGCGCATCGACAGCGAGCGAACGCTGGTCGAGTGGGGCCAGCACCACGCGCCCGACCAGCAGGGTCGCCACCACCACCAACGCCGACGCAGGCAGCAGCCGGCGCGCTCGGCGCGCCCAGAACGTCCGCAGCGAGATGGTGCCCGTCGAGGCCAGCTCCTTCACGAGCAGCCGGGTGATCAAGAACCCCGACAGCACGAAGAACACGTCGACACCGATGAAGCCGCCCTCGAACGCGGCGAACTTCGCGTGGAACAGCACGACGACGATCACGGCCACGGCGCGCAGGCCCTCGACGTCGGGCCGGAAGTCGTCGGCCACCGAACCGGCGAGCGACGCCCTGACGGCGCGCCGACGCTGGTCGTCTCCCGTCCGCTCCTCGGTCATCGACCGTCAGCGTAGGGTGCCGACCGGGGCGCGGACTGCCTGCGCGACCGCCGGAGCTGCGGGCAGCGTCGTACTGTGGCGACATGTTCACCGCTCGAACGCCTCGCCGTCGCCGCCTCGCAGCAGGTCTGCTCACCGCCACCGTGCTGCTCGCCGCCTGCGGAGGTGGCGACGAGAGCAGCGACGGGAGCGGTGACGACGGCACCAGCCTGATCACCGCCCCGGACACCGCACCGGAGGTGACGGCGGCGCCGACGACCGATGGTGAGAGCTCGGGCGGGAGCATCCCCGACGCCATCCCCGGTGTCCCGCAGGCCTGTGTCGAGGTGGCCAAGGCACTCGAGGCTGCCTTCACCGGGATGGGCGACCTCACCACCCCCGGTGAGCCGGTGCAGATGTTCGGCGACTTCGCCGACGCGATGGAGCGCCTGAAGGACGAGATCCCGTCGGAGTACTCAGCCGATCTCGAGGTGCTGGCCAGCGGGTACCGCGCGATCGACGACCTGCTCGCCGAGTACGACTACGACATCATGAAGGCGTTCACCGACCCGGCAGCGATGGAGAAGTTCCAGGTGATCGACGACGAGGAGTTCACCGCCGCCGGCGAACGCCTCGGCGTCTACATCGAGGAGGCGTGCCCGACGATCTGACCCGGGCCGTCGGTCCGCTCAGCCGATCACCCCGGCGGCGCGCAACCTGTCGAGCACGGCCGGTCGCACCGCATCGGACGCGACCACCAGGTCCTCGGCTGCCGGGCGGTAGTCGGGAAGATCGGTGTCGCTGAAGCCGCGCAGATCCCATTCGCCGAACAGCTCGGTCACCAGGATCACCGACCCGTAGCGCTCGTAGAGCCGCAGCGCAGCGAGGCTGCCGCCGAACTCGGTGCCGTCGAAGGTGGTCGAGAAGTTCGACACGTAGGCGAGCTCGAGCGCCTCGTCAGCCCCGTCGACGGTGGCCACCCCGGAGGCCGCAGTCTCGTCGAAGGTCCAGATCGCCGTGTCGCCGAACCCTTCGGCGAAGCCGTCGTACTGACCCGGCTCGGTGCCCTCGGTGAGCTCGTAGTTGATCGTCTCGGCGCACGTCTCGGCCTGTGCTGCAGTGGCTGCCAGGTAGGCAGTGGCCGTCGCCTCGTCAGGGAAGCCGACCAACCAGTACGACACCGATGCCGTCGACGGCAGGTCGAAGTAGTCGCTGAAGGCGTTGCCGATCGACCCACCGTTCCAGGCCCGCAGCGACTCGCCGTCGCCACCGCACAGGCCCTGGCCGAGGCCCGAGCCACCCTCGAAGTCGACCGCGGTGCCGACCCCGGCAGCGACCCAGTCGGACGGCAGGTCGGCGGAGGTGGGCAGCGCCGTCACCAACAGGTCACCCGTCGGCGGCACCCCGGCCGGCAGCGTCGGTGGGGTGGTGGTGAGCGGGGTGGTCGTCGCGACCGGCTCGGAGGTGGCAGGTGGTGTCGAGGTGGTCGGCAGCACGAGCGGGCCCGTCGTCTCCGGTACCAAGCTGGTGGGCGCAATGGGGACGGTGGTGCCCTCCTCCGACCCGTCGTCCGAGCCGCCGCGCACTGCCAGCAGCGCTCCGCCTGCGGCCAGCAGCGCGACCACGACCCCGCCGACGATCCAGGGGACCGGGCTCGAGCGGCGCGACCCGTCCGGCGCCGGGACCGGCGACCCCGCAGGCACCGCTGGTTGCTGCACCGTCGGTGGCACAGCGGCACCCGACCAGTCCGTCGATGGTGACGCGGTCGGTTGCTGGGCCGTCGGTGGGAGCCAGCCCGAGTCGACTGCCGCTACGGGAGCCGATCCGACCGGGTCGACCCCGGCCCGGCCCTGGTCGCTGACGTGCTCGGACCACACGGCGCCGTCCCACCAGCGCAGCTCGTGGCGTCGATAGGGGTCGGGGTGCCAGCCAGGTGCCGTCATGGGCCGAGGTTAGGGCATCGGTGCACGAGCGTCGACCGACATCCACCACGTCGCGCGCATCGGCCACCACCGGCTCATGGGTTGACGACCAGCGTCGATCCGCGACCGTCGGGGCGACGGACGACCTCGATGCCCACGTGCAGCTCCTGCTTCATCGCCTCGACATGGGTGATCGCCCCGACCATCCGCCCGGTCGCCTGCAACTGGTGGAGGGTGTCGATGGCGTCGCGCAGCGCGTCCTGGTCGAGTGAGCCGAAGCCCTCGTCGACGAACAGTGCCTCGAAGCGACGGCCACTGGCGTTGCCACCGTGGCTCACCACATCGGCGAGGCCGAGCGCCAGCGCGAGCGACGCCTGGAACTGCTCGCCACCCGACAGCGACGACGTCGATCGTGGCCGGCCGGTGTGCGCATCGAGCACTTCGAGCTCGAGGCCCGACGACTTCCGCTTGTCGAGCACACCGATCTGGCGCTGCAGCGAGTACCTCCCGGCCGTCATCCGGGCCAGGTGCACGTTCGCCGCGGCCGTCACCCGGTCGAGCTCTTGGGCCAGCACCCACCGGCGCAACGGCATCCGCAACTGGCCACCGTGGGCGCAGACCCGGTAGGCGCGCTGCGCAGCGTCGGCCCTGGCGCGCAGCTGGCCGGACTCGCCGAGCAACCGCTGGTGGTCGGCGAGCGAGCGGTGCGCCTCGTCGTGCAACGAACCGGCCCGCACCGCACGTGCTGCTGCCCCCTCGGCGGCCTCGGTCGCCTCGGCAGCGGCGCGGCCCGATGCCTCGGTGTCGGGCCGCACGTCGGGGACACCCTGCTCGAGCAGCATCCGGACCGAACCGTCGAGGCCGACGAGCTCGTCGCGCAACCGACCCGCCGCCTCCCGACGGTGCTGCTCGTCGTCGGGCTCGAGCAGTGCAGCGCGGGCCTCGTCGACCGCGGCGAACGAACCGTCGGCGATCGCAGCCGCCAGCGCCGACTCCGCCGCGCCAGCCGTGGCGTCTGCCGCAATGAGCGCCTGGTCGCGACCTGGCACCTCGGCGCACAGGGCATCCAGCTTGGCCGCCACACCCCCGACGCGCTCGAGCTCGACGGGGTCGATGCCGGCTGCAGCCGAACGCGCCACCTCGAGCTCGTCGGCCCGCGTCGTCACGACCTGGTCGAGCTCGTGCAACTGCCCGCGCAGGCCCGAGCCGCCGACACCCAGCCGTGCGATCTCGTTGTCGAGCTGGGCGAGCTCGGTCGTGAGCTCATCGTGCTCGGCGTGGGCTGCGTCGGCCTGGTCGAGCGCGGTCGCAGCTGCGTCGCGCTGTGCCAGCAGCTCGTCGACGGACGACTCACGATGCTCGCCGAGCCGCTCGGCAACGACGACCAGGTCGTGCTGCAGGCGGTTGCGCTCGCCCTCGCACTGCTCGCGATGCTGGGATGCTGCGTCGACGTCGTCGAACGAGGTGGGCTCGCGGTCGTCGGCCGCTGCCGGACGCGGGTGCTCGGTCGAGCCACAGACCGCGCAGGGCTCGCCGGGCACCAGCTGGGTGGCCAGACGCGGCGCCTCGGTAGCCACGAAGCGGGCCAACAGCTCGGCATGGTGCGCGGTCGCAGCAGCGGCGGCCGTCGCCGCCGCGTCGGCCTTGACGCGCAACGCGTCGAGGCCGCGGCGCAGGCCAACGAGCTCGGTGAGCGCCTCGATCCGCCTCGCGAGCGCTGCCCGGTCGACGAGCAGCGGGGCGAGCGTGTCGAGGCGCGCCCGGATGGCTGCCGAGCGGTCGCCGGCCGCGGCGAGCTCGTCGTCGACTCGGCGCAGATCGTTGCGCAACTGATCGCGGCGACCGATCTCGTGATCGAGCGCAGCTACCGCCTGGTCGAGCGCTGTCAGCGCCTGGCGCCGGCGCTCCAGGTCGGCGCGCAGCGCGGCGACCGCCGTCGTCATCTCGGCCAGCGACGGCGGTGCTGGGGCGATCCCGCCCTCGCCGAACGCAGCGTCGAGCTGCTCCTGCAGCGCTTCGCGCTGGCTCCGCGCGGTGGCGAGCTGCTGGGCCGACCGCACGAGATGGTCGGCGGCGGTGACGACGGGGCGGGCCCGGGCGGAGAGGATCGCCTGCGCCTCGGCGGCCTCCACCGCAGGCCGCTGCTGGTCGAGCTCGTCCCGCCGGGCCACGACCACGGCGTACTGGTCGAAGCGGTCCGCGGCGGCCTCGTCGAGGCGGTGCTGCTGCGTGGCGGCGGTGGCACGATCCTTCAGTTCGCCAGCTCGGGCGACCAGGCCCTGCCGGACGGGCTCGCTCGCGGCGAGCCGGGCCACCAGCACGCTGCGCCGGTCGGCCGACGTCGTGCTGTCGGGCGTGTCGGGCCCGGGCGTGTCGGGCTCGGGCGTGTCGGGCCCGGGCGGTTCGAGGCCGAGCAGCTCGTCGAGCCGGCCGATCTGCTGCTCGGCCGTGTCGAGCTTCCCTTCGAGCACCGCCGTGCTGTCGGCGACCGAGCGCTCCCACGCAATGCTCTGCTGGCGCAGCTCGTCGACGAGGCCGTCGTAGACCGCTCCACCGAAGAGGGTGCCGAGCAGCTCGCCCCGCTCGTCGCTGCTGGCCGAGAGGAACCTGGCGACCTCCCCCTGCGGCAGCAGGACCACCCGCTGGAACTGCTCGGCGCCGAGGCCGAGCAGTCGGGCGCACTCGTCGGTGACGGCCCGCACCTTGGTGGCCACCGACGTGGTGGTGCCGTCGTCGTGGTGGCGCACCAGTTGCGCCTGGGCCCGCTCGAGGGTGGTCTTCCCCCCACGCTTGGCGGGCCGCTCGTACTCGGGGCTGCGGGTCGCGGTGTAGCGGACGCCGTCGCACTCGAAGTCGAACCTGACCACCGTCTCGGCCGCGGCATCGGCGTGGTGCGAGCGCACCTCGCCGGCACCCTTGCGCGGCATGACGCCGTAGAGGGCGAAGCACATCGCGTCGAAGATCGTCGTCTTGCCGGTGCCCGTGGGGCCGGTGACGACGAACAGGCCACGCTGGGCGAGGACGGTGAAGTCGACCTCGACCCGGCCCGGGTACGACCCGAACGCCTCGAGCTCGATGCGCAGCGGCTTCACGACCGGCTCCGCTCGACAGCGGTGCGGAGCGCATCGACCAGCAGCGCGTCGATCTCGTCGGGCGGCGCCGACCCCTCGACCTCGGCCCAGAACTGGCGGGTCGCCTCGAGCGGGTCGAGCTCGCGGGTGGCAGCGCCGACGGTCGTCAGCGCACCGAGGTCGAGGCCCTCGGGGGCCAGGCGCACCTCGGCGAGGTGCGGGTAGACCGTGCCGAGGCGCGACCGGGCGTCGAGCACGGTCTCGCGGTCGGTGACGATGGCCCGCACGAAGCGATCGCGCGCGCCGGGATGGCGTGCCGGGTCGAGCAGCTCGGCCATCGTGCCGCGCAGGGTGCACACGGCGCGACCCACGTCGACGGGCACCAGCTCGACGCGGCACGTGCCGTCGGGGTCGAGCTCGACGACGTTCACCGACTTCGGGTGGTCCTCCGAGAACGAGTAGGCGAGCGGCGTGCCCGAGTAGCGCACGGTGGGACCACCCACCTCCTGCGGGCGATGGAGGTGACCGAGCGCGGTGTACGAGAACCCGTCGAACAACGAGGCCGCGACCTCGCCGGTGCCGCCCACCACCAGCTGCCGCTCGGACTCGCTGGTGCCGCCACCGGCGACGAAGGCGTGGGCGATCGCCACCGACCGTGGGGCGCTCAGCAACGGGCGGGCGGCAGCGATAGCGCTCGCCAGCACCGACTCGTGGGTGCGCCGCCGACGGCGCTCGACGAGGTCGACCCGGTCGCCGGGCACCTCGGTCGGGTTGCCGAACGCGTCCGGGGCAGCTGCCGGTTCGAGGAACGGCAACAGCACCAGGTCGAGTGGGCCGTCGGCGAGCTCGAGACGGGTCACACCCCCCACACCTGCGTAGCCACCGCGGATCAGCAACCCGCTGCTGTCGCCGAGGTCGCCGTACGGCGACAGCCGGTCCGGGCCGTCGTGGTTGCCGCTGATCACGGCGACGGTGGCCCCGGTGGCGCGCAGCCGCCGCACCGCGTCGCGGAACAGCTCGATCGACTCGACCGGTGCGATCGAGCGGTCGTAGATGTCGCCAGCGATCACCACCAGATCGGCACGTTGCGCCTCGACCATGGCGACGAACCAGTCGACGAAGCGTTCCTGGTCGTCGTGCATCGGGTACGGGCCGAACTGCCGGCCGAGGTGCCAGTCGCTGGTGTGCACGATGCGCATCGGTGATCCTCCCCACGGGACGTTACGTCCCAGGGGGAACGGATGCACCGGGGCGAGCTGTGACGTCCCCGCTCAGTGGGCGGTCCGGGTCAGCACCGGGTCAGGCGCCGGTGGTGAACTTCCACCACGTGCCGCTGTTGGCGATGGTGGTGCCCGCGGCGTTCACCGCACGGACCTGCCAGTAGTAGGCCGTGTTCGCCGCCAGCCCGTTCAGGGTCGCAGTGCGAGCGGTGTTCGTCGAGATCCACGACCCGGCGCAGGCGTTGTCGTTGGTGGTGTCGACGCAGTACTCGTAGCGCGTCGCCCGGGTGGCTGCCGCCCACGACAGGGCGAGGGCGTTGCGGGCCTGACCCGTGGCGTTGTTGGCCGGCGCCGACTTGTTGAACGCAGCCGGCGCGGTGAGCAGGGTCACCACGATCGACTTGGCCGACGTGGCGGCGGCACCGTTGCTGTCGGTCACCCGGAACGTGATGTTCGAGGTCCCCGCCGTGGTGGGGGTGCCGGTGATCGCCCCGGTCGAGGTGTTCAGCGACAGGCCAGCGGGCAGGGTGCCGCTAGCGACCGACCAGGTGTACGGCGCGAGGCCACCGGTACGAGAGAGCGTCGAGTTGTACAGCGTCTGCGTCAGGGCGCCGGGCAGGGCAGCCGTGCCGATCACTGGGGCGGCCACGACCTGGATCGACGTCGAGCTGATCGCCTGAGTCCCATTGCCAGCGGTCACCCTCACCGAGAACGACGTGGTTCCCACCGTCGTCGGTGTACCGGTCACCAGACCGCTGGAGGTGTTCAACGACAAGCCAGCCGGGAGCGAGCCCGCCGATAGGGCGAACGTGTACGGCGCTACCCCGCCGATGGCGCTCACAGCTCCCGCGTACACGGCTCCGACGGTGGCAGTGCGCAACGGGCCCGATGCGACGATGAACGGCAGGGTGGTCGTGGTGGGCCCCGCCGTCGTCGTCGGCGCCGCTGTCGTCGTTGTCGCTGGTGTGGTGGTCGTGGTGGGCGGCAAGGTGGTCGTCGTCGGCGGCAACGTGGTGGTCGTCGGCGGCAAGGTGGTGGTCGTCGCCGGCACCGTCGTGGTGGTCGTGGGCGGCGCCGCACCGGCGAGGCACT